>JAZLGS010000042.1:0-44578 GCA_045616425.1 Treponema sp.
ACAAGGTGAGTTTTGAGCGAGTCTCCGAGAAGCTGTGCTTCGAAGGCGGAAGGGAACGACGGCAGAGCCGGAAAATTGCGAAAGCAATTTTAGTGACTCTCGAAGCAGCTGTGCTGTGCACGTTGCCTCTGGGGGATACAAGGCTCCTGAAGGAGCCGGCTTTTTTACCGTCGCTGGGACCCGCTTTTTTTAGTAAAATACAGATTTATAGCAACACTTTTTACGGACATAGCCTTTTGAAAAAGCAGCAGTGAACAGAAAGCCAGCTGAAAAATCCGTAGCGGGGCGAACGACAGGACTGTTATTGCCGGCCAGAATTTACTCCCTGCTTTCTATCAACACATGACAGAGATTCTGCTCACATTACACATTGCAGAATCTCGTGGCGGGGCGAATGACCAGGCTGTTTTTGCCGGCCAGAATTTACGCCCTGCTTTTTATCAACACATGACAGAGATTCTGCTCACATTACACATTGCAGAATCTCGTGGCGGGGCGAATGACCAGGCTGTTTTTGCCGGCCAGAATTTACGCCCGCTACCACCCACCGGACGCACCACCTCCACCGAAATGACCGCCTCCACCATGAAAGCCCCCTGATGAACCACCGCCAAAACTACCACCACCAAAGGAGCCGTGGTGTCCCGAATGCGAGTGCCCTCCAGTGCTGGAAAAGAAGATAGCCCATGGAATCCACCGGCGCAACCCAAACCGGCTTCCGATGGAACCAGAAAGCAGGAAGAAATAAATCAGGAGAAACAAGAGAAACCCCATTGCAATAATGTCGTTACCGTCATCATCATAATCATAGGCGGCACCTTTTCCAGGCTGGACAGAAGAATCCGGAAGCTGTTCAACTCCATTTTCCTTAGCAATTGCAAGGACTCCGGCTATAATTCCCCGGCCGTAATTTCCTTTCTGGAATTCAGGTGCAATCACGTTCCTTATGATAAGGCCACATTCAGTATCAGTCAGATTACCTTCAACACCATAACCGGTTTCAATACGGATTTTCCGTTCCGCCATAGAAACTGCAAGAAGAACACCGGAATCATCTTCCTTACGGCCCAGTCCTGCGGATTCCGCCTGCTCAATGGCAAATTCCTCGATTGAGTTACCATCAAGGGATTTTACAGTAAGTACCGCAATCTGCAGCCCGCTTGAATTATAGACCGATTCCAGATATGACTCCAGTTCCAGGGCATCTAATTCAGAAATGACATGCGCATAATCATTTACATAGGATTGGATCAGGGAATCCTGTCCTCCAAAAGATTTTGCGTATACAGAAAAAGAAAGTGCAGCCAGCAGGCAGAAAAGGAAGGCCAATCTATTTTTTTTGAACATAAAAACCTCCAGTTAGAAAATTATAAGACCATCTGAAAGTTCATTTTCTTTTTTACCATCAGAAGGATATTTTTCCGAAAGGACAGCACCGCATTTTTCAACCGCATCTATGAATGCAAACTCCACATTTCCCTTTGAAATTTCTTCCACCATTCCGTCAGCAATTATTGCCCACAAGTCATTCCCGATTTTTCCAGAAATTCCTGTATCAGCAATAATCCGCACCTGACGCTCAAGGAAAGACACAAAAATCAGAACGCCGCAGTGTTTTTCAGTTTCATATACACCACATTCAGCAAAACAGCGCAAAGCCCGTTCCGTAACCATGCGGTTTTTATATTCCCGTGGAATTATAAGTCTGTCCAAAGCCGGAATATTAAATATTAAATAGAAGAAAAGCATCAAAAGCAGGACTGCAAAGCCGTAAGCACCCGGCAGGTACCATTCAGGAGCGGACCAGTTAAGATTCTCATAAAAACTCCGGACCTTGCCGGCAAAAGGCAGTGCCAGAGAAAAAAATACAAAAGCTGCAATAATTGCATAAAACAGTTCCCAGAAAGCATAATCGGAACTTTCAGCGGCGACGGCAACAGCAATCTCACCGGAAGTACCAGATTCCGCCTTATGGACGGCAGCCTTGATTTTTTCAAGGGATTCATCGGAAAGATTAAGTTCGCGGTAAAAAGCTTTTTCCGTCATTAAAATTCCACCTTAGGAGCAGACTGGGCATCTGCAGCGGCAGTAAAATACTGTTTTGGAAGGAATCCGCCGGAAGAAGCAATCATATTCCGCGGAAACTGCCTGATGAAACCATTATAAACCTTTACCGCATCATTAAAACGCTTACGCTCAACGGAAATACGGTTTTCAGTACCTTCAAGCTCATTCTGCAGGGAAAGGAAATTCTGGTCAGCCTTAAGTTCCGGATAATTTTCACTTACAACAAGCAGCCTCTGGAGGCTGGCTCCCAGATCATTCTGAATCTTCTGATATTCAGCAAATTTTTCAGGATCATCAAGCACGGACGAATCAATATTAACCACACCTCCGGCACGGCTTCTTGCTTCCGCAACTTTAGTATAAACATCACTTTCATGGGCAGCAAAGCCCTTTACGGTAGACACCAGATTAGGAATCAGATCCATACGCCGCTGATACTGGTTCTGTACCTGAGCCCACTGACTGGAAACAGCCTCGTCCAGCTCCACCATGCGGTTATAATTCCCGGCATAAAAACGGTAAATACCAGCCACCACCAGCAGGATTACTCCAACACAAATCAAAACATTCTTCAAAGACTTAGACATAACATCTCCTGTAAGAAGTCAACAAGCAAAATATAAATTTTGCGAATGACCTTTTAGCGTTCGCATAAGCGAACAGTTCAACAGGCAAAGCTGCAACGCAGATTTGCAAAGATAAAAGTGCCGTGCTATTTCAGCGGTGCTTTTATCTTACACTCCTGTAAAAAGTCGAACCTGTTTTTAAAATAATGATTTTTCCCCATACAGTCAAATTTCATGCAGATTTTTAAAATCATCCGGAGGGGGAGGTCTCCCCCACGGCCGCACACGGTTGCGCCCTACCCCCTCTCCTAGGGCCACAAAACAAGTTTTGCCGCCCTAAAACCCGGCGTTTTTACTCGACGTTACATACAATACGGAAGCCCAGATTTCCCCTCTGATAGTTAGCGTAGTAGTTGCCAGCATAGGAAACCATACAATGACGTTCGTAATCGTAACAGCTGCCGCCATGACTATAACGGTATTCGTTGCTATGCGGAAAGACATCCCAACACCATTCCATGACATTACCACTCATATCATAAAGTCCATATCCGTTTGCTTTTTTTTGAGCAACGGGATGTGGTCTATTTCCACTGTTTTCACTATACCACCCCACTTCATCAATATAGTTACTTCCAGAATATGTGTAATTCACTCCGCCTTTTGCCGCATACTGCCATTCTTCTACTGTTGGTAAACGGAAGCCATTTGCTTTTGTATTCTGAGTTATTTCTCCTCTAATTGCTCTACCATAGTGTGGCGTATATCCCCATCTGTCAGGATTTGTATTGCCGTTTACTGAATATACCGGTGTAAAACCTAATATTTCACTAAGTTTGTTACAGAAATAAACTGCATCAAACCAGCTGACCATTTCTACAGGGTTATTTTCGTATTGGTAATTGCTTGGATTTTTTCCCATAATTAATGTATACAACTCCTGTGTTACTTCAGTGTTGAGCATCGAGAATGTTTTTCCTGGAATATCAACCATTTTTATTCCAAAGTTATCTAACATTACATTTACTTCTTCCGTTCTTATCGCCACTGCCAATGTAAGTCCTCTGGCAATATATTTTTTCAATGCATTAAACTTTGCCTTTTCTTTTGTAACAATTCCTACAATTTCCCTCAAATCCCATTCAGGCTTCATTGTACGCGGCTGCACTTTGTTCAAGGAACTTGTCTGTGTAACTTTACCGCTTACTGTATTGATTACACGAATCTTTGAGAAATTAAACTTGTACTGGCTCGGCTTGCCATCTCCTTCTGCTGTAACGTTGTAGTCAATTTCAAAATAGATAATCGGATCGCCACGGGTAAGAAGGGAGTTGTACATATCAATGTTGTTGTCGTATTCATCGGCAACTGCAAAATCCTCAAGCTCTGTTTCTGTCGGCTGCTTTTTTCCGCTTAAGGCTTCGTAATTTACAATAAAACTGTCTGTGTAAATAAGAACGCCGTCTGAATAAAGCGAAATATAAGAAACCCAGCCGTTTTTACCTCCATCAAATGCTCCAAAACTTACCTTTAATTCATCACCCATAGAAGAAACTGTTCTGATTGTTGAAAGGGCTTTCTGATCATCTCTGATTTCTGCAAGTAAAGATGATTCCTGAGCGGTTGTAGCATTTTTTACGTTATCACAGTCTGCAAAGAATTTATTTGTTAAATTTTCGTAGACAGAAATTACCTGATTTTCCCGGCGCTGTTTTGACTGTTCTGTCTGGTTTCCGTTTTCATCTTTTTCAGAAGTTCCTAAAGGTCTGTTCCGGATTCTTTGTTCTTCTGAAACCCTGTCAGTTTCAAGCTGATTATAAAGCTCCATACATCTGGTTTCTACTCCCTGACGGATTTCCACAAGTGCCTTTTTCTTACTTTCTATTACATTTATCTGTCCTAAAACTCCCTGCTTTTCCAGTTTAAGTTTACGGACTTCGGCGGCTTTTGCAGCTGCATCCTTTGCCATCTGGTCTCGCTGAGTCTTTAAAGCAATAGAACGTTCTGCTTCCAGCTTTTCATCTTCTGCGGCACGTTTTTTCTGTTCTGCAAGCTCCTGCTGTCTTTTTGCTTCTGCATTCTGTTTTTCTGCAAGAAGGGCTTTTTCTGCTTCCAGCTTCTTTTTATTCTGAACTGCATTTATGTCTGTGCTGGCAGAAAGCTTTGCAATTTCTACATCAAGGTTTTTCTGCTGTCGACGGTATGCTTCTTCGTTTTGTTTTGCAAGGGCAAGCTGAGCATCAACTGTAAAATCTGCTGAACCGTTTGCAAGAAGATTTTTTGTTACTTCTGAAAGTGATGTTTCCAATTTTTCTGCAAGCTTTAAAGTTGTTTCATCTACGGCACCTGTTGTGCCATAAAGATATTCTGATTTTGTGTATTCTTTTGAAGTTACACTGGCCTTTTCTTCTCCGGTGGTTAAGTCTGTGTAATTCAGGCTTAAAACATAACCGTTTGCAGTTTTACGAACTTTTGAAAACACTGCCATTTTTGCTGACGAAAGCTTTCCAAGTTCAATTGCATCGTTTTCATCATGAAGGTCGTTTTCACTTTGAGCCTGAAGTTTTGCCAGTTCTTTTTCTGATTTTGAATCAACTACAGTCCTGAAGTTAAGATAATCCTGCAAATTGCTTTTTATTTTGTCCTGAAGCTGCCCAGGAAGCCAGGCTTTTTCTGACTCAGATAAATTTTCTCCCACAGGTAAAACAATCTGCACTAAAGGTCCTGCTTTTTTATTAACTTTTGTTTCTACAGTTTGATTTTTATTCTGCTTAGATTTTTTTTCACCCTTTGCATAAACTGCAAAAGTCAAGGTAAACATCATTGCAAACAAAAATATTTTTTTAAAATACATTCTTTTCTCCGTCAATTTTATGTTTTTTGATTATATCACAATAAAAATCTGCCTGCAATTTTACAATTGGCTATGTCCGTAAAAAGCGTTGTTAAAAAAAATTGTATTACCGTGGAAAATGTGCCTGCGTATAAATCACGCACTCCTCCGGTGCCTTCAAGTTTTGAAATGAACAAGGAAATCAAAAAAAAAATTGCAAAATACAATGGTAGAAAGTTTTAAATCCTTCATCTCGGAAATGTCCAGCACCATGAAGATTTGACAGAATAATATTTTAGGATTACAGTCTTCCTATGAAAGCAAAAACAACACTCAGCATTGCACTTATTGGTGCAGCCATTGCATTTATTTCCTGTACACCTAAAGCTCAGGAAGAAATTAAAGAAGAAATTGTCAGCACAGTCATCAATCTCAAAAAAGTCCAGTTAAAGGAAGTCATTCCACAGGTATTCGAAACCGAAATTTTTACTGACCTTGATTATAAGAATGCCGGAAACATCATCAACGACATGTTTGACAGCTGGCAGCCTTCCGGATGCAGTGCAGCAGCTAAAATTCTGCCGGACGGAAGTACAATTGTCGGCCGCAATCTGGATTTCTTCATTACAAACAAACCTGCTTTTGTTGTCCGCACAAAAAATGAGAAAGGAATCAAAACCATCGGGTTGGTATATATGAGCATCCTTATTCCTGATTATGAGGATGTAAAAAAAGACGGATTGCCGGAAGTCTACTACAATCTGTTGCCATTTCTTTCCCTGGATGTCCTTAATTCTGAAGGCTTATATATAGAAGTAAATATGCGATATGCAGAATATTATCCTACAGGACAGAGTAAGTTTGAATGTTCCGGAACAAATCCTGACTCAAAAGAGCGTGTATATGCCGGTGTCATTGCACGTCATGTTGCTGAAAACTGCAGAAACGTCAAGGAAGCTATTGAATACATAAAAACCCTCGACATTTACACTTCAAAAGATGGAGACTTCCCGTGGAATTTCGGTTTCATTCTTGCTGATGCCAGCGGAAACTACGGTGTCCTTGAAATTGCAGAAAACAAAATTTCTTTCCTCGAAAAAGAACCTGCCCAGACAAACTTTTACCTGACACCTGAATTTGCCAGAAAGCAGGGATTAAAATGCGGTGTCGGCCGGTACACAAATCTTACAAAAGTACTGTCCGGTATAAAGACAGAAGATGATATGTTCCAGCTTATGGACAGCATTTCATATTTCCAGTCATATTTTCCAGAAAAATGCAGTTTTGATGCACGGAGCGAATACATAGGGGAACAGCCTGAATGGACTTATGATTATATTATGGCAAAAGAAAATCAGGCAGAAGTTACAGCCTACATCAATGAGCAGAGCAAAAAAGTCCGCAGTATGACCCGCAAACAGCTTCAGGATGATGGCAGTTACTGGGAATCGTCCTGCACAAATGTGGTCAACTGCAGCAAAAAGACAATCCGCACCCGTTTCTTTGAAGATGACAGCTTAATCTTGAACCTGAGCTTCGACTTTTAATTATGGTAATCTGTAAAATCGAGTGTTTTACAGATTATCTATATTGAAAAATCTCTATAGTCACTATATTATATCTAGTGATTAATTAGGAGTTTTTATGGCAAACGATAATTACGATTTTACAATTGAGACATTGGGACCGTGCACAATAGCATCTCCAATCAAATTGTCAAATGTTCATGGTGATTTAACAGCAAACTATGTAAGTGACAATTCATATGTCATTAATACTGTAAACGTTTATGATAAAACAAAACCTGTCGTACTTGATTCTTCAAACCTGATGGAAAAGGCAGGTCCGCGTGAAAAGATTTATTTTGATCCTTCTCACGCAAAAGCAGGAATCTGTACTTGTGGCGGTCTCTGTCCAGGTTTGAATGATGTCATCCGTGCAATTGTACGCTGTCTTAACACACGTTATGGTGTAAAGACTGTAAAGGGTTACCAGTTTGGTTATCATGGTTTCTTCGCTGATGAAGGTTACGAACCAATTGAACTGGACCGCTATCTAATAGATGAAATCCACAAGATTGGTGGTACTTATCTTGGAACAAGCCGTGGCGGCGGACAGCGTGTTGCAGAAATCGTTGACTGTCTCGAACGCGACGGAATCAATATGCTTTTCATCATCGGTGGTGACGGAACACAGCGTGGTTCATATGACATTGCCTGTGAAGTAGAAAAGCGCGGACTTAAATGCGCTGTTGTAGGTGTTCCAAAGACTGTTGATAATGACCTTATGTTCATTGACCGCTCTTTCGGTTTTGAAACTGCCGTTCAGCGTGCCAAAGAAGCAGTTGCTGCCGTTCATATGGAAGCTGCAAGCCAGATTAACGGCATTGGTCTTGTAAAGCTCATGGGACGTGAAGCAGGATTCATTGCAACTGCAGCTACACTTGCAAGCCATGAAACAAACTTCTGTCTTATTCCGGAAGTTCCATTTGATATGGAAGGTGAAAACGGATTCCTTGCATGCCTTGAACGCCGTCTTGCACGCCGTGGACATGCTGTAATCGTAGTTTCTGAAGGTGCCGGACAGGATCTTCTTGCAACTACAGGTGCAACAGATGCTTCTGGAAACAAGAAGCTTGCAGATATCGGTCTGTTCCTCAAGTCTGAAATTGAAAAGTATTTCAAGGCAAAGAACATCGAAATCAATCTTAAATATATCGATCCTTCTTATCAGGTACGTGCTTCTGTTACAACTGCATCAGATTCAATCTACTGTGAACGTCTTGGAAACAATGCAGTTCATGCAGCAATGGCCGGAAAAACAAAGCTCGTCATCGGTCTTGTTCATGACAAGTTCGTTCATCTTCCAATCAAGGCTGTTACGGCTCACCGCAATGCCGTTGATCCGGAAGGTTCACTCTGGCGTGATGCACTGGATGCAACCGGTCAGCCGATCCTTATGGTTAACGATGTTGAAAAGGCACGTGCCAAGATGTCAGCTGCTGTTGCTGAAGCAAAGAAAAAGCCTTCTGAGCAGAAGAAATAAATAACCGGTCTGGTTATTGGAAACTGTTCCTCCGGGAACAGTTTTTTTTTCAGTAAAACTAAAGGCTATGTCCGGCTATAGTGTTGTTGATTAATGGCGGACCTCGACGCAAAGTATTGAAATCGGTTCTGATGATGTAGAAAAGACTATGCAGAATAAGTAATTAAACTGTCGGCATGGTAGTGAAAAATACAAAAGCAATTTTAACGAGTCTCCGAGGAGCTGGGCTTTGAAGGCGGAAGAGACAACAGTTTTTACGGACATACTCAATAATAAAATCGGAAAAAAATGAAAACATCACGTTTTGTCGCGAAATATGCAACAGGAATATTTGGCGGACTTGCAACATATGCGTTGTACAAAATCCTTGACGATGCAACCGACCTTTATAAATACGGCGAAGTGTTGGTTTTCAGCCTTGGACTGGTGCTCCCGTTCTGCTGCCTTCTGAATTCACTTATATCACGCTGGAATTATGAAGATCAGCCTTTGTTTACACCGGGAATCCTTATCCTGACGGCAATCTTTGAAGGCCTGACTGTTCCCCTTTTTTTTGCAATGGGTGACAATAACAATCTGATATTCATTTACTTTGGAATGGCAATTGTAAATTTCATAATACAGCATTTCATTTACAAAAAGGCTGAAGAAAGATTCCTTATAAAGGAAGTTGAATCCGGCCAGAAATAACGGCTGAACGTTTTAACAGACGGTATCATAAAGGCTGCCCGTGGTGGCGGCTTTTTTTGTTGTCCAAAGTACTATTTTCGTGTATAT
Source organism: Treponema sp. (assembly GCA_045616425.1). Lineage (GTDB taxonomy): Bacteria > Spirochaetota > Spirochaetia > Treponematales > Treponemataceae > Treponema_D. The sequence goes on from JAZLGS010000042.1 coordinate 9,289, forward strand.
TAATTTCATGGCATATGAAGTAACAGCGACCAGAAGGCGTCCACAGCGTTTTGAAGATCTTATTGGTCAGGAATTTGTAGCAGCAACACTAAAGAATTCTATCCAGACAGGGAAAATAGCCCACGCCTATCTTTTTTCAGGTCCACGTGGGTGCGGAAAAACGTCCAGTGCCCGTATTTTTGCAAAAGCACTTAACTGTCAGGAAGGTCCTACACCTTGTCCATGTGGTCATTGTACAAACTGCCAGGAAATTACAAAGGGTTCCAGCCTTGATGTAATTGAAATAGACGGTGCTTCAAATACCAGCGTTAATGATGTACGCCAGATTAAGGATGAAGTGCTTTTTCCACCTAATTCATGCAAATATAAAATCTATATAATCGATGAAGTCCACATGCTTTCTACCAGTGCGTTCAATGCATTGCTCAAGACTATTGAAGAGCCGCCGGAATATGTAATCTTTATTTTTGCAACAACGGAACTTCACAAGGTTCCTGCAACAATTAAAAGCCGTTGCCAGCAGTTTAATTTCAGGCTGGTGGCCATTGATAAGATAAAGGAACAGCTTGCCCAGGCTGCACAGGATATTGGAATTCAGGCAGATGAGGAAGCGTTGTATTGGATTGCCAGAGAATCTACAGGTTCAATGCGCGATGCCTATACCCTCTTTGATCAGGTTGCGGCTTTTAGTGAAAATCACATTACATATGAGAAAATCCGGGACAAGCTTGGACTTTTAGGAACAGACAGGCTCAACGCACTTTTTGAAGAATGTGCAAACGGAAATCCTCAAGGAGCGGAAAACCATCTTGATGAATTCCTCCAGATTGGAATTTCCATTGAACAGCTTATAACAAACAGTGCAGATTACCTCAGGAGCCTTTTATTAATCCGCAACGGAATTTCAAAGGAATCGCTTTTAGGGCAGGATGCTTCAAGATTCAGCAAAACTGTCCTTGAAAAATGGAATCCTGTTCAAATTGAACGGGCACTTTCCATTTTCCTCCAGCTTTACCGTGACATCCGCTATTCACTTTCCCCACGCTATGAACTTGACCTGGCATTCAGCAGGTTATGCTGGCTATCAAATTACACTTCCCCATCGGAAGTCAAGGCCGCCATTGATAAGGCAAGTTCATTACTGGGAACCGCAAAAGGAAATCCGCAGCCGGGTTTTAATGATGGCGCGGCATCGGTAAATGATGACGCGCCGCAAACAAATGCTGGAACGACACCTTCATCTTTCTTTTCCGCAATGAAGGAAAAAATGAATGAGCCTCAGAAAAATGTGCAGGCTGTCAGAGCACCGGAATCTCAGGCACCGGCAAGTCCTGCACCCGGGATTTCATTCTTTTCTTCTATTTTAAACGAGGGTTCAGAAAAAAAATCTGATGTCCAGTCTCAGGCAGCTGCCATAATTCCGCAGAATGCAGAAAAAACGGTAATTGATACATCTGAATTTGACGGTTACTCATCCGCTGATGCCGGAAATCCTGATGATGCCGGTTATCCGGAAGAACAGTACGACGGTCCCACAGAATACGAAACAGGTGATGCCTATAGTAATGGCGGAACTGATTATTCTTACTATGAAAATTATGATGACGAGCCACAGGAACAGAAACCGGCAAAGCCCCTTTCAGCCAGTGAACAGGAACTGGAAGATTTAAAGAATAAAATAGTCAATTCCATTTCACTTGATGACGGATTTCTTTCATCCCTGCTTTCCCAAACAACGGATTGGGGACTAAAGGAAAACCGGATTTCCGCAGTCATTGAAAGTTCATTCCAGAAGATGCAGATTGACAATAAAATCCAGTTTATAAATGAACTGATTTCAAAAATCACGGGCCGGAACATGTCCTTTACCGTTTCCGTAAAACAGGCTGCGGAAGAAGAAACAGTTGTAGAAATTCCAGAACAGGTAGAACTGTTATGCAAAATATTTAAAGGTACGATTGTGGGAGGAAAAAAGTGAATCCATTTGATATGCTCAAAAACATCCAGTCATTAAAAGAAAATATCGGACATATGCAGGAAGAAATGGCTGCAATTACCGCAACAGGTTCTTCCGGAGGCAACATTGTGAATGTTACGTTGAACGGAAAAATGGAAATGGTGGATTTAAGGCTTGATCCAATCTGCGTTGATCCCCGGGATATAAAAATGCTCCAGGATCTGATAATTTCTGCACATCATGATGCAATGGAAAAAATCCAGAATGCGATAAAAGAAAAATACGGTCCCATGCTTAATGGAATGAACATTCCGGGACTTTAATTTTCAGGAACTATTTCAGATGAACGCATTAGATGAACTTACAGAATCCTTTGCAAGACTTCCCGGCATCGGAAAGAAAAGCGCGAACAGGATTGCAAATTATATTTTAAAAGCCGACCGGGCTTATGTGCAGAGATTCGCAACGCAACTTGCGGGACTGCAGGAAAAAATCAAACCATGCAGCGTATGTGGTTCCTGGACAGAATCTGATCCATGCCCTATCTGCGAAAATGCATTGCGGGACAGGTCGGTCATCTGTGTAGTTGAACAGCCCCAAGATGTGGCCACAATTGAAGCTTTCCATGAATATTCTGGTTTATACCATGTTCTTGGAGGCGTCATCTCACCACTCGAAGGAATCGACCCAGACCAGCTTTCAATTACACCGCTTATTTCCAGGGTAAAAGAAGGCAATGTCCAGGAAGTCATAATCGCAACAAATCCTACTGTTGACGGTGATGTGACAGCCCTTTACCTGCAACGGCTTTTGACAGGCCAGACACAGGCAAAGGTCACAAGGCTTGCCACCGGCATTCCTGTAGGTGGCGATCTTGAATATGCGGACAAGCTCACAATTGCCCGGAGTTTCCGCGGAAGGACAGGATTTTAGGCCGTCAGTTTCTTTAATGAAAGCGCAAATGCAGGTGCAACCCAGAGCATTCCTAACACCCATATTACAGGTTCAGCAAAACATATTGCTATAAAACCTAAAGAAGGAATAAGCCACCCTGTTGCAATGATTTTTACAAGAAGTTCAATGCCACTTGCAACAAGAGGAAGTTTTTTCTGGTTGATTCCCTGCAATGAACTGCGCACAATCACCAGTACAAAAAGTGAATAATAAAATGGAACACCAATCCTGAGATATTTCAGTCCTGATCTGATTATCAGCGCATCAGCAGATGCTCCTGTTATGGACGTTACAAGTAACCGGCCAAAGAAAAATGAAATCATCAGTGCAATTGTTGCCCATATCCATGAAATTCCAACAAGACTCATGACACCTTTTTTTATACGGTCGTAACTTTTTGCACCATAATTCTGGCTTACAAATGTTGCAGCTGTAGAAGCAAAGGCACCTCCAGGAATCATCATAAGTTCAAGATATTTCCGGCCGGCGGTATAGCCTGCAATAAGGTCACGGCCAAGGGAATTGATTCCAGCCTGAAGGACAACGGAACCTATATCAACAACAGTGAACATGACAGACATGGCAGCTCCCTGTGAAAAAAGCTGTGATGCAATTTTCTTTGGCACTTTAAAATCAGAAAATGCAACCCTGACCATCGGACGTTTCCATAAACTGAATATGGCACATAATGCAGCAGAAATACCTTGTGCAATTACGGTTGCAATCGCAGCGCCTTCAACACCTTTCTTTAAGACTACAATAAAAAGAATGTCAAAGAAAATATTAAGGATGACGCTTATAATCAGGAAAATAAGCGGCGCAACGGAATCACCCAAAGCCCGGAGCACATTGGCAAACACATTGTACATTATGGTAAGTACAAGCCCTGCAGTCAGAATCATAAGGTAGCTTCTGGCTTGTACAAAAAGTTCATCAGGTACATTTATAAATCTGAGTATGGGGTTTATGAAAATCAATCCTACAGCTGTGAGTGTAAGTGAAACCGCTACAGAAAAAAGATACGTTCCGGCAAGGGCTTTCTTTAATTTTTTTTGGTCACCGGCGCCGAAAAACTGCCCGATTACAATCCCAAAACCATTTGTAAAACCATTACAGAAAGTAATCAGCATATTGAATACTATTCCACTGGCACCTACCGCAGCAAGGGCATTGGTGTCAATGTAGCGTCCAACAAGCATGATGTCAAACAGATTGTAAAGCCTCTGGAATACAATTCCCAATAAAACAGGTACAGCAAATAAAATAAGTGGCCGGACAATCCGGCCTTTTGTAAAATCTCTCATGCAATGAATATTAGTGAATATAAGGGTCTGTGTCGACAGAAAAAATAAAAATTATAGACATAAAAAAACCCGCCCCTTGCGGAGCGGCTTTTGACTCACTTTACGTAGTCTTTCATGCAGCTATGCTGCCTCTGTCGTCTTTATGACTAGCGGAGGAGTGAAAGAACATTCTGTGAGCTCTGGTTTGCCTGAGCCAACATTGCTGTTCCTGCCTGAGAAAGAACCTGATCCTTTGTGAGTTCAACCATTTCAGCAGCCATGTCTGTATCACGGATGCGTGATTCAGATGCCTGAAGGTTTTCTGCACTAACATTAAGACCTTCAACTGTCTTTTCGAGACGGTTCTGGTATGCACCGAGGTCTGCACGCTGCTTGCTTACCTTCTTAAGAGCTTCGTCCAATGTTCCGATTGCGCGGTTTGCATCATCTGGAGCTGAAAGTGAAAGCTTAGATTCATCACCAACATTGCGGATTCCGAGAGCAGAAGCTGTCATTGTACCAATGTAAACCTGTGTTCTCTGATCCATGTTAGCACCAATGTGGAACCACATAGATCCTGTTACAACATTTTCACCTGTTGGGCGTGCGAAACGTCCTGTGAGCATGTTCATTCCGTTGAACTGTGCTGTAGAAGCAATGCGGTCAACTTCGTCGATAAGAGAAGAAACTTCAACCTGAATCTGCATACGATCTTCGTCGCTGTAGATACCGTTAGAAGACTGAACTGCGAGTTCGCGGAGACGCTGGAGGATATCCTGTGTTTCCTGGAGGTATCCTTCTGTAGTCTGGATGAAAGAAATACCATTTTCTGCGTTTTCAGAAGCCTGGTTCAAACCACGGATCTGTGAACGCATTTTTTCTGATACAGCCAGACCAGAAGCATCGTCACCTGCGCGGTTAATCTTCAGACCAGAAGAAAGCTTTTCCATGCTCTTCTGTGTAGCGAGTTCATTGAGACCATTTGAACGCTGTGCATACATTGCACTCATGTTGTGATTGATAACCATATATATCTCCTATCACTAAGAATATCAGGGCAGGCAACTGTCTGACCTGTTTAGTTGAGTAGTTTGTTTTCCGAAGAAATCCAAGTCGATGACCTGATTTTCACCACCCTATACTTTCTTATCGGAGACATACAAAAAGACTTAAGCGAATTTTATAAAATTTTATTGAAATTCGCGGATTTTTTTTGCTATGTCCGTCTTTACTGTTGCTGATTAATGACGAATTTCGAGATATTGACATTCTGGTAGGAAATTATATAAAGGCTATGTAAAATTAATGCTAAAATCAACTGCATAATCGTGAAAAAAAGTGGAACGCAGGTAGGGAGCGACGGCAGAGCCGGAAAATTGCGAAAGCAATTTTAGCGAGTCTCCGAGAAGCTAAGCTTCGAAGGCGGAAGGGAGCGACGGCAGAGCCGGAAAATTGCGGAAGCAATTTCAGCGAGTCTCCAAGAAGCTAAGCTTCGAAGGCGGAAGGGAGCGACGGCAAAGCCGGAAAATTGCGGAAGCAATTTTAGCGAGTCTCCGAGAAGCTGTGCTTCGAAGGCGGTAGGGAGCGACGGCAGAGCCGGAAAATTGCGAAAGCAATCTTAGCGAGTCTCCGAGAAGCTGGGCTTCGAAGGCGGAAGAGACAACACTTTTTACGGACATAGCCTTTTTTATAGAAACAAATTTTACAATGAACCGGGAAGGCATTTATTGCACCCTACAATCATTACATGTTTTTTTCCTTGAGTTTTATTGAACAAGCGGGCAACGAGATAACCATCTGCATCAACTTTTTTATGACAGCAGGGGCATTCACGGCGTACACCGGTTTCACAGACAGGATAACAATGGGGACATCCGCTGACAGTACACCGCTGGTCAGGCACATTCATGGGACGGTAAACCTTTGAATAAATATTTTCACCTTTAGGAAGGCCGCTACCACACAAAGGACAGCAAGTCAAGGCCGGACCTTTCTTTTTATGTACAGCAGGCTTGTTTTTATGCATTGCAAGGAAATACGAAAGCGCTACTATTATAATGATGATTCCGGTTCCCATCATAAAATATTCCATATCTACCCTTCCTGTAATTTCAGTTTCATGTTGAAGAAAGAACGGAATTCCATTATTCTATATTCATGCTGAAAATTCTAGTAGTGGGATCTGGCGGACGCGAACACGCAATATGCTGGAGATTAGCCCAAAGTCCTTTAGTAAACGAAATTATTTGTGTCCCAGGAAATGGTGGAACAGCCAACGAAACAAAATGCCGCAACATTGCACCATCTTCTGTTGACTATATTGCAGCCGGTGAAAATCCATATGTAAAGATTGCACAGCACGAAAACTGTAACTTTGCCGTAATAGGGCCGGAAGATCCGCTGGCAGAAGGTATTGCCGATGAATTCTGGAATGCAGGAATTCCATGTGTAGGTGCAAAGAAAGCCGGAGCACAACTTGAAGCCAGCAAAGATCTTGCAAAGGCATTCATGAAAAAGTATGACGTAGCATGCGCCGCAAGTGAAACATTCACAGATCAGAAATCTGCTGACGAATATGTTGACCGTCATGGGGCACCGATTGTAATTAAAGCTGACGGCCTTGCAGCAGGTAAAGGTGTTACAGTTGCAGCAACAGTAAAAGAAGCCCACGATGCAATTGATGACATCATGAATTCCGGCCGCGTAGGGAATGCAGGAAAGAAAATCGTCATTGAAGATTACCTTCAGGGAATTGAAATTTCAATTCTTGCCGCTGTTTCAGTTACAAAAGAAACAGTTGAAGCAGGAAAAGCTGTAATAGTTCCATTCATGCCTGCCCGTGACCACAAGCGCCTCCTTGACGGAGCAAAGGGACCAAATACAGGCGGAATGGGTGCCGTATGTCCGCTTTCCGATGTTACTGAAGAAACACTGGATCAGTTCAATAAGACAATCCTTGAACCTACATTGAAAGGTCTTATTGCAGAAGGATTTGATTACCGTGGATTCATCTTCTTTGGCGTAATGCTTACAAAAGACGGTCCAAAACTTCTTGAATATAATGTACGTCTTGGTGATCCGGAAACACAGGCTGTACTTCCTATGATGGATTTTGACTTTGCAGAACTGTGTAAGTCAATTGCAGACGGAAGCCTTAAGGATTTCAAACTAGCATGGAAAAAAGGATTCTGTGTCGCACCGGTTGCAGTTTCAGGCGGATATCCTGAATCATACAAAAAGGGATTCCAGATTGACATTGATGAAGATGCAATTGCAAAGACTGGTTCAAAGATTTTCATTGCAGGTGCAATAGAAGACCGCAGGACCGCATCAAAATCATTCGGACAGACACCGGTAATAACAAGTGGCGGCCGCGTACTTGCAGCCAGCTCAATTGGTGACACATTCGAAGAAGCATGGAAGAACGCATATAAAGCAATTGAATCAATAAATTTTGAAGGAATGTTCTATAGAAAAGACATCGGCCTTCCAGGGGCTGCAGAAAGCGGCAACCTGTAAGATGTAAACTTCCATACATTTCATAAAGCTTTATAAAACAAGCTGAACAGACATAAAGGCATCAGTTATGGATTTCATTCCACGACTGGTGCTTTTTATTTTTGTAATCTCCTTATTCAGTGTTGCTGAATAATGCCGGACATCTGCGCAAATCATTTTCACTGAACATGCATTTCATAAAACAAGTCGATCCTTGGAATGTCTGGTGTACTTCTGTTTGAATGATGAAGGTCTTCCATACGCGTCCTTTTCATCCCCAGCTTCTCCATCACTTTCCAGGATCCTGTATTTGTGGAATCGCAGCTTGCAGTTATCTTTGTGTATTTATAGTTTTCCTTAAGGAAACTTATCAGCGCAGAAACAGCTTCAGTGCAATAACCTTTGTTCCAGCAATCCTTTCTGAAAAACCAGCCCAGTTCATTGGATTTTTCACCGGTAAAGCCGCTGGTGTCAGTAAGCTGGACACAACCGATGAGTTTTCCATCTGAAACCACGGCATAAGTCAAATCATCATAAATTTCCAGTATCCCGTTAATTTCAGCTAAAAAAATAAATGATTCTGCTTCATCATGAGTCAAAGGCATGCAGAGCATTTTGCCCACAGTATCTGCATCTGAAACAATTTCATACATGTCATTAAAATCATTTTCAACCAGCGGCCGTATTATAAGTCTTTCAGTTTTTATTTCCATAGCTACTCACATAAAAAGCAAATGAACAAAATATCTGGTTTTGCAGATGACTTTTTGCATCAAAATATCAGGCCTGCAGACACAAATGACGAACCTCGACACAAGCGTTCAGGATGATTGCATCCAAGTGTTAAACCCTCCAGCACGAATAAAAGTGCCGTGCAATTTGAGCGGAGCTTTTATCCTGCACTCATTGATGCTGTAATTTTAATATAGGAAACAATGCCAGATCCGTCAAATTAATTTCAAATCTACCCAAGCCTTTAGCATGTGCTGCAATTCAAGTTGACAAAAATTTAAAAATAGCACAGCTTTTATATGATGCACAGGAAGGAAGAAAAATGAAAATCGGAGTAATCGTCGCGAACTCAAATAAAGATAAAAACAAGCTTCTCTATGAGGCGGTTTGTAAAGCTGCTTCTCTACAGGGGCATACGGTAATCAATTTTGGCATTTATGATGATGAAGAAATTTTTTCTTACGTAGAAATTTCCATTGTCATCGGGCTGCTTATAAACCGGGGTATTGTGGATTTTGTAGTTACAGGCTGTTCTTCGGGACAGGGAATGATGCTGGCATGCAACAATCTTCCCGGAGTGATATGCGGATATTGTCCCACACCGCAAGATGCATACCTGTTTGGCCGGATTAATAATGGAAATGCAATTTCTTTGCCTTTAGGACTTAATTTTGGATGGTGTGGAGAAATTAATCTGCAGAATACATTGAATGCACTTTTTACCGATGAGTTTGGAATTGGTTATCCTGCAAAGGACAGTAAACGTAAACAGGCCGATACAGCATTTTTGAAAACCATAAAAAATATTTCCACAGTTCCCATGGATGAACTTCTGAAAAAACTGCCGGCAGATGTTGTAAATAAAGTGGAAAATTATTTTTTGAAAGTGGTAGCGCATGGATGAAGAAAACTTTTTTATAAAGTATAAGATATAAAAAAAAGAAATCGATTCCATAAAAAAAATGGCTATGTCCGGCTATAGCGTTGCGGATTACTGACAAAGCTCGAGGGAGCGACGGCAAAGCCGGCAAAACTCACGAGGTGAGTTTTGAGCGAGTCCCCGAGAAGCTGGGCTTCGAAAGGCGAAAGAGACAACACTTTTCACGGACATAGCTTTTTATAAAATGTAGATTTTTTCGAAACATTTTTTACAGGCACAGTCTTTTCTTTCAATAAAAAGATGCTAGAAATTCCATCTGCCTGCCGCTTCCGTCTTTTTACCTAAATTTTACATTCCAACAATTGAATTTTTATATTTCTTATTTATAAATATATGTATGATTTACATTCTTGAAGATGATGAAAATATCAGAAAACTAATTATTTATACGCTTCAAAGTCAGGGTTATGAATGCAATGGTTTTGAACGTCCTTCTGATTTCTGGCCAGCTTTGAATGATTCTGTACCCAATCTTATTTTACTGGATATAATGCTGCCGGAAGAAGACGGTATTTCAATTCTAAAAAAGCTTCATCAATCATCACAGTATAAAACAATTCCAGTAATCATCCTTACGGCAAAGGATACAGAATTTGATGTAGTCACAGGCCTTGATGCCGGAGCTGATGATTATGTTACGAAACCCTTCGGAATGATGGCGCTGGTTTCAAGAATAAAGGCAGTCCTGCGGCGTTATGAAAGGACGGAAGAAGCTTCTGAGATACTTGAAGCCGGTGCATTGAAGGTGGACATTACAAAGCATTCTGTTTTTGTAAATGAACAGCAGGTTTTTCTTACGATTAAGGAATTTGATATGCTCGCCCTCCTCCTTCAGAACCGCGGAAAAGTTTTGACACGGGAGCAGCTTTTGGATTCTGTATGGAAAATCGATGCTGATATAGAAAGCCGGACTGTCGATGTTCATATAAAAACCCTCCGTCAGAAACTTGAGTCAGCCGGCGACTTAATCGAAACCATCCGTGGTATGGGATATAAGGTGAATTAAAATGAAAAGTAAATCTTTAACTGTAAAAATATTCCTCTCGACATTTTCTGTAGGTGTTCTGGTATATTTCCTTTGCGCATTCATCTTCATTACAAATATGTACGGTTATTTTGAAAAACAGATTTTTGAAGAACTGAAAACAGAAAGCACGCTTCTGGAAGGTTATGATTTAACAGAAAGCTCTGAAAATCTTGTCCGTCTTTCAAAGCTCAGGACAAAAAACAGAATTACGCTCATTCATGCTGACGGCACGGTTTATTTTGATAATACGGTCAATCCTGCAACTATGGAAAATCACGCCATGCGTTCCGAATTCCTTAAAGCAAAAGAATCGGGAATCAGTACTTCAAGCCGCTATTCTTCCACAATGCTTGAAAAGACTTTGTATTTTGCTAAGCAGCTTGAAAATGATGATGTGCTCCGCATTTCATGTGACCAGCATACTGTCGGCGTCCTTGTCCTTGGAATGAGCCAGATTCTTCTTGTTATGCTTGTAATTGCCATGATAATTTCAGGAATTACAGCAGACCTGCTTTCAAAAAAAATCATTGAGCCGCTGAACAGGATTAATCTTGAAGATCCGGAATCTTCTGAAATTTACGATGAACTGAAACCATTTACAAAACGGATTGCAGAAGAGAATTTTGAAAAATCCCAGAGAGAAGAACTCCGCCAGCAGTTTACGGCAAATGTAAGCCATGAATTAAAGACTCCCCTTACAAGCATTTCAGGTTTTGCAGAAATCCTGAAACAAGGTGGCACTGATGAACAGACTGCAAAAGATTTTGCCAGTTCAATTTATGATGAAAGCCAGCGCATGATTACCCTTGTAAATGACATAATCAAACTATCAAAACTGGATGAAAAATCAATTTCCCTGGAAAAGGAAGTGTTGAATCTCCGGGAAATTACAAGAGAAGCAATGGAAGTCATTACGCCATTGGCAGAAAAGAAAAACATAAGTCTGAACCTTTCAGGAGATTCCAGCCTGATAAACGGTGTACGCCCGGTCATTTATGAAATGGTTTATAATCTTATCGATAACGCCGTCAAATACAACAGGGATAACGGAACCGTCAGTGTAAAGATTGAAACCATGCAGGAATCCCACCGGGTCATATTCAGTGTCAGGGATAATGGAATCGGAATTCCGGAACGCGAAAAGGAACGGATTTTTGAACGCTTCTACCGCATAGACAAAAGCCGGTCTAAAATACTTGGAGGAACGGGACTTGGACTAAGCATTGTAAAACATGCAGCAAAGTATCACAATGCCACTGTCCTTGTAAACAGTAAGGAAGGCGAAGGAAGCACCTTTACCGTAATCTTCGCTTTATAAACCAGCTGTTCCTACAGATATTTTTTCATTTCTTTTCCTTCAATTCCTGCAAAAAGTTCTACAAAATTTTTTGCAGGAGATGAATTTATTTTCGGAATCAGTACTTCTTCAATCTGAAAAAATCCTACATCACTGCTCATAAAGACTTCAATCTGTACCGGCTTTTCACTGCCCTGATGGATTTTTACCCGCTCAATGGAATTTGCAGAATATTTGTGAATGTCGCCAACGCCTGGTTTGGTGTTCAGTTCCATCGGAATACGGGCACGTCCTTTTGTCATGTCACAACCGTCCGCAATGAGGATAAGGCCGGCTTCAATTGAATGAATGCGGCGGGTTCCCATGTGTCCGAGAATTCCTTCCATAGCGAGGGAGCGGATTATTATGCGCCTGTTCAAATCAGATTTTCCAGGAAGGAATTTGATAAGGATTCTGTCAATGACCGGCTGGGCAAGAATGCCTGAATACAGTTCGTGATCCTGCCGCCCTATTGTCATTCCAAAGTCATGAAAGAAACCTGCAAGAATTACAGCAGTCATGCTGTCGGAGAAACTGCCGGCCTGCTCTGTTTCCAGCGAGGTTTTTATCCCAGATTGGAGGAGTATTTTCAACATTTTCAATGCATTCCTGCAGACGGTCCTCATATGAACCGGTCCGTGGTCATTAAATCCAAGCCTTATAATGGAAACATTGTTTGCATAATTCTGAATTGCTTCAATTTCCGGATCCGCAATCAGTTCCTTTATAACAAGCAGCGGAAGCTGGTCTTTTACATCAGACAGCCCGATGATTTCGTTTGTAAGGGCAATTAATTTCTGGTCAACACTTTTCTCTTTTGGACTTTTCATATAGATATTATACAACCTGCAGTCAAGTTCCAGTTGTAAAAAAAATGTAAAATTGCCATCAGGTCAAACGGCGAATTTAAATTTTAGGTACGGTTAGTCCTGTATAAGCTAAAAATTGTCACGCGGATTTAAAAATCTAACGCATTTTCCATAGCACAATAAGTGAAGGATTGAAGTTTTTCAAGAAAACCTTGAAGCATTTTGATATACGAGTCGAATTTTATGAAAATGAGTAAAAGCAGATTTTGCGTTAGCAAAATCAAATCCGTGCAACAAAAACTCGAAATTGAACCTGTCAGACTTGGTCCGGTTTGATTCGCTCCGGTCACTTTTGTTCACAGGGTTTGAGGGAACATTTTTCCCAACCCGCTCATTCTGTCACCAGGCAAGTGCAGTTTTTATCAATGCAAAGTCTTGATGAGGACCCGTTCCCCTCAATAAAAAAAACAGCCCTCCCCGCAGATTTTTCATATCCATGGGAAGGGCTGCCTTTTATCTTGCCTTATATAATTTCAGGAATCCTTATGAATCCTTTTTGCACTTATTTATGCCTCATCCTGGAGAGCATCGTATCCAGAAGAACCTGTGCGTACCTTTACTACATTTTCTACAGGGTAAACGAAAATCTTTCCATCACCGATGTGGCCTGTATACAGAGCCTTCTTTGCAGTTTCAATCACTGTATCAACAGGAACCTTTGCAACTACAATTTCAATCTTAATCTTTGGAAGCAGGTTCATGTTGATTGGTGCACCACGGTAATATTCGCTGGCACCCTTTTGTACACCACATCCCATTACGTTGATGACAGTCATACCAGTTACACCGATTGAGTTCATTGCTGTCTTAAGGGCATCGAACTTAGACTGACGTGTAACAATGACAATCTTGTGGAACTCTGCATCAGGCATTGACGAAGCCTTTGTAACAGGAACTGCCAGATCAAGTGAAACACCAGCTTCCTTAGCTTCTTCAACTTCTTCTGAAGAATATTGAACGGAAATACCTGCATAAGATGATTCAATACCATGTTCAAGCTTATCAAGACCAAGGATTTCTTCTTCTTTTGTAACACGGAGTCCCATTGTCTTCTTAAGGATTGTGAACACAATCAACATTGCTATTGCTGTATAGGCTGCTACTGAAACAAATCCTGTAAGCTGGAGCCCAAACTGATGGAAACCGCCGCCATAGAAAACACCTGCACCGATTTCAGAAGCACCTGGAACAGCAGGGTTTGCAAAAAGACCAACTGCCAGAGTACCCCAGATACCGTTCAGACAGTGGACGGCAACTGCACCTACAGGGTCATCAATATGAAGTACATAGTCAAGGAACCATACACCGAAAATTACCAGAAGTCCGGCAACAAGACCGATAATTGCAGCACCAGAAGCATCTGTTACATCACAAGGAGCTGTAATAGCTACAAGACCTGCAAGTGAAGCGTTGAGACACATTGAAACATCAGGCCTCTTGTATTTTACCCAAGTGAAAATCATACATGTAACAGTTGCAATTGCAGGAGCTACAGTTGTAGTAAGGAAGATGGAAGCGAGCTGTTCAAGGGAAGTTGCAGCAGCACCGTTGAATCCATACCATCCGAACCACAGGATGAAACAACCGAGGGCACCCATCGGAAGGTTATGTCCAGGGAATGCGTGAACTCCTGTCACCTTTCCACTTTCATCATAATCGAACTTTCCGATACGTGGGCCAAGGAACTTTGCACCAATCAAAGCCGAAATACCACCAACCATATGAATGGCACAGCTACCTGCAAAGTCGTGGAATCCCATCTGGGCGAGCCATCCGCCACCCCATATCCAGTGAGCTTCGATTGGATAAATCAGACCGGAAATGATTGCTGAATATACACAGTATGAAAGGAACTTTGTTCTTTCTGCCATAGCACCTGAAACGATTGTTGCAGTTGTTGCACAGAACACAAGGTTGAATACAAAGTTTGACCAGTCAAAGTTTGCATATGTTGTAAAAAGATCAAATCCAGGCTTACCGATAAGTCCCAGAACATCTTCACCCAAAAGCAGGCTGAAACCTATAAGCATGAATGTTACTGTACCGATACAGAAATCCATAAGGTTTTTCATGATGATGTTACCCGCATTCTTTGCACGGGTAAATCCAGTTTCAACCATTGCAAATCCGGCCTGCATCCAGAATACCAGAGCTGCACCAATAAGGAACCATACTCCAAAAAGCTGGCTGCTCATGGCAGACATTACTTCTTCCATATTATTCTCCTAATATAATAATTTTCATTTCAAAAAAAAGGCGTGTTCAAAGACAGAAGCTGTATTAACTCCACCTCTGACTTTGAACACGCCTTTGTGATTTTATGAATACCGGAACACAGCATCATCGCTTTAGCATCCCGGCATTAATTCTTTTTTACAGTTATGTCTATACTTATACGCGGAACAGAAGGTCTTCGTAGCAAGGGAATGGTTTGTATTCCTCACCAATCAAAGGTTCAATCTGGTCTGCAACTGCACGGGCTTCTGCCATTGCAGGAATTACAGTATCAACATAAGCGCGGGCTACGGCCATCACATCACTGGCCCCCTTAGCAGCAATGTGCTTGTTTGCAAGTTCATCAGCCTTAACTGCAAGTTCTCCAACAAGTCCGTCAAGCTTTGTAAGGAGAGCAGACTGTGCACTTGCCTTTGCACCTGGAATTACAGCCTTAAGATCAATCACTGTCTTGCTTACTGCATCGATGTACTTGTATGCAGAAGGCATGATGTCTTTGTTGATCATTTCCAACATTGTGTTAACTTCAATGTTAAGGATCTGGCTGTACTTTTCAAGTTTTGTTTCGTAATGTGCTTCCATTTCTTCTTCTGTGTAAACACCAAGAGAAGTATAAAGTTCTACGTTCTTTGCATCCATGTAATGAGCCATTGCATCTGGAGTTGTCTTCAGTTCCATGAGACCGCGCTTTGCAGCTTCTGTCTTCCATGAATCATCGTAACCGTTTCCATTGAATACGATTCTCCAGTGAGCCTTGACTTCCCTTTCAATAAGGGCATTCAATGCCTGTTCAAAGTCAGCAGCCTTTTCAAGTTCGTCAGCATATGCTTTAAGTGTATATGCAACGATTGAGTTCAATGCTGTGTTTGGACCTGCAATTGAAAGAGCTGATCCACATGAACGGAACTCGAACTTGTTTCCAGTAAATGCAAATGGTGAAGTACGGTTGCGGTCTGTAGAATCCTTTGGAATTGGTGGAAGTACATCAGCACCGATTGTCATCTTTGCAGTCTTGTCATTTGCATAAGCCTTTCCGTCCTTGATTGCTTCAAGAACTTTGTAAAGTTCATCGCCAAGGTAAACGGATATGATTGCCGGAGGAGCTTCGTTTGCTCCAAGACGGTGGTCGTTTCCAGCTGATGCAACGGAAATGCGCAGAAGGTCCTGATTCTCGTCAACTGACTTAAGGATTGCTGTCAGGAACAAAAGGAACTGTGCATTTGATTCAGGAGTCTTTCCTGGTTCAAGAAGGTTTTCACCTTCGTTTGTAGACATAGACCAGTTGTTATGCTTACCGGATCCGTTTACACCTGCAAATGGTTTTTCATGAAGGAGACATACAAGGCCATGACGCTTTGCAACTTTCTTCATTACTTCCATTGTCAGCTGGTTCTGGTCAACAGAAAGATTTGTCGTACTGAAGATCGGAGCCATTTCGTGCTGTGCCGGAGCAACTTCGTTATGTTCTGTCTTTGAAAGAATTCCGTACTTCCAGAGAGTTTCGTTAAGGTCTTCCATGTACTTTACAATTCTCGGATTGAGAGCTGCAAAATACTGGTCTTCCATTTCCTGACCCTTTGAAGGTTTTGCACCAAAAAGTGTGCGGCCTGTCATACGGAGGTCTTTGCGCTGTGACCAGAGATCCTGGTCAACAATGAAGTATTCCTGTTCAGGACCAACAGTTGTTGCAACGCGGCTTACATCCTTTCCGAAAAGTTTAAGTATACGCTTTGCCTGAACATTCAATGCATCCATAGAACGGAGCAACGGAGTTTTCTTATCAAGTGCTTCACCTGTGTAAGAACAGAAAGCTGTAGGAATACAAAGTGTGTGTTCCTTGATGAATGGGTATGATGTCGGATCCCAGACTGTGTAACCGCGTGCTTCGAATGTTGCACGGTGACCGCCGTTAGGGAAAGAAGAAGCATCAGGCTCACCCTTTACAAGTTCTTTTCCGCTGAATGACATGATTACTGTTCCATCATCCTGTGGATTGATGAATGAGTCATGCTTTTCGGCAGTTACACCAGTTAATGGCTGGAACCAGTGGGCAAAATGTGTTGCACCATTTTCGATTGCCCATTCTTTCATTGCATGGGCTACAACATTTGCTACTTCAAGCTGGAGTGGTGCTCCATCATCAAGTGTCTTTTTAAGAGCCTTGAAAGTTTCCTTAGGCAAGCGGTCTTTCATTGTCTTCTGATTGAAAACCATGCTTCCAAAAAGTTCCGGTACGTTAGTCATCTTGACCCCCTGAAATTATTTCTTTTTTTTGATTACTGAATAAAAAACAAAAAAGGCGATGTACAGACACTTCTTGAAAATCATTCAAAAAAAATCTGTACATCGCCTTTGATGTAACAATCACTTTATACACTTTTTAAAAAAAAATGTCAATTAGAACATCTTTAAAAAAATAGTTTTCAGAAATGCCTGCTGTTTTTAATTCTTGAAATTACAAGGTTTAAAACACCGGGGTTTCAACGTGCCCCTAAAAATTCAATAATTTTTTTGCATTATCCCAGAACACAGGTTCAATTATTTCAGGGAATTTATTTTTCAGTTCTTCAAGATGAACTGACAGTTCTGCCGGTGTTGACGCATCTGAAATTACAGATTCACAATATCCGGTTTCCCGTTCCTGCTTTGCCACAAGATTTTCGATCTGGTTCAGATATTTTACAAATGGCATTTTTTTCAACTGCCGCATTTTTTCTTTTGAAATTACAGGGAATTTAAAATTCATCACAAAAGATTTTCCATGACTGAATGAACCAGTTTCATTTCCTGAACACAGAAGTGCGGTTTCAAAAATCAGCTGTGCAGGAGTCATTCCCAACACCGCAGCATAGGAAGAAGTCATTCCGGAAATCCGGGGATTTATTTCTATCACAAACCATTTCCCATTACTGAACACCAGATCAAACTGGGCAATTCCGTTAAAAGAAAAATGTCCTGCAATCCGCAAAAGCATTTTTTCAAGTTCATCAATTTTAAATTCCGGATTTGTTACCGGGCCGAATTTCACACTCTGCTTTGGACTTGTTATCCCATAACGGTTGACGGAAAACATAAACGGCGGCATGATTTTGTAATTTTCCCTGCATCCGTAAACTTCCGTGCCAAACTGTATTCCAGGAATATATTCTTCCACAATCCTGTCAGAATTATTCCGCTTTGTTGTAAGCAGATACTCTGCCTGTTTGAAATCTTCCACCACCTGCATTCCGTAAGAACTCAAGCCTACAGTATCTTTTATAATGAGTGGAAAGTGCATCCGGCTGACTCTTTTTAAAACAAGTTCCCGGTAAACATTTACATTGACGCCTTTTTTTGTTTTAAAGAAAAGTTCGTGATTTACATAAACTGCTGCCGCCACATTTATTCCAAGTTCCTTTAAAATAATATTCGTGCGGAATTTATCAAAGCAATTCAGTGCACTTTCGGAAGGATGACATATGACACGGATTCCTTTTTCTGAAAGAAGCTCACCGATAAGTGAGTCTTTTACAGAAAGCCAGTCAAAGGGGGCAACCCAGAATGATGCAGCAAAAACAAAATCCGGTTCCAGTAATGCAATTTCTTCAGCAATCATTTCTGCATCATCAGATTTTAAAATTACATATTTTATTTTTTCTGCGCCAACAGAAAATTTTCCCTCATCAAGATCCAGAAGGAAATTTCCCGGAAGCTGGGTTGCAATTATTATTTCATGTTCAGGATGAAGGGACGCAACTTCCTGCCACTGGTCACGGCATTCAGGAAGTGTAAACGAAGCAAGTTCACCTTCATAAGAATTTGAATTCGTACTGAAAAATACAATGCGCATGAAATCATCATACCACAAAAACTGAATGGAAACGGCAACTATAAAAAAAAATCTATATCTTATTAACCTGAATGTCGAATTTTGAAAGTAATGCAGAATTGACAGAAAAAAAAATCCTTGCGTCGAGAAGCCAGAATGAAAAAAGGCTTCCGTGTTACGCTTGTACAGACAGGGTGCGACGGCAAAGCCGGAAAATTGCGAAAGCGATTTTAGCGAGTCTCCGAGAAGCTGTGCTGCGCAAGTTACATTCTGGAACTCCGACTCCGGTTTTTCATTTCGTGTATTGTAATTTTCAAACCCGACACTTGCAATTAATTGAAACTAGATTTTTTTTATTGGGAGGTGGTAACGAAAAAAAAGCCTGACTCCTTATGATAGGAACCAGGCCGTTTAGTTACATCACCGGAATTCCGGAGATTCAATTTACTTGATTGAACCTTCAACCATTCCCTTAATGATGTACTTCTGTGCAAAGATGAACAGTATGATTACAGGAAGCATTGCAAGCAATGTTGATGTAAGGATCAGGTCCCACTGCTTTACATACGAACCTACAAAACCCATGACTGCAATCGGCAGGGTACGGATTTTTCCGGCCTGACCGAGAAGCAGTGATGGAAGAAGATAGTCATTCCAGATCCAGATACCGTTGAGGATAAGGACGGTAATCTGAATCGGTTGCAGCAACGGAAATACTACTTTTGTAAAAATACTTTCAGTGTTACATCCGTCAATGACAGCGGCTTCTTCAAGTTCCAGCGGAATGCCTTTTATAAATCCATGAAGGATGAAAACAGTCATTGCACAACCGAAACCAATATATGCAAACACAGAACCTTTATAACTCTGGAGGAGTCCGATTCCTGTAAACTTAGAAAAAGTACGGAACCATGAAAGGACCGGAAGCATTACAACCTGGAAAGGAATAACCATTGAAGCAACCAGCAGGTAGAAAATTACGTTTGCCCATTTTGTATGGTTGCGTTCAAGAACCCATGCAGCCATTGAAGAAAATATGACAATAGTTACAAGTGAAAGTGAAGTAATTACAAGTGAATCAAAAAATGATTTCCAATAATTCATGTTTGAACTGGTAATTACCCGGTGCATATTTACAAACAGGTTTCCAATGTTTGAAGGAAGCCCGATTGGATTCCTGATGATCAGGTCTGATGGTTTTCCGGCATTGATGATTACCAGAAAAAACGGAAAGAGTACGACAACAAAAAGAACTGCAGCAAGCCCGGTAAGTATTTTATTTTTTGCGCGATCAAGTTTCATTACATTTCCTCCTCATGACTCTTGCTGATGCTGACCTGCAACATTGAAATTACAGCCAGGATTACAAAGAAGATTACAGCCTTTGCCTGTGCAAGTGCCCACTTGTTGCGGGTAATTGCGGTTTTATAAATATTGAGTGCCTGAAGTTCAGTTCCGTTAATGGCCAGGTCCATGAACATTTTTGACGGACCGCCATTTGTAAGACTCAGGTTCAGGTCAAACTGTTTGAATGAGTTAACCAGAGTAAGGAAGATACAGATTGTAAAAGCATGGCTGATCATCGGCATGATGATTTTCGACATGCGTTTCCATCCGGAAGCACCATCAATTACTGATGCTTCAATTACAGAATTAGGAATTCCCTGAAGGGCAGTTACATAAATCATCATGATGTAACCTGCATACTGCCATGTGCTTACAATTACCAGTGCGGCAATTGCAGTGGAATTTCCAACCAGCATTGACTGGGGATTCTTTACACCCATTACTCCTGCTACCTGCGGAAGGAACAAGTTGAAAATGAACTGCCAGACATAACCAAGTACGATACCACCAATAAGGTTAGGAACAAAGAAACCTGCACGGTAAACATTTGCACCTTTGATTTTCTGTGTTACCAGAAGTGAAAGGAAGAAAGCAACAATATTTACGACCGTCACATTGATTGCAGAAAATGCAAATGTCATTATGATTGAGTTGATGTAGTCAGGGGCTTTAAAGAATGTGGAATAATTCTGAAAGCCCACAAACTTCGTGAACATTGAACCGTTCCAGTTTGTGAATGAATAGAACACACCAAGCAGGAATGGAATGATGATTGTAAATACAAAAGGAATCAGGATTGGAAGAAGGAAAAGCACATTGATGATTCCCTTATGCTTTAATGTCGGATAAAAGTAAAATCCAAAAGCAATTGCAAGAAGCCCCAGCGAAAGGATTACTCCACGCAGTGCAAGGATTCCCGAAATGTCACGGGATTTCATAGGCCATGCAATTACGCAGAGCACTATGGCAGCAATTGTAATTACGGCACCGGCAACCCAGCAGGCAACGGAAACCGTCTTTTTTGAACTATCAGTCATAACCACCTCAGAAAATTTTTTTCAAAAAAAAAGCAGGTGCATGATTTTTTTACACCTGCTTCCGCCGGATTACCGGTATTTACAGATTCTCACTATCTCATAGTTGGAACGATTGCAATTGCATTTGCAACCATTTCAACAAACTGCTGTGTAGTAATCTTGTCCTGTGCAAGGAGTTCATAAATCGGACCGAGTGTATCCTGTGTGAATCCGTCTGGCATCTTGAACTGTTCCCAAGGATATGTCTTGCCCTGTGATACATATTCAGAAACTGATGCAGAAAGTGGAGACGATGGCTTCATTGAATCTGATGCAAATGGTGAAATCAGGTGCATTTTGTTGATACGTGCGTCACGTCCTTCTGTGCTGTGTGCAAATGCATTAAGGAATGCCTTTGCTTCTTCTACATCACCATTCTTGTAAACTGCCCACCAAGATGGAGCACCAACCTGAATGCCGTCGATTACCTTTCCCTTTGCAAATGCGTGTGGAGCAAATGCCATGTTGAACTTTGCACCAGATGCTTCGATAGATGGATCAACCCAGTTTCCCTGATGGAGGAATACAGCCTTCTGGTCTGTAAAAGCCTGGAGCTGCTGATCATAGTTTCCTGTAAGAAGGATGTTCTGGTCAGAATACTTCATGAGAAGCTTTACATAATCAGCAAACTCTGTAAGACGTGATGTATCAACCTGTCCGTTGAGGGCTTCATCAACAATATGTGTATCGCCGTTTGGAAGTCCGGCAGAAAGGTATACACCAAAGTTGTGGGTACCTGTAACCCAAGTCATGCCTGCTGCAACACCGGCAGTAAGTGAAACTACAGAATCAATTCCCAATTCTGCTTTCTTTGAATCAAGCTTTTCAAAAGCAGCTTTATATCCTTCATATGTAGTAAGAGTTGCAGGATCTATACCAGCCTTTGCAAGAAGGTCTGCGTTGTAAGCCATACCATAACCTTCAACTGCATAAGGGAAACCGAAAACATGGCCGTCAGCTGTATAAGCTGCTGCTGTATCTTTTACCCATTCTTCATCATCAAGGAGGGCCATATCAAGATTCCATACTGCATGGTGTCCAGGGCCTTCAAATACGAAAATATCAGGCATGTTGTCAGAAGCCTTGTACCCCTTCAGGATACCCTGATTATCAGCACCACCACCAGATGATTCAATATCAACATGTACACCAGTTTTTGCTTCGTAAGCCTTTGCAAAATCCTTAAGCTGTGAATCGATTTCAACCTTAATATTGAATACACGGATTGACTTTGCCTTTGAAGCAGTCATTTCTTTCTTTGAGCAGCCTGCAAATGAGAATGCAAGTGCTGTTGCAGCCATAGCTGCGATAAACTGTTTTTTCATAAATCCTCCTATGAAAACATAATTAAATGCTCTGGCATCAGGAAACTTAAACTGCACTTCGTTTCCGTGCCATTGATTAAATAATACATCAGCATTATTTTCTGCGCAATAAAATTATTTTTAAAATTCTTGAATTTTCATACTATTGTTATATTTTCATCTGTTTTAGCGAAAAAAGTAACAATTTTTTGATAAAAAAGTAATATATTTTCTATATATCAACAAAGAAGGATTTTAAAGCAGGCTATGTAGAATTAGCAGTAAAACTAACTGCATGGTAGCAGCATGGAGCGACGGCATAGCCGGAAAATTGCTAAAGCAATTTTAGCGAGTCTACGAGAAGCTGTGCTTCGAAGACGGAAGAAACAACACTTTTTACGTACACAGCCAACAAAAAAGGCATCTTCTTCCTGCATATGCTGCATGAAAAAAATGCCTTCTACATCACCCGCTTACCGGATTTATTTTACGAAAATCAGGCCATATAAGCCCAGAGGAATCAGATATGCCGCAAACCATTCGAGCCGGCCTTTCTTTATAAGCTTCATAAGGAATGCAAGACTCAGATAGGCAGCAGCAAAACATGCAGCACAGCCTGCAATTACGGATGCCGCACCAACAGATGAAGCCATTCCGTCAAAGTCCTTCAATTCCAGGACAAAGGCACCAAGGATGGCCGGTATTGAAATTATAAATGAATATTCACCTGCGGCTGCCCTGTCCATTCCTGAAAAAAGGGAACCGGCAATTGTAGAACCTGAGCGGGAAATTCCTGGAAGCGTTCCGAATCCTTGTGCAATACCGGTTACAACAGCCTGTTTCAACGAAATTCCTTTTCCCTCACCTGTCTGGTCCGGCTTACCATTTTTTGCACGGTTTACCATGCCAGATGCAATCAACAGGAATGAAGTCACGATGAAGCCCGCAAAAACAGCCTTGACGGGCAGCTCTGGAAGCATTTTTGACGAAAATACACCAAGCACACCGGTAACAAAAGTCGTTACAATCACCGCCAATATTGTACGCCGCCCGGTTTCATCATTTCCCGAAATCAAGTCTGTTTCAGCATCTGCCGCATATTCAACAGCAGGTTTTCTGAAAATCCAACGGAAAAGGATTGCAAACAGCCTTGCAATTTTCTTGCGGAAAAAGATTATCACCGCCAATAACGAAGGCAGGTGAAGGACAACATCAAAAACAGCCGGAACATCTTTGAGCCCGAAAAAATGACGGGCAACAACAAGGTGGCCAGAGGAGGATACAGGAAGGAATTCAGTTATTCCCTGCAGGATTCCAAAAAATACAGCTTCAATAATTGACATGTTAACCTCAGTAAAAAAAAGGCAGCCAGAAAAAATGACTGCCCTTTCTTGAATTTATGAAAAATTAGTACCTAATGCAAAACCATAATTTTCGTGGCCCGGATAAACCTGCGTCTCTGCAGGAAGATTTTCAACAAGCCACACAAGGCTGTCCTTTATCTGTCCCTCATCACCACCAAACAAATCCGTCCGGCCAAATGAATGATAGAATACAGTGTCACCGGAAATAAGTATGTTTTCTGCATCATTAAAGAAACATACAGAGCCTGGCGAATGTCCCGGAGTATGAATTATCTTCCAATGACTCAGAGCATTCTGAACTGCTTCAATATCAGGAGCTGCATCACCGGAAAAAGCTGAAATTATGCAGCCCGTTGAAAATACATGGTCAAGAGTATCATCATTCTTTAACTCGAAATCAGCAGCAGGAAGGTTTGAAACCGCATCAAGAAGGCTGTCATCACCAAAAAACATGCCGCCAAGATTTTTAGACTGCCGGATCCGGGATTCAGGCCCGATACTGTCAGCATCAGCCGCATGTACTGCGATTCCTATTCCCGGGAAAGCATTCTTTAAGTATGAAAGACCTGAGACATGGTCAAAATGCCCGTGGGTAAGAAGAATGCCAACAGGCACAAGGTCATGTTCATCAAGATAATCTATAATGATATTTTCATCGCCGGTAAGTTCACATCCGGCAGGATCAACAATAAGGACAGCCGATCCCGCTAGAGGAACAATCCATGTATTTACACCGAGAGGTCCGGTCTGTATGGGTACAAGATCCATTTATTACTTTCCGTCCAGATATACCTTTATACAAGATAAGAATTTCCACTTGAAGAAGCCGGTGACGTAAAAGCCTCATTTGTAGCTGCCTTTTCTGCTGCTGCATATGCTTCCCTGTCAATTCTTTCTTCCTGAGAAACTTCACCCTGAGCCTGGAATCCAGAATCATCATCAGCTGCATCGTCAATTTTCTGGCGTGAATAGCTTACTGAAAGCTTACGGCCACGGTAATCATATCCGTTAAGGGAATTAATAGCCTTGTCGGCATCTTCAGCAAAAAGCTGGATGAATGAATAATTTGCAAGAACGCGGATGTCACCAATCCTGTCGCGGTCCAATCCACCAACGCTTACAAGAAGGCCTACCAGATCCCTTGGATATACACGGCGGTTGCGCCCTATTCCTACAAAAATCGTAGCTGCAACTGACGGATCAATCTGCACATGAGGATGAGGTGTATGAACGCGTGGTTCTTCTGCCTGATATTCAGCAGTTGCTGCAGGGGCAGCCGATTCTGTCCTGTGATAGTCAGAACGATAATCCTGCCGGCGGTTATTATTGAATTCCCTTTTTCCAAGATAAGGCCTGCGGGCATAACCTGTTGCAATCTTCAAAAGATATGCAGCAACATATCCACGCAATGTAAAAGGAACATTTTTCTTAAAAATTTTCTTGAATTCTGCAAGAACTTCTACATCTTCTTCTGTTTTTACTTTCTGAACTGCTGCCTGCAGGAAAGTTGCAAGCTGTTCTTTATTAATCTCATTGTCACGTCTGAAAGCCATTTTCTAAAACTCCTACTTTTACTCTGTTTTTTTAATCGGTCATGGCAGGATGCATTTTTCTGCAAATAAATTCGCCACATATCCTGACCCTTTTTTCTCAAAGCCGGACCTCACAAAAAGTGATTCCACATTATCAGGAATGAATGTATTTGCTATGATAACCCACTGAATCCCCTGACTGGAAAGATATGAAAGCTGCCTTTCAAGCAGTTCTTTTCCGATTCCAAGTCCCCTGTATTTTTCCAAAACAAAAAAAGCCTTTACAAGAACTGTATTTTTTGATTCAGAAGGGCAAGGCACAGTTACAATGCAACCTGCAAATTCCTCTAATACCGTACGGCAAGTAAATCCCGATTCTAAATCAGGATTACCATATTCAAATTGATAAAGGCCAAGTTCTTTTACCGCTTTATCTACTTCATCAGCACAATCAGAGCTGCATTGATACGAAATTTCACCTAAACACTGTGTCAGTGCATTTCTGTCATTATAATCATATTCCTGAAAAACAAAATCATTGCAGACCAGATCTTCTATATCGTCCGTCTCGCAATCAAGCCTTTCCAATCCCCATGTCTCCCTGAGGGAATTGTACCACTGGCTTACATAAAGCATAAGCTGCCTGTTTTTATAATAATGCCACTTACGCTGTACTTCAGGATAATTCTTCAATACGTCTTTAAAGCCTCTGAATACCCCCTTTCCTGAATGAAGCACTTCCTGCAGGCTGGTGTAAGCCATCGGGGCATGAAGTCCGTTGACAAATGATTCCATAAGGGAAAAACCATCTGCGGAATTCCAGCCGGGAACAGGATAGAACCTTTCAGCATCTTCCAATGTTTCTTCAGATTCTTCCACAAGTTTAAGATTCAAGGCATCTACGCAGAAAGTCTTTGTCTGGTTTTCAAGAGCCTTGATAATGGAATCAAGAAGTCCATCAGTAAGATCAAAAGTCATAAGGCAATCTTAACATATCTAAAATGGAAATACAATAAATTTTTCAAGTGATTATAGGCATCTCTAAAAATTACTTTATCAAGATACCCGGGTTTTGAGCCTTGGAAATACAAAGTTCAAAACGCCGTTTTTCAAAATTACTTACCTGATTGATTCAAGTTCTGACCTGGTTGTTACAACTTTACCGATAAGTCCATATTCAAGGGCTTCGGCAGATGTAAGCCAGTAATCACGTTCAGTGTCCTTTGCAACCTGTTCTACAGATTTTCCAGTCTGTTCAGCAATGATGCCGTTCAAAAGGGCACGGGTTTTTGCCATTTCCTGGGCATGGATTTCAATGTCAGTTGCTACACCCTGCATCTGTGCAAGAGGCTGGTGGATGAGGAATGAACTGTGAGGGAATCCGACGCGGCGTTCCTTTGGTACTGCAAGAAGGATAAGGGCAGCTGCACTGGCAATAAGACCGTTTCCTACGAGTACCACAGGAGCCTTTACAAAGCGGATCATGTCAAAAATTGCAAATCCGGCACTTACATCACCACCAGGTGAATCAATGTAAATATAAATAGGCTCATCATTATCAGCTTCAAGGATGAGGAGCTGGCGGTTTACTTTTTCTGCCAGTTCTTTATTGATTTCGCCGGAAAGAAGAATCTGGCGCGTCTTTAAGAATTTTTCCATAAGAGGATCCGGTCCTGACGGCTTTTTCTTTTCGTCTTCGTCGTCTTCATTATAAAAAGGACTTGAATAAATATTTTTCATTATTTCTCCAGAAATCTGCCTGTGCAGACAAAAAAAATAGGAAGTACCCGGTTTTTCCAGATACATCCCTATTATATTACTAAAAAGCAGGAAAATCGTCTACTTTGTATTAAAAGAGATGATTTCAAGGCGGCTCAAAGAATTGACTTCCCTGAGTTTTCCTTAATATTTGAATGAAGATTTTATCTGCTTGAATACTTCATAATACCTGTCAAAATCTTCCGGAGTTGAAGAACATGTAAGGACATGGGCAGTATTATTCTTTATGAATACAAACTGAACCTGCTGCAAAGCAATCCCATTGATGTTTCCTGAAATTATCTGGTAATCACTTCCCTCTTCCACAAGATTGAAATCAGAATACATTGTCTTTATGAATTCCCGCGCAGCACTAAGGTAACCTTTTACTGTGAATTTTCCCGGAAGTTTTTCACATGCAAGATTGATGTTTTCCTGAAACTGGTCATCTTCATCCATTGGTGAATAAACCATCAGCAGTGCCGGACCGTCAACCCTCTGCACAAGCCAGCCTGAAGGAACAGTCAGTGAATAATTGTCAAACTTTACCTGCATTCCTTCATCAGCAAAAACCGAACCTGCAAGTAAAGTCATTGCCATTACAACCAACATTAACATTTTTTTCATAATACACTCCTGATTTATGATATATATATTTTGACATGTCCGTCTATAGTGTTACTGATTAATGACGAATCTCGAAATATCGGCACTCTAGTTGGGACTCTACTCCATGCTACTTAAGGCTGTGCAGAACATCTGCCTTTAGCTTCGTTCCAAAGGGATTCCATAGCAGAAAGCGGAACATCTTCCATACAGCCGCCATCTTTTTCAAGCTGGTTCTGTACATATGAAAAACGGCTGTAGAATTTTGCATTTGCACCGTTTAAGGCAACTTCGGGATCAATGCCAAGATAGCGGCCGTAATTTATTACGGAAAAAAGAAGGTCTCCCAGTTCTTCTTCCAGATGCTTATGGGCTGCCCCTTTCCCCGGTGAAGATTCCAGTTCCGCTGCTGCCTGGGAAACTTCTTCCAGTTCTTCCCTGACTTTTTTCAAAGCACATGAAGGATCATTCCACTGGAAACCTTTTTTTGCTGCCTTTTTCTGCATTTTATATGCCTTGAGCATCGGGGGAAATCCGGCTGGAACCTGGTCAAGGATGCATTCTTCGCGGCGGCCTTCAAGTTCTTCCTTTATACGTTCCCACTGGCTCAGGACCTGTGCACTGTCTCCGGCTTTTTCCGTTACGCAGGCCTGTCCCTGACTTTCCGGAAACACATGAGGATGCCGCCGGATCAGTTTGTCACACACATCATTCAATACATCAGAAACGGAAAACTTTGATTCCTGTTCATGCATGTAAGAAATCATGGTGGCATTAAGCATTACGTCTCCAAGTTCTTCCATGGCATGGGCGGCATCTTCCTGGGTCAATGCATCTACGGCTTCAAAAACTTCTTCTATTAAATCGCGGCGCATTGTAAGCGGCGACTGTTCCCTGTCCCACGGACAACCATCCGGAGCCCGTAGTATGGAAACGATTCCATAAAGGCGGCGGAATGCCCTGGCTGTATTTTCTTCCGGTGTCCCGGATTCATTGCGGACTAAAACTTCTTTCTTATCCATGATTATACTGTCCTTAAAATCAGACTTTTTTCTTTGCCCATTCAGGAAGCATCCGCTGGGGATCTGATGCAAGCAGAGTCTTTGCCAGAAGAACCGCCGCCTGCTGATACACCAGCGACATTGTAATTGCATCATCACCTGAAAAATTGCTCAATACATAATCTGCAATATTGACACCGGCCGGTTTTCCGATTCCAAAACGGAGGCGCCAGAAATCAGGAGTGCCAAGGACATTTTTTGTTGAACGGAGGCCGTTATGTCCTGCAAGTCCACCTGACCATTTCAGGCTGTAAGTTCCCACCGGAAGTTCTAGTTCATCATGCACAACAAGTATTTCATCAGGTTTTATTTTAAAGAATGAAGCAAGCTTTCCTATGCTGTCACCGGAAAGATTCATGTAAGTTTCAGGCTTGAGGAAATAAACTTTATCTGGAGGATTTTTTGCCGACACAAGGCGGCCTTCGCTGTTCAGCATTGAAGGCATTGTACGGGTAATGACATTTATCAATTCATCATAAGAAAGCACGGCATACTGTCCCTGGAATTTCGTCTGCCAGGAAAGTGATGAATAAAAAGGAAGTGCCGAAGCAAACTGCCATGCCGTGTTATGGCGGGTCTTTTCATATTCACTTCCGTAATTTCCCAAAAAAGCGGTTAATCTGATCATAGTGCAAGCAGTATAGCACAAAGCAGGATGACATAACATGGTTTTATCCTCTTTTTTTGTATCGATTTTCAACCGAAAATATTCTATAGATGAATATGAAGAAATCAATTTTAATTGCATTATTCACAATTTCTGCTTTTACTTTTCCAGTTCATGCAGAAGAAAAAACTCTGGTTCTGGACATTGAAGATTCAGTAAAGCTGGCGGTGGAAAATAACATTTCTGTCCTTCAGGGAAAAATTGCGCTGGATCAGGCAAAGCGGCACAAGGACCATTCGTGGAACAGTGCAAGCCCCAGTCTGTCCGTTTCTGCAGGAGCGTCCAAATCCAACAAAGATTTCAACGACAATTACACTGCACACATTCAGGGAAAGGTCAGCATTTCACTTTCCGGTAATCTTTATACTGACATCAGGAATGCGGCCCTTTCTTATGAGCAGGGACAGCTGACTTACGAGAACACGGTAAGGACAGTTGAAATGAATGTACGGAATGCATTTTACAATCTTTTGTACCAGAAGGATTTTACCGCACTGAAAAAATCAGCACTGGAAACTTCCCGCCGCCAGTATGAACAGAATCTTGCAAAATACAGGCAGGGTGCAATTTCCCAGATTGACGTACTTTCGTCACAGGTTGATTACGAAAAGAAAAAGCCGGCAGTTGAAGCTGCCCAGATTTCCTATGACAATGCACTTGCAAATTTCAAGCAGTCATTGGGAATTGAACAGGAACGGCAGATTGAACTGAAAGGCAGTCTTGATGAAATAACTTCAATCAGTGAGATTTCCATCACCGGGATTGAAAGCAAGGCGCCGGCGTTAATGGAATTGGAAAAGAAACTGGAAATTGCAAAAAACAAAGTCACTGCAAACCGGTTCTCTGCATACGGCCCGGTAATTTCTGCCGGCTGGACATATCAGCCTTCAATCTCAAAAAGTGCTAAGGCAGACAAGCCCACAGATCCTTCAGACACCGGCTCACTTTCCTTGTCGGTGACACTTCCCCTTGACGGCCTTCTACCATGGTCTGTCAGGGCGGATAATATCCAGAATGCAAAGGATGAAGTAAAGAATCTGGAACTGCAGATTCAGGATAAAAAAACTTCCATTGCAGTTTCCACTGAGGGAAGCCTGCGGAAAATAAACCAGTCCATTTCTACATTGAAATCATTAAAGGCAAGCATCTCCCTTGCAAGGCAGTCTTTCCAGATGACTCAGGAAGCATACAACCGTGGTTCAAGGGACCTTCTTACATTAAGGGCGGCCGCAGATTCATTGCAGGAAGCGGAACTGAATTTAAAATCGGAAGCATACAACCTTATGAGCGAAATCCTTTCGCTGGAAAATATGACGGGGATTCCATTTGGAACCATCATAAAATGAAAAGTGATTGTCGGGAAAGTTCTGTCATGGTGCCCCTGAAATAAATTCAAGGTGACAGATTCAGCATCTACACTAGATATTGTGTAGAGATTCCGAAACTGTCATCCTGAACTAGTTTCAGGACCGGAATGACACTATGAACTATGCTTATTGGACATTCCCTCAAAATTGTCTCTAAAAATCTCAATTTTTTAGAGTCCCCATTTATTATTACAGGAGAATACGGAAAATGAAAAATAAACTGGCAGCAGTCATCGTTATAACCGCACTAACAGCAGTTGCAACTACGGCAGCGTTTGTATTTCTGGCTCCAAAAGACGCCGGGAAAAATGCACCTGGCGGAAAAAACGGAATGCAGAAAGGCAGTGGAGCCGGCTTTGGACAGACTGTCCTTACGGTAAAAACCCAGGTCATGAAGACAGATATCCTTCATGATTACATAATGGGAAACGGTGAAGTCGAATCCCAGAATTCGGTTTCAGTATTTCCTGACAAATCCGGAAAAATAATTTCCACATCTGTAATGCTCGGCTCCAAGGTAAAGCGTGGTGACATAATTGCATACATTGACCCAAGCCAGCCTGGTGAAACATACAGGCAGAGTCCGGTTTATGCACCTATCTCGGGAAGCATAATAAGCACACCGCTCAGGAACGGAACTACAGTAAGCACGAATACAGAAATTGCAATAATCGGAGACATCGGTAACCTGCAGGTGACTGCCAATATTCCTGAACGGTATGTAGCAGTCCTAAAGACCGGGCTGAAGGGATTCATTTCTGTTGAGGCATATCCTGATGTGACTTTTGATGTAACTGTAAGCCGGGTTTCTCCTGTTGTGGATTCAACAAGCAGGACTAAACAGATTGTCCTTACATTTGACAAAAAGGACCAGAGGGTAAATGCAGGAATGTTTGCAAAAGTAAAACTGTATACACAGGATTACGGAGGAACAGTCACAATGCCGCTGGATTCCCTCGTAACAAAAAATGATTCTTATTTTGCTTATGTCGTAAAGAAGGATTCTACTGTAGAAAAGCGTGAAGTCCTGATTGGAAAAAAAGTTGACGGAACCGTACAGATTACGGAAGGTCTCAAAGATGGTGACATTGTCGTAGTACAAGGACAGACTTCCCTTTCTGACGGTGCAAAAATAAAAGACATTTCAGGCAATGTTCCGGAGGGAGGCAGATGAGCGTAAGCAGAACTACATTGGAACATCCGGTACTTACACTGATGGTATTCGTGCTGCTTCTGATAATGGGAATCTTTACATTGCAGAAAGTAGCCATAAGCCTTATGCCGGATATCGACAGTCCTTTCATTACAGTCAGGACTTCTTATACAAATGCAGGTCCTGAATCTGTAGAAAAATCCGTAACAAAAGTTCTGGAAGGCCAGCTCATAAGCCTGAGCGGTTTAAAGAACATGACCAGCACTTCGTCGGAAGGCTCATCTTCCATTTCCCTGGAATTTAATTATGGGACAGACCTTGACCAGGCAACCAGTGATGTCCGTGGGAAAATCGACCGGGTATTAAGGAGCCTTCCTGATGATGCCGGTACACCTACGATTTTCAAAATGGACACAAATGCATGGCCTATCATGCGCATTGCAGTAAAAGGAAACCGTTCAAGGGATGAACTTAAGATAATTGCAGAAGATACTGTGACAGACATTCTTGAACAGGCGGAAGGTGTTGCAGAGGCAAGGGTATCAGGTGGCCGTGATAAAATCGTCCGTGTTGATATTTCCCAGAACCGTCTGGCTGCATACGGTCTTACCATGATGGAAGTGAATTCCGCCTTGTCAAAACAGAATCTTGAACTCGGAGGGGGAAAGATAAATGAAGGTGACAGGGACTACACCATCCGTACCACTGGAGAATTTTCTTCGCTGGAAGAAATCAATGACACAATCATCACTACAAAAAATAATTACATCGTACGGCTTTCTGACATTGGAACAGCATACCTTGGTTACAAGGACAAGACCAATGAAGTTTACATCAATGGTGAACCGGGCGTTTACATTTCGATAACAAAGCAGTCTGGAAAAAACAGCGTAACTGTTGCAAATGAAGTTTACAAAAAAATGGAAGAATTGCGTTCGGAACTTCCTGCCGATGTATCCCTTGCAATAATTTCAGATTCCACAGATTCAATCCGGGACACAATCAATACGCTTATGGAAAGTGCGGTACAAGGCCTTATCCTTGCAGTCATAATCCTCTTTCTGTTTTTAAAGAATGTAAAATCCACCGTCATAATTGCAATCAGCATTCCGCTTTCAATAGTAATTACCATGTTGTGCATGAATTTTGCAGGACTTACATTGAACATGATGACTCTTACAGGTCTGATTCTCGGTGTCGGAATGATCGTAGATGCGTCCATCGTCATAATCGAAAATATTTTCGTTTACAGGAGCCGCGGTGCAAAACCGAAAATTGCAGCTGTTCTGGGTTCATCAGAAATGATCATGTCTGTAGTTTCAGGAAACCTTACCACAATCTGCGTATTCATTCCTTTCCTCTTTTATATGAAAGATTTAGGCAGGACAGGACAGATGTTCAAGGGAATAATCTTTACGGTTGTCATTGCACTGCTCTCCTCCCTGCTTGTGGCAGTTTTTCTTGTTCCAGTTCTGGCAGGAAAATTCTTTCCACTTTCAAACCGCAAGGAAAAACCTGTTTCACCGGGGCTGGACAGATTCTACAAACTGCTTGACCGGCCGTTGGAAAAAATTACAGCCCTCTACAAAAAAGCACTGGGGGCAGCATTGTACCACAGGTTTGTAACCTGCACAGTCTGTTTTTCAATTCTCGCAATTGCGGTAATTCTTGCAACAACATTAAAAATCAACATGATGCCTTCAAGCCGCGATGACAGCGTGACGCTCAGCATTACCCTGCCCATCGGCACCACACTTGAAGAATCAACACAGATATTTGCAAATGTTGAACAGATATGCCGGGATGAAATCAAAGGTTACAGGACCATCATTACAAGTATCGGAACCGGTGGACAAGGCGGCAGCAACGGAACTTACAAAGGTTCCATCGAAATAAAACTTCCACCGACAGCACAGCAGATTGATACGGCTGCAACAATCCAGCAGAAAATGCGACGTCATTTTAATGACTTTGCGGGTGCACGTTTTTCATTTGGTCAGGGAATGTCAAAGCAGATGACGGGCAGTGACCTGAAACTGAAAATAAAGAGTAATGACCTTGACGGAGCACTTGCAACAGCAGAGCAGGTCCGGAAAGTAATGGAAAGCATAAGCGACGTCGGCGAAGTTTCAATTGATACGGAAGAAGGCGTACCGGAAATTGAAATCGAAATTGACAGGCAGCGGGCTTATGCATTTGGTGTTGACGTACAGACAGTCGCCAGGGAAATAAATTATGCAATCAACGGAGTGACATCCACCACATACCGGTCCGGCGGAAAAGAATACAGCGTCATACTGCTTTACCAGAAAGGCGACCGGCAGACTGCGGCAAACCTGGAGCAGATTTATGTAAATGGAAAAAAAGGAAAAGTCAGTGTGGCAAATTTTGCAGAAGTAAAAAAAGGACTTGGGCCTGTCAGTATCCGCCGGGAAAACCAGACCCGTGTAATTTCCGTAAGCGCCGACATAATTACAGACCAAAGCCCCTACATTGTAGAACAGGCAATTAAAGACGGCATCAAAAATACCTTCATTGTGCCGGATAACATAAGGATCAGTTACGAAGGTTCATGGAAAGAAATAAAGGAACAAGGACTTGCATACGGAGGAATCATCCTGATGGCAATCCTGCTTGTATTCGGTGTAATGGCTGGAACATATGAATCATTCAAGGCGCCGTTCATCAACCTGTGCACCATTCCGTTCCTCATAATCGGCGTCGTGTTCATACATAAAATTTCAGGCCAGGCAATTTCAATGATGAGTGCGGTAGGCCTGATCATGCTTGTAGGAATCGTTGTAAATAATGGAATCATCCTCGTTGACTACACAAACCTGCTGATTGACCGGGGCTATAAAATGCAGGAAGCATGCCTTCAGGCAGGTGTAAGCCGTCTGCGTCCGGTCCTCATGACTACACTTACCACAATTCTGGGAATGATTCCAATGTGTTTTGCAAAAGGCGGAAGTGCGGGAATGGTCCAGCCGATTGGCATGGCAGTAACAGGAGGACTTGCCAGTTCAACTTTTATTACTCTTTTCTTTATTCCGGTGCTTTATTCTTTAATAATGAAGGAGCAGGAAACGAAAAAGAGCCGCATAAAAGTATTGCTGGAAGGCGGTAAAAAGAAAAACATCCATTCAGTAAAAATCGGATTAGATGGAGAGTAAGAAAAAAGCACCGCTGAAATAGCGCGGCTCTTTTTTCTTTGCAAATCTGCAACGCAGATTTTGTCGTTTGAACTGTTCGCTCTCGCGAACGTTAAAAACGTCAAATCGGAAATTGATATTTCCTCATTGACTTTTTATAGGAGTAAGAAAAAAGCACCGCTGAAATAGCGCGGCTCTTTTTTCTTTGCAAATCTGCAACGCAGATTTTGTCGTTTGAACTGTTCGCTCTCGCGAACGTTAAAA
>JAZLGS010000043.1:0-79693 GCA_045616425.1 Treponema sp.
GTGTTGCTGAGTGACAACGAATTTCGAGGTATTGATGTTCTGATAGAAGCACTTCTACTCTATGCTGATGAAGGCTATGTAGAATCAATGGTGAAATTAACTGCATAATTGTGGTAGGGAGCGACGGCATCAGCCGGCAAAACTCACGAGGTGAGTTTTGAGCGAGTCTCCGAGAAGCTGAGCTTCGAAGGCGGAAGGGAGCGACGGCAAAGCCGGAAAATTGCAAAAGCAATTTTAGCGAGCCTCCGAGAAGCTGTACTGCGCACGTTACCTCTGGGGGGATACTAGGCTCCTGAAGGAGCCGGCTTTTTTACCGTCGCTGGGACCCGCTTTTTTTTAGTAAAATGCAGATTTTTAGCAACACTTTTTACGGACATAGCCATTAAAAAAAAGTCGTAAAACTTTAGAATTTGTTTACCTCAACAAAAAAAACAAAAGAAGTACGACATGACCGAAAACGATCATATTGAATTATATTGCATAATTGATGACTTTTATCACCGTTTTATCAAGACTGAAACAGGTAAAAAGAATCTGTATGAATAAAGCCGTAGACCAAAACAAACAATGACAGTCCCGGAAGTCATGACGCTTAATATTGTGCTCATTTTGGACAGAACCAGAGATCTGAAGACTTTCTACAAAACTGCGATGTCGCATTACCGTCATTTTTTCCGGATCTTACGAACTGTGAAAATTTCATGAAAGCCACCAGCAAGGCTGCTGGTTTCATCGCTGCCTTCATCACATAAAGTGACGAAAGAAATCGCCAGCTGCTGCAAATCTATTAAGGGACGGTTCTACGGATTCATGCTCCATGAAACATGAATGAAAGACGACACTCTGGTAAAAATATGTTTCAGACCGGTCAGAGAACATGACGGCAAAAACCTTTGCCATTTAGAAAAAGGCCCTAAGGGAACCTTCGTGACAGATGCAGAATATCTTCTGAAAGAAAGTGAATTGAAAAAAATGTTTGAATCTGGACGGAAGCCTTGCACGGCCACACGGAAAAACATGAGGCAAATGATGATAGAGTGGCGGTTTCGGCTTTCCAACAACAAAAATCGAAAATGTGTAGTCAGTCCTGAATCTGAACAGCAACCTGTTTTGTCTCAGGGCAAGAAGCATTAAAAGGAATGTTTCGCCATTTCTTTTACAGTATATCTGCATTCCGGTTTCACAAAGCTCATGATTTCCAGAATGAACTTTCCTCTAATTCATGTGCCTTGTAAAAACCAGGATTTTGACCTAATGGTAAAATTAACTGCATAACAGTGTAGATTTTTTTAGCAACATTTTTTTCGGACATAGCCAAATAAAAAAGACCCGCTTTTTCTAATTAAAGAAAAAACAGGTCTCTCAAACTATAAAAAAGAAATATCAGTTCTATCTGTTATTAAACAAATCGGTAAAGGCAATCTTATCACCTTTTGTCACTTTCACTTCTTTATAGAGAAGGTCATAAAGCTTCTGTTCTTTTGTATCATCAACAAGATATTCTTTTGAACGAGGATCAGAATAATGTTTCTTAACTTCTTCAACAGTCATGTTACCCTCTTCAGCAATTTCAGCATACCTTGCCTCAACTTCTTCCGGTGTCACAGAAATGTTACGTTCTTTAAGAAGTGCATCAACGATGATACGGCTCTTAAGCATTTTTTCACTGTCACCTGTCCACTGTGCAAGCATACCTTCTTTTGTCTGCCCAGCAGCTGTCACCATCTTTTCCAACTGTTCTGGCGTTGTCTGAAACTGATTTGCCATCATTTCCCAACGGCCGCTCAATTCAGCCTGAAGCATGGAAGCAGGAATATCAAAAGGATTCTTTTCAACAAGCTGAGAGAGAAGGTCATTATTCTTCATTTCCTTTACACGACGGGAAGCAGCAGTTTCCATTCCTTTCATGAGATCTTTCTTAAGATCATCAAGTGTCTTGAACTTTTCACTTACATCCTGTGCCAGATCATCATCAAGGGCAGGAATATTGCGGATTTTTACAGCTGTAACTGAAACACTGATATTCTTTGTCTTACCAGCAAGTTCCTTATCTGCATCATCAGCCGAATATGTTTTTGTAATTGATTTTGAATCACCTTTCTTCATACCAATGATGTCATCATCAATTTTATAAATATTTTCACCCGAACCAACTGTAAATACAAAGCCTTCGCGTTTTGAACCATCAACAAGATTACCAGCATCATCAAGTTCTGAATAACTGATAGTTACGATATCACCATTTGCTACAGCTTCACCTTCAGCCTTATCTGAAACCGTCGCATTCCTTTCCTGAATTGCCTTCAACTCATCCTCAAGTTCTTTTTCACCAACAGAAACCTGAGCTTCTTTTACCGTAATACCAGAGAAATTCTTTACTTCGACCTTCGGGAAAACATCATATGTTACTGTGTATGTAAGATCCTTTGAAAGGTCAAATTCAGGCATTTTTTCAAGGCTAGGCTGTGCATACGGGAGCGGACGGTTATCCTTTTCATTTTCATCAGCAAAAATTTCATTCAATGACTTGTCAATCATGTCACTAAGTGCTTCAGCTTTAAGAGCATCACCGAATTTTCTTTCAAGAACATTTACCGGTACATGGCCCTTGCGGAATCCTGGAATCTGAACATTTTTAGCATATTTAGCAGTAGATTCCTTGTATGCAGCTTCAACATCAGCCTTATCAACTGTCACAGTAAGCTTTACTGCAGATTTTTCAAGTGCTGTAAATTCCTTGGTCAATTTCATGACGATCTTCCTCTTATATAAAAAATTCATTTCTGAAGGATAAACCCACACCCTTCAGACAGGCTAAAACCATCAAGTCCAATAATGTCAAAAACATCCATTGAACAAGTAAAGTTTATTTTCCTGAAATGTAAACGAAAAAAGGCGATTCAGATTGCTCCGAATCGCCTTTTTTTCTAGAGCGGGAAACGGGAGTTGGACCCGCGACATCCACCTTGGCAAGGTGGCGCTCTACCACTGAGCTATTCCCGCATGACAACATCAAAAGATGTATTGCGAAAGGAGGGACTTGAACCCTCACGCCTAGGGCACTAGATCCTAAGTCTAGCGTGTCTGCCAATTTCACCACTCTCGCATTTCATGGCAAGTGTGTCTTAGAACTGACAACCAGTAAAAACTCTTTTCTGTTTCAGTGCCTTGCGACAGTTAACACTCTACACAAAAATATTTTTTGTGTCAAGCAGCAAACAAAAGAAATTATATTTTTTTCAAATTTAATTTTATAAAAGGCTGCGTCCGGTTGCAGTGTTGCTGATTAAAGCGGAAATTAAATGTAACAAGCCAGGCCATTACTGTACCTATGTGCGATTTCACTTCTGAAATTTATAAGACTGTGTAAAATAAGCAGGAACATAGATTAGATAAAAAAACGGAACGCAGACAGACAGGGAGCGATGCTCCGAGAAGCTGCGTTTCGAAAGCACGGGCATTACAGAGGAAACCTGCGGTGGATACACAGCTCTCTTTTTTTTCAATACAGAAGCCTGCTATTTTTCATCGACGATACTCGTTTTTTATAATTCTTCCCAGTACTACTTTTTACGGATACAGCCTTATAAAAATGATGCCCATATGAATTGCACCGGAAAGACAAGGAATATCTCACAAATCACATGGTATTTTCACAGCAAATCCTACTAATGAATATCCTGCATTCAAAAAAAACGCTGCAAGATAATCCGGAACCTTCATCCACCTTTCTGCAGAACGGGCACTGTCCTGACTGTCCTACAAGTTACACACACTTTTTCAAAACTCATCAGAATTATCCAACCTCAATTTCATGGAATTGACACTCCACCCAAGTTTGTTTTCTGCCCTTCATTATTTACAATTGAATAGTTGCTTTCCTGACAATTCTGCAAAGCTTTCACTAATCAAGAACATTGTATACAGATATTCCAAAAAAAAATTAAATTTTATGCATTTTTGATATTGACTAGAACCAACACTTTCTGATATATTTGATTTCGTCAGTTACATGGTGCCTATAGTTCAGCGGTAGAGCGCCAGATTGTGGATCTGGTTGTCGTGGGTTCGATCCCCACTAGGCACCCATACGCAAGCTTTGGCAAGCGAAAAAGGGTAAGCGCCCGTAGCTCATCTGGATAGAGCATCGGACTTCGAATCCGGCGGTAGCAGGTTCGAATCCTGTCGGACGCATTATATTGAAACTGATATACCGGGCCATTAGCTCAGCTGGTAGAGCAACAGACTCTTAATCTGTGGGTCGCAGGTTCGATCCCTGCATGGCTCAAAAAGGGGTTTCTTTCAAAGAAACCTCTTTTTTTTTACCTTTTAAAAATTGAAAACAGATAAGGCATATCCTGATGCCAGAATTTCCCCTAACACACCGTACTGATGTAGTTTTACATTCAGACTTTCCAGTGGAACTTCCAAAAACAAAACTTTTTAAGGGTTCCCTAAAGACATTTATACTTTTTTTTGTTATATTTATTTTAATGAAGGAAAATATGAACGAACAAATGAATTCTATGGTTCCATATGTAATTGAACGCAGTGGAAATGGTGAAAGATCATACGATATTTTTTCACGCCTTTTGAAAGACAGGATTATCTTTGTTGACGGTGAAATCAACGATGTAACAGCAGACCTTATTGTTGCACAGATACTGTTCCTTGAATCGGAGAATCCGGATAAAGATATAAGCATGTACATCAACTCCCCTGGAGGTTCTGTAACAGCAGGCCTTGCAATCTATGATACGATGCAGTATGTAAAATGTCCAATTCAGACAATTTGTATGGGACAGGCTGCAAGCATGGGAGCCATTCTTCTTGCAGGAGGAACAAAAGGCAAGCGTTATGCTCTTCCGTCGTCAAGGGTAATGATTCACCAGCCAAGAGGCGGTGTCAATGGTCAGGAAAGTGATATTGCAATTCAGGCAAAGGAAATACTCCGGTTAAAGAAACTTTCAATCGGATATCTTGCAAATCATACAGGTAAAACAGAGGATGTGGTTGCAGCCGATATGGAAAGGGACTTTTTCATGTCTGCCCAGGACGCACTGGAATACGGCATTGTAGACCACATCATGGCAGGGAGAACTAAAAATTGAGAATCTTCGGTAACAATAATGTAAATTTCTGTGCATTCTGCGGAAAACCTCAAGATGCAAACAGAAGACTTGCAGCATCAAGACTTACTGAAATATATATATGTAAGAACTGTGCAGAATTATGTGCTAACATCCTTACGGAAGAAGAAAACGGTGTTGAACACATCCAGCTGACAGATGTCCCTACCCCGAGGGAATTCAAGGACTATCTGGACCAGTATGTGATTGGTCAGGATTACGCAAAAAAAGCACTTTCTGTTGCCGTGTACAACCACTACAAAAGAATGGCAATGCTCAGTAAAGAACAGGATAATGATGTTAAGATTGAAAAATCAAACATCCTCCTCATCGGGCCTACAGGAAGCGGAAAGACTCTCCTTGCAAAGACTCTGGCACAAAAACTTAAGGTTCCTTTTGCAATTGCAGATGCAACAACTCTTACAGAAGCCGGTTATGTAGGTGAAGACGTTGAAAATGTATTGCTGAAACTTATAAATGCAGCAGATGGAAATGTAAGTGAAGCAGAACGTGGAATCATTTTTATTGACGAAATTGATAAGATTGCAAGGAAAAGTGAAAACACATCTATAACCCGTGACGTATCAGGCGAAGGCGTACAGCAGGCTCTTCTGAAGATAATCGAAGGAACAAAGGCAAGCGTTCCTCCACAGGGTGGTAGGAAGCATCCAAATCAGGAAATGATAGAGATTGATACTACAAACATTCTCTTCATTCTTGGTGGAGCATTCGTTGGGCTAGACAAAATCATTGAACAGAGGACAGCTGAACATTCCATGGGATTTGGGTCTAATGTTGCTACAATGACCGATGACGAAAGGATGGATCTTCTGAACAAAGTGACTTCAGACGACCTTGTAAAATTCGGGCTTATTCCTGAACTTATCGGTCGTATGCCGATTTCAGTTGCATTAAAGGAACTGACAAGGGATGACCTTGTGTCAATCCTCACAAAACCGAAAAATGCAATTACAAAACAGTTTCAGGCTTCATTTGCTTTAGATGACGTTGACCTTACTTTTACAGACGAAGCCATCAACGAAATCGCGGACATAGCAATAAAGCAGAAGACCGGAGCCCGCGGACTGAGGGCAATTGTAGAAAAGATGCTTCTTGACATAATGTTTGAAGTACCAAGCATGAAAGGAAAGAAGAAACTTGAAATTACGAAAGATATAGTAAGCAGCAACAGTAAGATTGATATAGAAAAAATCATCATACCTGAGCTGACAGCTTAAACGGAGCCCCCCCCCCTGAACTTATGGAATCCGGTAAACTTCAGGGGATGCTGCCGTCTTCAAGAAAGTCCGGTTAAACACAGGCGGTTTCAAGTAATATTGAAACGACAGATTCAGCAGTTGATTTCCAGTCAAAACCAGAAGCCCATTCCATACCCCTGCTTATAAGTTCATTTCTTTCCGCAGAAGGCGACACCAGATTTTCCATGATGGAAGCCATCTGTCCGATGTCGTCAGAATCAAAGAAAAGCGCATTTCCGCCAGAAACTTCTTTAAGCGCACCGGAAAAAGAAGCCCCTACAGGTACACCGGAAGCCATAGCCTCAATGACAGGAAGTCCGGTTCCTTCTGAAACTGATGGAAAAATGCATGCATCAGCACCACTATACAGAGTTGCAAAACTTTTATGGGGGAAAAACCCGGTAAAGAAAACATCTGAAGCAACGGAAGATGCCAGTGCCACTTCATGGACCTCGGTGGCATACGCTGTTTCAGCACCGGCAAGTACAAGCCTGTGCGGCAATCCGGTATTCTTTTTGAAAAGCTCAAAAGCCCTTATCAGTTCAACATGTTTCTTGGAAGTCCCGGAAATCCTTGAAGGGAAAATTATATACGGCCGTTTTATTGCAAACGGTTTTATGTCAACAAAATCAGAATCCATCACAGAATGGTAGAAAAGTCCGTGGTCAATGCCTGACTTCACAACTTTTATCCGGTCCGGCTTTACACCGCACGCAACAAGGTCATTACGCACGAACTCTGTAGGTGCAATGATACACTGGATTTTCTTAAGCTGGGAAAGGAGGTACTTTCCGTATGAACCTGACTTCCGGTCTGAAAGCATGGCGGAAAGTATGTCATTCATTATGGCGACACCGGGAACAGGAAATGATGACGGAATGACTTTTGAAACAGCGGGATAAAG
Source organism: Treponema sp. (assembly GCA_045616425.1). Taxonomy (GTDB): domain Bacteria; phylum Spirochaetota; class Spirochaetia; order Treponematales; family Treponemataceae; genus Treponema_D. Next base: position 7,293 of record JAZLGS010000043.1, read on the forward strand.
TATTCCCCCATACCCCTTTGTTTTCACAAATCCTGATGCAAAAAAACGATGCCAGAACCGTTCACTTTCAAGAGAATCTTTTACATGGATTTCTGTATATGGAAGCTTCCGTTCAGCACTATATGTATAACGGTCAACAGATGAACCAAAAAGTTCATACTCAATCCCGCTTTCCTCAGGAAGGTTTGCAGTCAGATAATATAAATACGAACCGATTCCCGACCTTGAATGATCAGTACCGAAAGTGTCAATGCCTATTTTCATTTACCGTACATTGTAGCACAGATTTTCTGTATATGCTATAGTACGTTCATGAACGAAAACATTACATTCACTACATTAGGAATCAGCGGTCAGCTTACGGAAAAACTTTCAGCTGCAGGAATAGTAACACCGACAGCAGTACAAGCAAAGGTCATTCCTTCAATCATGGAAGGAAAGAACGTAGTTTTCCAGTCTGAAACAGGCACAGGAAAGACGTTTGCATACCTGCTTCCACTTGTACAGAAAACTGAAACCATTGAAAACATCCGAAAATCACCATTGATAATGATAATCTCCCCTACTTTCGAGCTGGCATCACAGCTGAAGGAAGCCGCGCATTCCATAACGGAAATGAAGGCAAGCCTTTTCATCGGCGGAGCTCCCCTAAAGAGACAGATTGAATATCTTAAGGAAAAACCGGAAATCATAATAGGAAACCCGGCAAGGCTCCTTGAATTGATCCGCCTTAAGAAACTGAAGGTAAACGAACTGAAAGCCGTAATACTTGATGAAGCTGACAGGCTCGTTACAAAAGAAATACGGGATGAAACAGAAGAACTTCTGGGGTGCATTCCTGCAGATGCACAATACATTGCATGTTCAGCAACAATGTCTGAAACTACATTCCGGATTATAAAAGACAAAGGCGGAGAAACTGAAAAAATCCTCCTGCCACCTGAAGATGTATTAAGACTGAAGATAACCCACATGGCACTTTTTTCAGAACAGCGGGACAAAATCGATACATTGAGGAGCCTTCTTTATGCATTATCTCCGGAAAAAGCACTTGTATTCACTTCAAGGGCGGATCAGGTAGAAAATATTGCATCAAAATTACGTTTCCGTAAAATTGAATGTGAAATGCTCCATGCAAAGACAAAGAACCAGGACAGGAAGACAGCCATAGACCGTTTTAAAAGCGGAAAATGCAGGCTGCTCATAACCAGCGACCTGGCATCCCGCGGTCTTGACATACAGGATATAACCCATGTAATCCAGACAGACCTTCCTTCAGACAATGATTTCTTCATTCACAGGGCTGGAAGAACAGCAAGGGCTGGAAAAACCGGAATAAACATTGTAATCGGTGATGAATACGAAATGAGGAAATTTGCAGCACTTGAAAAAAAACTGAAACTAAAGGTCTATCCTAAAGTATTGTACAAAGGTCAGCTGGTAACTCCGGAAGAAAATATGGAACAAAAAGAAGGAACGACAAGGCGCAAAGAATTTTAGAACTTTCTGACAGAACCTGCACATCATGGCATGGAAAACAGGAGCTGCATCCCGGAAACGTCCGTTTTTACATTCCACAGTTTTTCCAGAAAACTGCAGGTTTTTGTCAATATTTTGAAAACAAGCCATCCTGAACTACACCAGTCCAGTGATTTTAAATCCATCAGGAAGTCCTGCCGCAATCACCGGCGGCAGCATTCAAACCAGTTAAAACACACCAAAAACATCACAATTACCATTCATCATTGATACTGTCTAAAAAAAATGATATAGTACAGATTGAAATATTGACCTTACCATATAAAAATCTGGAGTTATCGTGTTTTTAAAAAGTCTTGACATATTCGGTTTCAAATCATTTGCAGACCGCACCCATATAGATTTCGCAGACGGTATTACAGCACTGCTTGGCCCTAACGGATGTGGAAAAAGTAATGTTGTTGATGCCATGAAATGGGTTCTTGCTGAAAACAAATCCAAAAACCTCCGTGCTGACAAAATGGAAGATGTCATCTTCAATGGAACTGAAATACGCCCTGCTTTGAATGTGGCAGAAGTCACACTCACAATCATGAATGAAAATTCGCTGCTTCCGCTTGAAGATTCAGAAGTTGCCATCAAACGGCGGCTTTTCCGCTCCGGGGAATCTGCATATTTCATCAACAACAGGCAGGTGGGACCTACTGAAATCCGGAAACTCTTTATGGATACTGGTGTCGGAAAGGCAGCCTATTCCGTAATGGAACAGGGAAAAATTGACCAGATCCTTTCAAGCAAACCGGAAGACCGCCGTTATCTTTTTGAAGAAGCCGCCGGTATCAGCCGCAGTAAGGCTGAATGTGCAGAAGCAGAAAGAGAACTGGAAAAGACACGGCAGAACCTGCAGCAGATTGAAATAGCACTTACAGAAATCAAAAGGAACTATGACACGCTGAAAGTCCAGTCTGAAAAGACCATCAAGTACCGCAAAGTAAAGGATGAAGTTTTTGAACTCCAGCTTGACCTCCAGCTCCTGAAACTGAAGGGGTTCATAGAGACGAAGGCACGCAATGAAAACACGCTGGCAGAAGTTGAAAAGAAACGCAATGAAGTCCGGGAAGAAATAGCTGCAATCAACAATTCCATTTCTGAAAATACGGATCAGGTTAATGAAATGCAGAATGAAGTCTACAGGCTTCAGGCAGAAATCATTGCCATACAGACAGAAAAAAGCGGCAAGCTTGAAATGGAAAAACAGTTCAATGCCCGCGCTCAGGAAATCACTGAAAAAATCACACAGCTTGAACTTGCAAAGAAAAAAATACAAGACCGCATTGATGAACTTAATGACGAAATCGGTGATGCAGAAAGTGAACTTCATGACAAAAAGAAACTGCTGTCAGATATTCAGAAAAACATACAGTCGTTCCGCGAAAACATCGAAACAGCCAGTTCACAGATAAGTGAAAATGACCTGCAGGTTTCACAGAAGCAGCAGCAGATTGCAGAACTTGCAAAACGCAGGGCTGAACTTCAGGAAGAACTTACGGCAATTACAGAAGATATTGTGACGGAACTTGATGCAAAGCTGAAGGATGCAGGATATTCAGAAACTGCAATGAACTCTGCTAAATCTGCCCTTGATGAAGTGCTTGCAAAGCTTAAGGTTTTTACAGAAGGCCGTAAAAACATTTTTTCAGATTTTGCAAACGCAGGCTGCCATTCCAACGAAGATGGAACCAGAATGGGACAGGATGCTGCAAAAGCATTTGATGAAAGCTTAAAAATGATTACAGTCCTTGAAGAAGCACTTGCAAAATATATAAAGGCTTCACCTCAGTTCATCGGCGAGTTTCTTGCACCAGAGGGAATCATTACAAAAAAGCGTGATGTAGATGCCAAAATCCAGGAAAATCTCGACCAGGTAGAAGACATAAACAGCTTTATTGAAGAACTGAAATCAGAAAATGCAAACCTCATCGTAAAAATCGATGAGTACAGGGCTACCCTTTCAAACCTTCAGATTAATGAAGTCAAAATGAAGGAACAGATTTCTGCAAATGAAACTCAGATGCAGCTTTTCAGGCGCAATATCGCTTTCGAGGAAAACAACCTGCGTACAAATGAAGAAGAATTCTTTGCAGAAACAAAGCGCAGGGAAGACATGGAAGAAAGGATTGCAGGAATTCAGGATGAACTTGCAGAAATCGAAGCAAAAGGTATAGAAACTGCAAAAAAACTTACTGCACTGGATGAAGCAATTGCCGAATGCAACAGTAAGGTTTCTGATAAAAAGAATGACCTTAACAAAAAGAATGAACTCCAGAGAAAGTATCAGACACAGTTTGAACAGCTTTCCATTTCCATGGGACAGATTGATACTGAAATAAGGAATGTAAAGCAGAACTTCCTTGATCAGTATTCCAGAGACCTTATGGAATATGAAGAACATATGTACACGATTTCTACGCCGGCTGCAGTACTTAAGGATAAGCTTTCCACCCAGAAAGAGGAAATGGACAGGCTTTCCCGCGGAATAAACTTCATGGCGCCGGAAGAATTTGCTGAAGTAAAGGAACGGTATGAAAGGCAGCAGGCAAACTATGATGATACAAAAAAATCACTGGCCGACCTTGAAATAATTTCAGAAGAGATCAAATCGAAGTCTTCTGAACTGTTTCTTGAGACCTACAATAAGATTAAGCGTAATTTCCACAATATGTTCAGACGTCTTTTTGGCGGCGGACGCGGTGAATTGCGCCTGCAGACTCCGGAAAACGTACTTACCACAGGTATTGATATTTATGCACAGCCGCCGGGAAAAAAGCTGGAAAACATTTCCCTTCTTTCCGGTGGTGAAAAGACAATGACGGCAATCGCACTCCTGTTTGCAACATATCAGGTACGCCCGTCTCCATTCTGTCTCCTGGACGAAATTGACGCCGCACTGGATGAAAAAAATGTTTCAAGCTTCGTAACTGCATTACGGTCTTTTGCAAACATAAGCCAGTATATAGTCATCACCCACAACAAGAAGACGGTTACAGGGGCAAGTACAATGCTTGGCGTTACAATGGAAGAATCAGGAGTCAGCAAGATTATTGCAATCAGACTTGATGATGATGTTGACAGCATAAAGCGTAACAGTACGGAAGAAGAAGATAATTTCATCGATGAAGACGTACCGCCAGAAGAAGGCGTCGTGATTCCTCCCCGGCCTGTAATAAAAAACAGGAATGAAGATGGAAAGACACAGCCGGAAACTGCCGATATTGAAAATGCAGGAGGATTCAACCTGCAGACTGAAGCCATAGAAAGCGTTCAGGAAAATACTGATACTGCAATCCATGAAGAAGATGACGGAAATGCAGAAAATGGAGCAGGAGAAAACAGCTGATGCTGGATTTTGATGACATTGTTTTTCAAATCAAAGATTTTTTCTCAGAAAGGCAGAAGCCTCTTGTAATTTCGGGCATTCTCGGCATCCTTTTTGTCGTGGCGGCACTGATTGTTGCATTTCAGGGCTTTGGTACGAATGAAAAAAAAGGCATGCCGGAACCAGAACCCCTCGTCATGGACCAGGAGCTCATGCTGCCTGATGGAATTTCCGTACCTTCAACCTATGCCGTAAGCAGACAGAAGAAGGAAAAATGGACGCAGGAAGAATGTGAAGAATGGTTTACACTGCCTGAAAAATCTGCACTTGAAAAACTGGAACAGGCAAATAAAAGGCTTACTGACGAAATTACGGGAGCTGTACAATGAAAAAGACTCTTTGCCATATTGCAGCATTATCGCTTCTCGTTACATTTTCCTCCTGCCAGACCACAAGTGCTCCGGTTCCGGAACAAGAACTGCAACTGGCAGATAATCCTCCTCCACCAGATGAAGGTCAGGATGCTGAACCAGAACAGGAAAATGAAGACATTGTACCGGAACAACTTGACCAGGCAGAAAATGTTCCAGAGAAGTCAGAAGAGACCCCGGAAGAACCTGCTGAAATAGAAGATATTCATGATGAACAGGAAATAGTCCCGGAAAAGATTTCGGAAAAAGACATTGAAATTGATGAATATGACAATCCGGCTGCTGAAAAAATGTCCGAATCAGACATTTCCGAATTTGACAGTATGCTGAATGCAGAAATTCCAGAACCTGAACTTGTACAGGATGAAGGAATTCCTGAGACAACTGCAGAAGCAGAAGAACCGGCAGTTGAAAAACAAGAAGAAGCTGGACCTGCCGTTGCAGCTGAACCGGAAAAAATAAAGGAACCGGAACCAGTTCCTCAGGAAAGCGTGGAAAAAACGGCACCCAAAAGTGAACCTGTAAAAAATGAGCCTTTCCTGGTGAAGCAGGAACCTGTAAAACCGGTGGTAATACCTGCACCTTCTGTTTACGTTGAAGAAGATGAAGAAGAACCTGCTGTAGAACTGGAAAACATTGTAACTTCACGGTCAGTAAAGATGGATAACAGCCAGTATCTTGATATTGTATATCCTGGTGCCGGTTGGATTTACCTTGGAGAAAATGACAATGACAACAGGTTTATTTTCTTCGGACGTAAGCTTGGAAATAAGGAAACAGTATTTACATTACGCTCAAAAAAGCCTGGGATTTCCATACTTCATTTCTATAAGAATGACCCAATGACAGGCAGCTATATTGATGATTATCTGGAAGTTGAAGTTTCTTCCCGTAATGCAATGGATGATGCACACATTACAGCACCTTCGTATGCAGACATCATTCCGAAGCGACCTGATCAGGCAGCAAAAAGCACTGCATCTGCCCAGAAGAAGACTTCTGCCGATGTACCAGAAAAGAAGGTTTCAGAAGCTGATGGAAAACTGAAAAATGAAGGTGCACCAATTTCTGAACACCTCATGCAGGAAAAAGCAGACCAGACAGAGAAAAGTGAAATACCGGCTTCAAATACCGTAATTGCCCGGAAGACGCAGGAAAAGGTCCAGACTGTAATACAGACAGCTGAAAAAGGCAGTCCAGAACAGGAATCTTCTCCAGACATTACGAAGCAAGAAGATTCCGGCAATGGCAATGTAGAGAATAAGGAACTGGAAAAGCATGAACTGCCAGATTCCATAAAGAAAGGCAGCGTCAGCGACAGGAAAAATACCAGTGCAAGGTCACTGCTTGAAAAAGCGCAGAATGAATACAAGGCAAAGAATTATACAGAGGCATTGTCTGTAGTACAGCAGTTCTTTGATGTGGCAACTACGGATTTTGATAAAGGATTATTCCTTGAAGGCCAGATATTGGAAGCAAAGTCTGAAGTACAGAACATAAAATCTGCCCTTGATGCTTATGATACGCTTATAAAAAACTGGCCTGCCAGTCCTTTATGGAAAAAAGCAAATGAAAGGAGCATATATCTCCGTCGTTTCTATTTTGATATACGGTAAAGATTATTAAAAACTGCATTTTTTCAACAGAAATTAACAGGAGTTAACATGAGGAAAATAGTTTTAAAGGTACTGCCTCTTCTGGCGGGAGCATTTTTTGCTTCTTGTACAGTAGTCCAGAAAGCAGAAGAAAAAACACTAAGGACTGTGACGGTCAGTGGAACAGGTACAGTTCTGCTTGATGCTGATATTGCCACGGTTTCTTTTTCCGTAATCACATTCAATAAAGATGTACTTACGGCTTCGCAGCAGAATGCGGAAACGGTTTCAAAAGTTGCTGATGCATTGATTGATGCCGGCTTCTCAAGGGATTCCATTTCTACATCAGATTATAGGATTACCCAGGATATGATAAACAGGAATGGTACACAGATCCGGGGGGATTACCGGGTGACTAATTCCTTGAATATCGTCGTGCGGAACATTAACAAAGTCGGTGAAGCAATTGATGTTGCCGTAAAAGCAGGTGCAAATCAGTTCAATTCAATAACTTTTTCCGTTACTGACATCCAGAATGCAATAAAAGAAGCCCGGACAGAAGCTGTAAAGAAAGCCTATGAAGCTGCAAAGCTGATGGTTGGTACAAGCGGGGCAAACCTTGGACAAGTCCTTGAGATTCAGGAATTGAGTTCAGGACCAGATTATGATAATGTCGTAAGGCCGATGATGCTGTCAAAAGCTGCTGCAACTACACCGATTTCAGCAGGAAAGACTGAAATCAGCATTTCCGTAAGATGTACTTACGCTATTGAGTAAAATGACCAGTGAAATCTGCGTTGCAGATTTTGTAGTATAAATTTAAAAAAACTGAATTTTCCAGTTTTCAGGAGTAAAATCATGTTGGATTATAGATTCATAAAGGAAAATCTTGAAGCAGTAAAAAAGAACATTGAAGACCGTAATATGACTGCAGATGCGGACATTGTAGTAGAACTTTATGACAAAAGAACAGCCCTTGTTTCAAAACGCCAGGGACTGCAGGAAAAAAGAAATGCAAACGCAGCTGCCATGAAAGGAAAGATGGCACCGGAAGAAAGAAGCGTGCTTGTTGAAGAAGGCCGCAAAATCAAAGAAGACATTGCAGCAGTAGAAAAAGAACTTGCTGAAGTGGAACCGGCTTTGGAAGAAGCTGCCCGCCAGATTCCTAACATGGTAAATCCAGCGGTACCTATCGGTAAGGTTGACACAGAAAACCTTGAAGTAAAGAAGGTTGGAACTCCTAGGAAATTTGATTTTGCACCAAAAGACCATGTCCAGATTATGGAAGACCTTGACCTTATTGATTTTGAACGGGCAACTAAGGTTTCAGGTCCAAAGTTCTATTATCTTAAGAATGAAGCTGTTTTCCTTGAACAGGCCCTTATTATGTATGCATTGAACACATTAAGGAAACATGGCTTTACAACTTTCATCACTCCGGATGTTGCAAGGGAAGAAATCCTTAAAGGTATCGGTTTTAATCCACGTGGAAATGAAAGCAACGTATATGCCATTGAAGAAGAAGGTACATGTCTTGTAGCAACTGCTGAAATTACTTTGGGTGGTTACCATTCAGGCGAAATCCTTGAAAAGGCAAAGCTTCCTCTTTTCTATGCAGGACTTTCCCATTGTTTCAGACGCGAAGCAGGTGCTGCAGGTCAGTTCAGCAAAGGACTTTACAGAGTTCATCAGTTTGATAAGGTAGAAATGTTCGTTTATTGTACACCTGAACAGTCAGATGAAATCCATGAAAAACTCCGCATGATTGAAGAAGAGATATTTACAGGACTTGGACTTCCGTTCCATGTTGTAGATACATGTACAGGAGACCTTGGTGCACCAGCATACCGCAAATGGGATCTTGAAGCCTGGATGCCAGGCCGTAACGGCGGTGAATATGGCGAAGTTACATCTACTTCCAACTGTACTGACTATCAGAGCCGCAGACTGAATGTACGCTTTAAGGATGATGACGGAAAGAATAAATATGTGCACATGCTTAACGGAACTGCAATAGCTGTAGGACGCGCAATGCTTGCAATAATGGAAAATTATCAGAATGAAGACGGATCCGTTACAATACCAGAGGTTCTTGTTCCGATCTGTGGATTTGATAAAATCCTCCCAAAAAATAAATAGAAAAAAAGGAAATCATTATGGATGAAAAAAATTACAGCCGGGGAATATATTACCTTCTGTTCGTAACGGTTGCAATCATACTGTTCGGCATCATGAAAATTACTTCATCTGTGATGATTCCCGTTGCACTTGCAATATTGCTTGCGCTTATTGCCATACCTGTAATTGAAAAATTGCAGCATAAATTCCATATTCCATGGGGAGCCGGAATCCTTATTACGCTTATATTTTTCATAATACTAATCTGGGGAATAGGCTCCCTTCTTATGACCAGCATAAGGGCAATTATCGCTGCTTATCCAAAATATGAAGACAGGTTCCTTTCTGTGTACAAGGTCATAGCTACGGAAATTGGGTTCGGATATGACGAGGCAAAGGGACTTTTTGACAACCTCTGGCAGCAGCTTGGCGTAAAAAAATATGTTCAGACTCTCGCGTTGACGGTCTCAAATTTTGCAATGTCATTTCTGAAGAACTTTACCATGGTATTGCTTCTTTTTACATTTTTCCTTACAGAAAGTGCCATGTTCCAGACAAAAATATCACTGGCATTTCAAGGAAAAACAAGAAACCGTGTAAAACTCATAATCTTTAAGATAATCAGGGAAACTACACGGTTCATTTCAATCAAATTCTTCATTTCACTCATAACCGGAATTATCGTTTATACAGGCTTAATGATAATCGGAATTGACTTTCCTATCGTATGGGGCTTCATAGCGTTCATCTTTAATTTTATTCCGACATTCGGTTCAGTCATTTCCTGTGCCGTGACAATCCTTTTTTCCATCGTACAACGGTTTCCTGAATGGCAGCCGGTAATTGCAACGGGAATCCTCATGGTTTCAACAAATTTTTTTCTGGGAAACGTGCTTGAACCAAGGATTGAAGGTGACAATCTGGACATCTCGCCTTTCATAATACTTGTAAGCCTGTCTTTATGGGGATGGCTCTGGGGCTTTACAGGAATGATTCTTGCAGTACCGCTGACGGTAATCATAAAAATCATCTGTGAGAATATCTCTTACCTCCGCCCTATCGGAATATTCCTGAGCAACCAGAGGACTTTAAAATCAAAACAGAATAAGATGAAAAAAATATGACTTTCAGGATAGCAGGACAGATTGCATAATGCAGCTGCTATACAAAGAGGGTATTCGTACACTTTTCGTAAAGAAAACGGATATCCTCTTCTTTTATTGAAGTATAGCGGCACACTGCGCAGGCAAATTCAGTTTCTTTGTCAGAATATACGCCTTCAACACATAGTGTAACGAAAAGACGCCTTTTCATTGTAAGTGGCTTTGGAAGGGGAAATCCCATTTCAAGGGCATATTCAGTTCCAGAAGACAGCTTCAGATTATCATAAGTGCTTGCAAATACAATCCTTTCATGATCAACGTATATTATGTCAAATGGATTACTCCGCCCCTGTATAGCCTGCATTTCGGTACGTTTTTCTGAAATATAGCGGCACACTGGAATAAGCTGTACACCGTTTCCTGCCGTTCCCTGACTGCGCGCATGGACTATGAATTCTTCGAGATATGATTTTGCCAGTCTGGAAACACTTTCATCGATATCACTCCACACTGGCTTTGAAAACAATTTGTAACCTTTACATGGATAACAGTCAAAATGAATTCCAGCCTTATCATTCATTGAAAAATAAAGTACAGCAGAAAAATCCAATGGCCTTGCTACGGGTATTTCGGAAATCCTGCTGATTGAAGATGGTATCACAAGGGCAAGCCCGGCGGAAACTTCTTTCAATTCTGAAATAAAAAAAAGCCCCAGCCGGTTGAAATAAAATTCTACCTTTACCTTTGAAGAAAGCCATTCCTTTATATTTTTTGGAGGATTGGAAAGCAGGATGATTCCCTGCTCCATTACCTTTACTTTTTCAGCCTTTATGGCAACAGGGAAAACAGCAGAATTGGCAGGTTTTATGGAATCCTGGCCGGAATGATCCGCAGTTTTTCTGTCATCCAATGATGTAATTGTAACAGGAACATTGCCGTCAATCAGATACTGAAGTACAAGTTCACGTTCAATACCAGTCAACTCACTTGATTCCATTTTTCATCCTCCAATAAAAGTCACAGCAAAGCAGCCAGATTTATGCTCACTGACGAACATCGACGCTAACAAAGCGACAATATGATCCCAATGGAAAATTCACCTTGCTTCCGTTTTATAAAGTTCAACCTGTTGAATCCGCCACTGCAAATCTCCATTGACCAGATAAAGTATAGTATACAGGATTTTTGATGAAGTGGTAAAGCGTACAGGTACTTCAAAAATATTCCCAGAATAAACAGCCTGTCCTATAAGGTATGACTGTATGACACCTGCACTTGAAATATCATACCTGAAAAGTGAATATGTGTGTAACATATCCTTTACATAGAATTTTTCAACATCTGCAATAGGAACCGCCCCAACGTCTTTTTTTAATGAAGTGAAAAACAGGTCAATTACTTCAAGACATTCATTTTCCAGCACAGTAGTATCAATAGTAGTAAATCCTTCCATAAAAGGATATACAGGTTTTACAGACTGGGAAGAGGAACCGAAAGCAATCATTGCTGCCGGTGTCAATGAAATCTCACTGGCAATTCCGGACATGGCATCAATTTTTTTTACAAGCCGCTGCCCTTCAAGTTCATGTACCCAGACAGAATCCAGCATTCTTTTATTTATTTCACGTGCAAGCGGAGTCATCTCCAGTTCATCATATACAGTATCAGGCTGTTTTTTGCAGGAATACAACAATACAGGTAAAATAACAATCAATAAAAAGAAGTTCTTCATAAGCAGATAACCAGAGACATACAGAAAACATAACGGATATTAGTAATTACCAATGGAATTCCCAGCAATAACTTTTGGATATGGTGTTTTGAATCTTGTAATTTACAAACGAGAAACATCATATCCACCTGGAAAAAACTGTTTTTCCAGATGCCGTATTTTAATTGCAGTCTTTACTATTATAGTATATAATTAATGAAACTGTTACGCTATATTGTGTAAATCTTTTTTTTCACTGTATAAAGTCTTTTTGGAGGCATAAATTGAAGATTCATAATCTGATGGAAGACATTGTAAAAGAAACGGTTGATAAAATGTATGAGCAGCTGAAATCTACAAATGCAAGATGGCTTACGTGTTCCTGCGAAAATTGCAGACTTGATGTAACAAGCTATGTATTGAACAGAATTCCACCAAAATATATCGTTTCAGGCCGTGGTGCAACCCATGCCGTAAATGATTTGAATATGTCGCAGGTAAAAATTGATGTTGATAAACTCGTCCTTGACGGCATCAGACTTATATCTTCTTCCAAAAGGCCTAACCACAACCTTTCATATATTTCGGAAGCAGAAAAACTTTCAGGATCATCACCATATTTCTACTTTCCTATATTCACAGGTTCCGTTTACGATGGAACGAATTTTGAACCTATCATGGGGGCAAAAATAGAGTTATACTTTAAAAATCAACTTGCAGCGATGCTTGACCAGACATGGCAGAATCCTTCAATTTCGTGCAGATCTACAGATGGTGTATTTTCATTCTGTGTAAATCCTGAAAAAGCTGAAGCTGAAAAGATAGACGGACATTTTGATTTTGAGCTGAAGATATCAGCAGAAGGCTATGAAAGCATAAATTATGTTTTCTCAATTCCGGTACAAAGTAAAATCCTCACAGGCAGTACCGTTACGTCAAATTATTCATTGAAGATACAGGATCTCTTCATGTTCCCGTCAGGGATGGAAAACCCGATGGAATGATGATTTCCCCGGAAGCATTTTACTGAGAAAATGCCATTTCTTACAGAATCAGAGATTCTGATGTACAAAATCCAGTCAAAGAAAGCAGTGTTTTATGTAAACGCACTGCTTTTTAAAAAAAATTATATGGAAATTGCAGAATCATATTGACTTTTCTTCTGATTTTACATATAGTATAAACATCAACGGACGATTAGCTCAGCTGGTACGAGCGTCTGGTTTACACCCAGAATGTCGGGGGTTCGATCCCCTCATCGTCCATAAGGCCTTGCATATGCAAGGTCTTTTTTTTTACATAAGTGACATATCTGTCATATGACTGATAATAATCCTCGATGCTAAAGATAAGACATATTGATGCGGAAAAACAATGAATCATTAATATAAGCTGCTGTATGAAAAAGCATTACTGCAGATTTTGGCGTGCATTATTTCCTGTACGGTTCAAAACTTTAGCTGAATGTAAAACATTATAATGGCTGGAATGGTAAAAAAAAAGCTGCCCCCGAAGTTTTTCCAGCTTCAAGGACAGCATTCACTGTGCATCACCTGCAATGACAAATCTGAACACAAAAGTTCGAGACATCGTCACTCTTAAAGAAAATTGCAATCTGATTCCAATATCACTCATACGGCAAAGAGCATACATGATGATTCAACATTCAAATAATGCCCTACGCAAGCAATATTAAAGCACGGAGCTCAGGAACTGCTTAAGACGATCATTTTCAGGTGCAGAAAAAATTTTATCAGGACTTCCCTCTTCTGCAATCACTCCGCCATACATAAAAACAGTCCGGTTGGAAACTTCCCTGGCAAAACCCATTTCGTGGGTTACAACCATCATAGTCATTCCATCAAAAGCAAGATCTTTCATTACAGAAAGGACTTCACTGACAAGTTCAGGATCAAGGGCACTTGTAGGTTCATCAAAAAGCATTATTTTAGGTTCCATGGCAAGGGCACGGGCAATGGCAACACGCTGCTGCTGTCCACCTGAAAGCATTCCCGGATAAGCATCCATCTTATCTTTTAATCCTACACGGGAAAGAAGTTCAACTGCCTTTTCATAAGCCTTATCCTTTTCCACATGGCGCACATTCAAAGGCGCAATCATTACATTATCAAGGACAGTTTTATGCGGGAAAAGATTAAACCGCTGGAAAACCATACCGACTTCAAGAAGTTCAGTACGCATTTCTTTTGGCGGAAGTTCAAATTTCTTAACACCGTTTTCATATTCAGAAATAAGGCAGTCTTCAATGTAAATCCTGCCATTATCAATACGTTCGAGTTTATTTAATGCACGCAGATATGTAGATTTTCCTGCGCCTGAAGGTCCGATTATGCACACCACATCCTTTGGCTGCACTTCCAGTGAAACACCTTTCAAAACATGAAGGTCGCCGAACCTTACACTGATATTTTCAGTCTTAATCATTGACATATTATCATCATCCTCCGTAAAAATACTGATTTACCTGTCAGTCTTTTTCGTACACAGCATATTTTTTTTCAATCTTGTTGAAAATCACAGTAAATATTGCCGTAATGATAAGGTAAAGAATCATGGCCGGAATATATACCAGGGCAGATGCAGTGGAACTTGAGATGCTCCTTGTAACTTTAGTAATATCAGCAAGGGCAATGATTGAAACAAGGGAAGCGTCCTTCAATACCATGATGAATTCATTTCCTACAGGAGGAATAAGGCGTCTTATTGACTGTGGGACGATAATGAGGGACATAGTCTGTCTGTATGTCATTCCCAAGGCATGGGCAGCTTCGAACTGACCTTTATCAATTGACTGGATTGCAGCACGGATGATTTCTGCCGTATATGCAGCGGAGTTCAGTGAGAAAGCAATGAAAGCTGCAAGGAACCGGCTGTTGATTGTAAATACAGGCGAAAGCTGCGGAAGGCCGTAGTAAACAAAATAGAGCTGCATCAGAAGCGGCGTACCACGGAAAAAGAACACATACGAATCACAGAATTTGTTCAGAGCCTTGTTTTTTGACATTTTTCCCAAAGCAAGGAAAAGTGCAAGAACAAGCCCTGCACCAACAGATGACAACGTAAGTAAAATCGTGATTTTTGCACCATCAAGCAGGCTTGGAATCCAGCTAATGATTTTTGACAGTTTTTCCATTTTAAAATCCTATATGTCTGATCTAAGGTACGCCAACGCCATAGACTCCGGCAACACCAGCTGCAGGCACAAAAGCCTGCAGAATTCCAAAACTATTGAGGACACCACAAAAACAAAAGTTTACTGACGGTGTCCCCGGGTGTACATAAGTACAATAAGTTCTTGTTTATGGCATCTCTGAGATATTCATCATAAGAGACGCCTTTTATTATATCAGATATCCTGATTATTTTGCAGTAGAAATCATATCTGCATTGAATATTTTTTCAGAAATCTTAAGGAGTGAACCATCTTCAAACATTTCTGCAACAATTTTATCCATTTTCTGCTGGAGTTCAGTATTAGATTTCTTTACACAAATTCCGAAATATTCATCAGGTGTTCCCTGCCAGATCATCTTGAAAGGTGAATCTGGAGAAGAAAGATATGATACTGAAACAAGGGCATCTGCACATACGGCATCAATGCGGCCCAACCTGAGGTCATCAAACGCATTGAGTACCTTGTCGTATTCTGCAGGAGTGAACTTCAAGCCTTCCTGTGCCTGTTTTGTCATGAAAATATCAGATGTGGTTTCATCCTGATAGCCAACCTGAAGCCCCGTAAGTTCTGCAGGTGAAGAAATAGCAAGCTGTGAAGTCTTGAGGACGACGATTGACTGTCCGTTACCGATATAAGGGCGGGTAAATGCATAATTTGCACTGCGGTCAGGAGTAATTGTCATTGCAGACATGATGCAGTCATATTTATCCGTATCAAGACCTGCAAGTATTCCGTCCCAGGCAGTATCAATGATTTCACATTTCATGCCAAGTCTGGAAGCAACTTCCTTTGCAAGTTCCATATCGAAACCGATAGGTGTCTTTCCATCAACATCATAGTATTCAAATGGCGGATAACCTACTTCACAGCCTACTTTGAGGACACCATCAGTAATTGTAATTCCGTTCGAAACATTTTTTTTACCACAGCCGGTAAGTACAGATAAACAGGCAGCTGCAGCAAGGGCAATAATAAGTTTTTTCATATTTTCTCCAGGACTCCGTTTCAGAGTCATAACATGGATGACACAAATCAAAGCCTTCGCATGCAACGCATGGACAGACAGTGACTGATGATGAATGTTCATCTGGCATGTCATCGTAATAAAAGTACGTTAAGTCAAGTCCAGTAAGCTTTCGGCTGCATAAAGGCCATGACTCCTCCGTTTTCACGGGGTGTCATCCCCGTAAATAAAAAGGAGACAATGCATACTGATACAATTGTCTCCTTTGATTTTATGATTATATAATTTTATAAAATCAAAGTCAAGGAAGGTGCTTCCGATGTATCAATACATACGATATGCGGGGACAGTCACCCTTGCTGATATCCATGACTTTCCCCTTATCGGGCGGCTCAAGATACGTTCCATGATTTTCCCCTTGATTTTTTTTACTTACGGCCGGATAAAATCATTGGGCAGCCGCCTGAGACTTGGCCTTTACATCTGCAATCTTTAAAAGCGTTTTTTTATAAAGTTCCTTTCCACGGTCAGTAAGTTTGTAGAAATCGGCACTTGAAACATTACTCATTTTGTAAGACTTGCTGCCATTTTTCAGCGGATTAATGACCCTGAGCTTTACATCTCCAAGCAATTGGTTTTCCTGTCTGGTTTCAATGGAATGGAAAAGGACAGAATGACTGGCACCATTGACCCTCAAATGGGCAAATACAGGATCCTCTGCTTTATTTTCACTCTGGCTGAACTCTATTAATTTTTCATATATGACATTTTTATCATTCACCCTGTCGCTGTTACTATATGCATTCGTTATAATATCTTCGCCTGCCAGGGTATTTACTGCCTTCATAAAACTTGAATATCCATTAATCAGATTATTTTCTTCTACTGGTTTAGCACTCTCGTATGCATTATTTTCCATCATCTTTGCATTAGCCTTTTTTATCGTCATAAGCTTTCCGGTTATTACATAATACATATAAACAGCAGTTGTAAGGGTACATCCATAATTGGCAATAGTGGAATCATTTTTCTGTCCAATAAGACCTTTTTCCAGAATTCCCGCTTTAAAACTTTCAGAAAAGTCTTTAAAGTCTCCATAAGTAACATGATATTCAGTATAAATGCGGTTATACTCATCCTTTTTCTTACCGCCGCCAAGCATTGTATTTTTATTTTCATCATCATCCTGCCGGTAGATTGCGTCCAGAATTTCTGACATCATGTTAGAATATGTCTCGGAAATGTTGATGTTTTCCATTTTTATTGACATTTTCTTTATATCAGCATCATTTTCAAGATCATTTTCCGGAGCAGAATTCACAGGTGCAAGCGGTTCGTCCTTTATTTCCAAGGCTGTCTCAGGAACATAATTTTCCTGTTTCTCATAGTCCCGGAAATTGGTTATGAAAGTAAAAAGTCCTTCACCGCCGTTCTCTGCATAATACTTTCCAGCTTCCTTCATGCCCTTTCCACCGGAAATCTCATCTTCACTGATTCCCAGCATTTTCATTGCAATGGCATATACAGGTGCAGAGTTCATGAGCTGATTGACTACAACCTGCAAAGCCTGCTCTTCCCCGCTTCCTTCAGTTACATAAAAGTTGGCAGGATTTGCATATGCAAGCTGGCCAGCAATATTGGCAGCCCCAGTCTTTCCCTGCTCCAGCACATTCCTGCTGATGGAAACGGAACTGTCACCAAAACTTACCCCTGTCTCATCATCCGCAAAATCAACGCTGACCTCTCCAGACAACAATCCGAGAGCCAGATTCCTGTTATTCTTCATCAGCCCGTCAGAACCATACATGAGGATGTTGGCAATACTCAGGATTTCTTCCGCTTCCAGTCCGCCTTTTTTCAAATCATGGACATATTTTGCATTACCAGCACTATCCATAAGAGCTTTCAAGACATCATAATCCAGCCGCTGACCGTCTTCTGAAATGGCGGCAAAGAAACTGCCCTCCTTTATCCCAACTTCAAAAAGCCCGGTCTTGTATAAGGAAAGCAGGTTTACTGAAGCTTTTCCGGTCATGGCATATTCCAGGGCTGATGAAACTGAATCACCGATAAAACTGTCAATATATGAAATTGAGTTTTTAGTAATTTCACTATTCAGCCTGATTCCATTCATATCATAGTCAAATATTTCATCCAAGATACCACCGGTGATGCTGCCTGCAAAAGACGCCAATGCAGACGGATCTGTCCAGGAAGCCGCCGCCCTGTCCCAGTCCATTGTACCTTTTATGAAATCAAAGGAATTGACATAGCCGGAAGCAACACTGGATGCATAAGCAGACGCACCATTTATGACCGCCCCGGAAATACTGCTTCCCTGAAGGATGTTCCCTGATACACCGGCAGCTTTTGAAATACCACTGAATGCAGAACCAGTCACCTTGGAAACAATGGATGTTGCACACTGCTTTGCAACATCGTTAAATATTTCCCCAGCAGATTTATATCCCATTCCATAATCAGTCATGGTAAAAGTTATGTCGTCAAAGTACCGGACTACTTCAAATCCCGTACCAGAAGCAATGACATCACAGGCAATGGCAGCAAGGGAGCGTACAGTCGGGGACTCAAAGCCGCCAGAGGTTTCAAAAAGTTTCTGGTCGTACATGGCGGCAGAAAGTTCTGCATATCCGTTACTGTTTACCATGGAATTCCATATGTAATCCAGAAGAATCTGCCCCATTTCCCCGCTTCCGGAATCAATGACATTTTCTTCACGGCTCTTTTTTACGTTTATGTTGTCCTTGAACACAGGAGCTTTTCCCACATGCCTGTCAAAAGCACCTTCCTGTAATGACATGCCGTTTTCACCCTGATTACCGAATATTCCGTTGCGCCACCTTTCAATTTCCCTGAATGCCCCGTCAACCTGCATTGTAAGATAATACTCCCCGTTACCGGTATATGGCGACACATCAATATCAATTACAGGCACGATGGTATAAAACCATTCATACCGGTGGACCGTCTGACGTTTTCTGATTGCATTAAAGGCAAGGGAATCGACTATTGCATTACGGTATATTTCATCTCCAACAGAATAGCCGGCCTTTAACACCAGATGTCTTTCCCAATCCTCAATTTCCCTGTTACGGGATTCAAGCTGGACCAATGCATCATTTATTTCATCCTCAATCTGCATGGCGGCGACCTGGGCGGCATACCTTGAAGCGGCATCTTTCATGTCCTGCTCAATGGAAAGCTGGCTGACCAGGGCAGAAGTTTTTTCAGCCATAAGTGAAGATTCGGGTATCATGGAGGCTGAATGAACCGGAACCTGATATAAGGAATCTGAAACTGCCGAAAGAAGGTCAGTATAAGAAATGATTTCAGACAGAAGGCCTTCGTTTTCAAATGCACCCGTATATTTCCCTATTGAATCAGACATTTCCGTTGAAACTGTCATCTCAGAAATTACTGCACCATAATCAGCCGGATTGCCATCCGCATATGCAGTTCCCAGATAACGGTCATTTATCCACTGCTGCTTTCTTCCTAAAAAATCAGTATAGGAATCTTCCCATAATACAGATTTTTCAGCATAAGAGTCTTTCCATTCATTCCGCCATGCTGAATATGCCAATGCCATGTCATTTAACGAAGATTTCCACTGTTCATTTCCTATGCCTGCGTTTTCAGCCATTTCATTTTCCCATATGGCATTCTGCTCTTCCATATCATCAGAAAGGATATTGAAAATGTAGCTCTTCAGATCCAATGTAAGGTCATTGAAGGATTCAAGGCTTGAATGATATTTTCCGTACAATCCGTCAAAAACATTTGTAATATAAACTTCCGCATTACGGGAATACCTTACCGGCCTGTCCAGCAGCAAAGCTTCGCACTCAGTTCCTGCGATGGCAGAGTGAAAAAGCATTTCATCCCAGGCTGTCTTTCCAAAGGCATTGTCTGCCAGCATCCTGATTCTTTCCATATCGGCTTCATCAGGCATTTCCAGACAGGATTCAACATAACTTTCATACTCCCTAACAGCCACCAGCGTATCATTCCTGAGTTTTCCTGCTGCTGCTTCAATTTTTTCCCATACAGACGCCCTTTCCCTGTCAGCGGAATCCGAAAGCAATGTAATGGCCTGCTGTATGGAAAGTATGGCTCCATCATTACTTACGTTTTCATAAAGTTCCTTCAAAGAAAAGCCGCATCCTTCAGGAAGGAAATATGAATAGTTTACCGCTGTAGAACCGGAATTCATGGTCTCCTTCACTGCCCTTTCAAAATCGGAAAAACAGAGTTCACGGCCGGCCGCACCACCATACTGCATTATGCTAAGCCTGTCTTTCTGTGCAGCGAGTTCCTTTTCAGCAGCCATCCATGAACTGAAATATCCGTCCTGTGCACCGCCATACTCGGAAAGGACACGTTCATATCCGGACCGTATGGATTTTATGTCACTCTTTACTTCATTGATTTTATTTGCAGCGGAAGTCATGGTTCCGGCAACAGCAAGGGCAGCTGCAAGGGGAACGGCAGCCCAGGCACCAAGTCCCAAAGGAATTGCAAGTATGACAGAAAAAGCTGCAGCTATGGCAAGCTGTGCCATGGCTATAGTCATGTACTCATCAGATTTTGCCTGAAGACGGTTCACAGGCAGGTCCATGCCGCGGGAAGCAACGGCGCATCTTTCCCGCTCATAAATCTCAAGGCTGGAAGAAATGTTGGTTTCCGTATAAAGGAAATATCTGGCAATGTCATCTGCTCCGCCATTGGAAATTACTTTATCGTACGCCCTTGAAACTGCCGAAATGCGTCCTGAATCATAAGCATCCCTTATATTGACGCCATGCATGGAATCAGGAACAGAGCCAAGATTGAAATTAGCGTCATCATAAGGATCTTCATCTGAACGCAGCAATGAAATTCCATTATTTTCTTTCAGTCCCAGCTTGAGATACAGGGCTGCAAGTGACAGATCCTCCATGGTATATGACTTTCCATAAAGATTCCGGATCCATTCTGCAGCATCAATTTTTGCAACTGTGGAAGCACTGGTATTTCCGTATACATCCTGAGAAATTACGGAATGTTCAGTATAGTAATCCAGAAAAAGCTGCATTGATTCCCCGTCACATGAACCAGGTTCCTTCAGATTGAATGAATACTGTCTTTTACCAGATGAATCTTCAATGCAACTGACACTGACGAAATTCTGGACAGCTCCAGGAACGGAAAAAAATGTAATGCCTGCATTCGTACCGGCAGCATCCTGAGCAAGCCGTGAAACAGCGATTTCTTCTTCAATTTCTGCCTTATGCACCCGTTCTTTCTGGAGCTTCAATTCTTCTTCATATTCATATTTCAGAACCTGCAGCCTGCCATATTTTTCAAGTACCATTTTATATTCCGATACCAGGTCATTGCCGTTTTCATCCAGAAGGACGAAATTTCCATCCTGACCTTCTTTCTGGTTCTTATATGCTTCTATTATTTCAAAAGAAGTTTTTGCAACATTATATCTGCTTTCTGCCATCTCAAGAGTGGCAGAAGTACTATGATAACCGTTGCCATATTCACCGTCATCTTCATGAAGGTACTCGCTTTCAGCCCATCTGTAGATTTCTTCTGCAGTACGCAGATTACGCCGGGCTTTTTCCATATCTGCATATAAAAGATCAGAGGCTTCCAATGCACCGGAATATTCTGCACAAAGCCGCTGATATGCGCCAAGGGGACTTCCGTCATCTTCAGAAGTCACATCGTTTGAAAGCAGATCATAATTCCTTTCATATTCCCGTAAACGCTTTTCTGCCACTTCAAGCTCTTGAGAATATTTTCCCATAAGGCGTTCTGAATCAGAATAATCGCTGTAAATCTTCATGAGTTTTTCCTTGCATTCATTCCTTCCGGCATCTTCACCTTCTATCAATGAAAGGAAATAACTGCATACGGCAGCAGAATCAGATGAGGCGGCGGCATCATATGGATTTTCCACATGAAGGCTTTCATATTTCAGACTTGTAAAGAAATCATTCTTGAAAAAATCAGAAAAGGACGGCAGGTGGGCATTCTTTTTCTTTACGGCAAAATCAAGGTAAAATTCATTGCGGAGGAATGCGGTAAAGGCTGAAAAACCGTCACTTTCACTACGGTTCTGGCGGACGGCTTCCTTGTATAGTTCCAGCACAGCCATACCAGCGTCATTCAGTCCACATGCAGCCTCATCCAGTTCCTGAAAAAAGGTGTCAATTTCCCGGTCAGAAAAAAGCTTTGTAAAATCAATGATTTCGCCGCTTTCCGAATCTTTCATGCACACGGTGTCCATCAATGCAGCAACCTTCTTCCTGGCAGCTTCGTTACTTTCATTCTTTAAAGCTGCGGAATAAGCACCATAGCCTTTATCCAGTTCATCATAACACTGCGACATGGAAAGGCCTGTTTCATGAAGCAGATTGGAATAACTGGCATTGAAAAAAGCATTGTGGATGGAATCAAAAACAAGCTCCCTGTCACGGATGGCATCAAAATAAACATTGCCATCATTTTCCATGCACAGTTTTTCAATCCGGCCGGCAAGTGCTTCCATATTTCCTGAATGCTCAAAGGAAATTCCATCCATCATCCTCAGGAAAAGTTCCAGGTCATCATCCATGTCCTGTATCATGCGGGCAGTTCCAGTGAAAGCTTCAATCCACAATAATCCTTCATCAATTCCAGGACGGACATCACTGCGTTTTTCCCGTATTTCCCCAGTCGAAGCGGCTTCAAGAAGCAGGAGTATGTAATCGCACTGGGCCTTTCGTTCATCAAGATAGTTCCGGACAGACAGTAAAGCTTCATCCAGCATTACCATCTTTTTTCCTTCATCCAGGTCAGAAGAAAGCAGCTGGTTTATAAGTGAAAATCCGTTTTGATCAAAATGTTCAAGCCCATCCATAAGGGAATATCTTTTCGCTTCATCTTTCAGGAAAGTAGCGGAAGGATTGTCGGATGACAGAAATCCATCCCAATCCTTGAACCGTGATTCTATTTCAGAGTAGGAAGGCATATATACACCGTCTGAATCCATGCCGTCCATCAAGGACTGTTTTATGTAAAAACACTGGTTTATAAGGCTGATGTCAGCAAGATGCTGCAATGCTTTACAGTAATCTGCCAGATAACCGGTATAAACCGCGTCATCCACTGAAATTTCATTTACGGAATCAATGACGGAATAAATTTCCTCCACCACATTATCCTTTCCAAGAAGCAGCATTTTACCGTATATTTCGTCGTATCCGGCTTTACCTGCTTCTATCATTTCCATGGCATTACTGACCGCACCAAGGGCTTCCTGATAGCGTCTGGCAGCATTCTCAAGTTCCTGCTTTTTTGCCGCAACAGCCTCCAGTGATTCAAGATAGTTTTTTCTTGCTTCCTCATGAAATTCACCAGCTTCCTTGAGCTTAACGGCAGTGTCATTTACCGTATCCGCTGAAGAAGAATGGTTCTTTGAATATCCATTGACCTGTGAAGCAATTTCCACACGGCCCTCCCAATAATCCATCAGGGCACCGGCCTTTCCATATTCCACAGAAACAAAATCAGTACCTTCCTTACATGAACCTGTAATTTCATAAATCCTCTGGAGGGCATTCCGGGATCTTCCATAATAAGAATCGAATGTATCAAGCCATGAAAGAAGTTCATTTTCATTACCCCATATCATTCTGTCGGGATTGAAATATTGCTGTACTGACTGGTCAGCAGTGATTACTGAATTGAATTTCTTTAAGAATCCAGCCATTGCTGATTTATCCATATCCACATTGCAAGATTCTTCATATATTTTATTCAGTTCATAAAGATCCCGGTACAGGGAATCAACAGAATCAAGCTTTTTTTTCAGAAGCCCGTATTTCTTCGACAGGTCGACTTTTTCCACGGTTCCGTCTTCATTCTGCACCGTCTCATACAGATTGTAGCGCATCCTGTATTCAAGGGCTGAAAGTTCTCTGGTACACTCGATGACCTCTTCCCTAGCTTCAGACAGATTCTTTGAAATTTCGCTCCCGATCATGGAAACATAAAGGGACCGCCAGTTACGTACCTGATTCCTTACTTTTCCGGAATCGTTTCCTTTCAAGCTGACAATGGAACCAAGCATGTCATCCTCAGACTTCCAGTAAGAATATACTCCCCGGTATTTTTCCCCCCAACGTTCAAACCACATGCCTATACCGGCAGAAGCAACGGTAAGTATTTCACGGCACTGGACATAATATTCACCCTGGAACTTCAGTATCTGTTCCCTTTGTTCCTGGGAAGCAGAAAGGGATTCTGAAATTTCAAAAAAGAAGGTATCGATTTCCTGCTCCAGGGAATCATATTTTTCAATCCACTTTTTCCGTCCTTCTTCAATCTTTTCCGAAATCATGGAAGTCCATTTTTTCCTGCGCCCTTCAAATTCAGCAAAAGCATCTTCCCACAAAGCTTCATCCGATTCAAATATGGCAGCGGCATTCCTTTCCCATTCAAGCCTTGCATTAATAAAACTGCGTTCCGCTTCATCCCACTCAGAAAGACCAATTTCAAGTTCAAGCTGGAACTGTTCAAAGCCTGCAGCCTTTTCGCCATCATCATCACCACCAGAATAAAACTCAAGGCGGCTTTCAAAATCATTAAAGGCTTTTTCCATGGATTTTCCGGCCTTAGATTCAACGTCATCAGCAAGACGGCCGGCAATTACGGCGGCAGCATTCCCGTCACTTTCATTCCTTAAAGAATAATGGTCATACAAAAGTTCGTTCATAAGGGAATTCGTAATTTCCATCTCCAAAGAACTGGCAATTCCACCATTCCCGTATTCCGCAATTATGCCCTCACATACAGATGCCCACTGCCGTTTTGCTTCATCAATATCTGCATAGGAAATGATTCTTGTTTCATTGCCTGAACTGTCAATATATTTCCAGTCAGCTGCTGCCTTTTTTAATTTTTCATATAGTTTACTTTTCTTTATGCCGGTCTCATAAGGACTGTATTCCGCATTCCATTCACTAAAGGCATCATATCCATCTGATACATCCACAAAAGAATCAAATGAATCAAGATTTTCATTAACCTGCAAATCCCTTGATTCATCATGATGAGGGTCAAAAAAAACGTTTTCCCCAGCAGAATTCCCATATCCGCCTGAGGCATCCATAAATCCATGTTCAAATCCGGCGTCCAGTCCATATTCATAAGCAATGGCAGAACACGGAATCACACTGAGGAAATAAATTCCAAGCATTAATGAAGCAAAAGATTTCCTGAAAAACTCCATAAATCTCCTTATCCGCACGGCGATGCTTTCCTTCCCCCCGGTCAGGAAAGTCCCCATGCACCGGAACCACCTGCATGAAAATGACGGCGGTGATTCCTAAAAATGAGAGGCTATGTCAGTAAAAAGTATTGCTAAAGAATCTGTATTTTATTTATCTATTGATTTAGTATATTTTTTTCGGCAGGGATAATCTCTATGCCTCGCATCAAGGCTGGTCATTCATCAGCAACACTATAGGAGGACATAGCCAAATAAAAAAATCCATTCCAGCAAAATAATTGCAGAAAAGGATTTCAGGACAACGTCCTCATAGAACATAGTATTTTCTGGAAAAAAATCCCCACGGAAATATAAAAAAAGATTTAAAAGCGGACGTTTCTTTCTGCAAAAAATGCATCATCTGGAGATTTTATTCATCATAACAGTTTCATGAAAAAGCAGCCGTTATATGAAAGTACCATACCCATTTGAACAGACAGAATGTCAGAGGATTTTCCGTTTTTCGAGCTTTGTGAAAAAAAATGTACCGGCATAGGTACATATTTATAGGTTGGAAACATCTGATGGCCTTCGAAAAACCATCTTCTTTTTCCTTAACGGCCAGACCACAGTGTAGAGAAAAAAAATCAAGGCATGCAGGAATCTGTGGTCAGGACATCAATTTTCATAAATTTTTTGGCTATGTCCGTAAAAAGTGTTGCTAAAAAGTCTGCATTTTACTAAAAAAAGTGGTTCCCAGCGACGGTAAAAAAGCCGGCTCCTTCAGGAGCCTTGTATCCCCCAGAGGCAACGTGCACAGCACAGCTGCTTCGAGAGTCACTAAAATTGCATTCGCAATTTTCCGGCTCTGCCGTCGTTCCCTACCTTAGCTCTTATGCCTTCGAAGCACAGCTTCTCGGAGACTCGCACAAAACTCACCTCGTGAGTTTTTCCGGCTGAAGCCGTCGCTCCCTTATATGTTGAGTCTCCTGTCAAGAAAAAAAAGCAGGAAAGACAGAATTCATAAGTTTTTCAGACAGATATTTTTCCATTCCTTTACATTTCTGGAACTGTCCAATTTTACCATCTCCAGCAAATGGGTGGTTTTCACTTAGCCTGTAAGGCCAGATTCTCAAGCTGAGACTCAAGTCTCTCGCTTTCACATACGTTCAAGCCTGTTGCAGCCTGTCACCCGAAGGCCCTTAAAAGGGTCTTCGTATTCTTTTTCAGTAACTTTATCCATCGCTATATCATGGGCTTCCTGTTCACGGATATATTTTGCAATTGTTGCTTCATTCAAGCCTGCTGTACTTACAGAATATCTTTCTGCCCGGAAATGGCGGTTTCCAAACCTATATTTCAGATTCGCATGTTTATCAAATATCATCAGGCTGCTCTTGCCTTTTTAACATCCCATAAATTGTATGTGATATTTACACATCCACTTTGTATGACTCAATGAGTTATTTTGATTTGACATTTTAGCTTTCCTCCGTTATACGCAGTGAACTTAAGCAACTCACATTGCATACTCTGGTAAAGTTTTGCTGATATAAACTTTTTTGTTGCACCATCCGCATAGCAGGTGGTTTATTGTAAAAAATGTGGAGCGAAGCGGAATATTTTTACAGGCTCATGAGCCTAAATGTAGACAAAAAAAAGACCTCAGTTTTCACTGAGGTCTTTCGTCGGGATGACAGGATTCGAACCTGCGACATTCTGGTCCCAAACCAGACGCGCTACCAGCTGCGCTACATCCCGTGGCTTATGTTTGTATATTATACAATTTGAAAATTTTAATCAAGAGGTAAAACATAAAAAAAACAAAAATATTTCACTTTTTTAAAACTGTATCCATAATAAGTGATCAAAAACTTATAGGTCATATGCTGTTTTTTTATCATACGGATTTGATTTTGCTAACGCAAACTATTCTTTTCCATATTTCAGAAAATTTGACTCCTCCATCATCATGTTTATAGTTTTCCCCTAAAAAACTCAATTATTCAAATCTCCTGCTCCTTAGAAAAATCGTTAAATTTTTCTAATCCATGTGGCAATTTACAGATTGTACACGACTGACGGCAAAAAAAATAAACTCGACATTCAGTCTTATATACCCCTAGGATTCAAAGCAACTGAAAAAGACCATAACCTGTTACAAAATACGAAAGAATTGTCATATCAGATTTTTTATCAAATTAAAAAATGACTTTTTATTATAGTAAATACTGACATTTTTATGGGATGAATCGGGATTATCTGGAGCTTTTTAAGCCCCCTTTTTTGATTTTGCGGAAAGCTATGTCCGTCTATAGTGTTGTTGATTAATGACGAATCTCGAGGTATCCATATATTTGGTAAGAAACCATACTCTATGCTGATAAAGGCAATGTAGAGTTAGTGGTAGAATTAATTGCAATTGTGAAAAAAAGTGGGACGCAGCTAGGGAACGACGGCAGAGCCGGCAAAACAGTCGAGGACCGTTTTGAGTGACTCTCGAAGCAACTGTGCTGTGCACGCTACCTTCGGGGGATACACGGATCCCATTTTCCAATACGGGAGCCTACTCTTCTTTTCGTCGCTGGGACCCACTTTTTTTTAGTAAAATGCAGATTTTTAGCAACACTTTTTACGGACATAGCCTTTATATTAATTCTATACGGTCTTTCAATATAAAATGTTATTGACAACATTGATTTTTGGAAATTTTAAGTCGACACGCCAGCAAGCTTTTTTAACCAAACGTAAATATTCCATGAGAAGAATGACTTTAAATTATATGTTTTGCATTTTTATCAAGCCGAAATTTGTTTCAGTAAAGAAAGAAGTCAATAAATTCAATGGATAAGATGAAAGAAGCCAATGACGCAATAGTGAAGAAAGCATAAAAAAGCCCGTCTTTCAACAGACAGGCTTTATCATGACGCTTGGCAGAATCGAACTGTCGACCTACTGCTTAGAAGGCAGTTGCTCTATCCAGCTGAGCTAAAGCGCCAATGCACATATACTAACAAAAATGCGAATTTAATGCAAGACTATGCAAATAAAAGATTTTAAATTCCTGAAATAAGCAGTTCTAGTTATCTTCCATACTTGAATCAATGGCTACCGCACCAAGATGGAGAACATTACTGTAAAATGTAGAAAAGTCTATGTTTCTTGCTTCAGCAACCGCATAAAGATCAACATAGTAAACATTTTTTTTTGAAAAACTTCCTGAATAAAAATCTTCATCGCCAGAGACAGGAACAGCATTACGGGTATCATACTTTGTCCGGCCAAAATCAAATGTCAGACTGTTTCCGACCCGTGCAGGAACTGCAATATCATCGTAGGAAGAACCGCTTTTCTTCTGAATTACAGCCTTAAAATCATTTGAAGAGCCATAATTTGTAAGTCGTATCCTGATTACCTGCCCATCATAGCCTTTTATAACCGAGTCACCGCTATAACCGCCGAGTGCACCAAGTTTTTTATATCCAAAACTTATAATCCGTTCTGCAGCAGCAGAATAATTTGATGCAGTATTCAATGAACTTATTGTAGCATTTCTTGAAACCATTACAGAGGAATTGGAATAAATCATGTAATAAACTGAAGTACCGAGATATGTGATTTCCGGATCAGCAGGTTTAGGAGCAGTAACAAACTCAAAATAATGGCTTGAATAATCACCACCATCATTATATGCGGGAGTATGAATCGAAGAAGAAGGAGAATTTAAGGTATGGACTGTTTCCAATCCACACCCAATAGAAGAAAACGAGAAAGCAGACAGAAATATGCAAAATACAAAGAATTTCACATCCAAAGAAAACGACATGTGTTCACCACTGATTCCATAAAAATTCTGCCAGCTACAAACCAGTTCTATTCTATTCTTCCATCAATCTGAAGCTGAATCAACCTTGATTTCGCAAGGTCAGCCCATTTATCTCCAGCATACCCCAATGAAGCAATGCTGTCGTAAGCTTCCTTTGCAGCCTTATAATCATTTTTAGATTCATTAATTCTTCCGAGATTAAAATATGCACGACTTCTGTCGACGAAGTTTTTATCCTCTGCAACAGCCTTGTACAGAGAAACTGCATCGTCAAGTTTTCCGTTTCCTTCAGCACACACGGCAGCCTCATATTTACACAATGATTCAAGATATGAGCCCTTCACCTTAAGTGATGCAGAAATCCACAAATCATATGACTTTGAAAAATCTTTTTTCTGGAAGTAAATATCGGCAGCAAGCATATTGGCACGGGCTCCTACAATTCCTCCCTTCGAAAGAAGTGAAGAAAGTTCAGAAAGTGCTTCATCCTGTGCAGCAGCAAGTTCAGAATCTGAAAGTGCAGCACCATTCTTTGTAAGGTTATATTCAACAGCTTCAACTTTTGAAAGCCCCTTTTCAACCGAAGCCCCCTTTACTGAAGTAAAAACAACAAATCCGACCAATGCCACAATAACCAGAACAAGAACTGTAACCAATACCTTACGGTTCTTGATCAGAAATTCACTAAGCTTTGCTGAACCAGAAGATTTTCCAGTTTCCGGCATTTTTACAACATTATCTTTTTCCATAATTTAACTCCTGTTTTCTTCACGGATATTCATTTCTGAAATCAACCGTGAAAGATAAGTCCTCTGTATATCCAGTACCTTTGCAGCCTGAGTCTGATTCCAGTCAACAGCCTTTAAAACTTGAACAACATAGTTCTTCTTAAAACGGTTTAACGCAGTTTTTAAAGTCCTGTCGTCTTCATCAGCATCATAGGATTTTCTTTCTGAGAGCATCATCATTCCGTCAGATTTTTTCACTGCAATCTGCAGATCATCCGGCGTAATATACGGCGGCATCCCCAGAACACATGCCCTTTCAATTGAATTCTCCAATTCCCGTACATTTCCCGGCCAGCTGTAAGTCATCAACAATTTCAGAGCATCCGGCGAAAACCCACGGAAATTCTTCTTTGTTTCACCTGAAAACCTTTCAAGAAAATACACTGCAAGAGGTTCAATATCAGCTTTACGCCGCCTTAACGGGGGAATCCTCAATGGAACAACATTCAATCTGTAAAAAAGATCATTACGGAATTTTCCTTCCTGTACCTGCTGCTCAAGATTCCTGTTTGTTGCTGCTACAATCCTTACGTCAACACTAACCGTTTCACTAGATCCGACACGTTCAAACTTTTTGTCCTGAATGGCACGCAGCAATTTGGCCTGCAGTTCCAATGGAATTTCACCAATTTCATCCAGAAAAAGAGTTCCGCCATCAGCCATTTCAAAACGGCCCTTCATATCAGAAAGTGCATTTGTATATGCCCCTTTTACATGGCCAAAAAGTTCACTTTCAAGCAGTGAAGCAGACAAAGCAGCACAATTTACCCTTATAAAAGGCTTATCGCACCGCTGACTTTTCAGATGCAGCTGCTCCGCAAATAATTCTTTCCCAACACCACTTTCACCAGTAATGAGGACAGAAGCATTTGTCTTAGCCGCTTCCGTAACCATTCTTACCAGATCAGACATAACAGGACTGTTGGATATGAAAGAATGATACTCTCCACCTAAAGAGAGGTTCTCCCTTAAGACTGAAATCTGATTTTTTGCATTCCGATAAATATCTGCATTCTGATATGCAATACCAGCCTGCTCGCTCAGAATCCTCATCAATTCTAAATCAGTCTTATCAAAAAAACGATTTCCAGTTTTATTAATTAATTCAATTACACCGATACATTCATCCTGAATGCACATTGGAAGAGCAATCATAGTCTGACTTACATAGCCGGTCTTATTTTGAACTGAAAAAGAAAAGCGGGAATCTTTACCAACATTGTTGATTACAATAGGTTTTTTAGTCTGCGCAACCCAACCAGCAATGCTGTTTTTTTCGACGGGAATATCTATAGCCTCAGCCCCCTTCGGTCCCAAAGCTATTACAAAACGAAGAGAATCGTCATCCTTATTCATAACAAGCAAGGATGACGATTCACATTCGACAAGACGCATTGCTGATTCAAGAATATAAACCATCAATGCATCCAAGTCAGAATAAGAAGAATTTATTCTGGCACTAATTTCGATGAGTGTCTTGAGTTTATTTGAATCTACAAATTCCGTGTCACTCATCGGTAGAAATTAGCTGTTCTTCTTTGCGTTGAAAGCATCTCCAAATGTATAAGCTCCATCATTATCATCTGATGATGATGACATATACTGAGAGAGTTCATCACGCTGCTGCTTCTTCTTGAATTCTTTTACAGAGAAAGCAACCTGTTCTTTATCTTTCTTAACGTCTACAACGTAAACATTGATTTTATCGCCTACTTTGTATTTCTGAACAGCTTCTTCATATGGAACATCGCGGTCATCACTCAAGTTAGACTTGTTAACAAGACCTTCGATTCCAACCGGAGTCCTTACAAATACACCGAAATCTGTAATAGAAGCAATTTCACCTTCAAGAGTTGAACCTGGTTTATACTGTTCAGCAAAAGCTTCCCATGGATTTCCAGTCAACTGCTTCAGACCAAGTCTGATGCGGTGGTTTTCAGGATCATTTTCAATTACCACAGCTTCAAGTTCCTGATCTACAGAAAGTTCGCTACCTGGGTGCTTTACTTTCTTTGTCCAAGAAATATCATCTGCATGGAGGAATCCATCAATACCATCTTCAATAGAAATAAATGCTCCAGAATTAGTAAGTTTGACAACTTTACCATTAATATGTGTTCCCTCTGGATACTTTTCAGCAATTGAATCCCAAGGATTTGCAGTAACCTGCTTAAGTCCAAGTGAAACACGTCCAGCCTGAATATCGTAACCAAGAATCATGCATTCAAGTTCATCACCCATCTTAACCATGTCAGATGGCTTTGAAATTTTCTTTGTCCAAGAGAATTCACTGATGTGTGCAAGACCTTCAATTCCTTCTTCAAGTTCAATAAATGCACCGAACTCTGTAAGCTTTGTTACATGCCCCTTTACAACATCATTTACATGATATTTTTCTTCAAAATGCATCCAAGGATCTTCAGAGAAGTGCTTAAGGGAAAGATTAATTCTCTTGAATTCTGAATCAAGGCGGATAACTTTAAGTTCAATTTCCTGTCCTTTCTTTACAAAATCCTTTGGACGAGTTACATGTCCCCAGCTCATATCATTAATGTGAAGAAGTCCATCAAAACCACCCAAATCAATAAATGCACCGAAACTTGTAAAACTCTTTACAGTTCCCTTTACAGAATCACCGATCTGTACATTGCTAAAGAATGAATCACGAGCCTGATTCATTGTTTCTTCAAGATACTTTCTGCGGTTAACAACAACATTTGCCTTATTATCAGAATAAAGGCGTTCTATATAAAATTTTCCTTTTGTTCCGAGCAATGCTTCAGGTTTTTCAACCTTCTGGCTATCTGACTGACTGATTGGAAGGAAAGCATGAATGTCACCACCAAGGGAAACTTCAAAACCACCCTTTACAACCTTTTCAATAGTTCCGTCAACGACTGTCTTTTCATCATAAGCTTTGCGGACATCCTTCCACTTCTGCTTTGCATCAGCCTTTGCTTTAGAAACTTCAGGTCCGTTTCTACCATCTTTCCTGATAAGGACTACAGATACTGTATCTCCTTTTACAGGCAAGCCATCTTCGAACTCCGATACGGAAACCTTACCTTCAGATTTGTATCCTATGTCGAGGAATACATATTCGTCTGTAACCTCAATAACTACTCCATCAACAAGCTGTCCGTCTTCGAGCGGTTTAAGATTATTGAGAGATTCTTCTAATTGTGTCTGGATGCTACCCTTGGAGTTCTGGGCTTCTTCCTTTACCACTTCCATCTTTTCCATTGTAAACCCTTATTATTGGTGAATTTTGGTTATAATTATTTCACAAACTTCTTCTATAGTCAAGTGAGAAGTATCAATATATAAAGCATCAGGAGCAATCTTCAAGGCTCCTTCCGATTTATTTTTATCAATCTGGTCGCGCTTAATTATAGCTTCCTTTATTTCTTCAAGGGTCATATTGCTGACCCCCTGGTCAAACCGGCGGCGGGCCTGTACATCAACAGATGCGTCAAGATAGAACTTATAGTCTGCATCAGGGAATACGACGGTTGTCATATCCCTACCCTCACAGACAATGCTCAATGACCGGGTTATTTCATGAAGCCTGCCGTTTACAATATGGCGGACTTCAGGAATTGCAGAAACTGATGCAACTTTAGAACTGACTGCATCTTCATGAAGGCGTGATTCCACATCTATTCCGTTGAGATAAAGATGGGACATCATATAATCAAGGCTCTGTTCCTTACAGAATTCAACAACTGTCTTTTCATCACCAATATCAGCGCCAGCTTCAATAAGTGCAAGTGTCAGGGCACGGTAAAAACTTCCGCTGTTAAGAAAAATAATGTCAAGTTTTTCTGCAATAAGGGCTGCAATGGTACTTTTTCCAGTACCGGCCGGTCCATCAATAGCAATTACCATAATAAGACTCCAAATAAAACATCTGATAAAAATATTCAATACAAACAGGTCAACGCAGATTTTCTAAAAATGCACTGACTCAGCATCAATCAAACAAACAATACCGGAAATTTGAAAAACCGCTTTACAGTTACAAATCCTTGTTCCGGCAAAGCCTTAAAAGCCCATTTACTTCCGCTGACGTCAGGTCACGGAATTCTCCTGCACCAAGTTTTTCTATTTTTATATTTCCAATCCTTACCCGTACCAACCGTTTTATCCCGATTTCCCTTGATTCAAAAACGCGCCTGATTTCACGGTTCTTACCTTCAATAAGCACTATGGAAATCCTATGGGAATTAATTTCTACAGCAGATTTGCATTTATAGAAAACTCCATCTATACGGATACCTTTCATAAAATCTGCTGCAAGTGAGCGTGGTAAAGGAAGGCTTGTATCAACGACATATTCTTTTTCAAGTTCTGCTGAAGGATGGGACAATGTTGCGGCAAAATTCCCGTCATTTGTAAAAAGTAGCAGTCCCGTACTGAACATATCGAGACGACCTACATTATAAAGGCGTTCAGAATATGCCTCCTTCAGAAGGTCTGCTGCAGAAGTCCTGCCTTTTTCGTCAGACAGAGTACAGACGACTCCTTCAGGCTTATTAAGAAGGACATACCGTTTCTTTTCTTCAGGAACTACATGCCTGCCGTCTACTTCCACCTTATCAGTTGTCTGGACTTTAGTTCCGAGCTGCGTAACCGTAACACCGTTAACGGAAACCCTCCCGTCAAGAATGATTTTTTCACAGGCCCTCCGGCTTGCAACGCCACAATGGGCAAGGTATGCCTGAAGCCTCTGCTCAAAAGGCTCCTGAGATTCCACAATATTCTTTTCAACATTCTTTCCGGCAATAAATGCTGAAGCACCGCCGGATGTTTCATGACGGTCAGCTGTTGTTTTATTTCTATAATTTTTAACGGGCAAGCACGAACCTCTCTTCTTCCGTCTGGTCAAGACGTGGTAAATCAGCAATGCTGTTAAGCCTGAAAAATTTCAGGAAGTCCTTTGTAGTACCGTACTGTGACGGTTTTCCCGGAACATCCTTCTTTCCTACTTCATGAATAAGATTCCTTTCTATTAAGAGCCTTATCATATTATCAGCTGCCACACCGCGTATTTTTTCAATCTCAGCCCTTGTAATCGGCTGCGAATATGCAATTATCGAAAGGGTTTCCATAGCAGAACGGGAAAGCTTTCCTTCATTTTTCTTGCCGTACCGTTCCTTCAGGACATCCCACATTTCACGTTTTGGAGATAACGCCCATCCGCCTGTAATCATGACAAGTTCAATTCCACTATCTTCACCAGCATACTTTTCCTTAAGCTGTTCCAGGCAGGCCTCCACAATTTCCTCTGAAAGCTGTGCAACTGTTGAAATTGACTTTACCACCATAGGTTCACTCTCAAGGAATAAAATTGTTTCAACAAGGGCCGTCTCTTTTTTTAAATCCATTTCCATTATCATCATGCCGCCTTTACTCTGCAGATTTTTATGTCACCAAACAGCCTGTTCTGGTATATATTCGCCATCTTGAACTTTACAGCTTCAAGAATGGCCATGAACGCACATATAAGGTCCATTTCATTGCCATTGCGGACTATAAGGTCTGTAAACATGCACTCACCTTTTTCGTCAAGAAGCTCATTCATCAAAGTTATCTTTTCATTGACAGTTATTTCTTCGTACATGTCAAGTATTTTTTCATTAGAATACTGTGAAACCATATTCTTGAATATGGTCTGCATCTGCTGCAGGAGATCCCACGTATCGACTTTTTCCCATTGTGATTCAGCTTCCTCAAAAGGAAGGACACGCTGGATTTTCTTCCGTTCAAAATTCCATTCAGATTCATCTTCCCGTTCTTCCATAAGTTCGGAAAGTTTCTTGAAACGCTGGTACTCAATCAGGCGGTCAACGAGTTCCTGACGGGGATCTTCCACTTCTTCCTCGTCATCATATGTAAATTCAACAGGAAGAAGCATACGGCTTTTTATATAAACAAGCTTAGCGGCCCAGCTGTAAAAATCAGAAAGGTCTGTAAGGTCTGTAACTGCAATATTATTAAGATATTCAAGATACTGTTCTGTTATCTGCGCAATGGGAATATCATATATATTTATTTTACTTTCACGAATAAGTGACCACAAAAGGTCAAGAGGTCCTTCAAATTCCCCGGCAGAATACTTTCTTTCCTTTTTGCCATCATCAACACAAGCAGCCGGAATTTCATTTTCCGGCTGTCCTGCTGCCTGTCCTTCCACGGATACCTCGTCCATTAAATTGCCTCCACACCCGGCAGATGGACCACAACGAAATCAGTCCCTGCCAATATTAAGGAAAAATTCGGAAACCGGCATATACATTTCGATATCAGGATCATCTTTCATGATGACAGCCTGTGCCGCTCCACGGATATTCCTGCCTTTTAAAGATTCGGCACATTTCGGAAAAATCTCAAGCATAGGAACAAGAACAAATGCCCTTTCCTTTAATCGCGGGTGCGGAATTACCAGATCCTCATCGTTAACCGTAAGATTACCAAAATACTCTATATCGATATCAATTGAGCGTGGACCATTCCTTATTTCATTCTCACGGTCCCGGCCAAGAGAAGCTTCAATTCCATGAATTTCATCCAACAGCTGATGCGGTGTCATAGAATCCGGTACCACACCAGCCATGACCATGTTATAGAAATAATCCTGATCCGTCACATACATGGGAGCAGTACGGTAAACCGAAGAAATTTCAGAATTAGCCATAAACCTGGAAAGTGCCTTTACGGCCCTGGCAAGAAGCTGTATGCAAGAATGACCTTCATATTCCCTGTTTGAGCCTAATCCCAGAAAGACAGGTATCATTTAAAACAGCTCCTCTGGAACGGACTGTCCGTCCTGAGGGACTTCACCCTCCACCTTTGCAGCTTTACCAGTCTTTTTTACAGGTGCTTTTTCATCTTCAGACTTTACAGGCACTCCATTTTTATCCTTCATGACCTGCCCCGGAAAAAGCTTTTCACGGATCTTCCTTTCAACATCTTTTGCAAAATCAGGATGCTGCTCAAAAAATGAAACAGCATTTTCCTTTCCCTGACCGATTTTTTCTTCACCACATGTATACCAGGCTCCCTTCTTATCAACAAAACCGTGTTTTACAGCTGCATCAAGAAGGCTGGCAGATGCTGAAATACCTTTCCCAAAATATATGTCAAGTTCAACCTTGCGGAATGGAGGCGCAACTTTATTCTTTACAACTTTTACGCGGACGCGGTTTCCTACGGCATCTTCGCTTGATTTGGAATCAATGGATTCAATACGGCGGATTTCAAGACGGACTGATGCATAGAACTTCAACGCATTACCACCGGTAGTTGTTTCAGGATTACCGAACATTACACCGATTTTCATGCGGATCTGGTTGATGAATACAACGATACAGTTAGAATTTCCGATTATTGCCGTAAGTTTCCGCAAAGCCTGACTCATAAGCCTTGCCTGAAGCCCCATGTGGGAATCGCCCATTTCACCTTCAATTTCAGCTTGTGGAGTAAGTGCTGCAACTGAATCGACTACAATGATATCCACAGCACCGCTGCGTACAAGATTTTCGGCAATTCCAAGTGCCTGTTCACCGCTGTCAGGCTGAGAAACCCAGAGGTCATCTATATTGACTCCAAGATTTTTTGCATACTGGGGATCAAGGGCATGTTCAGCATCAATAAATGCCGCAATTCCGCCAAGCTTCTGGGCTTCCGCAATTGCATGAAGGGCCAGCGTAGTCTTTCCTGATGATTCAGGACCATACATTTCAATAATGCGGCCCCTTGGATAGCCACCGATTCCAAGGACTTCATCAAGAAGTATTGAACCTGATGGAATTACAGCAATACCATCAGCATTTCCATGAGTACCAAGTTTCATGATGGAGCCCTGTCCAAACTGCTTTTCAATCTGCAGACGGGCAGCATCAAGGGCCTGAAGTTTTTCCGTCATTTCAACTTCTTTCTTTGCAGCCATAAAAGTTCACCTCCCATAGGTGTTAAAATCATTGGATTTTCTGCAGCATGGCATTAAACGCTGCAGGTGAGTCAAAAAAACAACCTATACAATAGTTATTGATTCCGTTCAATGTTATTGTAATAAAAGAATGTCAAAATGACATCAAGACATCCACAAAAATTACCTTTTCAGATGCATTAATGTCTTTACCATTGAAATTACAAGGTTAAAAACAGTGCACCTTCAAAATCATCCCTGAAAACCGCAATTTTCAAGGTTCTGCATTATGAATTCTTTATTTTCTGACTACCTATATCATATGCATATTTGTATAAAAATACACATTGATTAAGGATTTTTTCATTTCGGACTCTGATATACAGATTGGCCGACTATTTTTAGTGAGCTGCCTTCAAGGGTAAGTTTTCCAAGAACCCTTACAGATTTATCAAAATCCTTTATGGTCTGAGAACTGTTGAACACAACAGGTACAAAACCATCAACCTTCTTCATATCATCAGAACCGATAATCAGGTCAAAAGCAATCCCCTGTTCAGCCTCCCTGAAATTGGCCACATGTCCGGTCCAGTCAACCCAGCAATCCAGGTAAAGGAACACATCCTGAGCCACCTGAATATAAGGGTAATTATCCTTTAATGTTGCAAACGTAGGAGTAGAAAAATATTCCATTAGGAGACGCGCTTTCTGCTTGAATTTCGGCGAAGCATTGGAATTAAGTATACGGTTAACCTCTACCTGTGCTGCATTGTCCCTGTACTGCTGGAAAAGATACGCAGCCTTCTCATAAGTCCTGATTATCTCCCGTTCAGACATGGAAAAACGGTATGCTCCTGAAGTTCCAGCAGCATCCTTTACTGCCATCTTATCATCTTCCGTAAGAACAAGTTCAACTACACCACCACGTGTATTCCTAGGAATATGGTACATGGAATAAGAACGGACTGCTGCGAATCCGCATAAAGCTCCAAGCCCCAGCACCAGGATAAGCTTTATAAAGAAATTCGGATTGACTCCCACAGGCGGGTAGAAACGTTCAATACGGCCGTCATCTGCCCACTTACATATTTTTTCATAATCGTCATTATGACGCAGGAACTCCAAAGCCTTCTTTGCCCTTTTATCACCAGGAGCATTATCAAGCACATCGAGATAATACTGTATGGCCCGGTCTGTTTCACCACGCCTGAGGAATATGGCAGCCTGCCCAAGCAGGAGCCGCGAATCCGTCATCCTTATCTGACGGGCACGGTCATAGTTCTTCACAGCACTTCCTGCATCCCCAGCATACAGATAGGCAGTTCCCAATGTGAAAAAATAGTCAAAGGAATCCTCGTAAAAATCAGGACGGCTGTTCAATATGGTAATAGCCCGTTCAAACTGACGCCGCCGCATGCAGCTGTGGGCACGGTCAATGGCAGACTGGTTCACTGCTGGCCACCTTTCAACACATTAAGAATTTCATCCACCTGTTTCTGAAGCCTGCGTATTTCAGCAACATTAGACCGGGCATCCTCATGCTTGAGGGAATTGATACGGTTTATGAGCTTTATTGCATATGCACGGTCAAATTCCGGATTTCCAGGGACATAGCCGGAATCAGGAACTGCAGCATCCGCTGAAACATCAGGAAGAGGACCATTTACAGCTGTCCGCTCTTTCTGTGCAGCATCATCAGGAGCTGCAAGGATTACATCTTTTTCAGAAACCGGACTGCGGTCTGGCACATCCTGCTGCGGGACGACAGGACGAATAATTTCCGCACCATTATTTACAAATCGTGGACTTTCATCAACAAGAAAATCCGTATCAGAATATGCAATTGAAAAACCGCATTTCCTCACAGCAGAAGCAGCCTGCCTCTTACTCTTCCAATATATTCCACAGGCAGAATTATTATATACAAGTACGTTACTGAACCCCCGGCCTTTCTTTATACCGCTGTCCGGAGGCAGGGATGCAACAATATCCCTGGCAGCAAGGACCGCATAATCAGCATTACGGAAAGAATCTCCCCGGAGAACGAATTCAACGGCACTTTCACCATCACTTGATATGACCCACCTGTCACCGTTTTCAGGATCAACAAGATATTCACCGAGAACCTTCTTCTGCATTTCTGTGGAAAAATGACGCTTTGCACTTTCCCCAAGAACAGTATCAAATACATATTTCAGGGAAATAAAATGAGGTTCATCACTGATATTTTCAACCGAAATGTTAACATCCAGCATGTTGTAACCGCTGCCGCGGTATGCCTTTTTCAGCATATACTCAACTGCAATGGAAACGGTACCAGCAACGACATATTCAGCCTTCAAAAGGTCATAGCCGGTGGAAAATGAAAACGAGACGTTTTCATTCCTTACGACAGGATATTCCTTGTCATCTATATACACATAAAGCCCGGTTGTATCACCGTAAGAAACAGTATCAACCATAGGAATATAATGCTTTCCTGTTTTCCTTATTCCAAAACACACATTACCGCTTGAAGGAACGGTTGTTATTTCCACAAGTCCTTTCCTGATGGAAATCTTATCCACAGGTGCAGCTGAAGCTGCCGCAGCCAGAACGGAAAGGAACATGGACAAAGCAAGTAATTTAGAAAGTAATTTTTTCTGAAACATCATCACTCTCCACCATCAAGGAAATTCTGAAGTTCCCCTGCAGATGCATTAAGACGTTCCAATTCCTTCCTGAATCTTTCATCAGCCTCGGCATCAGCAGACTCATATTTTTCCAGCTGACGTTCCAATTCCGCCACCCTGGACCTCTCATTTTCAAGGGATGCTTCCAGTTCCGCAGTACGGGCACGCAGATTCTTCAGCTGCTGGTTTATGTCAACAGAATTTTCCATTTCGTACTGCCTGATCATCTTTTCATAGTTTTCCTTTGAGGCCAGGTAATCCTCACCGCATTTTTTTAAAAGGTAAAGCAGCTTGCTTTCCCTTTTCTTCTGCATTATGGATTCAATTCTGTGGAGGCAGGCTTGGACATTCGAATTGTCAGGATGTTCTGCCACCACCTTTCTGTATACAGGCAGCGCCCGTTCATAGTCATATCCGGCATAAAAACATTCGGCAAGATAAAAAAGTGCAGAAGGATAAAGCGGATCATCAGGATTCCTGTGGCAGTAATCACTAAAGACGATGACGGCCCGGTCGTATTCCCGAAGGTTGAACAATGCCTTTCCCTGCTGGAACATGACGACATCGGAATATGGACTGGAAGCATACCTTGAAAGGAACTTCTCCGTATCGGCATAAACGGAACTGTAATCACCAGTCTGCATTTCAGACATTATGTAAGTGTAAAGCACACCGTCACTGCATGCAGAAGGATCAGTAAGCGCCTTTCTGAGGAAAAAAACGGCCGAGACATAATCTTTTGCCCGGTACGCATTCAACCCGTCTGCAAGTACTGACCGCACCGGTGCATCCTGCGCATGCAAAGGAAAGCTGAGTGCAAGCAAACATGCAAACACCACCTTCTTTACAGCGAGAAAGACTGGATCAATATAAAACGCTTTCATATCCACTCCGGAAAAACAGGCAGACAGGCATATGAACCGCCGCCAATGACAGGAAATCCCGGCATCATGCACCGGGACCGGTCAAAATCAGAAATAAGCCGCTATTTTATCTTTCAGTGCCCCAGAAAAGAATGCCGAACCGGAAACAATGACATCAGCTTTCTGTCCAACCACTGAATCAATGGTCTCCACATTCACGCCTCCGTCAACAGACACCAGGTATCCCAGACCCTTTTCTTCACGAAGCTTTACAAGTTCACCTATCTTATCACGGCATTCAGGAATCAGTTTCTGGCCGCCGAACCCGGGTTCAACGGTCATGACCAGTACAAGGTCTACAGCTTCCAGAAGGCGTCCCAGAGAAGCAACACTGGTAGCCGGTTTAATGGCAATACCGGCTTTCAGCCCCAAAGAATGGATTTTTTCAATTATTCCGGCTGCAGAATCCTTTGTATTTTCATAGTGGAAAGTAATCCAGTCAGCACCAGCCTTTGCAAAACTTTCAACCTGGCGTTCAGGATGCTCAACCATAAGGTGAATGTCAAAAACAAGGTCAGAATGTTTCCTGATGCTTCTTACGACCGGCTGACCATAAGAAATCTCAGGAACGAACATCCCGTCCATGACATCAACATGAACGACACTGCCACCATTTTCTTTAATTTTTGTAAGTGCATCTTTCAAATCTGCAAAATCAGCAGAAAGCAAAGATGGAGCAAGCATAATATTTTTCATTATTATTCTATAATAGCAAATAAAACCCCTGTTGTAAAGGCAATGCCGGCACAACTTTGCATATTGTAAAAAACATACTTGACATAACAATGCAAAAACGGTATAAACAATACCCCTTTTTAAATTTTTCTTAGTTTTTATTGACTAAAAAATCCATTCTGATATAATGAAAATCATCGCTATGTCAACAAAATCAGGTGAAGGACTTTCGCAGGCATACGGACTAATCCGCAGCGGTTCGCTTGACAAGGCAAAGGAACTGCTCGAACTTGCATTGATTGACGAACTTGAAAACAAGGAGATTCTGTTTGCCATATCATGCTGCTCATTCTGGATTGACACAGTAAGACGATTTGAAATAACGGAAGATCTTTTTGAAAAAAGTGAATGTCTGGTGAACGAATGGAAGGTATTTTCAGAATCACTGGACAAAGACAGCAGCTTGTACGACCGGACGCTTTATGAAGTACGGCACGGAATATTCTCGCTGGCACTTTCTGCATATTCCCTGATACGGGAAGAAAGGGATTTTTCTCACAAAGCTGAAATAATGCGGAAAATCGGACTGTGCTACAAGAAGCTGGGCGAATATGAAACTGCAAAGAACTGCCTTTCAGAAGCAAATTCACTGCATTCAGGGGAGGCGCAGATTCTTGCAGAACTTGCAGACTGCTATGCACT
This sequence comes from Treponema sp., assembly GCA_045616425.1. Lineage (GTDB taxonomy): Bacteria > Spirochaetota > Spirochaetia > Treponematales > Treponemataceae > Treponema_D. The sequence goes on from JAZLGS010000043.1 coordinate 50,047, forward strand.
CTGCGGTGAAGAACGTCATGCGAAGGTACTTTTTAGAGAAGCATTTTTTGTAAATGCAAAAAAAATAGAACCCGCATTCCTTGATTCAGAACTGATAAACAGTGTAATCAGGAATGTAAGGGAAAAAGGCTATACAGGCCAGGCACTCATGGAGTGGATTCCGGTATACGGACATCTCTTCGGGGTGTTCACTGTAAAACGGAGGCTTAGGCCACAAGAGGTGGGGCGGCTTAAGCAGGAAATCTACGCAATGGAGAATGAAATGAAGAACCCTTCATGCGCGGCAGACATCCTTACTCCGCGACTTATAAATCTTTATTTCTGGATCATTGATTACTATACCCTTTCAAATGAGGAAATACGGAAAATCAATGACATACTCATCAGAATCAAGGTTCTTGACCCCGCCATTTATACCCTGTTCGTACGTTAGCACAAGTGACACAGCAGGAAAAACAAGATTTTTACGGCAGCCTGGAAAGCTGTCAAAAGAAATACTGCAGGAACAATGCCGTTCCGGTAATGTCCTCTGCATTCCTGAAAGCAGCAATGCATTCTGCCTTCTGCCAAGGGAGATTTTTTATAGGAGTTTCTAAATGTCCGAAGAATTGGTAAAATCCGTACAGGATATGCTCAAGGAAGAGAGCTGGACCCGTGCTGCAATCAGCAACTACACAAAAAATGACATGATTGAACTGGCCGTCATTCTTGAAAAAGCACGCCAGGAAAACTGCGTTACAGAACTCAAGGCAGTCTGTGACGAACATCTGACACGCGTAAAAGACAGTATCATAGCACTCTATATTTCCGGAATGCTGTCGCTCAAAGACAAGAACCTCGACAATTCAGCCCTGGTAAGCCTTGTGGAATTCTTCAATACAAATAAAAAGGTAAACATCGTGGAATATCTTTGTACCACGATTCTTGATGAAGATGAAAACAACAAGTATGCACTCAGGGTACTTGCCAGCTGCTACAAAGAAGAAAACAACGATAAGATGTGGGATCTTTATGAACGCCTCGTAAAGCTGGACTTCATTGACTTTGAAGAAGCAGACCTCGCAAAGCTTCTGGCAGTCCATTATGAAGAACTTGGAAATCCTGAAACTTCCGTTGACTATTACAAAAAGGCCCTCCAGCGTTATGTATATGCAAAGAATGCTACGGCAGTTACTGAAATCTGGAAGAAACTCGTAGAAAAGATTCCAGAAGAAACAGATTTCTTCCTCCTGATCCAGAAAGAAATCGCACGCCTCATCGACAAAGACAAGAGTGCACTGCTGATGCAGGATCTTTATGAATGGTACAAGAAAGAAAAGAAGTGGGATACAGCCATTGATTTCCTCAAGCTCATACTGCAGATTGATTCAAAAGACAAATGGGCACGCCGCGAAATCGTTGACTGCTACAGGGGAAAATACGAAGGACACACACATCTTGAAGATTATATCCGGGCTTCAGACCTTACTCAGGAAATACGCAATGTATTTGATGCCATCAACGACTTTGAAAAGCACATTGCATTCGATGTAAAGAATTTCGTATTCCACAAGACATGGGGTGTAGGAAAAATCCGCAAGGTGGAAAATGATTCCCTTACAATCCAGTTCAGTTCAGGAAAGAAGGAAATGTCCCTGAAGATGGCTGTCAATGCACTTACCCCTCTTGCAAAGGACCACATCTGGGTTTACAAGGCAACAAAGGCAAAACCGGAACTTGTAGCAATGGTAAAGAACAACAAGAAGGCAACACTTGAAATCATCATCAAGAGTTTCGGAAACAAGTGTGACTTCAAGAAAATCAAGGCAGAACTGGTACCGTCAATCCTCACAGCTTCAGAATGGACATCATGGAATTCAGAAGCAAAGAAAATCCTTGAAAATGACCCGGCATTCGGCGTAAATCCTGACGACATCAACCAGTACATCGTACGCGAAAAGGAAATAAGGAAAGAAGAAAAGCTTGCCAATGAATTCAAGGCACAGAAGCTCTTCTTCTCCCGCATTGACATCATCATGAAATATGTCAATGACAAAGAAACCGAAAAGGAAAATGAACTTTTCAGGGATATGTACCAGTACTTCGTCGGATTTACAAAGACCGTAACCAAGGTTACGGAACAGGTAATGGCATCATACCTCGTAATCCAGTCAATCAAGAACAAATTTCCTGAACTTGACAAGAAGATCAACCAGCAGCCGGAAAAATACACATTCCAGCAGCTTTACAGCGATATTGACGATCCGAGGGAAATGTACGAACTCCTTAAGGATACAAAAAACACATCACTCAAGAAGGATTTCATCAGGTGCATCAGGATGCTTCCTGACTGGGAAGAGCAGTACATCCGCATTTTCCCTACAGTACTTCAGGCTGACCTCCTTACAGAACTTGTTGATTCTGGTGCAGAAGACAGGCTTAAGAAGTTTGCGGCAAATGTATTTGAAAACTACAAGGATTTCAGGGAAGCAGTCCTCTATATGTTTGAAAACTGCCAGAATGATGAATGGTTCAAGAACAGCGGGGTAAGCTACGAAAGGCAGCTCATCGTACTCCTCAACATCATTGAACTGACATTCCGTGAAATCAACAATCACCTGAATTCAACGGAAAACAAGAAGATCAACAAGCAGGCTACCCTTCTCCTCTTTAAGAATGATACCCTTGTAAACTATATGTTCTCTAAGGATGAAGATACAGTTACAAAGATGTATACACTTGTAGATGACATTCAGGACATTGAACAGAAGATCAAGACTACACTCCGCAGCCGCATCATGGAAAAATATCCTGACTACAAGTTCCACACAACTGAAGAAAAGACGGCGACACCAAAAGGCATGCTCGTTACTGCAAAGAAGAAGGAAGAAAAAGAAGCCCTTCTTGAAAAAATCCAGAAAGTGGACATTCCTGCCAATGCTGCTGAAATTGCTGAAGCCCGTGCACAGGGTGACTTGAAGGAAAATGCTGAATACAAAGCTGCAAAAGAGCATCAGCATTACCTTAACGTCACACTCACAAAGCTTCAGGAACAGCTTAACAGGGCTGTTGTATTCGACCCTACTACGGTAACGACTGCAATGATTACGTTTGCAACGACAGTTACCCTCCTGAACAAAGATACAAACCAGGAAGAAGAATACACAATCCTTGGACCATGGGAGTCAGATCCTGACAATAAGATCCTTTCTTACATGTCACCATTTGGAAATGCACTCATGGATAAAAAGCTTAATGAGGATGTTTCATTTGAAATCAATGAACACAGGTATAACTATAAAGTTACAGCCATCAAACTTGCAAAAATCTAGTTTTTTACAGGATTGAAAGATGCCCCATGGCACGGTAAAATGTCATGGGGCTTTTTTTTGCATATTTACGCATACACGATGCGGCTGCATTTTTACAAAGCCACATACCGGAGGAAAATAATGACTACAGAAGAACTTAAACAGGAAAGAAACAGGCTTGAAAGACAGAAGAAATCCTATGATTCGAACAGGAACCTTTCAATGATACTTGCAGTTTTCCTTGTCTATACGACGGTAAAAGACATTAAGGCAAATCCTGGAACATGGTATTTTTATCTCATAATGGGACTCCTGTTTGCAGCGGCATGTGCAATCGCGGTACGCGATACGTTGAAACTCAGGAAAATTGATGAGCAACTCAGGGAAACAGCCGGAAAACTGGAAGAAACAACGGAAAATTAAACGGAAACGGAGGCTTTTATGGCTGAAAACGGACTTATTGAACTTTATCCCGAAATATTCGTTTATAAAGGTGCAACGAATCTTGGCATAATCATTTCATGGGAAAACGGAATTCCGTATGCCTATCTGATTGACACCGGAACAGATGATGCATATGCCGGCAAGGTATACAGTGCAATAAAGGAACGGTTTCCGGCTGCCGTAATAAAAGTCATAATAAATACACATTCACATGCAGATCATTGCGGCGGTAATGCATGGTTCTATGAGAACTGCAATCCTGACGGAAAGCTCCGCATATGGGCAACGGAAGCAGAAAAAAGCGGCATTGAGACCCCCCTGAACCAAAGTGCAGTTGCATCAGGCGGTTTCCCGCTTCCGGAATTCAAGGCTTCCTACTACATAGCCCGGAAATCAAAGGTGACGGATATAATCCAAGATGGTGAAGAAGTCTGCATAAGTGCACCAGATGCTGCAACAGAACTCAGATTACGTTTTGTACCGCTTCCGGGGCATTACATGGATATGGTAGGCGTATTGTGCATCAGGAACGGTAAAGAAGAAGCATTTTTTGCAGGAGACGGCATATTCGGACGGGACATGCTTGCAAATTACTGGGTGCCATTCCTTTTTGATGTCAGGGCATTCAAGGAATCACTTGCAGAAATGGAAAAGATGAAATGCACATATTACATTCCCTCACATGGTGAAATAAACAAAGATATTTCAGAACTTGTTGAACTGAACCTTATTTCAGTCATTTCAAATGAAAAGGCAATAATCCAGATTCTGAAGACACCACACACTGCAGAAGATACATTAAAGGAATTTGCGGACATAAATGACATTCCGCTGAGATTAAGCCAGCATCTTTTTGTCGGAAGTACATTAAGGTCATATATTTCATACCTATATGCAGACGGAAGGATAAAATGGACTTTCAAGGAAAACCATCTTTTATGGAAAACGGTAGAAAACGCAGATACTGAAAAATAACAGTTTCGCTGAAAAAAATACCGGACCTGACAGGCAGATCCGGTGTTGCTGAAGGTTCACCTCACTAAAATTATCTGAAATACAGGTTCATGATGGACGCCTATTCCCATGTATCAATTATAAGGAGGCCGCTGGATGTTCCAAGCCTTGAAGCTCCAGCCTTTATAAGGTCGATTGCACTTCTTGCAGAACGTATTCCACCGGAAGCCTTAACCCCCATATCCGGTCCAACTGTCTTGCGCATAAGTTCAACATGATGAACGGAAGCACCATTTGGCAATGCCTCACCTGTGGAATTCTTAGGCGTACCAAAACCGGTTGATGTCTTTACAAAATCTGCTCCTGCTTCTTTTGCAGCGATACATGCCTTTTCAATCTGTCCATCAGTAAGATAACATGTTTCAAGAATCACCTTTACAATGACATCCTTCCCGAATGAAGAACCTGCAGACTTTGACGCTTCAACAACACGGGCAATGTCATCACGCACATCATCAAAACGGTCTTCTTTTGCAGCTCCTATATCAATCACCATGTCAACTTCATCTGCCCCATCCATTACAGCCTGGGACGCTCCGAAAGCCTTTACTTCTGATTTTTCCGCACCAAGCGGGAATCCTATTACTGTACATACGGCAACATCTGAACCGGCAAGGAGTCCGGCAGCATAAGGAACATGAACCGGATTTATGCAGACAGAAGCAAAATTACATTTTTTTGCCTCCATACATATCTTTTCAACATCTTTTCTAGAAGCATAAGCATTAAGCACTGTATGATCTATGATTCCGGCAACTTCTTCTTTCGTCATCAGTTTTTTTTCCATCCAAAAAATAAAATGAGTTTCAAAAACCCTCTTCTAAAGAAACCCTGATTCATTTTATAGAGAAAATCTGAAAATTGCAATTTTCAACCGTATGTTTTTTATTACATAATCCATAAACATTTCCTCCAGTTTTTCCCTGTAATGACTTATGACAGGAATTTATAACATTTCTGGATTGTTAAAAACATTGATTTTAATAACTACTTATGTTATCTTTATGTCAAGACGGAAGTCTGGATGAAAGGATGACGTCTGGAGAACAAAATTAAAAGCCTTCCAGTAAGGCAGAAACAGGAGAATACTATGGCTTACAAAATTTCTGACCAGTGCGTAAACTGCGGTGCTTGTGAATCTGAATGTCCAAACGAAGCTATTTCTGAAAACGGAAATGCGCGTGTAATCGATGCTGAAAAATGCATCAGTTGTGGAGCTTGTGCAGGTGCTTGCCCTACAGAAGCAATTTCTGAAGAATAAGTTCTGTTTTTTTGCAACAGGCTCTTTTACGGGCCTGTTTTTTTGTCCTTACAGGTTTTTCATGGGAAATAAAAAAACTCCGGTCCATAAAATATTCTCATTTATAAAGGTACTTGCCTTCATTGCAGGCTGCATGGCCCTCACCTTCGCATTAGTCATGCCTTTCTGGCTCTTTGCAGTAAAGGCTCCGTTCATATATACAGTTACTGTTTCACTGCTGGCATTAACAGGAATCATTTCCGTAATCATAAAAAAAATCAGGGCTGTACCGGTTGCACAACTGATTTTCCATACTTCAAGGGTGGTTATATCCACAGCAGGAATAATTGCATGCATATGGCTTGTCTTTTCGATGAAAAGACTTTTCTGCCTTCCAGTCATGATACTGACATTCACACTGCTACATCTGACAAATGCCTTCATTCAGAAAAAATAAAGCATTAAATACATTTTCAGCATTCTTAATATCATGCCTCTCATCTGCCACTGCCCTGATCGCCCAGCCGCAGGAATCATCAGTCCCGCAGGGAATTCCCATATACAGGGACCACCTGCCGGTAATTGACAGACTTAAATATAAAGACGCAGTATTCAAACAATATACTGAAGATGTAGAAAGATCCTACAAGGATCTTGCAAGGCAACGGCCTCCCCTCCAGCTTTTCTATTCATATAGCACGGAAGAAGGTGAAACCATTTTTACGGTTTCAGCACGGTGTAACATACCTTTTGAAACCATCTCGACCCTGAACAGAATCCAGAATCCTGATTCAAAGATACAGGGAAAGCAGCTTATCCTTCCTACAGCTGCAGGCATCTTCGTTCCTGTTTCGCTGACAAATGAAGAAAAGTTGAAAGAATCCCCATTGGAGACGCTTCTTCAGAAAAACCACATGGAAACCCTAGAAAATTCTGATTTCTACTGTTATAATATAGATGGACAGTTATACATCTACCTTCCAGGTCAGCGTTTCAACGGGACAGAACGGGCTTTCTTTCTGGATACGTCAATAAAGATGCCTGTAAAATATTACCGTCTTTCGTCACCATTCGGAAGGCGCGAAAATCCATTTGACGGGACAAAGAGCCAGTTCCACAAAGGAATAGACATGGCAGCACCGGAGGGAACGGATGTTTATGCCTGCAAGAGCGGAACCGTAAAGGAATGTGGTGAGGGGAATCCGACATACGGAAATTACATTCTGGTTCAACACACAAACGGAATGACCAGTTTTTACGCACATCTTTCAAAAATCTTTGTAAAAAGGGAAGACAGCGTACAGGGTGGTCAGATAATCGGAAAAGTAGGAAGAACCGGCAAAGTGACCGGCCCTCACCTTCACTTTGAAATCAGACTTGATGGAAAAGCCAAAAATCCTAAGGACTTCCTGAAAGAATGATTCCTTCTTTATGATACGGGGATTGAAGTGGACTGCAACCATAGAAAAAGAGCAAAAAGGATTCTTTTAACACTGGCAATTACATTTACGGCAGCATGCATGCATGCAGAGACTTTCAGGGTTCACAAGACGGTTGAAGTACCGGTATCGCAGCCAGAAAAAAACATTACGGTAAAAGCCGGCATAAATGATGCCATCTTCATAAGGATTCCGGAAGATTCACTGTTCATTCAGGGAATCGAAATACAGGTAAAGATACCTGCACCAGTCGCAGAGTACCGCAACACTATAATCTATTCACTTTATAACGGCATATCACAGTTACCGGCAGAAAAGACGATTGACTATTCCGCAACAGAACTTTACACAGGAATTTATCCAGGACAGCTTTCATGGAATATACAGGTTCCGCTCGTAAAAGGAAATACCATAAAGAAAACCCCTTATTCCGATAAGACACTGATTCCAGATACAAAGGGCGGTTTCATATTCATGAGGAACCAGCTGGCAATGAAAGGTGTTCCCCAGTCTGTAATGAAGGCTCAGTTTGAAGTTTCAGCAAGGATAATCCAGTCTGATAAAGGAGGTTTGAAAATATCTGCCTCCTATCCGGAAGAAGAAACTGATGAAGAATCAAAAAACTTCAGCCTTACCATTGATGAAAAGCCTCAGGAACATACCGAAGGAAAGATATATTTTCTTAAGCCTGGTATTCACAATATTTCACTTACATCCGAATATTTCAGAAATGAACACCGTACCGTCATAATTGAAGAAGCAAAAATCAGTGAACTTCATGTAAAATTTGAGAGCCTTACCCCGGTAATACAACTTTCATTGCCCGAAACAGCAGTTTTTACCATTGATGGTGAAAAGAAAATAAGTACTGAAAGGTTTCAGATTCCTGCAGGAGAACATACATTCAAATTTGAATATGCAGGTCAGGAAATCATGAAAAATGTAATAATCCAACAGGGAAAAGTCTATAAGATTTCATTGTCCATTGATGCACTCATAAATGAAGAATCTTCTGAATGACCTGCCCTGCATGCCGTAATGACGTTGTAACGTCACGGCGCAAACATTCTTAAAATTGATTCTTTTTCATCCCGTAAATCCCTGCATGATGCAGGGATTTTTTTGCAATCCAAAAGACGGAACGAAAAAAAAAGGCCGGTATCACCGGCCAATGCCATCAGGCATTTGTCGGAGGCATGGGTGGGAGGGGAAAATGCCCCCGACAAATATAATATCGTCTTACCCCATGGGAAACTTTAGAAAAAAATTTTTTTTTATCAAAATCTTTCATGAATGCTTAAAATCAGCCGGACTTGTAATTAATTGACAAAAGGCCCCATATTTTCTACTATAAATAGTATGAAAAAAATCAAAACATCCACAAATGTTTTTATATTTCTTCTGGTTTCCGGTGTATTGGCGCTTGGTGCATGCCTTGGACTTGGGATGGCAGGTACACAAAATACAGTCAATACGGAAAATTTCACAGAATTTACAACTGCACTTCCAACAAAACTCCTGGATATAAATGGTGAACTTATCACCGAATTCACTTCTGAAGAAAAAAGGGAACTCATCAGCCTGAATGAAATTCCACAGCATATGATTGATGCTCTCATTACCCGTGAAGACCGCATTTTTTATGAACATCATGGTTACAGCGTAAAGGCATTATCCAGAGCCGTCATCGGACAGATGCTGCATATTCCATGGGGAGGAGGATCCACACTTACGCAGCAGGTGGCAGGAACCTTGTATTGCGACAGGCGTGACATGTCTATAAAACGAAAGCTTAAGGAATTATGGTATGCAATCCAGATGGAACGCCGTTATTCAAAAAAAGAAATACTCGAAATTTATCTGAACCGTATCTATTTCGGTGGCGGCACATATGGTGTCAATGCAGCGTCAAAATATTACTTTGGACACGGCGCAAGGGAAATCACACCTGCCGAATCTGCAATCCTTGTAATACAGCTTTCCAACCCGACCTATTACAATCCATTTGAACATCCGAACCGTGCCATGGAAAGACAGAAAGACGTACTCAGATCCATGGTTTCAGAAGGATACATAACACAGTCAGAAGCAGACGATTCCTTTGATAATTACTGGCTGAATTTTGACTATTCAAGGACAGACAGTTCCGCATTCTTCATGAGGGATGACAAGGCTCCATGGTTCAGTGAATATGTCCGCCGTGAACTCAGTGAAATGATTTATGGAGATGGTGACATATACACAAGTGGTTTTACAGTAAATACGGCAGGCAACATATCGCACCTGCAGGCTGCCTCAACGATAATGGAAAAGGCAATACGGAACGCAAACCGTGATTATCAGGCTTCCATGAAACAGAAGCAGGCCGGTGCTTTTTCCACATACATTGCAATGAGTGAACTTGTTACATTGGTATTCAACTTGAATAAGCTTAAAATGTCAAACAAACGCGTGCAGTCATCGGCAACGAACGTTTTTACTGAAAAAATCAATCCTCTTGTTGACATTATGTCGATGATTTGTGGAATCAATGACCTGAAAGTAGGCATAATCAATAAAGCCAACAACCTTTCACAGGAAAAGGCAAAGGCTACCACAATTGAAGGTACAATGATTAATATTGAAAATGATACCGGCTATATAACAGCCCTTGTCGGAGGAAGCAAATTCGATCAGGGAAACCAGTTCATAAGGGCCACCCAGGCCAGGATACAGCCGGGCTCATCATTCAAGCCGTTATATCATTCAGCCGCATTGGACACACCAAAGTATAATGCTGCCACCCCGATCCTTGATGCACCATACGAATTCAGGACAGCAGACGGAAACTCATACCTGCCTAATAACTATGGTGGTGCGTGGCGTGGAAGTGTATTATTCTGGCGTGCGCTGGCTCTTTCGCTAAACATTCCGGCACTGAAAGTCCTTGAAGGAATCGGTTTCGACGCTGCCATAAACAGATCTGTCGACCTTCTGGGAATCTCGGAAAAAGAACTTCCATCCAGGGCATTCATTCCAGGCTATCCGCTGGGACTTGGAACAGTTTCAGTCAGGCCAGTTGAAATGGCCAGGGCATATGCAATTTTTGCTAATGGTGGAAAAGCCGTAACACCTACGGCAATCAGGACTGTTGAGGACAGAAATGGCAACATAATCCTGAGTCCTTCAGATGCCGTAAAAAACAGGTTAAGGAATCCGCAGCAGGTAATCACTGAACAGAATGCATTCCTTATGACAAAAATACTGGAAGGTTCCGTTACAATAGGTACACTACGCTATGGTTCCCAGAACCGTTCAAGCCTCATAAATCCTTCTCAGAAAGGTTCTAAATTTACATTTACGGACAAAAAAACAGGTAAAACATTTGACATGCCTGTTGCAGGAAAAACCGGTACGACGCAGAACTGGGGTGATGCCTGGGCAATCGGCTATACTCCATATTATACATCAGTATTCTGGTTCGGTTTTGATACACCTGGAAAATCAATGGGGCTATATATGACTGGAGCAACTCTTGCAGGTCCGCCATGGGGTGATTTCATGAAAACAATCCATAAGGACCTTCCATACAAAGAATTCCCGATGCCAGAAACGGGTGTAGTAAAAGCTTCAGTCTGTTCCGAAAGCGGAATGTATCCGGTTGACGGATGCCCGACAATACTTACATTATGGTTTAAGGATGATAACAGACCGCGGAAAGCCTGTACAATTCATGGTGAAGCAACTGAAACTCAGGAAGATATGATCCGAAAGCGTTATGAAGATTCGCTTGTGCTTACAGGTCATTCTTTTGAAGATATTCTCGAAGATGACGACGGTTTGAGCCTCGACCTGGACTTTCTTAATGATGATCCGAAAGAAGAAAAAGATGTTGAAACAGTTGATGAATTCAATACCGAATTCATTTTCAACACTGAGAATTCCCTTATGGATTAAAGGCTCCTTTGAAAGATGATAAAACTCACGCATACGTTCGAGGTATTGTTTTCTAAAAGGAATTGCATCCCGGTTCTAAGAGCGTGCTGAAAGCTTTTGCTTTCAGGTATCAGCCGCCGGTACAAATAGTAATGAAGAGCTTCTGGAGTTCGAGTCTGCTGAATAAAAGCTGATCAGAACATGACATTTTATAAACAACCTTCGGAGTCCGGATTTTCTGAAGGTTTCCGTAACAGAAGGACAAAATGCTTATTAGTATTTCTGAAATCAAAGTAAAAAGACGCGTCAGGAAAGATTTAGGTGACCTTGAAACATTAAAGGACAGCTTGAGACGTTATGGACTCTTGAACCCCATCACAATCAATTCTAAAAAAGAACTGATTGCAGGAGAAAGGCGTCTTGAAGCTGCGAAACAAATAGGCTGGACAAACATAAATGCGAATATAATCGACAATCTTACTGAAATTGCACAGCTGGAACTTGAATTAGAAGAAAACAACCAGAGGAAGGAGTTCACGGAAGAAGAACTTCTTGAAGGATATAAAAGGCTTGAGCGTCTCAGAAATCCTGGATTTTTCAGGCGCATCTGGTATGCAATAACAGCTTTCTTCAAATGGATTGGAGAAGAATTTAAGAAACTCTTCTCGGGAAAATAGTTTCAGGAATGTGTTCCCGTCTATAATAAATAAGGCTATGTCCGTAAAAAGTGTTGCTAAAAATCTGCATTTTACTAAAAAGAAAGCGGGTCCCAGCGACGTTAAAAAAGCCGGCTCCTTCAGGAGCATTGTATCCCCCAGAGGCAACGTGCACAGCACAGCTGCTTCGAGAGTCACTAAAATCGCTTTCGCAATTTTCCGGCTCTGCCGTCGTTCCCTTCCGCCTTCGAAGCATAGAGTAGAAGTGCTCCTATCAGAACATCAATACCTCGAAATTCGTTGTCACTCAGCAACACTATAGCCGGACATAGCCTTAAATAAAATGGCAGGACAACTGGAGGCGCATCCATATTCGTTTGACTGACTAAAGGCATTGGTATATTATTTTCAGTCTTTTTAATCCTCATTAAAGAAAATGTCCTGCCTTAACATAAAGCAGGACATTTTTGTATTTCAGCGGACGGATTCCGTTTTTTTGAAAAAATTACGGAAAACCTGTCAAATGGAACCGCCGAAAAACCGCTGATATTCCGGAAAAAATATTTCTCAGAGATGCATCTTATTGTTTTATACTTCTGTCCGTAAAAGTGTTGCAAAAAACTTCATAGCCGTAGAAAATGCGCCTATGTGTAAATCACGTAAAGCCCCTTCGGTGCAACAAGTTCTCTCTTCCACCTTCGAAGCACAGCTTCCCGGAGGGGCGCTAAAATTGCCGTCGCACCTTATCTGCGTCCCACTTTTTTCAGTTCATGTTGCCACTAATTTAAGGACATGCCTTTATTGAACAGAAGCTCTTAATGTGGACACAGACTATTTTATTACAACACGGACAAATTTCTTTTTTCCTGCCCTCAAGACAATGTCACCATCAGCATCAACATCAGAAAGTGTGATTACTTTCTTTACATCATTAAATGAAGTGCCATTTACTGCAGCCCCACCCTGCTGGATAAGACGGCGGATGTCGCTTTTTGTTGCACCAAGTTTTGCTTCAAAGAAAAGGTCAATTGCCCCCATTCCGTTTTCCACTGCTGCTTTTTCAATTGTAACCGAAGGCATGTTTGACTTGTCTCCTTCACCGCTGAAAGCAGCTTTTGCACCTGAAAGAGCCTTATCAGCTTCTTCCTTTCCGTGAATAAGAAGGGTTACTTCATATGCAAGGCGTTCTTTAGCTTCATTGATGTTACCGCTTACAATCCTGTCAATTTCAGGAATTTCAAGGAAAGTAAAGAGAAGAAGGAATTTGCGTACATCAGCATCTGCAACGTTCCGCCAGTACTGGAAGAAATCAAAGACACTTGTAAGGCTTGGATCAAGGAAAATGGCACCTTTTTCGGTTTTCCCCATTTTCTTTCCATCGGAACGTGTAACCAGAGGGAATGTAAGGCCAAATGCCTGATGCTGTTCATTAAGTTCAGTCGTTCCTCCAAGCTTCCGGCGGATAAGGTCTATACCGGCAGTAATATTACCCCACTGATCATCGCCACCAATCTGGAGACAGCAACCGTGCCTCTGATGAAGCATATAAAAGTCATATGCCTGAAGAAGCTGGTAGTTGAATTCGATGAATGAAAGTCCTCTTTCAAGACGCTGCTTATAAGCTTCAAAAGTAAGCATCTTGTTTACACTGAAACATGAACCGATTTCACGGAGGAAGTCAATATAGTTCATATCTGCAAGCCAGTTTTTATTGTTGTCAGAAAATGCAGTTGCATCATCAAATCCAATGAAACGGTCAAGCTGGGCTTTGATTTTTTCTGCATTCTGGTCAATCTGTTCATACGTAATCATTTTACGCATTTCAGTCTTTCCGCTAGGATCTCCGATTCGGGCAGTTCCGCCACCGATGAGTGCAATCCCGCGGTGTCCCATATTGCGCAGATGACGGAGAGCAAAGAATGGAACCATATGACCGATATGAAGGCTTGGGCCTGTCGGATCACAACCTACATAAAAAGTAACCGGACCTGCATTCATACGTTCAGAAAGTCCTTCCGGATCAGAACACTGTTGATAAAAACCACGTGCCTTCAACTGTTCAAGAGCTGAGTTCATATATAATTCCTCCAAATTATGATTAGAAAAAAAAAGAACCTCCGCTGCGGAAGGTTCTGTAAATACAAAGAAAGTAAACACAAAAGAGCTTAATAGACTCAAACCGCAGGCATAAAAACAAACCGGCCACGGTAAAGGTAAGCCAGCAATGAGTCATTAAGTTTTACAGCCCACAGACATGTGTTTTTCATTTTTAAAGATTAGCATAGAACTTTTTTTATGTCAATTAATGCCGGTAAAGGCAACCAAGGATTCCATTCGGAATCGCTCAGATAAAACAGGTGTTTTTCTTTCATCATTTTATGGAATTTCAGTTTTCAATATGATAAAATCTAATCATGAATTATGGTTTCTTCCGGGTTGCTGCTGCAACTCCAGAGCTGGCTGTTGCCGACATTGATTTTAATACTGAACACATCATTACAGAAATTAACAGGGCTGCACTAAAAAATGTCAGGCTGATTATCTTTCCGGAATTATGCATCACAGGATATACCTGTTCAGATCTTTTTTTCCAGACTTCCTTACAGGAAAAATCCATTGAAGCCCTGGAAAAGATTGCACGGGAAACTTCATCAATAGACATTATTTCAGCAGTAGGACTTCCCATAAAAAAGGACGGGGCACTATACAACACGGCCGCCATAATACATAAGGGAAAAATCCTTGCAGTAATCCCAAAGAGCTTCATTCCAAATTATGCGGAATTCTATGAAAGACGTCATTTTTCCCCAGCACGGAACATAATTGAAAAAAATGCTTCAATCTTTATTTCTAGAAAGAATCCTGAAGTACCTTTCGGTACAGACATACTTTTTACAGATGAAGCGGATCCTGATTTTACCATTGCCTTTGAAATATGTGAAGATTTATGGGTGCCGGAACCACCATCTGTCAGGCATTCATTAAATGGTGCAACCATAATTGCAAATCTTTCCGCAAGCAACGAAATTGTAGGAAAAGCAGAATACAGACGTCTTCTTGTAAAATCCCAGTCCGCCCGCTGTGTTTCCGCATATATTTATGCCAACGCCGGTCACGGAGAATCAACACAAGACCTGATATTTTCAGGCCACAGTCTGATTGCTGAAAACGGAAACCTTCTTTCAGAAAGCAGGCTTTTTTCCAATGAAATGGTAATTGCAGATATTGATGTTGAAAAACTGATTCAGGAACGGAACAAGATGTCAACCTTTGCACAGAATGCATCCACCCAGAATGGCTCAGTTTCCACTACGGAAAATAAATACAGAAAAATACACTTCAAATCTGGAATTACGGATTATGATAAAGAAGCAGACTTTTACCGGACAATAGCGCCCCATCCGTTTGTGCCATCATCAAAGGAAAGGCGGTCAGAACGCTGTATGGCAGTAATAAGGCTGCAGGCAGAAGGACTGGCAAAACGGCTCCGGCATATAAATGCAAAAACAGCCGTACTGGGACTTTCCGGAGGTCTGGATTCGACCCTCGCACTTCTTGTTACGGTACATGCATTTGACCTCTGTAAGATTGACAGGCATGGAATAATTGCAATAACAATGCCCTGCTTTGGAACTACAGACCGTACATACAACAATGCAATAAAACTTGCAGAATCAACAGGAACTACAATCATGGAAATTCCTATTTCTGATTCAGTGCGGCAGCATTTCAAGGACATAGGTCAGGATGAAAACATACATGATGTAACGTATGAAAATTCCCAGGCCAGGGAACGTACCCAGATTCTTATGGATATAGCAAATAAAAATAACGGTATCGTCATTGGAACAGGAGACCTTTCAGAACTTGCTTTAGGATGGGCAACATACAACGGTGACCACATGTCCATGTACGGGGTAAATGCATCAATACCAAAGACATTGGTACGCCATCTTGTTGAATGGGAAGCAGACTCCGCAGAAAATCAGCACTCAAGGGATGTCCTTAAAGACATTCTTGATACACCTGTAAGCCCTGAACTTCTTCCTCCTGAAGATGGAAAAATTTCACAGAAAACAGAAGAAATCGTCGGCCCATACGAATTGCATGATTTCTTCCTGTATTATTTACTGCGCTTTGGATTTTCACCTTCTAAAATATACTTTATGGCAGGAAAAGCATTTGGTGATGGAAAATATACAAAACCATTCATAAAGAAATGGCTGAAAATTTTCTACCGCCGGTTCTTTACCCAGCAGTTCAAGAGGTCCTGCCTTCCCGATGGTGCCAAGGTTGGAACTGTAAACCTTTCTCCAAGAGGAGATTGGCGTATGCCAAGTGATGCAAGTTACAACTTGTGGATTAAAGAAATCGAAGGAATTCCAGATTAAAAAAAATAACAGAAATACCACGATTACATCCAAAACATGGAGGAAAAAATTGGATCAGATTTATACGGCAGACAAAGAACGCTATTCAAAAATGGAATATGCAAGAAGCGGAAAAAGCGGCTTAAAACTTCCACGGATTTCATTAGGTCTATGGCATAATTTTGGAAGCAGGGATAATTATGATAACATGAAGGCGATGTGCCGCACTGCTTTTGACAATGGAATAACATGTTTTGACATTGCAAACAATTATGGACCGGTTCCAGGATCAGCAGAAGAAAATTTCGGCCGCATCTTAAAATCAGATTTTTCAAATTACCGCGATGAAATTCTTGTTACAAGCAAAGCCGGTTATACAATGTGGGACGGTCCATATGGTGACTGGGGAAGCAGAAAATATCTTCTTGCCAGCCTTGACCAGAGCCTTAAACGCACAGGACTTGAATACTTTGATATTTTCTATCACCACAGGATGGATCCTTCAACACCGTTGGAAGAAACAATGGGTGCACTGGATCAGGCTGTAAAATCTGGAAAGGCATTATACGCTGGAATCTCAAATTATGACAGGGAAACTACTATAAAGGCTGCAGGCATATTAAAAGAATTGAAATGTCCGTTTGTAATAAACCAGGTGCGTTATTCTATTTTTGACCGCCATATTGAAAAAGACGGCTTAAAGGAATATGCAGGAAAAAACGGAATCGGATTGATATGCTTCAGTCCACTGGCCCAGGGATTACTGACTGACAAATATCTTAATGGCATTCCTCAGGACAGCCGCATTGCAAAAGACGGCCGTTTTCTGAAAGCCGAAAACCTGACAGATGAAAGGCTAAGCCAGATAAAAAAACTCAACGAAATTGCAACATCCAGAGGACAGACACTTGCACAGATGGCTCTAAGCTGGATTCTGCGGGATGATGACATAACGAGTGTGCTTATCGGGACTTCAAAGCCGGAACAGATTACGGAAAACATAAAAATCCTTGGACACACATCATTTTCACAAGATGAACTTGATGCAATAAATGCACTTTCACCGGTAGAAGTATAGAAAAATGCTCAGTTACAGACACGCATTCCATGCAGGAAACCACGCAGACATACTGAAGCACCTGACTCTTCTCCTTACGCTTTCAAGCTTGAACAAAAAAGGAAAACCCTATTCTGTTTTTGATACACATGCAGGAGCAGGGCTTTATGACCTTAATGATGAAACGGCACTAAAAACCGGAGAGGCAGCTCAGGGAATAATAGAACTGTTCTCTAATCTTGAAAACTTCAGACAGCATGCTGATATTCCGGATGCTTTAAATACTTATATTGATTTCTGTAAGCCCTATCTGGAAAGAGGTTCCTATCCCGGCTCCCCACAGTTTGAACGCTGTAATGCTGCGGCGGGAAGCCAGATAACATTATGTGAACTTCACAATAATGAATATGAAATATTAAAGGAAAACATGTTCCGTAATTCAAAAAAATTCATTACGGAACGTGACAGTCATAATGATGTGCATATACATCACAGGAACGGGCTGGAAGCACTGATAAGCATGACTCCACCACAGATAAAACGTGGTCTGGTCATAATTGATCCAAGTTATGAAGAATCCGGTGAATACGGTCAAGTGCAGGAAACAGTCTGCCATGTGCACAAAAAATGGAATGTGGGAATAATCATGGTATGGTATCCCCTGCTTGCCCACAGAAAAATGCAGATTGAATCCATGAAGGACGGAATAACATCATGGGTAAAATCCATAAATGGAAACACGGAAATCCTTGATGCACAGTTTCTTGTAAATACCGAAGATTCACATATTGAAACCAGCCTCAAGGAAAATGCAGGCCCACCACGGTTATACGGAAGTGGAGTCATTATGATAAATCCTCCATGGAAACTGGATGAACAGCTGGAAACTGCATTAGCTTCCATAAAGGATTTAATTTACAGGAATAATCCTGTTTCGTTTTCCGTCAGCATGCTTTCATGAAAATCAAACGGCTGTAAATGAAAGGACTTCTCCATCAGAAGCAACCTTTATTACAGAGCCGTCTGGAAATGAACCTTTAAGTATTTCCTTTGCAAGAGGATTTTCCAGATATGTCTGGATTGCCCTCTTTGCAGGACGGGCACCAAAAGCAGGATCGTAACCTTTTTCTGAAAGGAAATCTACAGCTGAATCTTCAATATCAAGCCGGATCCGCTTTGAATCAAGCCGGCGCGAAACCTTATCAAGCAGGTTCCTCACGATTCCTGAAATACAATCTTTATCCAGCCTTGAGAACATAACGGTTTCATCAATCCTGTTAAGGAACTCAGGTTTGAAAGTTGATTTCAAAAGGACACTGATGTTGTCTTTCAAAGACTTCATCTTTTCATCCGTGTCAGCATCAAGAATCAGTTCACTTCCAAGATTACTGGTCATTATTATGATGCAGTTCTTAAAATCAACAAGCCTTCCCTGCCCGTCTGTCAACCTTCCGTCATCAAGAACCTGAAGCAGTACATTAAAGACATCCGGATGCGCTTTCTCTATTTCGTCAAATAATACAACACTATATGGACGTCTCCGTACAGCTTCAGTAAGCTGCCCTCCTTCATCATAGCCAACATATCCAGGAGGTGCACCAATCAGACGGCTCACACTGAATTTTTCCATATATTCACTCATGTCAATCCTTGTTATTGACTTTTCATCATTAAAAAGGAAATCTGCAAGAGTTTTTGCAAGTTCCGTCTTTCCAACACCCGTAGGGCCTACAAAAAGAAAACTTCCAAGAGGCCGGTTCGGATCATTCAGACCGGATCTGTTACGGCGGATTGCATCAGAAACAACCTGTACAGCTTCATCCTGCCCAACAACCCGTTTATGAAGGACATTTTCCAGTTCAAGATATTTTTCCTTTTCTGAGCTCATCATTTTATTTACAGGAATGCCGGTCCATGAAGAAACGACCCTGGCAATATCTTCTTCTGTAACTTCCTGCCGTAATAACGATGATTCAGCATCATTTAAATCTTCCGATCTGGATGCATCTTCTATTTCCTTCAGAAGTGCAGGAATGATACTGTACTTTAATTCTGCAGCTTTTTCGAGGTTACCTTCCCTGGTAAACTTATCTTCTTCAAAACGGGCATTTTCAAGTTTTTCTTTCAGGATTCGAGTCTTGTCAATTTCAGATTTTTCATTCTGCCATTTAAGCTTCATGGCACTGCTTTTTGACTGGAGCTCTGCCAGTTCCTTTTCAAGCTTTGAAAGCCGTTCTTTTGACGCAGCATCATCTTCTTTTGAAAGCGACTGCCTCTCAATGGAAAGCTGCAGGATTTTCCTCTCAATCTGATCCAGCTCCGTTGGCTGGCTTTCAATTTCCATCTTAAGACGGCTGGCAGCCTCATCCACAAGGTCGATAGCCTTATCAGGTAGAAAACGGTTTGTAATATAACGGTTGGAGAGAACTGCAGCCGAAACAAGGGCTTCATCATTAATCCTTACACCATGATGAATTTCATATTTATCCCTCAATCCACGGAGTATGGCAATCGTATCTTCCACAGTCGGTTCAGCACATAGCACCTGCTGAAAACGGCGTTCAAGGGCAGCATCCTTTTCAATGTATTTACGGTATTCATCAAGAGTCGTTGCACCAATTGCCCTGAGTTCACCACGGGCAAGTGCAGGTTTCAACAGGTTTGAAGCATCCATAGCTCCATCAGATGCACCGGCACCGACAATGGTATGAAGCTCATCAATAAAAAGGATAATATGTCCTTCACTTTTCTGAACCTCATTTATTACAGCTTTCAGGCGTTCTTCAAATTCACCACGGAATTTTGCACCTGCCACAAGTGCGCCAAGATCAAGAGAAAGCAGCCTTTTATCCTTCAGGCTTTCAGGAACATCACCGGAAGAAATACGGCGGGCCAGTCCTTCAACTACGGCGGTCTTACCTACGCCTGGTTCACCGATAAGGACAGGATTGTTTTTTGTACGACGGCTGAGTACCTGCATTACACGGCGGATTTCTTCATCACGGCCAATTACAGGATCAATCTTATCCTGACGGGCAAGAGCCGTGAGATCACGGGTATATTTTTCAAGGGAACGCATTTTACTTTCCGGATCCTGGGAATCAACACGCTGGTTTCCACGGACCGCCTTAATGGCATCCAGTACGGCATTCCTGGAAATTCCATATTTACGTAAAAGATCTCCAGCCTTACCTTCAGATCCGGTCATAGCAAGGAAAAGATGCTCTGTTGAAAGATATTCATCTTTTAAGAATGCCATTTCCTTTTCTGCATTGGCAACAGTTTTCTGGGCACTGTTTGAAAGTGTAAGATTTACATTCCCCTTTACCTGAGGAAGTGAATTAAGTATTGATTCTGTATCTGAAAGTAATTTTCCGACAGGTACGCCGATCCGTTCTACAAGAGGTGAAACAAGTCCATCTTTCTGATTCAACAAAGAAAGCAGAAAATGCTCATTTCCAATTTCACTGTGATCTCTCTGCTGTGCAATTGAAAATGC
The DNA here is from genome assembly GCA_045616425.1 of Treponema sp. Taxonomy (GTDB): domain Bacteria; phylum Spirochaetota; class Spirochaetia; order Treponematales; family Treponemataceae; genus Treponema_D. The sequence goes on from JAZLGS010000043.1 coordinate 70,971, forward strand.
ACTTTGAAATGCTTCCTGACATTTTAATGTAAAATTTTCAGTATTCATACTTAGAATGTAATTATGAAAAACTAAAAATTCAACTTTTTTCTGTAAAAAAATATGTCCCTAAAAAATGTTGTTAAAAAAACTTCATTTTCCACTACCATACAGTCAGTTTTGCCATTAATTCTGCTCAGCCTTTATCAGCATAGATGACAGCCCTCTGTTTGAACATCAATACCTCAAGGTTCGTCATTAATCAGCAACACTATAGCCGGACATAGAAAAAAAAAAGATGCTGCTTGCAAAACAATGACAAAAACAGCATCCCTATGACGAACCTCGACACAGAACGTTCGAGGTATCGCCGTTCTTAAAGGAAATTGCACTCCGGTTCCAATACCTTTCATACGATACAGAGCATCCAGGTATTAAAACCGTCTGCACGAATAAAAAAATCAGTTTATAGTACCATACTCACAGACAACATTTTCAAACCGTGCGTTTTGTATAAGTTCAAGCGATTTGTGTTGATGACTGTACAGCCTTATTTCTCCATAGCCGTTCCCACCGCAGACTACATGCAGCATCTGGCCGTCACCACCTGGAAGGATATAATCCCTGATCATTACTGAAGATGAATTACAATATACATCAACATCCATTACAAATTTTCCACCATGGATACTGACAGTCCAATGAAGACGTTCTTCTTCATCATTTTCCGGAGTCCTTGTACAGTCCCATGAAAAATCATATTTCTTTATCTTCTTTTTCAGTCCGAATGATACGGACATATCTTCAAAGGCATTTACAGAGCATAATTTTCCGCTGTAATTTCCCTGGAGTGCAAAAGCTGTGTTTTCAAGGATTTTATTAGAAAACAGGCTGATAAGCCGTGAAGAATTTATGTGGATGAAAGGATTCGGAATGGATTTTCCCCAGCGTTTGTCAAAATATCCATAACTGGATTCTTTTTGGACAATATATTCCTTTCCATCAAGAATTATTTTTCCGGAAAAAATGGCCTTCAAGCCGCTTGGAAACCAGTTTTCATCATTTTTACCAGGACAATTTGAAAATGTAATATCAGGTTCATATGCCAGATTCCATTCTACAATTCCAACATCACTCGAAAATTCCGGAAAAATTGCCTTATCTTCTTTAGTAAAAGAAACTGCACCAGACAAAGTAAAACGGTTAAAAATACAGTCCCCTACCCGGATTTCAGCTTTTTTCTTATTTACAGATAACTCCCGGTTTGTAAAGAAATGATTTATCTGTTTTGGCTTTTCATCAAGAATTCCGACCCTGATACAAGAAAAAGAAGGTACAAAACCAGATTCAGAATTATTTTTTCCAGTCATGGAAACAGAGGATGAATCCTTGCAGATAGAGATAGAATCAAGGGAATGGAAATAATTTACAACTAAGAGCTCAATATAAAAAAGACGTTCAAGTCCGGATACAGGATTTTTTGCAATAAAATTATAACGCCAGCAATCAAATCCCCGCTTTTTTCTGGAGCCTTTCAAATTGAAATAATCGCCCTTTAATCCAATCTTTTCCTTTTTCATCTACAATCCCTCTATGAAACAGAATTTTTCTATCTCATATTGAATTATCGGCTTCTTTTTTCACTGCTTTAGGAAAAAATAATCAGGCATCCTATTTTACGGAATTTTAAAAGGCTGTGGCTGTTAAAAGTATTGTTGGGAAATCTATACTTTACAAAAAGGTAGATCACAACGACGAAAAAAAGTCTTCCAAACTGGAAAAATGGAGCCAAATCCCCCACAAGTTATGTGCTAAGTACAGCTTTTCTGAGACTTCGTGGCCGTCGCTTCCTATCTGCGTCCATTTTTTCACTACTATGCAGGCAATTTTACTACCTATTTTGTATAGAGGTATAAAAAAGGATTCCAGAGAAATATTCCGGAATCCATAATGAACATATAAAATAAATTTAAAATCTGACTTTCAGTCTCCGCATCAATGAAATTACTTCAAAAGGCTGTCTATTGCCTTGATAATTTCATCTCTGTTCGTAAAGTTTTCATCAAGATATTCAAATGCCACACCGGCGTCACGCTGGGCATGTTCATACCAGATTGCATAAAGTTCAGATTCCATGCCATCACCTGGAAATGGAGCTCCCTGAATATCTGATACCAGAAGGCGCATAAGTTCAATGCATTTTGACATCTTTTTATCCATACAAATACCTCACATACCATTATAAATCAGTTTTCTGAATTTTGCCAGCAAGTTTTTTCATTTTATCAAGAATAAGGACTTTTTTCGCCCTTGTTCTGTAAAAGGAAAGTATGCGTCCGGCAGCGGCTTTTACATCACAAAGCTTTACAGAAAGCAGGTTTTTCTGCCGTTCAAGCCTGTCTTCTTTATTGATACAGTATAACTCACGCATTAAGCCTGCAAATCCACGTCCAGAAGGTGACTTCGGAAGGATTACAGAGCTGAATGTTCCTGTAACGGCTTTTTCTACTGAAACATCATCAAGCTCTGCTTGTGCCGCTGTTTCGAGACAGTCCTCAATTACATCAACTGACGATTCAGGATCAGGATCACGGTAAGTAGAAACAGTAAAATACCCTTCAAATGAATCCGTCGAAGCATAAGCCCCATACGCACCACCGACAGTCCTTAATTTCTCCCATAATATTGTATTTGATATTATATGTGCAAATACTGTTTCTGCAATTGACTCTTTTTTACCATATGGAGAGCATTCACACGCTGCAGCCACATAACCAACCTGCGCAGGAGTTTCAAATGCCTCGTCAGAATATGGATCCATGGAATTTATTCCTGTAAGTGCATAGAAAACACTGTCCTCCTGTTCCAAAACAGGAGCCGGAGGTTCAAGGTTCAGGTCAGAAGCCAGTTTTGCATAGCATTTTTCAATGACAGGAAGGTTTTCAGCATCAGAAGTAACATGAAAAATACATCCTGAAGAAAAAATTCTTTTCTTCATCTCCTTGAATACAGGAATCATATCTTCAAGATTTTCATTAATATGCTTCATTGTGTAATATTGGCTGATTCCATCCCAAAGTTCATCAACAGCATTAGACCGGTTCACCGTACAGATAGCTCTTGCGGCTGCATAAGAATGTCCCGAAGGTACAATAGAAGACCTGAGGTCATTATACATTTCATCTGCCAGATTTTTTAGATGTTTCACATCATCAAAATCAGCTTCATCAATACACCGTTTTACAATTTCAAAGCAGTCTTCCGTTTTTTCAGAAATCATTTTTATACGGAACATAATCCACTGCCGTCCAGCAAAAGCCCGGTTCTTTTCAAACATTACCTTTGCCCTTTCAGTGCTGCTTAATGAAGAAGTCAGCAGAAGGCATGTAAAGTTACCGCACTTTCTTGCCTGAAGCATTGAAACTTGTGCCCAATCAAGGTCTTTCCATCCCATGTCCGTATAAGCATATGAAAAGAACTGAAGGTACGGATAGTATTTTGAAGGAAGGACATCCACAGGAAAAGCTATGTCTGCATAAACGATTCCATTTGTATGTTCCCGATTTACAAGATATGGAATCTTATTTCCAGAGGTTGATTTTATGTATTTTATTTCTGTTTCAACCTCATCATCATATACTTCAAGGTCATCCGGTTTTATATATGGAAGGCATTCCAGATTTTCATCTTTCTTCATCTGGAAAGAATGGAGCAGTTCTGTCTGTGTCTTTATTCCGTCAATTGAAATATTTTCCCGCAGTTCTTTTATTAAAAGAGCTTCCCGCTCATCACGCTGCTTTAAAAAGTCTTCATCCGGTGTTATAACCACATGTGCACAATGCATATTATCAAGGAAATACTTGGCAATGAGTTTTTTTATGTAATATGCATCAGAATCAAGTTTTGCCTTTATACAGTCAAAAGCCTTTCTGTAAAAGAGTCCCGATGCAGGATGTTCACCATAACACCAGCATTTCAGTGCACGCCTCATCAACACAAGGGAATATGGACCGTTTGAACGCCTTATTTCCCTGTTGCTGAAATCAACCCCCATATAAGCAGACTCAATATCTTCATCAGAAAGTCCGTTTTCATATATTTCTTTCAGTTTTGAATAAATCAGTTCCTTTACTGCTGCAGTATCTTTATCTTTCACCCCACGGAGTCCGATTGTAAAAATCATATTATACATTTCAGAATCTATGCCGCATATAGGGGCAATGTCCTGTCCAAGGCCGCTTTCCACAAGTGCTTTTAGAAGTGGCGCACCATCATGCCCGCAAAGCAGTTCCGAAAGAAAAATACATTCTGAAACAGACATTATGTCCGAGGATTTTCCAATGAGCCATGAAAGAACCACAGTAGAATCCGAAGTATCACCGGTAGAAACAGGGCCTGTCTTTTTTACTGAAGCAGGTCCAGTGAAAGGCTTTACTCTTTCCGAAGCAAGTATTGAATCTATCTTATTCTTCGTATCCAGGACATTATAAGTAAATCTGGATTCAAGCCTGTCGAGGATTTTTTCCTGCAGGAAGTCAAGCTGCTTTTCTGTAGGAATATTTCCATAAAGGAAAACCAGACAGTTATCTGGTGAATAATATTTTTTATGAAAGTCCTTAAACTGTTCATAAGTAATTTTCTGGATTTCTTCCGGATCACCGCCTGAATCCAAGGCATAAACAGTATCAGGCAGAACGGCACTAACAACGGCATCAATTGCGACTGAATTGAAAGAAGAATAACTTCCCTTCATTTCATTATAAACAACGCCCTGTATGGAAACATTTCCATCCGAATCAGCTTCAAGATGGTGACCTTCCTGAAGGAATATTTCTTTCCTTAAGGTAGGAAAAAATACAGCATCACCATATGTTGCCATAAGGTTAAAATAATCAGTTTCGGAGACGGAACTTCCCGGATAAACAGTTTTATCAGGAAAAGTCAGTGCATTAAGGAATGTCTTTACACTCTGATTGATGAGATGAACAAAAGGATCCTTTAAAGGATATCTTTCCGACCCGCAAAGAACCGAATGTTCAATAATGTGGGGTGCACCATTAGAAGATTCAGGGGGAGTCCTGAAAGCATATGCAAAGAGATTTTCCTTGTCATCGTTAAGCAGATGAAAAACCTCAAGACCTGTCTTCCTATGTCGTAAAAATATTCCTTTTGACGAACAGTCAGGTACATTCTGAACGTCAATCAAATCAAATCCCTTATATGTATTTTTTTCAAACAATGAATTATCCATAAATTTCCTTATAGTAAAACTTTTCAATTCTCACTGTAGCAAGAGATCCATCATCTCCTGACATTCATATATTCAAAAGCATTCCTTTTATATAATACAAGTCCTGAATAAAACGTCCACATTTACAGAAAAAAATATTCTGAAAATCATCAACATGAAATGGCATTTATACATAAACATCATCGTCACGGCCTTCTATGGTAAGTTTTCCATTTTCCCAGGCATGGCGCAGAGTCGTATAGAACATATGCGTTATGCGGTCACATTCACTTCTGGACATAGGCCTGCGGGCTTCCTGCTCTTCAAGGACAGTTTCTGCCCTTCCAGATGAAATATTTGAAAATATTTTGTCTATAAACTCCGTAGTTTTTCCAGTAATAAGGTGCGCAATTTCGACATCTGTAAGGATGCGCAGATAATCCTGGATAAACCTGTCATTAGACTTTAAGAAGTCCTCTTCCGTAAACAGCATGGATTTCAAATCCTGTCCAAGTTCTGGATCAGATTCTGAAAGATCATCAAGAATATTCTGTCCGGACTTCATATCCATAAGCTTAAGAATCTGCGCAAGGGAATTACGTCCATCAATGGCATTTGAACCAACATCAAGCTGCGCAAGAGCTTTTTCATGCATGGTTACGTCAATCCGTGAAATTACTTCTGGTGATACGCTGTCCATCTTTGCAAGACGGAGTACAATATCTTTTTTATCATCGGCATTCATGCTGTTTATGACCGCAGCAGCTTTTTTTGGATTCAGATGGGAAAGCACAAGTGCACGGATTGCAGTACTTTCATCTTTTAATAATAAGAAAATCTGATCAGGAGTTTTTTCTTCAAGATATGCAAAAGGCTTTGCAGATTTTTCAGGAACGGCCCGTGTAAGCATTTCTTGAGCCATCTGACCACCAAATGCTTTTTCCAGAATTGTATATGCAGTTTCACGGCCGCCACCTTCACGGACACGCTCAAGAACTGCATTGAATTCCGCAAAAATAGCCGTAGCCTCGTCAGGCCCCACATTCCTTATGGATGCGATTTCAGGAATTATTTTTTCAGTTTCTTCCTGAGAAAGATGCTTCATGACTTCTGCAGCCCTGTCCACACCAAGCAAGAGAAGGAATTTTGCAACACGTCTGTAAACACTGTCCTGCCCGCCAGTTTCACTGCTGGAAACAGGAACTTTTAAAAGTCCTCCGCTCTTCAATGCATCAGCAGCTTCCTTTAACGCAACACCATCTGAATAAGGATAACTGCTGCTGACCTTAGTAAAACCGTCTGCATTCCTTGCGGCAGATACATTGCCGGATGCAACAGTTTTTCTTGGTTCTGCCGTCATATTTTCATTTTTTGTAACGGCAGTAATTTTCTGAGGAACAAAAGGCTTTACATGCTGTGTCAAATCGTCATTTTTTTTTGGTGTATTTCCAGCGGCAGATGCATAAGCCTTCAAGCGGTAGTCATTATTATTCATCCTATTATGATAATATAAAAAAAACCATATTGCAAGGATTGTGATGTTTTCGACCTGAAATACATTTTCAAAAGACTTTGTCCGAAAAATATTGCTACAAAATCTGCAATACTGTGGAAAATGTGCCAGCCTTCTCCTGAGCAACAAGTTGCAATGCCAGACTGCTGCCTTCGAAGCCCAACATCTCGGAAACTTCGTTGCCGTCGCTTCCTTATATGTTGTGTCTCCTGTCAAGAAAAAAAAGCAGGAAAGATAATTCGGCAATTTACCAACTCTTATATTCTTGGATAATGAACATGTTCATCCCGTAAGGTCAATGGATTCGCCAAAGTTCTTTCTGTCTAACGTCGTGCATAGCACTTTATTTCTAAAGGTCGCAAAGTAGGCCATTCAAAGATAACTAATCCTTGCTGCCTGCTTATTTTTTCTTGATAGTTTTTGCTTAAAAAATAGCCTGTAAAATCTCTCCAAATTTTATAAACTTTTTAATTTATATTTAATCTAGGCAATGTGATCGGTCATCATTCCCCAGACAAAACATGCCAATTCTCTTGCAGCCGCTGTTGATGCTACATTCGGAGCTTTTCCACGATTTTCAAGATTCATCATCTTATGCTTCAGTCTGTATCTACATTTATCTGCATAAGCAATTATTTTTGGATCGTTCCCTTTCTGTCTATCCAATAGTCTTTTTGATTTTTTGAACTTCACATTCGTCTTCTTTATACTTTTGGCACTTTCCGTAAAAAGCCGCCTCAAATAACAGTTTCCCGACTTCGTGATTCCAAGATGTCTTTCTTTTCCTCCCGAAGAATGTTCCCCTACTGACAGCCCGACAAAATTGGCAAAGTCCCATGCTCGCGCAAACCTCATAAAGTCTCCCACTTCTGAAACAATGGATACTGCCGTCAATGTATCAATTCCACAGAAACAGATCAGTTTCTTGACCTTTGCGTTCACTTCTTCATCTTCTGAGATTTCCTCAAGTCTATTCTCAACTCTTTTCAGACGTGCTTCAAGTTCGTTTACACTGATGATATATTCATCAAATGCTTCCTGAAGATATGGCTGCTCAAATGAGATTTCCTTCAGCCATCGTCTGTGTTCTCCAGTCCAATGACTTTTACCTTCAAAATGCTTTCCCTGTCTCAGAAGAAATGCTTGCAGAACCTGCTTTGCAGTTTTCAGTTCTGTCATTATGCTTCGTCTAATCCTGCAGAATTCTTTTATTGCTTCTTCCTTCTGGCTTGAAAGATGAACAGGACTATAATCATGGGTGAACAAATCTTTTGCAAGAAGTCGGGCATCCACCTTGTCATTTTTTACTTTGTAATTCGCATTTCTCTTTAATGACGTAGGTGCCATGACCACACAGGATATGTCCTTTCTCAGCAAATCCCGGCACAGACCGAAGCCTGTAGCTCCTGCCTCATAACCACAGACGAACATCACATCTCCAAACTGTTTCTTTACATTTTCAAGATACTTGATGACATTTGCCGTTGTTGATTTCATCTTGTGCTCATAAAGATATCTGTCGGTTCTCGGATCATAGCAGCACAATGAATAACTGTCTTTGTGGACATCCATTCCTACATAAATTATAATTTCCATGTTGTGTCTCCTTTTTGCATTTTGGTAATGCTTTTGATTAAGTTTGTCTTTCCTAATTTTAAGCTAAATCCACGTTTTTGCAAAAATCAGGAGACACAACATATTGTCTAACGCGTCCTGCCCCGGGTAACTAAATCCCGCGTAGTGCTATTCAGTCACCAGCTCCAGCGCCCGTTTCCCGCCTGCGAGGGCCTGCTCCGGGTGACTAGATTACGCGTAGTGCTGTTCAGTCACCTGCCCCAGTGCCCGTTCCCCGCCTGCGAGGGCCTGCCCAGGGTGACTAAATCCCGTGATGTGCTGTTCAGTCACCCGCCCCAGCGCCCGTTCCCCGCCTGCGGTGGGGCTGCCCCGGGTGACTAAATCCCGCGATTTGCATTCCAGTCACCCAAAATGCACTGCAAACTT
>JAZLGS010000044.1:0-9731 GCA_045616425.1 Treponema sp.
TAATAAAAGGTTATGTAGAATTTATGGTAAAACTCACTGCATGGTAGTGGTGGAAAATATGTAGGGAGCGACGGCAACGCCGGAAAATCGCGAAAGCGATTTTAGCGAGTCTCCGAGAAGCTATGCTTCGAAGGCGTATGAGGCTACTTGTTGCACCGGAGGGGTCTGACGCATTTTCCACGGTAATGCAGATTTTTTTAGCAACACCTTTTTCGGATATGGCCAAATAAAAACGCCTCATTCGGTTTGTGAAGTGCACCCCAGTTCTTGGGCACCTTAACTAGGCAGATTTTAAGGACTGATTCCTGAATTGTAAAGGAGTCAGTCCTTTTAATTTAATCTTGACTCTTTTTTCGTTATACCAGGTCAGGTATTCAATCAACTCTTTCTTAAAATGTTCTGCAGATTCAAACTCCTGTAAGTATAAAAGTTCAGACTTCAATAGGCCGAAGAAATTTTCCATAACTTAATTATCAAGCCAGTTTCCTTTTCGGGACATGCTTTGTCTTATTCCTTTTGTTTTCAATTGGCATGCAATTGGTTTGACAGATGCGTGTCAGGCATTTGCAAGCGGCCGCATGACATTGACGGCACCTGTTTTGTGTTCAATCTGTTCAAGCCAGTATCCTATGTATAACGGATCCCGGTTTGCATTTTCAATAGCATTGTTGTACTTCTCTTCAATTTCTGCTTCTGTCCATCCTGCTGCTGTCTTCCAATCATCAATGATGATGAAGGGGAGTCCTAAACCCGCAAAATATTCATGCATTGCATTTGATTCTACAAGCGGAACTACACCAAGGTACATAGCTTCCCAGGTCCTGTGGCAGTCCAGACCATTTCCTTCCGGACTTGCGACCATCTTGAATGTACTGAGCATTTTCCTGTAGACATGGCAGCACGGACTTCCTGTAATTTCCTGAGTATGAGGAGCCTTGCATAATGCAAGATAGCATGCCACCCTTTTTTCAGGATTAGTCCGTAATGTAAAACCATAAAGTATTTCATTTTTCTTTGGGTGGTTTACATAGTATCTGTTTTTGAAATCCGCCAGCGCACCTGCATTGTGGCGCCACAGGTCTTCAAGCCCGATTGGAAGCGGCGTTACCTTCTCATCCCTTAATGTGCAGTTCTGTGCAAACCAGTGGATCACCATTTTGTGGCCGGCAATTTCCTTGAACTTTGCATCATCAGTAATGTTTGTGTCGGACTGGTGGGTAATCAGTACTACTGGCACGGTAAGTTCCGGAAGTATTTCACCTGCAAATTTTTCATATAATGCAGACTTCAGGAATACTACAGGATGTTTCCTTTCCTTGTTTACATTTGATTTTGAAAATGCGTTTATCTGTCCTGCCGTACAAAGCTGTGTTTCATCATAAAGAAAGTCCGCATAGCTTCTGTACGTGTCGCCTGAAAGGAAAGGCGCACTTGAAGGACGTCTTTTTGTCATCCTGTTGTATTTTTCAAAAATTACGCGGGGAAGGTCTGCCAGCGCGTTTTCTAAGTAAATCTTTATTCCCATAGCTAAATCACATCCACAAAAGTTCTTTCATTCCTGTTGAATAGGTAAAGGCCAAAGAACATGAACAATACAGTCATTCCAAGGCTCAGGTAAACCATTGTGTTTTCAACGGAACCTGCTCCATAAAACCAGATTCTGAAAAGTTCAATAGGAGCACTCATTGGGTTTATATAGAAAACCCATTTCAATTTCTGAGGCGCTTGTGAAAGCGGATAAACGACAGGGGTTGCGTACATTGCAAGCTGGAGTCCGAATCCTAACAGCTGGTTCAGGTCACGGTATTTTGTAGTCAGAGCGGAAATAATCATTCCAAGGCCACTGGCAAGGAATCCGATCCACAGCACGATAAGCGGAAATGCCAGTGCCATCCACGAAGGACGGACTGCAGAACCGTGTATCACGTAATAGATATAGAATACCAACAGACAGGCAAACTGCAATGCAAGTTTTATCATGTTACCGATGGCCGTTGAAATTGGTACCGTAAGCCGCGGGAAATATACTTTTCCAAAAATGTTCGAGTTGTTTGTAAATACTGCTGCTGCCGAATTCAAGACACCGGTAAAATATGTCCACAGCATTGTCCCTCCAAAATAAAAAAGGAGGAACGGGATTCCGTCTGTTCCGATTTGTGCAAGGTTTCCGAAGATGAACGTATACATTACAGTCGTAATGAGCGGCTGCACTATATACCACAATGGACCCAGAATCGTCTGTTTATATTGAGTAGTGAAGTCTCTTTTTATGAAAAGGAATATAAGGTCCCGGTACCGGTAAAGTTCCTTCATTTTTTCAACATTCAGAAACCGTTCACCAGGTTTTAATATAAGATCCCAGGTTTCATTTTCTGTCTGAGTTGCTATTTCTTCCATATGTAATCCTTTGTAATCTTGTTCCAGGCGTTTTGTAAACGCAGTCAGTTTTATAGGGCATCCTTTTCCTGCGCATGCCATTATCCTTTCCATTCTATCATTTACTGTCCTTTCTTTCAATGAGGTTTTTCCTTTATGATTCCTGCTGTCTGGTTGTGCTGGAGTATCAATAAATTTCTTTATTCTGATTGAACAAAATACTGCAAATTGATATGTTTTTATTTATGATAGTAATGAAATTCGGTGGCTCTTCTGTTGCAAATGCAGAAAGAATCCGCCACGTAGCCTCAATTATAAAAGCATATGGAGAAAAGCGTCCTGTTGTAGTCCTTTCTGCAATGGGAGATACTACTGACCATCTTCTGGAAGCTGCTGACCTTGCAGTAAGCGGAACTGTTGATGTTTCCGGCGTAAAGAAACTCCATGAAGAAACAGCAAAAGATCTTGGAATAGAAGTAAAAGCTATTGATGACCTCCTTGATGAGCTTTCAAAGCTGCTTACCGGTATTTCCATGCTCAAAGAACTTACAAAGCGTACCCGCGACTATCTTGTTTCCTTTGGTGAACGGATGTCTGTAAGGATGATGGCGGCTTATCTTGAAAAGGAAGGAATTCCAGCTTCATTTTTTGATGCATGGGATATCGGCATCCTGAGTGACAGTGATTTCATGTCAGCTGAGCTTCTGGATGAGGTGTGGGATAATATTCCTAAGTACCTTGGTGCTTACAGGGATGGAATTTCTGCATCAATTCCTATCGTTACGGGATTCATTGCGAAAGATAAGAAGGGTAATATAACCACGTTGGGTCGCGGCGGTTCTGACCTTACGGCAACAATGATTGGTAGTGCAATGAGGGCTGAAGAGATCCAGACATGGAAAGATGTTGACGGAATCCTTACTACTGATCCCCGTGTATGTAAAGATGCACGTCCTGTGCCTGAAGTTACATATGAAGAAGCTCAGGAACTTGCGATGTTCGGTGCCCAGGTGCTTCATCCGCGTTCAATGGTTCCATGCCGTAAGACCGGAACTCCTGTGCGCGTAAAGAATTCGTATAATATTGAAAGTCCGGGATCAATCATTGTTGAAAAACATTCCGGTGATGTTCCTCCTGTATGTGCAATCACAACTGTAAAACATATAAACCTTATTGATATAGTTTCATCACGCATGCTTGGTGCTGCAGGGTTCCTTGCACATGTTTTCAATAACTTCCTTAAATGGAACATCAGTATTGACGTGATTGCAACATCTGAAGTTTCCGTATCACTTACGGTGAACAGCAAAGCTGATCTTTCCGGTCTTGTGGCAGATCTGGAACAGGCAAGTGAAGTTACTGTGCGTTCAGGAAAAGCTATCGTGACCATAATCTGTGATGCTGCCCATTCTTCAAAAATATTGGCGTCCGGATTTGAGGCACTTTCAAAAGAAGGAATCAATGTACAGATGATAAGCCAGGGTGCAAGTAAGGTTAACATCAGTGTAATTGTAGATGATGATGAAGCTGACAAGACCGTTCAGATACTCCATAAGGCATATTTCGGTTAATACCGTTTTTTACAGGATGGTAAGGTAAGAGTGCTGCTCAGATAATGCGGCGCTTTTATCTTTGAAAATCCGCGTTGCAGATAGGGAGCGACGGCAAAGCCGGAAAATTGCGTAAGCAATTTTAGCGAGTCTCCGAGAAGCTGTGCTTCGAAGGCCCAGGGAGCGACGGCAAAGCCGGAAAATTGCGTAAGCAATTTTAGCGAGTCTCCGGGAAGCTGTGCTGTGCACGGTAATTTTTGCCGACGGGGTTAATACTTGGATGCAAGCATCATGGATGCTCTGCGTCGTAAAAAATGGTATTAAACCCGGAGTGCAATTTCCACTTGGAACGACGATACCTCGATGCTTGTGTCGATGTTCGTCATTGAACTGTTCGTTTACGCAAACGTTAAAAAGCTGAATCGGAGATTGACATTTCCGCATTGACTTTTTATGGGAGTTTTTATGAAGATTGCCCTTGTAGGTTATGGAAAGATGGGGCACATGATTGAATCATGTGCAAAGGAATGTGGCCATGAGGTGGTGGTGACTGTTGATGTGGTTTCTGATGATGCAACAGTAAAGGTTGCTGCCGGGGATTACGAAGCTGTTGCCCGTGCCGTAAAGTCCAGTGGTGCAGAAGGTGTCATTGAATTCAGTCATCCTTCGGCAGTCATGGGAAACATAAAGGCCCTGCTTCCACTCGGACTTCCTGTTGTAGTGGGAACAACCGGTTGGAATGACAAGCATGAAGAAGTAGACAGGTTTGCTGCTGAATGTGGCGGTGTCATCATGACTTCTTCTAATTTCTCTATCGGTGTAAACATGCTTTACAAGATTATTGATGAAGCCGTTAAGGTTATGGAGCAGTGGGCTGAATATGATATTTCCACATGGGAAATGCATCATAATCAGAAAGCTGATAGTCCGTCTGGAACAGCTTTCGAAATTGCAAAGCATATTCTTGCAAATACGAAACGTAAGACAGAAATCGTTACGGATGAATTCCATGAACGGCCGCGTCCGGAACAGCTCCATGTTTCTTCTACGCGCTGTGGTGCTGTTCCTGGTACTCATACTGTATTCTTTGACAGTAAGGCTGATACTATAGAAATTACACATAGGGCAAGGAGCCGCGAAGGATTTGCAATGGGGTCGGTACATGCCCTTGAAAAACTTGCCGCGGGAATAAAATCCGGTGCACTTTCAAAAGGACGCCTTTACGGGATGAACGATCTTTTCTAATTTGCATACTTTTAAGCAAAGTTTTAAGAAGAAAAGGTTTTTATGCTGAAAATCCTTTTTTTACTTCAAGTTGAATGGATTTTTGAATTATAAATCTTTGTAAAACCGGTACATAGTACCGGTTTTTTATTGAATAAATAGACTTTTTCTTCTATACTGAATCTAATCGCTTTTTTACAATCGAACAAACTCATTGGAGGCTTTATGACAATATCACAGATGCTTGAGCAAAGCGGTGTCTTGACTTTGCTTGGTATGGGTGTTGTTTTCAGCTTTCTTATCATCATGATTCTGGCTATGTATGCGCTTCATGCTGTACTTCATGCCTTAAAACTTGATCGCGAAGGAAAGAAGGAAACAACTGCGACTACTACTGCTGCACCAGCGGCTGCTGCCGATAACGGTGCCATAATTGCTGCAATCGCCGCAGCTGTTCATGAAAAAGAATTATAGGAAATTAAGAGGATAAGATTATGGCTAAAGTTGGAATTTCAGAACTTGCTATCCGTGACGCACATCAGTCGCTTCACGCAACACGTATGACTACTGCAGATATGCTGCCAATCTGCGATAAGCTTGATAAAGTAGGATATAAATATATTGAAGGATGGGGTGGGGCAACATATGATTCATGTATCCGCTTCCTTAATGAAGATCCGTGGGAACGCCTCAGAAAACTCCATGCAGCTCTTCCGAACAACAAAATCATGATGCTCCTCCGTGCCCAGAACCTTCTTGGTTACAAGCACTATGCAGATGATGTTGTAGACAAGTTTGTTGAAACAGCTGCAAAGAACGGTATCGGATGTTTCCGCATTTTCGATGCATGTAACGACCCACGCAACATGGAACGCGCTACAAAGGCTGCAAAGAAATCTGGTGTAGATGTTCAGATGGCTATCTCTTATGCCGTTACTCCGTTCCACACAAATGAAAAATATGCAGAACTTGCAAAGACATATGCTGACTTTGGTGCAGATTCAATCTGTATTAAAGATATGTCCGGCCTCCTGAAACCATATGAGGCATATGACCTTGTAAAAAAAATCAAGGCTGTATGTGACCTTCCTATCGAAATCCACTCACACGCAACTACAGGGCTTTCTGTTGCTTCACTCCTCAAGGGAATTGAAGCCGGTGCGGATATCGTAGATACTGCTATTTCTTCTATGTCCATGGGTACTTCACACTCACCGACAGAAACAATCGTAGAAATGCTCAAGGGAACAGAATTCGACACAGACCTTGATACAAAACTTCTTCTTGAAATTGCAGCTTACTTCCGTGAAGTACGTAAGCACTATTCTTCACTTGAATCAGCATTCCTTGGTGCTGATACACGTATCCTCCTTTCTCAGATTCCTGGCGGTATGCTTTCTAACCTCGAAAGCCAGCTGAAGCAGATGGGAGCAGGTGACAAGATGGATCAGGTTCTTGAAGAACTTCCAAAGGTTCACAAAGATGCAGGTTACGTTCCACTTGTAACTCCTACTTCTCAGATTGTTGGTACCCAGGCTGTATTCAATGTAATCCAGGGCCGCTACAAGATGATGACTGCTGACTTTGCAAATCTTGTTACAGGTAAGTTCGGAAAACTCCCGACTGATGCAAATGCAGATGTTGTAAAGCAGGCTCTTGCTCAGAACAAGATGGAAGAAGTAATGACATGCCGTCCGGCAGACAAAATTGAACCTGAATGGGACAAGATGGTTGAAGCTGCAAAAGCAGCCGGCGGAAACGGAAGTGATGAAGATGTTCTTACATATGCAATGTTCCCACAGGTTGCAGAAAAATTCTTCAAGACACGTGCAAACGGTCCTGTTGATGCTGCTTCAACATTTGCAAAGAAGGAAGTTGCTGCTCCAGCTGCTGGTGCATCTAAGGGCGGAAACTACACGATTACTGTTAATGGAACAGCTTACAATGTTTCTTCTAACGGTGCAGGTTCAATCACTGTTAATGGAACTCCGTATAATGTAGCAGTCGGTGCCGCTGGCAGTGCACCTGCAGCCGCTCCAGCTGCAGCTACTGCAGTTACAGGTGGTGTTGATGTCAAGGCTCCTGTTGCAGGAAACCTTCTTAAGCACGTAGTTCCAGCAGGAACAAAAGTAAATAAGGGTGATACGGTAATCATCATTGAAGCAATGAAGATGGAACTTGAAGTTAAGGCTCCTGAAGCAGGAACTGTTTCATACTCAGTTCAGCCAGGTAGTCAGGTTCAGGCAGGCCAGGTAATTGCAGCTATCGGTGGTGTTGCAGCTCCAGCCCCAGCTCCTGTTGTCGCACCTGCTGCTCCGGCACCTGCCGCTCCAGCTCCTTCTGCAGGTGGAAAACCGGTTCCAGCACCTGTTGCAGGTAACCTTGTAAAATATGTTGTTTCGGAAGGTGCACAGGTACAGGCTGATACAACTATCATTATTGTTGAAGCAATGAAGATGGAACTTGAAATCAAGGCTGGAACAGCTGGTAGCGTACATTTTGTTGCACAGACAGGAACCCAGGTTTCTGCCGGCCAGACAATTGCTGAAATCAGATAGGGCGGTTTTATGAACGAATTGACACAGAATAAAAACCAGATTATTAAGGCCTCGTTCCTGATTATGGCTGTTGCAATGCTTGTTTCATTCATTGTAAAGCCAGCTGTGCAGGCTCAGACTGCTGATAGTTCGACAACTGTTGAATACTCGGCAGGTTCAGGTCTTAACCGTGTAATCAAGAACTCGGATAAAGTGCCTAATATTTCCGTAGAAAAGTTCCTTACAAATATCTGGCACAATACGGGTATCTACAAAATCATCCATACTCCTACAGCTGAAGAAGTTGCAGAAGCAAAGGCTGAAGCTGCAAAAGAAAATGCTGCACAGGCTGAAGATCCTTTTGCTAATGTCATAGTTCCTGGCTGGCAGAAAATCATCATGATTGCCGTAGGTTTCCTGATTGTGTGGCTTGCCGTTGCAAAGGGCTTTGAACCGCTTCTCCTTATTCCAATCGGATTTGGTACGATTCTTGTAAATATTCCTGGTGCCGGAATGGGTGATGCTCCTCATGGAATGCTCCACATCATTTACAGTGCCGGTGTAGGTAACGAATTCTTCCCGATGCTCATTTTTATGGGAATCGGTGCCATGACAGACTTTGGTCCTCTTATTGCAAATCCTAAGATGGCACTTCTCGGTGGAGCTGCCCAGCTTGGTGTATTCTTTACACTGTTCGGTGTTGCAGTAATGAACCTTATTCCTGGCATTAACGTTGACTACAACCTTATGGAAGCTTCTGCTATTGCCATTATCGGTGGTGCTGACGGTCCTACATCAATCTATGTATCTGGAAAACTTGCTCCTCACATGATGGCGGTAATTGCCGTTGCTGCATATTCATATATGGCACTTGTTCCGATGATTCAGCCTCCTATTATGAAGGCTCTTACTACAGATAAAGAGCGTCATATAAAGATGGATCAGGCACGTCCTGTTTCTAAGATTGAAAAGATTCTGTTCCCGATGCTTCTTCTTTGTCTTACCATCCTTCTGCTTCCACCTGCAGCTCCGCTTATCGGTATGCTTGCATTCGGAAACTTTGTAAAGCAGTGCGGTGTGGTTGAACGTATTTCAAAGACAATGGAAAATGAATTGATGAACATCGTTTCAATCCTTCTTTCACTTGGTGTAGGAAGTCAGATGACTCCTGAAAAGATTATGAACAGCAAGTCTCTTGGTATTATTCTCCTTGGTCTTGTTGCATTCTGTGTTGCAACTGCCGGCGGTCTTATCATGGCAAAAGTCATGAATCTTTTCCTTAAGAAGAAGATTAATCCGCTGATTGGTTCTGCAGGTGTTTCTGCTGTTCCAATGGCTGCCCGTGTTGCAAACAAAGTCGGTATGGAATATGATCCGTCAAACTTCCTTTTGATGCATGCTATGGGACCAAACGTATCTGGTGTTATCGGTACTGCAATCGCTGCTGGTGTATTCATCGCTACATATGGTCATTAATCTGTAATTCAATGTGTTTTCTGTATGGGTAAATTATGGGAAACACATTGAAATGGCTGCGTTAAAATTTAAAACCATCTGCCAATATTGAGTTTTCAGTATTGGCATTTTTTTTATATCTGCATTATTTATTTTTCTGATGAATGATTTTTTCGATGCAAAACATTGGATTCAATTCTGATTGTATGGAAAAAAGCTGTACAAAATAAGTTAGAGAGTCGACTATACAGCCTGAATGTCGGGTTTTGAAGTTTGTCATTCCAATTCTTAAACGAGATCAGAATGACGGATTCGGGTTTTGTTTTATGGCGACAAATCAGATGCTGAAATGAATTCAGCATGACAAAGTGAATTGTATTTTGATAAAGGCGGTTCTTGTTTACGAATTTCCAAAAACTCGAAATTAGAGCTAAAAAAACGGGACACCGATAGACAATATGTTGTGTCCCCTGATTTTTGCAAAAACGTGGATTCGGCTTAAAATTAGGTAAGACAAAACTTAATAAAAGCATTACCAAAATGCAAAAAGGAGACACAACATGGAAAGTATAATTTATGTAGGAATGGA
>JAZLGS010000045.1:0-24325 GCA_045616425.1 Treponema sp.
CTTTCAGAAAATCTGTCCTTTCCATAGTCATGTTTAAATGTTTCCCTTAAATAAATCAATTATCCAAATCTCCTGCTCTATGGAAAAACTTTTGTTTTTTCGAATCCATGTGACAATTTTCAGATTGTACAAGACTGACGGCAACAGGAAATTATACTTGACATCCAACCTGTAAAAAAGGCTGTGTCTGTAAAGAGTAAAAACACAGTTTATATAAAACGGTCCCCACAACAAAAAAAAGCAGGCTCCTGTATTGAAAAATTGGAGCTGTGCATCCCCACAGGTAACGTGCGCAGCATAGCTGCTTCGAAAATTACTCAAAACAGTCCTCGACTGTTTTTCCAGTTGAAACCGTAGCTCCCTACCTGCGTCCCAGTTTTTTTAACGACTATGCATTTTATTTCGCCATTAATCAGCAACACTACAGACGTGGGAGGGCCCCAAAATCATAACTACCCCTCAAAGGGGTGGTTTGTACTTAACCTATTAGGCTAGGTTCTCAAGCTGAGACTCAAGTTCCTCGCTTTCACATACGTTCAAGCATGTTACAACCTGTCACCAGCAGGCCCTTAAAAGGCCTTTTGTACTACTTACTACCCTTAAAAGGCTCTTCGTATCCTTTTTCAGTAATTTTATCCATCGCGATATCATGGGCTTCCTGTTCACGGATATATTTTGCAATCGTTGCTTCATTCAAGCCTGTTGTACTTACATAATATCTTCTATGATTTCCACTCCTTTGTATTTACACAACTGGCGTAATATTTGTCCAATACTATCTCTGTACTGCCCGTATATCGCCTTTCTTTTATACTTTGGTAAATACTATGTGATATTTTCACATCCATTTTGTATGGCTCAGTGAGTTATTTTGATTTGCCATTTTGCTTTCCTTCTTGGTGTTATGCAATAGACTTGAACAATCTTATTGTACACCTTCGGGGAAAGCTTTTTTGATAGGCTATGTCCGTATTTAGTGTTGCTGCTTATGAATGACGAATCTCGATGTGACGACGTTTTGATAGGAATTCTACTCTATGCTGATAAAGGCTATGTAGAATTAATGGTAAAATCAACTGCATGGTAATGAAAATATGTAGGGAGCGACGGCAACGCCGGAAAATTGCGAAAGCAATTTTAGCGAGTCTCCGAGTAGCTGTGCTGCGCATGCTAACTTCGGGGGATACAAGGCTCCTGAAGAAGCCGGCTTTTTTACCGTCGCTGGGACCTGTTTTTTTAGTAAAATGCGGATTTTTTTAGCAACACTTTTTACGGACATAGACTTTTGCTATAAGCAATTGCCCACCACCCGCATAGCAGGTGTTTTATTGTGAAAAATATTCCGTTTAGCTCCACATTTTTCACAGGCTCATGAGCCTAAAAAAATGACGAACCTCGGCGTAGAGCATTCGAGGTATCGTCGTTCTAAAAGGAAATTGCACTCCGGTTCCAATACCCTTCATACGACGCAGAGCGTCGGGGTATTAGCCCCGTCGGCATGAATAAAAACTTGATTTATAGTGAACACTCAATATATAATTTTTTTATGAAATTCAACTTCTTCTTTTTTTTCCCGATATTAGTTCTCATGGCATTTCCAGTGTCCTCACAAAATCTGAATGGCACAGGCAGATATGAGGCAGCAGAAAAACTTATAGACGGTTTCTCTGAAAGCCTCATAAACAGTGTATCTAATGGCATATTGCTTCAAAATACTTATGCGGATGCATTTATTGGAAAACTTTTTCCGTCCAGTCCTGCACATTTTGCATTCGGTATTGAAGGGGGAATCACTTCCCTTGATTTCAAAAAACTGAGTGAGACAGGAAAAATACTTGATTTTGATTCAATACCCGTAAAAATGTATTTTCCTACAATTTCCCTTAATGCAAAATTGGGAGGCTTCATCCTTCCATTCGATATTGGACTTTCTTTCTTTACATTTGATACTAACAAATTAACAGCTTTTCCGGCTGATTCAATAATCGAATTCTTTTCACTTGGCGGCGAGTTACGCTATGCAATCCTGACAGGCAAGAAGTTTCTTCCGAAATTTTCAATTGGCGCCGGTTACTTCTTTTCAAAGGGCAGAATCGTATACAGAAAAGAAGGTACTGAACTTGGCTCGGAATATAACATAAATACATATTTTCTTTCTGCACAAATATCAAAGACATTCATTTTCATTACACCATTCCTTGGCTTCCGCAGCATATTCTCTGATGCGCAGACAAAAGTTTATTGGAAAAGCAACATCCAGCTTCCTGATGAATCCGGCATAATGCATGCTTCATTCTCACGAAACAGGAACAATGAACTGTGGGATTCATTCATTCCGCAGATATACGGTGGCATAGGTCTGAAAATACCTTTATTTGAAATAACAGTAAATGGAAGCTGGGATTTCAGGAACAGTATATGGAGTGCAGGAGGGAGCCTTAGATTAAAAATCTAGTCTGTTCGCTTTTTTGATGAATGCGCATAAAATGCAAATAAAAAGGGGTTGTCATAAAAGTTTACAAAAACCTTCATGACAACCCCTTTTCATTCAGTTTATGCCAGTTTTTAGCGCTTCAAGCTCAATACAGTATCAAGCATTGTATCAGCAGTCTGGATAGTCTTACCGTTAGCCTGGAATCCACGCTGTGTAGTAATCATATCTGTAAACTGTTCTGTAAGGTCGACATTCGACATTTCAAGTGCACCTGCAAGAAGACTTCCCTTTCCTGCAATACCACTTTCACCAATGTTTGCAAGACCAGAGTTATTTGATTCTACATAAGTATTTTCACCGGCCTTTTCAAGACCACCCTGGTTTGTAAATGTTGCAAGAGCAATCTGTCCAAGCTTGCGGCTTGATCCATTTGAATATACACCTGTAATAACACCACTCGAATCAATCTTGAAGTTATCAAGATAACCCATTGTGTAACCATCCTGATAATATGCCTTTGTAGAACTTGTAGCAGCACTCTGAGTTACAGTATTTCGCTGGCTTCCGATTGTTCCAAGGTTGATATTGAAAGTCTGGCGGTATGGATTTCCATCATCATCTGCATTTGCATTAGGAACAGTGAACGATGCCTGAAGGATGATTTCACCTTCCGGATTTGTAAGGTTTCCTGCGCTGTCCGTTACACTCTGAAGAGTTCCTGTATTATCAAAGTTGACAAGGAAAGTATTTTCCATTCCGTCTGTTGAACCGAGACCAACACGAGCCTGTGTATAATCTGCATTTTCAGGGTCAATCTGAACATTTGCACGCCACTGGTTTGGATTTCCTACAACGCGGGTAAAGCTGACAGCGAGATTATGTTCATTACCAAAGCTGTCATAAATCTTCATTTCTGTTGCCCATGTACCTTTTGCAATATCGGCTTCTGATGCACCTTCAAGGATTTCCGGTGTATTTTTATTAAGGTTACATGCAAAGTTTACGTTCTGAGTTGCACGGGCAGGATCCTTCGAACCAACAGGAATAACAAGGTCAGTCGGTGTTGCAGCAGTCTGAATGATAGACTCACCATTCACTTCCCTAGCCTGCCATCCCTGAACCCTGAGTCCGTTTGCAGGATTTACAAGAGTTCCATTTTTATCAACACCAAAAGCACCTGCACGGGTATAGAAAGTTTCCTGACCATTTTTCAATACAAAGAAACCATTTCCCTGAATGGCGATATCTGTTGACACACCTGTTGACTGAAGATTACCCTGCGTAAAGATTGTATCAATAGCAGCTGTCTGTACACCAAGTCCAACTTCTTTCGGATTTACGCCACCAACTTCTGTTGTAGGCGCTGCAGCACCAGAAAGCTGCTGGCTGATCATATCCTGAAAGTCAACACGGCCTCTTTTAAAACCTGTTGTATTAACATTGGCTACGTTGTTACCAATTACATCCATTTTAGTCTGGTGATTCTGCAAACCGGAAACACCGGCATAAAGTGATCTCATCATACAGCTACCCTCTTTTAGTTTTCGTATACAGCTTTTATTTTATTCATATCATAGAACGTACCATTTACCATTACCTGAGGCGCATCACCCCTTGTAAAGCCCTGGACAGTTCCTGACACAACAGAATCACCTGCATCAATCTCAACATTTTTCCCCAAAGTTTCAGATGCTTCTGAATGATTCAGCATTGCAGCTAATTTATTGAATCCATTGCTCATATTGTACATCTGTTCCAATGAAGAGAACTGTGCCATCTGTGCAATGAACTGGTTATTGTCAACAGGAGCCGTCGGATCCTGATGTGACATCTGCGTCAAAAGAAGTTTTAAAAAATCATCTTTCCCCAATTCCTGGCTTACCTTTCGTCCATTTACAGTGTTCTGCTTGTTGAAGGCATCAACAGCGAGCTCATTCTGCATTTTTTCGGCTGGACTCATAGTCGCATTAAATTCCATCTTCCACCTCTATGATCTTTAAGCAACGATATTAATCGAAAAATCTTTGTCGTTATCTAGAATATCGGCAGAAACAGAATTTACTGAACTGTTTTCATTGGTAAATTCACCATAAATCTCACGGGATTTCCTTGCAAAATCATTATGCTCCTGACCATTACCATTAAAGTTGGAATTCTGGCCGGAATAAGAGACGTCAAATGAAGCATTTTCAAAACCGCTCTGCATGAATGCATTTTTCAGGTTAGATGCACCGTCACTGAATGCATTGAAAGCTTCACGGCTTGCAACAGTAATATGTCCGGTAACAACATTATCATTCAGCTCAAGAGTGATTTTCACATTACCAAGAGACTCTGGATGAAGTACAAGATTTATGGTACCAGAATTGTTATCCTTGAGTATTATATTTCCGGCTTTTACAAAATCGGAAGCATTTTCCTGAATCTGGTTTGTAAGCATGGCCTGGAAAGTAGAATCAGAAGCTGCTGCAGTCTGCGAATCAAGGGAAAGCATGTTTTTCTGAGCCTGATTTGCAAGATCCATAGTCATCTGGGCATTATTTCCTTCCGCCTTTACAGATGTTACAAAATCCTTTCTTGATACAGCCGGTTGAACAGGTCCCTCTGTCTTTTCAGTCCGCAGGTCCTTCACTGTAAATAAGTCTGAAAGTTTCTTTTCCTTCCTGCTGCTTTTCACATTTCCTGAGTCCTTCCGTCCTGTGGCAACCTTCTGCAAATTGCCGTCATCTCTGACTGCTGTATTCTGAATCAGTACTTGATTTTCCACAGGCAGAATATTTTCCGGTGAAACAAAATCATCTGCTACAGCAATCCTGTCTGCAATTCCCGAAAATTCAGCTTCTGGAATAATATCTTCTCCTGGAAGTTCCATATCCATATTTAAAGCAACAGGGACAGCTTCATCAGGAATAACTGTTTCCTGCTCAAGAATCATGTCAGTTCCAGCTACATCAAAACCGGTCATTTCCCCAGCAAGGAGTGATTCCCGGCTTAAATCAAGATCAGGTCCTGCATTTACAGGATATGAAAGTAATTCTGGATTAACAATTTCTTTTGATTCTGATCCAACTTTTTCAGAAGGAGCAAAAGAAACCTTTAATTTATCTGTCGTTTTATCGATTTTTTTTCTGGCGGCAGGACGGCGCCCATTAAATTCATGTTCCTTGTATTCCGGTTCCGCTGGCTTTTCAAACGAAACTGGATTTTCAATATCATCACTTGGTGAGAGTTTCTGGGGAGTTTCGTCAACAGTTTCCTGATGTTCCCTTACAAGAGAGAGGAAACTTTTTTCATTGCCTTCTGAAGTCTTTTCTACATCCGGCTGTGAAGTCTGGATGAAATCAAGATTAAAATTTCCATTCAATGTTTGCAACGCCTGCATGGCACAACCTCCAGCAAACATCGAACTAAAAGGAATCAACCGTCAATTGAAGCAGGTTTTTCGACCATTTTCCGCTGAATACGGGCTGCATGTTCCGCAGGCATAAGGGAAAGCCAATATGCAACAAGGGAACTTTTTCCTTCTGCCTGAGCCCTTTCTTCAACTTTGCGGAGCACATCAATAGCCAGCTGGTCATCCATGTTGACAAGTATGTCAACCGCATTCTTAGGCGGCATGCCTTCCAGATTCTTGGCATTCTGTTCGATGTTTACTTCCCTATTATCGTACATCTTTACAAGATTGTTGAATGTTTTTTCTCTTTCTTCCAAAGATTTTTCACGGTTTTCAAGTTCAGTTGCAATCTGCTCATTCTTTTTTTCTACACCGAAAGTAACTTCTTCCCGCTTTTCTAATTCCTGCCGGAAAAGATCCAGAGCCTCCCGCTGCTTATCGAGCCTGTCCTGATCAAGATCCCCCGTTACCGGTTTTGAAACCGTAGCAGTAACTGATGTCTGAGGCTTGAGGCCAATCAGATTATAAACCGGAGAAAAAACAGTTTTTACATGTATCACTCCAAGATAGTCAAACCACAAAAGTCCACCTAACACAAGAATGATTATGAGAAATAAAAGAACTATAGATTTTCCCAGTGAATTACCTCTGGCCATAATTACACCTCATTTTTAAAATATGAATCTGACGGATATCTGACCGGAAAATCTCATCCGGTCAGAAAGCATCCTATTTTTCGATAAGACCACCGATAGCAGTACCTAACGTAATATCATTTTCAATTGCAACAATCTCAAAGTTGATGCCACGGTTCTTTGCAAGTTCATCTTCAAGATAAGCTTTTACCCTGTCAGCAATCTTATATGTCTTATGGTATGTGGTACCGTTGCAGACAATGCAGACCGGTTTTGAATTCTTAAGGCCCGCCCCACTCTGAATCACTGCAGCAGTAAGGATGGCAGCTGCACAGCGGGCAGAACGTTCAGCAATTGCATTAAGTACTGCAAAAATGAATTCATAATCATCTTCCGTTCCACATTCAGCACAGATTGAACCAAGCACAGATGAAGCATCATATGGACCATGGAGGAATCTGTCAACTTCAATCAATGTCAGCTTGTCCAAGGCAGATATCTTTTCTGCACATTTATCAGAAAGCCAGCCTTCTGAAGCTGCAGCCTTAAGTGCATAATATGATATCGGTCCAAGATATGCTCCGGAACAGCTTTTTTCAAGGAAAAATGTTCCTGGCTTTACTGTATGTGCATCAACTTCCTTGTCAAAATCAGACTGGATGAGTTTGCAGAATTTTCCAGATTCACAGACTACAATCTGTGACTTTTCAAAATCCTTAAGTCCTGCAACAGCCGGCTGGATGTATGCAGCATTGAGGCCTGTACCAAGGATGAGTCCGATATATGAAGAATAGACATTTCCTGCAGACGCACCTGCCGCTCCTGCAAGGAGTGCTGCAACAGTATCGTTAAGCAGTGTTATGCGCTTAGGTTTATTCCAGCCATGTGCAACAAGGGCTTCACTCAAAGACTTTCCTATGTGGGAACCTACAACTTCGGGAGCCTTTACCTCTTTTGAAAAACCGAGGAGGATTCCATCACCATCATTTGTAATTTCCATAGGATATGAAAAACAGAATCCTATTGAATCTGCCTTATTTTTCAAATGTTCAAGATTTGCAGCAATCTGGTCAAAGAATTCCTTTCTCGGAAGCTCTTTTTCTACACCAGGCATACAGGTCTTTTCCATTTCACTGATGGAAGCTTTTCCATCTGCATCAAAGGTAACGAGGCATGAACGGAAATTAGTTCCGCCGGCATCAATCACAATTACGCTTTTTCCAGCAGCGCGCTGTTCCGGTGGATTTGACCATGTTCTGATCATATCTTCATCAGATTTCTTTCCAGAAATGCCGCAATTCATGTCGTAAAGAATTGCATCTGCCAGTGAACCAACATCAAGATGCTGCACAAATCCATGATTTGAAAGGAATGCACTAACTGCCTGTTTCATAAAAACCTCTGTAACCCGTTTTAATCTGTTTTTACGTTCTGCAAGGTATTTTCCATAAAAAACATATCATGAAAGATACCGATAAAATTTGACAAAAACGCATATACCATTTTACTTATAATTTAATAAATTGCA
This sequence comes from Treponema sp., assembly GCA_045616425.1. Taxonomy (GTDB): domain Bacteria; phylum Spirochaetota; class Spirochaetia; order Treponematales; family Treponemataceae; genus Treponema_D. Next base: position 7,992 of record JAZLGS010000045.1, read on the forward strand.
ACAATTTTGAGTTGAACTTTATAAGATAGAATGGTAAATTCATTACCCTATGTCTGACGACCTTAAAGATTTGGATAAAAAACTCAACCCTGAACAGTACAGGGCTGTAACTACAATAAATGGACCAATACTCATAATTGCCGGTGCAGGAAGTGGAAAAACCCGCGTAATCACATACCGTATTGCAAACATGCTGGAATCAGGAATTCCGCAAAGCCAGATTCTGGCCCTGACATTTACAAATAAAGCCGCAAAAGAAATGGAAGAGCGTATCAAAGACCTGACTGGAAAAAAACTCCAGAATCTTACCGTATCCACATTTCATGCCTTTGGTGTAAAAATCCTGCGTTCTGAAATAGAAGCATTGGGATGGCGGACGAATTTCTCCATATACGATGAAACCGATAAGATTTCACTCATAAAGGAAAGCGGACGTGAACTGCATTTTACGACAGATACCCTTGATACATACAAGATTTCAACCCTTTTTTCCGACATAAAAACCGGCCGCAAAAACTGGGAAAATGCCAATGACATGTACCGCCAGCTTTACGAATCATACCAGCAGGGATTGAAGCTGTACAATTCCGTAGATTTTGATGACCTCATAGTACTTCCGATAAAACTTTTCAGGGAACATCCGGAAATCCTTGAGCGTTACCGGGCAAGATACAAATACATAATGGTTGACGAATTTCAGGATACCAGCCACCAGCAGTACGAAATGATGCACCTGCTTGCAGATAAAAACGTAGCTGTCGTCGGAGATGATGACCAGTCCATATACAGCTGGCGGGGTGCAGATTACCAGAACATCATACAGTTTGAAAAAGACTTCCCAGACGTGCAGGAAATCCGTCTTGAACAGAATTACCGTTCTACGGAAACAATCCTGGCCGCAGCAAACGGCGTTATTTCCCATAATACAAACAGGAAGGACAAAAAATTATGGAGCGGAAATAATTCCGGTAAACCGATTGAAATATTCATGCCGGAAAATGAAACGGATGAAGCAGACTTCATTGCAGAATCCATACAGGGAATTTGTGCGGAAGAAAAAATGAAGTATGATGACTTTGGAGTCCTCATAAGGGCAAATACACAGAGCCGGGCCATTGAAGAAGCATTCCTTGCGGCAAACATACCTTACACCATGAGCGGCGGAACAAGTTTTTTCCAGCGTAAGGAAATCAAGGACATAATAAGCTACCTGCGCGTAATTGCAAATCATGATGACGATGTAAACCTGATACGGATTCTGAATACACCAAGAAGAGGCATCGGACGGGCAACGCTTGAAGTATTGAACGGTTATGCGATGGAAGAAAAATGTTCATTGTGGACAGCCATAAAAGCTCTTACAAAAGGTGCAGACCAAGAAGAGTTGGAACTTACCTCGCAAGAGACACCTTCACTGCTTTCTGAAAAGACAAAAGGTGACCTGGTTTCCTTCACTTCGCTGATAGAATCAAATCTGTCAATGATAAGCGGCAAGGGGCTTTCAAAAAAGGTCCATGCACTTGTAGAAGAAATAAACTACTGGGATCATCTGGTAAGTGAAAATCCAAAAAGTGAAAAGGCTGCCCGGTTCAAATACCTGAACATTGAAAGCCTGATACATTCAATCGAAGTATGGGAAAATAATCCTGACAATATGGATGCAAACCTTTATTCATACCTCAACAGGATTACCCTCCTGAGCCGTGATGACATGGATGATGAAAGCAATCTTGGAAAAGTCAATCTCATGACCATCCATGCATCAAAAGGTCTGGAATTCCCGGTAGTTTTCATTGCCGGAGCGGAAGAAGGACTGATTCCTCACGCAAGGTCTGTAGAAGAAGGTGAAGGAAATGTTGAGGAAGAGAGGAGGCTTTTTTACGTCGCCATTACAAGGGCACGGGATAAGCTGCTCATTTCAGCATGTGCAAAACGTAAGAAGATGCAGGCTATGGTTGAATGTACACCATCCCGTTTTCTTGATGAAATTCCGCCGAACCTCGTTGCATACCACGAACCTTCCAAAATACTGGAGCCGGAAAATGCGCTGGACTTCCTTGAACAGATGAAAAAGAAGTTTTCACTTGATTCATGAAATGGAAATCAATGCAGTCACTTTCGGCACAGACAGATTATAATTCACAAAAACACAAAAAGCCTGACTTCCTTGTGAAAGAAATCAGGCTTTACAAAATTGCTGCCTTACGGAAATAAACTAATAACGGATCTTCTTGTCAGAACCTTCGTAGAATTTATTCCTCTGCTCTATTACCTGCTGGTCAGCAAGATAGTCATCAAACGGCATCATGCGGTCGATTACACCTTTCGGAGTAATTTCAATAATCCTGTTTGCAATCGATTGGATGAACTCATGGTCATGGCTTGTAAAGAGCACGACACCCGGGAAATCCACCAAAGCTTCGTTAAGACTCTGGATTGCTTCAAGGTCAAGGTGGTTTGTAGGATCATCAAGGATGAGTACATTTGCCCCGCTGAGCATGAGCTTTGAAAGCATACACCGCACTTTTTCACCACCGCTCAATACCTTTACAGGTTTAAGCGATTCATCGCCAGTAAAAAGCATGCGGCCAAGGAATCCACGGACATAGGCATCATTCTGATCCGGAGAATATTGCCGGAGCCAGTCAGTAATGCTGTAATCATTGCTGAAATATTTTGTATTATCACGTGGAAGATATGTAGTTTTTATCGTCTGTCCCCAGTAATATTCACCACTCTCAGCCTTCTTTTCACCACAAAGGATGTCAAACAGCGCAGAAATCGAATTGTGTTCAATTCCTACAAAGGCAATCTTGTCCGTGCGGTTTACAAAAAGTGAATAGTCATCAAGGAGTTTGATTCCGTCTTCAGTATAGTTGACTTTCTTTACTTCAAGTACGTTATTACCGATTTCCCTGTCAGCCTTGAAATTTACATATGGGAACTTACGACTTGTAACAGGAAGCTCTTCCAGCGCAAGTTTGTCATAAATTTTCTTGCGGCTTGTTGCCTGGCGGCTCTTTGAGGCATTGGATGCAAACCGCTGGATGAATTCCTTAAGATCTGCCATCTTTTCCTCACGCTTCTTTGCCTGGTCTTTAGCCTGGCGCTGCATGATCTGGCTCATCTGATACCAGAAGTCATAGTTTCCTGTGAACTGGCTTATTTTTCCATAATCAATATCACAAATATATGTACATACAGAATTAAGGAAGTGGCGGTCATGACTTACAACAATAACCGTATTCGGGAATTCCATAAGGAATTCTTCAAGCCATGCAATTGATTCCAGATCAAGACCGTTGGTAGGTTCGTCCAGAAGCAGGATGTCAGGATTTCCGAAAAGTGCCTGTGCAAGCAGCACACGGACCTTCTGGCTTTCATCAAGATCCGTCATATTCTTGTCGTGGAATTCTTCTTCCAGTCCGAGTCCGCTGAGCATCTGTTCAATCTGGTTTTCAGATTCCCAACCACCCAGTTCACTGAATTCACCTTCAAGCTCACTGGCCTTAATGCCGTCTTCTTCCGTAAAATCAGCTTTCTCATAAATTGCTTCACGGGCCTTTGCACATTCATACAACTTCGGATACCCCATAAGCACTGTATCTTTTACAGAATACTGGTCAAAAGCAAAGTGATCCTGTTTCAATACAGCCATACGTTCACCCGGAGTAATCGTAATGGTTCCGGAATCATGATCCAGTTCACCTGAAAGGACCTTAAGGAATGTTGATTTTCCTGCACCATTTGCACCGATGATTCCATAACAGTTTCCGCTTGTAAATTTCAGGTTTACATCTTTAAAAAGCGGTTTTTCACTGAATCTTAGAGTTACATCACTAACTGTAATCAAATTATTTTCCGTCCTGTTGAAAAAAATGGACACGGCCTGCATTCATCACAAACAGGCCATGTAAAAAATGAAAATCATAAAAGGCAGGAAGCCTTCAGAAACTATTTCTTCTTTGAAAAGAAAGCCTTTATCCGGGCAATGAGCCCCTTCTTTTCAATGGTGCTCTTTGCAGCAACCGGTTTTTCATGCTGCCTGACGGCAGACTTCGCATTATTCCCACGCTGGCCACGGACTGAATAATCCTTCTTTCCACCCTGCTGGGTACGGTTCCTGCCGCCGTTACGGTTATTCCCTTTCCTGTTTCCTGAAGCAGGAGAAGATGCCGTATTTGCATACTTTTTCTTGTATACTTCCATCCTTTCTTCAAAAGTAAGGCCAGAAAGATCTTCTTCGGCTTCTTTTCTGGGAGCCTTATCCGGACGCTGTGAAGCAGGCTTTCTTCCACGTTGCGGCCGGTCACCGTTACGGGATTTCCTTTCACGGCGGGAATCATGATCTTTTCCATAATGCTGGCGGCTGTCATCATCCCTCGAACCATACGAATCAAGCTTAATGTAAATTCCATTGCTCTTGTCTTCAGCAAGCATATCTTCAGAACAAACGGAAGAAGGAATCTGTTTACCAATATAGCGTTCAATAGCAGGAAGGTCATATACGTCTTTTTCAGAACAGAATGTATAAGCCCTACCAGATTTTCCGGCACGGGCTGTACGGCCTATGCGGTGTACGTAGTTTTCAGGTTCATTAGGAAGGTCATAGTTTACAACCATTGCAAGGTCATTTACATCAATGCCACGGGCCGCGACATCTGTAGCAACAAGTATAGAAACTTTCGAAGCCTTGAAATCTTCAAGAACCTTGAGGCGTTTTGACTGCTGCATGTCACCGATTATGAATTCGCTCTCAAATCCATTTATACGGAGCCGTTTTGCAATAACTTCACAACCGCGCTTCGTATTACAGAAAATAATCACACTCTCAGGTTTGTCCCGACCAAGAATTCCCAGAAGGAGCCGTGTCTTCTCATCACTTGAAACATGAATGAGTTCCTGGTCAATTTCATCGACTGTAACGCTTTCAGCTTCAATTGTAATTTCTTTGGCATCCCTCGTGTACTCCCATGCAAGATTCTTTACATATGTATTCAATGTTGCGGAAAAAAGCATCGTCTGTCTCTGTTCAGAAGCAGGAAGGAATTTAAGAATCATGCGGAGATCAGGATAGAACCCCATGTCAAACATGCGGTCTGCTTCATCAATGACAAGATATGCAACATTTCCAAGATCGAGCTGTCCACCTTTTTTAAGGTCAATAATACGGCCAGGTGTACCGATTATAAATGACACACCATTCTTGATTGCAGCAACCTGCTTTTCATAACCTACGCCACCATAAAAACTGAAGGCTTTTAATGCAGTTGACTGTAGAAGTCTCTTTGCTTCATCTTCAACCTGCACTGCCAGTTCCCTCGTCGGAACAAGTACAAGGGCTTTTTTTCCATCTGCTTCCGGATGTGAAAGCAGTTCCTGAATGATAGAAACCAGATATGCAGCTGTTTTACCGGTACCGGTCTGGGACTGTACATAAAGGTCGTCCCCATCTAAAGAAGTCTTTAAAACCTGTTCCTGAACAGGAGTGCACGTTACATAGCCAGCTGCTTCTATGCCTTTAAGAAGGTCCCCGTGCAGGGAAAATTCGTTGAAATTCATGAGTGAAAGTATACTCTTTTTTAATTATCATGTATAGTATATGCAATGAATGATAAAATATCGTACCAAACCGAATTACTTGCAAACAGACTTGCAAAGAAATACAAAAACTTAAGGAAATGGGCACGGAAGAACAGAGTTTCCTGTTACAGACTTTATGACAGGGATATTCCGGAAATTCCGCTCTGTATTGACCTGTACGAACTTCTTCCTGAAGATGCAGATAATAAAATCGATGCTGCAAGGTTTATCTCAGTACAGAACCAGCTGGAAAGTGAAAACAATCAGGATGCAGTCCTGTCACGACTTTCAAGGACTTACATAGAGTTTTTCCTTTACGAACGCCCGTATGAAAAAGATCCGGCAGAAGAAGAGGCCTGGCTTAATGCAATGGCAGAAAAGACTGCCTCAACTCTAGGCATCGAAAAAACTCATGTGATAATGAAAAACAGGCGGCATGATAAAGGCGGAAGCCAGTATTCAAAAGATGACAGGACTTCAGAAGGCCATCTGGAAGGACTTACACAGGAAAAAGGACAGCTTTTCAAACTGAACCTTACAGATTACCTTGATACCGGACTTTTTCTGGATCACCGCCCGCTCCGCGAAATGATACGCAATCAGTGCAGAAACAAAAAAATACTGAACCTCTTTTGTTACACCGGATCATTTTCCGTTTTTGCTGCAGAAGGAGGAGCATGTGTGGTAGACTCGGTTGATTTATCAAAAACATATCTTTCATGGGCAAAAGAAAACATGGATGCCAACGGATTTTCCGATGAAGGAAAATACAGATTCATAAGGGCGGATGTGATGCAGTTCCTTCAAGACAGAAACGATAAGATGGAATATGACATTATAATCCTCGATCCACCGACTTTCAGCAATTCAAAGAAAACACAGAACACGCTGGACATTAACCGTGACTGGCTGTCGCTGGTAAAAGGATGTTTTTCAATACTGACCCCAGGTGGAATTCTATATTTTTCCACCAACAGCAGGAAACTTGTCTTTGAACAGGAAAAAATACAAACTGGAACCGGCTCAGGAACTTCAGTTTTAATCCAGGAAATAACAGAAAGCACCATTGATGAAGACTTTAAAAATACGAAACCTCACCGGTGTTGGAAAATCACAAAACCAGATTTTTTCTGATATGGCACAAGAGAAAAAATCACGCGCCACCGGCAGGCAGATGAATTTCACTGTCAGCGGTATTTCCTAAAGCTTTCCTGTAAAATGTAACGAGTCAAGGCACGTTTTCCCCTGCAGCCCCAGTCTCACTGTTTTCAGTTTTTTTGATATAATCACGTCCGTATGATTGATTGCTAAAAATCCATATTTAATCAAAACACAGATTCCAGTAATGGAAAAAGAACTGAATCCTGCACCGGAAAAAGCCTGAAGGAATCGCCACAGCTAACGGCCGCAAATTTTATTTTTCCACTTATCCTGCACAGTTTTTTTGCATCAACAAAACTAATTCCAATGACTTGCATTACGGTTCATCATTAATCACTAACAACACCTGCGTGCATAGATAAGCATAAAAAAAGCCTGATTTCCCAAACGAAACCAGGCCTTTAACAAAAGAACTCTGCTACAAAACTTATTTATTATCAGCTTTGATGCCATAACGCTTGTTGAAGCGGTCAATACGTCCTGCTGTGTCAACAAGTTTCTGCTTACCTGTGTAGAAAGGATGGCATGCAGAACAAATTTCAACACTAAGGTTCTTTACTGTTGAACGTGTTTCAATCACATTACCACATACACAAGTAATCTTTGTAAGTTCGTACTCTGGATGAATCCCCTTCTTCATCTTATCCTCCAAATATATTTGACAGATTTTGCCCCACATTGCGGAATGAAACATTCAAAACAATGCAACAAAACCGGCAAATTCAAAAGAATGTTTTACAACAATAACATAAAAAAATATTTATATCAATAGTTCATCGTAACTATTGGGCTCCAGAACTTCTAGTTTGCAGCAGTACCTGTATTCATCGAAGCAAGGAAAGCTTCATTAGTTTTGGATTTTTTCATCCTGTCAAGGATAAGTTCCGTAATTTCAGTATCTTCCATTGGATTGAGGACTTTTCGGAGAACCCAAAGCTTCTGGAGCTCATTTTCAGTAAGAAGCAGCTCTTCTTTTCTCGTACCAGACTTCTTGATATTGATTGCAGGGAAAAGACGGCGTTCAGCAAGTTTCCGGTCAAGGTCAATTTCACTGTTTCCAGTACCTTTGAACTCTTCAAATATGACTTCGTCCATACGGCTGCCGGTCTCAATTAAAGCTGTAGAAATAATAGTAAGGGAGCCACCCTCTTCTACATTGCGTGCAGCACCAAAAAATCTCTTTGGTTTATGAAGCGCATTTGAATCAACACCACCTGAAAGAACCTTTCCAGATGTCGGTACAGTCTGGTTGTATGCACGGGCAAGACGGGTGATGGAATCAAGGAGGATTACAACATCACGTTTATGTTCAACAAGACGTTTTGCCTTTTCAAGTACCATTTCAGCAACTTGTACATGACGGGTAGCCTGTTCATCAAAAGTTGAAGAAATGACTTCTCCTTGTATTGCACGTTCCATTTCCGTAACTTCTTCAGGACGTTCATCAATAAGCAGGACAATAAGGTACACTTCCGGATTATTGGCAGTAATTGCATTAGCTACTTTCTGCATAAGAATTGTCTTACCTGCTTTTGGAGGTGCAACAATTAAAAGGCGCTGACCTTTCCCAATCGGAGCAAAAAGATCGACAATACGTGTAGAAACTTCAGTCGAAACAGTTTCTAATTTTAACTTTTCATTTGGATAAAGCGGAGTAAGGTTTTCAAATGGAATTCTGGTCTGGGCAATCCGCGGCTCATCAAAGTTTACGCTTTCTATCCTGAGAAGTGCAAAAAAGCGTTCACCTTCTTTTGGCGATCTTGTCTGACCATAAACAGTATCTCCAGTCTTCAGATTAAAAAGGCGTATCTGACTTGGTGAAATATAAATGTCATCAGGACCTGGAAGGTAACTGTTCTGCGGAGAACGGAGGAATCCATAACCATCTGGAAGAATTTCAAGTGCTCCAGATGCAAAAATGATGCCTCCATGTTCCGTATGGGCTTTCAAAATTACAAAAATCAAATCCTGCTTTTTCATAGGTGCAAGATCATCGGAAGAAAAGCCATAATCCATTGCCATTTCACGGAGCTCATTCATACCTTTCTTCGTAAGTTCGTTAATTACAAGACGTGGCTTTGTATCATAATCCGGCGAATTTTCAGGTGTAGGCGTATTGTCGGGAATCTGATTCTCCCTATTACGTTGATATCCTGATCTGGTCCCAAACCTTCTGCCAGACCTTTCCCGGCGCTGCGGTGCTTGTCCTTGTTGGGAATCAGAATCTGATTCAGAAGGAGCATTTCCCTGAGGCTCTGGATTCCTGCGTATTACGGTCCTGCGTTTTCTAGCCTTTACAACAGGCCTTTCAACTGTTGAATCTGGAGTTTCCTGATTTTCTGAGCTTTCTTCCTCAGGCTGTACCGGTTCTGAAACAACATCAGATTCTGTAGAAATAACCGGATTATCAAACTCCATCTGTACCGGATTTTCACCAGCTGCACTCTCATCCGTTAATTCCGCACCCATGCGGTCATCTGTCAACGGTGCCATTAGCTAATCTCCATTTTAATAAAAAAATTGAAAATAAAAATGATTAAATATATATAAAAGGATTATTCGTAATTGAAAAGCACGCCGGCAAACAAGAGTTAAAAAATGAAAGCCAAGCATACAAATTATAAACTATTTATTTTAACAATGTCAAGTTTTTCAAAAGAACATCAGATTTCAGCATCAGATTTCAAAATCAGTGACTGTTTATATTCATTCGATGCAACAGAAAAAAGATCTGCTTCCGGTTCATTTTCAAGCATAGTCACCTGTCCTTCAAAATCAACATTATCTGCAATCCTCAATCGTGCCGTAACTATATTGCCTTTTACTTTGCATCCTGAACACATTTCAATACGATCCGAGGCTTCGATATTACCTGTAACTGACCCGGAAATTACTATCGACCTTGCAGCCATCTTATCAACATTGCAAACAGCAGCCTTATCTATCTCAAGATTGCCTTCTGATGTAATAGTACCATTAAAACGTCCGTTGATTTTCAGGTTATCTGTAAATTCAAGCTGTCCTTCAAATTCAGTTTCAGAACCAAGTACTGTAAAATTCTTTTTTTCTTTGTCCATAAAAATCCCCTGAAAGCAAAAATTACGAAGTCTATCTCAAAACATGAGACTAAACATATCTAGAATCTCTAAAAATTCATTTTCTTAGAGTCAATCCATTAAATACAACATAAAAACAGATTGAAACATCATTTTTGTTTAATAAAGCATTTCCTCCCTGAAATAAGCAGAAATGCATTCCATATGCCTACTCAGGATTTTACAATATCTTATATAAAAAATCCATTACCTGTTTTTAACATGAAATTTCATATACAAAAGCCTGGCAGTTCCAAACACCAGGAAAACAAATGAAATCAAAGCTGCAATCTGTCCAAAAAGATCACCTGTTATGGAATAAAATGTCGGTTTCCGGTCTTCCTCTATCACTGGAAGCTCGCCTATAAGGAAACCTTTACAGAAAGGCTCAAGTTCCTTTACAACAAAACCATTCGGATCCACAACTGCCGTCTGTCCGGATGCCGTAGCCCTGACAGCAGGAATACGGTTTTCTATGCACCGGAAAACAGCCATAGCCAGATGCTGTTTCTGACATGAAAGGCTTTTAGACCATGCATCATTCGATATATTGATTATTGCCCTTGCGCCTGCATTATACATATTTCTGACAGAAATACCAAATGTATCTTCAAAACATACCGGAGTACAAAATGTAAGGCCCTCTTCCCTGAAAACAGTATTTTCCTGTCCGGGAGTCCACATATGCGAATCCCCATTCACAAGGATATCATAAAGCCATGGAAACTGCTTCTCATATGGGAAATATTCAGTAAACGGTACAAGGTGGATTTTTTTATATATTCCTGGCTTCGGAGGAACAGCATTCCGCCCACCTGTAAAGACAAGAGCTGCATTATAATCGATTACAGAACCATTCTTCCTCACCTTATGGTCATTACCAAGAACAAATGTCCTTTCTGACGAATCAATATAACCAAGAAGGCCGGAGATCATTTCATAACGCTGCCAGTCTTCCCTCTCATTATAATTTAAAAGAACAGCAGGAACAACCGCAGTTTCTGGCCACACAACAATCCTGACAGAAGGATCAGCAGCCACAGCTTCCTTTGAAAGTGAAATCAGATTAATGACATCATGTTTATAATTTTTTAATCCACCGGCCCAAGGGTCAGTGTTATTCTGCACCGCTGCTACTTTGACAAACTCATGCATTGAATAATCTTTTATTGAAAGCGTACCATAAACAATATCGGCAGAAAGAAACAAAATGAAACATGCACACGCTACACGATGTTTCACAACATTTCTGTCAAGCAGAATTTTTGCAATAAGAGCTGAAGAAAAAAGTATCAGTGCAGAAATTCCCCAGACACCAAACAAATCCGCACTTTGAATCAAAACCAGATTACTCCATTGCGTATATCCGGTAACGCCATAGTTAAAACCACCATAACCAGTAGTTTTCAGATATTCATAGGCAACACATATCCCCCACTGTAAAATCCAACCATTTCTAGGAAATAATATCAAAGAAACTTTTAATAAAAGGAAAACAGGTGCAAGCAAGACTGCATATTCAGCACTTATGGCAAATATACCGAGAGGATGAAAAGTAACCAGCCAGGAAACATAAAGACAATAGCATAAGATTCCATAGAAAAAACCATAAATCCACACAGTCTTCAAGTCCGTACGACTAATCAAGATAAATACCGGTACATAAGCAAACCATGCAACAAATGGAAAACCATCCGGAAAAATAAAACCTGGATTTTGTAACGCAAATAAAAAGGAACTTGATACCAAAAGAAGAACATTAAAAAGAAAACTTCTAAAATGCCTAGGATTCATAAAATGAAAAGAAAAGGACATCAATCTTTACTGTCAATAGAAGGAACAACTGGAAGTTCAGAAACCATTTTTTTTAATTCCTGTCCAGCTCTGAAAACAACTGTATAATGAGGCGAAACAGAGACTTTTTCACCTGTTTTTGGATTACGGGCTTCTTTACGACCATTACGCAGACGTGGTTCAAATGTTCCGAACCCTCTCAACTCTATAACATCACCTCTTCCAAGTGATTTTTTTACCTGACCAAAAAAAGCTTCCAAAATTTCCTGAATATCACTTTTTTCTGTTTTTGTGTTCTGGAAAACAGCTTCAATCAAATCATATTTTGTTATTTTCTTTGAAGCCAAACCAAACCTCACAAAAAAAACGCAGGATGTAAAACACAAATACAATGTTTATACAATCCTGGTTTATCATAGACAAAACTCGATTTTCTATAACCTATTCAGCTGTTTTAGCAGCGAAAGTAACATTGTAGAGCTTTGCCATGCGTGACTTCTTGCGTGAAACAGCATTACGAGTCAAAACGCCCTTACCATATGCAGACTCAAGTCTTCCAGAAAGCTGTCTAAGTTTTGCTTCAGCAAGCTGCTGATCCTTCTTAAGACATGCCTCGATAAACTGTTTTACATAAGTACGGCATTCGCTCTTAATTGCTTTATTACGCATGCGTCTTACTTCGCTCTGTGCAAAACGCTTCTGAGCAGATGTTTGATTTCTAGCCAAAGGATGACCCCCAAAATGAAAAACTGTATTTATATTATCAAACGAAGGATTCTTAGTCAAGTGATTATAGTTTTTTGTACGGTGCCAAAAAAATTACAAGATTAAGTTTTTTTCATTTATATTGACACCTTTCCATAATATCAGTATCATAATTTATTAGAATCTGTTTGGAGGTTAGTCATGGCTGGAGCCAGTAAAAACTCTCGTACAACCGTTGCTACACAAAAATTCATTTGCCCTGATTGTGGTGGTGAAATTGTAATGAAAACTTTGTTTGAAAGTGGAAGACTTAAGAACGTTGCTGAATGCAATAAATGCAAACGTACAGAAAGACGTCCTAAGGACTTCAAATAATTGTTATTTCTATAACGGTATGAAAGGTTGTCTATGACAGCCTTTTTTTTTGCCCCAAAACCGCGCTGATAATTTTCCAGCATTATTTCAGACTTCAAAATGACGAACCTAACAGAAAGGCCGATGTATTGTTGCTTTAAAAAGAAAGCATACTCAGGTTCCAACACCAGTTCCGTCAGTGCAATTAAAAAGGACTGTACCCACAGTCCTTTCCTAAAATTTATGTTTAATTTTCAAGCCTTGCGCCATTCATCAAGCTGATTCTGCATAAGAAGCTTAGCTTCTTCCAATATAGCCACCTGTTCGGCCTTATCCTTTGGTGCAGGATAAATCTTTAAAATCTTCACACGGTAATTAATATTACGCAGATTTTCCATTACATGAAAGAGATCATTGACTTTATAACCATCATCAACCACACATGCAACAACTGGAAGATTTGCCGCATCTGAAATTTTTCTGAACCCGGCACTATAAAACTGCTTCAGTTCACCATTACTACTTCTGGTACCTTCTGGAAAAATTACAGGTATCTGCTTTCTGGTAATTACACGCTTGCCAAAATTTTCCAAAGCTTTCATCGCAATGGAAGTCCCACCTTTACGCGGGATAAGGCAATGTTCATGAGCCCTGAGCATTTCAGAAACCATAGGGACATGACGGCCAAGGGAATCTTTTGCAACAAAACGAAGTTCATAATCAGGCAAAAAAGTCATGTAAATCGGGATATCCAAAAGGCTCTGATGATTTGATATGATTATAAACTGTTCTGGCAGTTCATCTTTTTTTTCTTGACTAAAGGAAAGCTTAAAATGTTTATAAACATGAAGAATCCTGAAAAGCCTTGGTGCACATACATGAACAATATAATCAGAAATTTTCACACTGATTTTCTTTGAGAAGGGATACGATAAAATAATCCCAAGAGTAGGCAATGTAAGACTGCCGAATAAAGCAGCCATAGTAAAGAAACTAGTCAAAGATTCAAAAAACATAGCACTATAATTTTATATATATTTCATACAGGTGTCAATTGTAAACACCTTACAAAAAAGACTTTACAGTATCTGCAATTTCACAAAGATGACAATACATGACCTTTGTTTCCGGAATACTGTCAATAAAAAGCCGTCCATAGCGTTTTTCAATAATCCTGCGGTCAAGTACAACAACGACTCCCCTGTCATCACCCCTTCTCACAAGCCTACCAAAACCCTGCCGGAATTTTATAACCGCTTCAGGCAGGCTCAATTCCATAAAAGAGCTTCCTCCCCTTGCATCAACAGCCTCTGCCCGGGCTGCAAACACAGGGTCACTTGGCACCGAAAATGGAAGCTTTACGATTATTACCTGTGACAGAGAGTCCCCTGGAACATCGATCCCCTGCCAGAAAGAGTCAGTAGCAAAAAGAACACTGTCAGTATCATTTTTAAAGTTATCCAAAAGGCGGAACCTGTCATCATCACCTTGCTTCAAGAGTGTAATACCGCTATCAAGAAAAAAGTTTTTTAAGGCTGTAAATGCATGTTTCAAAGATTCATAGGAAGTAAACAGAACCAGCGTACGGCCACAGGATGCTTTTACAAGTTTTCTGATAGAATCTTCTACATAAGTCTGAAAATCTACACTGTCAGGAAAAGGAATATCATCCGGAACAGCAAGGATTACATTTTTTTTATAATCAAACGGAGACGGAAAAGATGACGACTGAAGTCTTTTTTCTTCAACAAACGAAAGTCCTGTCCTGCGCATCCAGAAATTAAAATCTTTGTTTATCTGTAAAGTTGCAGAAGTACAAACCACAGATTCCATTGGTTCAAAAACACCACCATTCATAAGATGTGAAATGTCAAGCGGTGTCTGTGTAAATACCACATATACAGGATTATCAGATGATGCCATTTCGGGAGGAAGACGTTGTTTCTGTATCCAGAAAACCTTGTCCTGCTTTTCATCCCAGGCAGAAAAATCTTTACAAAGGATGGCTGCAGATTCCAGATGTCTCAAAATAGACTTTGATTCCCAATATGCATTTTCAGTTTTATCATCATCTTCTATTTCTTCCATTATTTCCCTTATCATTGAAACAAGTTTCATAAGGTCTGATGAAAGCGTCATTAACAGGGAAAGTACCGGCGAAAAGCTCTGGCTTGTCACCTTATGCAAACGCAATGTATTTTCAGTTTCCATAAGGTCAATAGCTGCCATCTCAAGATTAAGGATGTCATTCTTTATCTGGCTGACAGATTCAGCCACCTCAAAAGATCTGTCAGGTCCAGAAGACAGCGCCATCAAAGTAAAAACATAGCCAGCAAATGAATTTTTACGTTGCCTGTAAAGAAGATTCATTTGTTTTATTATTTTAAACCGGTTAACAGTTTCACTGAAAAAGCTTGTTGCAGCACTTTCAATACCATGTGCTTCATCAAAGACAATACGCTTGTATGGAGGAAGGACAGCTGCATCATCATATCCTACACCATTCATACGGGACTCAATATCAGCAAAGAGCAGATGATGATTGACAACAAGGATTTTTGCATCGCTAGCCTCACGCCTGACGGACATTACAAAACATTTATCCCTGTATGGACACCGCATCCCCATACATGCATCACTTTCAGACTTGATTCTTGACCATATATTTTCGGGAGGATTAAAGGCCAGATCACTTCGGCTTCCTGTCCTTGAAACTTTTACCCACTCAATGATTTTATCAAGGACTTCAGTTTCTAAAGCAAAAAGGTCACGTTCACCTGCACAATCATCTAGACGGCGGAGACAGACGTAATTCTGCCGCCCCTTTAACAAAATTGATTTTACTTTCGTTCCGATTATCTTTTCAGCCGCAGGAATATCCTTTTCTGCCAGTTGTTGCTGCAGGTTTATGGTTCCTGTAGAAATGACAACTCTCTGATTATTTTTTACTGCCCACAACATCGACGGAATAAGATAAGAAAAAGATTTTCCGACTCCAGTTCCAGCCTCAAAAGCAGATATGGAATTTTCATTAAATGATTCAGTTATTCTTTTCAACAGGCTTATCTGTACAGGACGTTCTTCAAAATTTTGAGAAATTTTTGAAAGCGAACCACCATCCGAAATATAAAATGCGGTCTCGTTTGCATCAAGTGGTTCAAGAGGCTTTAAAATAACAGGCTCCATCACAACATAAACTTTTGTAACAGAATTATTGATTATATAAAATCCCTGAGAATTTTCATTAGCTCTTGAAGCTGCTGCAAGATCTGCCTCTGAGGGTGTAAGATTTCCTCCAGGATGATTGTGAATAAGCACACAAGGTTCAGTGCTTTCCTGCATATTCACTGGAACAGAATGTTTACCACCTCTGGCATATGCTTTTACCGAGGTAACAAGGCCTTGAGCATTTGTATTCCCAACAAAAAAAACTTCGTTGCCGTCAGCCTGTTCAATTTCACGCTGCATTGCTATTACCACAGGTTTTGTAAAACGTTCATCAATTCCCATATCTATTTCAATTTTGATATATTTACCATAAATTACGATGATAAAAAAAAACCCTGACTTATTGCAATTCAATAAATCAGGGCTAACCATTAACCATCTCCTAGCAGAATTGAACTGCTGTTGTCGGGATGA
>JAZLGS010000046.1:0-60847 GCA_045616425.1 Treponema sp.
GGACCCACTTTTTTTTAGTAAAATGCAGATTTTTAGCAACACTTTTTACGGACATAGCCTTAGTAAAATGCAGATAGTGAGCGACGGCAACGCCGGAAAATTGCGAAAGCAATTTTAGCGAGTCTCCGAGAAGCTGCGCTTCGAAGGCGGAAGGGAGTAACATTGCAACTTGTTGTACCGGAGGGTTCTGGCGAATTTTCCATTGCAACACTTTTTACAGACACAGCCTTTTGTTTTAGCACTTTTTATACTTCAACATTAGATAAAACCTGATTATTATTGTATAATTAGTCAGGTTTTAAAAATAATTTTAGCCTTTTCGATCTTTCATCCGTATAAAAATATGAAAGAAAAAGCGCATAAGATAAAACAGTGTGAAACTTTTATTGGAACCTTTAAAAATTGTTTTTTTAGAGATGCCCTTATCTTTGCAAATATGGAGGTAGATTATGAACGACAAGAAAATAAAACAGCTTTTTGATTTTCAGAAATTCGAAAAGAACAGCAGTCTGGAATTTGTAATTCAAGGTGCCCATGCTTTTGTTGAAAAGCAATCAAAACTAAAATTACAAACAACAGCTGTTGAATTATTTGATGATGATTTAGATCAGTTAAGTGCAGCTGGCATTCAGCATCCTTTAAAAATTGAAAAAAGGATGTAGCATGGATCAGCAGAAGAAAGACGAAATTTACAGAACCTACAGCAAGAAAGTTCTATTCTATATGCTGGGTAAAGGACTTAATGAAACGGATGCCGAAGACCTTACGGCAAATGTTTTTGTTAAGGTTTACAACAAACTAGATGATTTTGATCCTTCAAAATCATCCATTTCTACGTGGATTTATAGAATAACCCAAAACACGGTAATTGACTTTTTCCGTGCAAGAAAATCTTTTGGGGAATTATCTGAAGATATTGTTTACGTAGACGAAAATTTTGACAAGCTGGCACAGACTGAAACTCTTACAGAACTCGCACAGGCTCTCATGCAGCTGGATGAACGTTCCCGCTCACTTGTTGTCCTTGTGTACTACGACGGCATGACTTTGAAGGAAGCTGCAGAAAAAACAGGTATGTCTTACAGCAATTCAAAGATTGTCATGAAAAAAGCTTTGGGCACTCTTAAAAAAAATCTGGAATAGGTTTTATATATTATATGAAACGGCTTTTACATTTATTTTTTTTACTATTTGGATCCTCAATTTTCGCAGAATCTGTTAACAATACTTTTGAGTATCCGGATTATGTTGCACTGGATGAAAGTTTTTCAATTGACAGGGCAATAGAATCAGCCCTTAACAACAACTACGATTTAAAAATTCAACAGGCCGCCTTAATTAATGCTTCCGGGCAGTTGCAGCAGGCAAAAGCAAGCTATGATGTAAAAGTCGGGACAGAAGCAGGCTATAATCAGAATCTTATGCCTACTGATAAAAATAATCCTGCAGTACATGCCGGTGATAAAATTCTTTACCAGACCGAAAAAGGTGAAGAGTTTACAGTAAAGGCCTTTATAGAGAAACTTTTTGCATTTGGTATTAATGTTAAATTGAATTACCAGATTCAAAGAAGCAGACGTGAATATAAAGACGGAATTTATGCAAAGGATCCGTATTACGAAATTTACGGAAATCCTGATTATAACAATGTGGGGAACTTCAGTCTGGAAGTTTCAGTTCCACTCTTGAAAGGTTTTAACTCCGCAATTGCAGACAAAAACCTGAAACTCGCAGAGCAGAATTACGAATCAATGTCTGACAGTTTTGAAGATTCAGTTGCAAGGGTAATAATGCAGACTGCGGAAAGCTACTGGAATTTCTTTATTGCCTACGAAAGGGTACAGCAGCTGGAGAAACTTGTTCAGAAAAATCAGACCAGACAGAAAAATGGCGAGTCTCTGGTATCTGCTGGAGTAAGGAACCGCAATGATTTATTAAGGATTCAGGTTAATACTCTGGAAGCGCAGCGTCAGCTGGAAAGTGCAAAAATAGATTATGGAACGGCAAAAGTAAATCTTGCAATGCAGATCGGAATTCCTGTTGAATCAATTGCAGATCCAGCCATCGTCATTCCAGATATTAATTTTGAAACTGATTTTCCAAAGATAGAAGACTTCAATCATGAACGTCTTGAAAGAATTGCAATGAACCGGCCGGATATGCTCAGCCTTCAAAAAGCCTGTGATGCAGCGGCATTGAAGGTTCAGATTGCAAAAATAAATGGACTTCCTGATCTTGATTTAAAATTCCTGCTTGGAACAAATGGAAATCATTATGGTAATGAGGCAGATGCATTTTTGGGATCTGGTTTTACGAATGTCCGCGGTTTGAATTTTGGAGGGGTCCTTAGTTTTTCAATGCCTATCCAGAATAATTCTAAAAAAGCAAAACTTTCTCAAGCCGAAGCCGAGTATACAGAAGCACTTGCAAAATTAAATAAGCAGAAAAATACGTACATACTTCAACTTAAAAATTCAATCAGTGCTTTGAACTCATATAAAAGTACTGTTGAAAATGCAAAAAATATACTTGCACTTCAGCAGCAGGTTTACGACAACGAACAGAAACGTTACGAAGCTGGAATTTCTTCTATTGATAATCTTATTCAGCAGGATCAAAACTGGCTTGATGCAAACATGAATTATTATCAGATTTTCCAGACATATTTAAAATATGTACTGGATTACAAATACTACACTACAAATCTGATTGCAATAGATACAAGGGCAGAAGTCCTCTATAACATTTCTACAATCGTAAAATGACCGTTTTTTAATTCTTTAATGACCAGAGGTTTTCCCATTACGTTTCCATGATCATCAAAGGTATAAGGACCTGCAACTCCGCTCCATTGATTGTTCCGCAATTGTTCCGCAACTTCCCGGGCAGAAGGTTTGCCTGCTTTTTCTATAGCCTGAGTCAAAACCTTAAATGCGTCATACCATTGCACACCTTCCTGATCTGGTTTGTGTCCGTAAGCTTTTTCGAATTTTTCTACAAATTCCAGATAGTCAGGATCAGTTGATTCATTGTTAAATGCGGAAATTACATAAAGCCTTCCGTCTTCGGAATCACCCAGTATTTTTTCAAGTCTTGGATCATCAAAAGAATCACTTCCAATAATCGGCTGGTTTATTCCAGATTCCCGCAAGTACTCAACAATCTTTCCAATTTGAGGCATGTTCCCGATTACAAAGACTGCATCAAAATTATAATTATTCTTCCATTTTTTAAACAGATTTTTATATTCAGAATCCGTCTGATTAAAAATAAAACTGTCCCGGGCAGCTACAGAAATTCCAGATGAACCGCATTCCAGTTCAAAGGCATTTGCCATACTTTCACCAAAAGTGACATCAGGATATATAATTGCCATATTGCTCCATCCCATATTTGAACAGAATTCCGCAACAGCTTTTCCGTGTTCTGAATCATCCTGTATATTCCTGAAAATCAAACTGTCTTTCTGCCTGGTAAGGGTATGGGAACTTGAAATAGGGCTGAACATAAGCATTCCGTAATAATTGTAAACAAGGGATGCCGGTGTGGAAATATCAGAATAGGCGTGGCCGAGAATGGCAAAAATTTCTTTATCGTCTGCCATTTTGTATGCAACTCTGGTTCCGTTTTCTACAGAAGCTTCATCATCGGCTTCTATCAGTTCAATTTTTGCACCGGCAATTCCACCTGCACTGTTTGTTTCATCCAAGGCAAGCATTACTGCATCAAATGCATCTGTAATGTTTGTTTTCCAACTGGAGGCAATTCCAATTTTTATTATTTTGTCATCTTCATATTTTGCAAGTACGGCACGTTTTCTAAGTACAGCAGGATCGTCCGTGTTGGAAAAAATATTGCACAGCTTTCTGATGCTTTTTTTTAAGTTTTTTGTGCCTTTATTTACAGAACTGTTTTCAGTTGTAATTTTTGTTAATTTGATTGGACTTAATTCTTTTTTCTGATTTCTACGGCATGAACTTAATAAAAGCGGTATTGTCATAGCGAGGAAAAAAAATATTTTCAGTTTCTTCATATTACACTCCCATAAAAATCCTTTGATCAAAATATCAACTTTTGCGAATGGGTTGTCCTAAAAGTTCTGTCATGCTGAACTTGATTCAGCATCTACACTAGATATTGTGTAGAGATTCCGAAACTGTCATTCTGAACTAGTTTCAGAATCGGAATGACACTATAAACCATACTTATTGGACATCCCCAGCTTAAATTTTCTGGCGCTGTGCCATTTGATAGAACCAGCCTTGCTGATTCATAAGTTCATCATAATTTCCAGTTTCTATTACAGCTCCGTCCTTCATTACATAAATCCTGTCTGCATTGATGACTGTACTTAACCGGTGGGCAATTACAATTCTGGTAACTTTAAGTTCATCAAGACTCTGGCGCACAACTGACTGCGTAATGTTATCAAGGGCGGAAGTTGCTTCATCAAATATTAAAATGCTCGGATTTTTGATAATTGCCCGGGCAATTATAAGGCGTTGCAGCTGACCGCCAGAAAGAGACAGTCCACCTGCCGGAATCATTGTATACATTCCCATTGGCATGTTTGCAATATCTTTGTCAAAAGCAACTTTTTTTGCGGCATCCCATGCATCAGATTCTTTTTTTCCGGAAGAGCCTATGATATTCTGCATAATTGAACCGGCAAGTACCGTATCATTCTGAAGGACAACACCCATCTGACGACGGATTGAACCAATGTCAAAAGAGTTGATGTCCTGATCATCATAAAAAATTGAACCGCTTTCCGGCTTTTCAAAACCAAGAAGCATTCTCAGCAGCGTTGATTTTCCAGCCCCGCTTGAACCTACGACGGCAATAAATTCTCCGGACTTTACAGACATATTTATATCTTTAAGAATCAGCGGGCCTTCCGGATCATAACGGAAATTCAAATGATTGATTTCAATGTTGCCTTTTAAAGATGAAACGGAAGGTTTGTCTGCTTCAATTTCTGGTTGTGTCTGTAAAATCGGCGAAATCCTTTTACCCATTGGCAGCAGGTTCCGTATATCCAGAAGCGCCCCTGTAATACCAATGATTGCTCCCTGAAATGAACCATAGGCAGAAAGAAATGCCATGAATGTCCCGGTAGTGAGGCCTTGAATCTGGTTTGTTGCAATTGCCTTTCCGTATAAGCGGTAGAACATAATGCTTACAAAGGTAGGAAAAACGACACTAAAAAGCCCGAATACATTTTGAATCTGAACCATTTTATATCCGATTTTTACCTGACGGATATTTTCCTGTTCAAACTGTGAAAAAGCCCGTTTGTGGGAATTGGAATTTGCAATTTTTTCAATTCCATTTAAAAACTGAAGCAGCATGCCTGCAAGTTTACCGCCACTATATAAAATCTGCTGTTCCAGATTGTAGGTAACAAAGCATGACAAGGCAGATATGAGGATCGGGAAGAGACAGAAAAGCGTACCCCAGCCGGCAAAATATTTACAGTATCTGATTTCCTGAATCAGGTAGATGAAACAGAAGGCAAAATTCATTGCGACACTCATGAAAATTGAGAAAATCTTCTTTTGAATGCTGTCGATTCCGGAAATTCTGTCGGAAAGATCTCCGGACGAAAAATCTTTAAAGAAATTGACTGGCAGTTTTAGAAGTCTGTCTATAACAGCGGAGTCCAGTGCATTGGTTGAGCGGGTTTCCATCCTGAGGCTTGCAAGACTTTTTGAAATGCTTACTATCATGCTGGAAAGATTTATCACAACTACCATTAACGTAATGAGCAAAGCCTGGTTTTTTGCTGCATTTGGAATCACGTAATCTATAAAATTCCGTGTGATTTCCGGAGTAACAAGTCCGATCAGTGTACATATTAAAGAAATGAGTACAAAACGCAGTATATCAATCTTAATATCGGAAAAAACGAATTTCAGTATTTCCTTAATTTTGATTTTTTCATCCGGAAGTGATTTATAAAGCATAAAAGCTTTTGGATAGATTTTTGCTGCATTATCTCTGGTAACCTTTATTTCACTTTCATCTTCCGGATTCACCATGATGTAGCCTTTACGGTTTTTAAGCAGCGCTACCGGCGTACAGTTTTTTTCAAAATCATATGTGCCGGAAAGTTCAATTTCGGAAGTCTTGCTGTAAAATGCTATAAGATGGCCGTTATCCTTTTCAAACCAGTTATTGTTTAAAACTATTTCACGGATCCGGATGGTGTTTTCTTTTGCCAGCTGGAAAATTCCGGTTTTAGTGGATGTATATTCTCTGCCAGGAATTGATTTTACCGTAAGTTCCATTTTTGCAGCAACAATCTTAAATGCTTTTACAATTGTGGAATCTTCCAGATTGTAATAGTCATTCTTCAGGTTTTCCGGGTTTGTTACAGAAGAGATGTTCCTGAGGGATTTACTGTAAATTTCATCAGAAAGTTCCTGTTGAACAATCGATGCTTCCCGCTGCCGCTTTTCTTCCTGAACCAGTTTTTCCATTATTTTGGAATTCAGCTCTGAAAATGCAGCTTTTTCCTGCTCTGTAACCTGCAATTCTTCTAAGACTGAATCTTTTCCAGTAAGAATGACAGAGTAGGTTCCGTTTCCTGTAATTGCAGGAATTGTGTCACCGGCAGTGTAAACTCCAATTTCATTTCTGGCACCAGTCCGGTATTCATCAAGTTTCTTTACTGCAAAAAGATAAAGCATGCCTTCTACGACTTTAAATTTTTTTCCACTGTCTGTTTGAGTAATTATGCTGTTGTTTTTGAAGATAATCTGTTCTGCCATATTTACATCGTCTTAATCAATTCTGAATATAAACCTTCCACGGCAACAAGCTCGTCATGGGTTCCACTCTGGACAATCTGTCCATCCTGTAGAACGATGATTTCGTCACAATCCCGGATTGTACTTAAACGGTGGGCAACAATGATACTTGTGCAGCCACGGCGGCGGATGTTTGAATCTACTGTCTGTTCTGTAATTGCATCCAGTGCGCTGGTTGCTTCGTCCATAATCAGAATCCGTGGATTTGTGGCAAGTGCCCGGGCAATTTCCAGGCGCTGCCGTTGTCCGCCGCTGAAATTCCGTCCGCCTTCTATGACTTTTGTGTAATAACCTTCCGGGCGGGATGCAATTACATCGTGAATGCAGGCATCTTTTGCGGCCTGTATGTAATCTTCTTCTGGAATAGCCTGATTCCACATTGTAATGTTGTCTTTTACGGTTCCATCAAAAAGTGAAATACTCTGGTCCACAACAGAAACGCTGGCTGCAAAAACTTTTCTGGAAATTTTCTTTAGCGGTTTTCCATCAAAAAGAATTTCTCCGCTCCAAGGTGTATAAAGACAGCTTATGAGTTTTCCAATGGTGGATTTTCCTGAACCTGTGCTTCCTACAAGGGCTATCCGTTTTCCAGGAGTCAATTCAAGACTGAGCCCGTTTAACAAAGGTGCTGCAACCGGATTGTAACCGAATACGATATTTTTAAGAGAAATATATCCGTCAAGTTTTTCAAATGCTTCTGCATTTTCTGCTTCAGGTAAATTTTCCTGATCATCTTTAAAAATCTTTTCAACAGGATAATCAAGGACATCATCGATACGCTGCATATCTGCATTTACTTCCAGAAGTTTCTGTCCGAGACTTACAAAACTGTTGATTGGACTGGCAAAATTCGAAGAAAGCATCTGATAAGCCATCAGCATGCCGATTGTAAGATGACCGTCCATTACGCGGAATGCACCGACACAAAGAATCAGTGAATTTAAAACCTGGCTTATGATACTTGGAACAATGGTGTTTCCCATATTTGTAAGTGCAAGCTTCTGATTTTCCATAAGGACTTTTGTTTCCTGACCAGACCACTGCTGGAAAAAATCATTTTCGGAACCATTTGCTTTGAGGGATTCAATCATTTCTATTCCAGACATTATGACGCCGGAAAGTTTTCCGCTTTCCATCTGGATTTTAAATGATTTATTTTTAATTTTACCGGCAGTCATCTGATAAACAAAAACCGTAATTGAAGTGGAAAAAAGGCACAGTAATGTAAGCGGCACATCATAAATGAACATTAATACCAGAAAGAAAATGCAGGAGAATCCTTGAATTACAATTCCAACCAGTTCTTGCGTAATAAGCGTAGAGATTGTGTTTATAGAACCGATCCGGTTTACAAGTTCCCCGGGAAAACGCTGGATAAAAAACTGGACTGGCAGCCTGAACATGTGGTCTACAAATCTTGCACCGGACGAAAGGCTTAGTTTTGCGTTGAACTTCAAAAGGACATTACTTTGAATGTAGGTGAGTATGACATTTATGAGGATGGTAACAGACATTGCCAGAATAAGCGGCTTAATAAGATGCATTTCGCCACCAATCAATACGTTGTCTATAAAGAAACGGCTGAAACTTGGATAAATAAACCCCGGAATAAAAAATAAAACGCTGATTCCAACAAGAAAAGATAAAGTGGATTCAAGACCTGTAAGCCGCTTTTTCAGCCGCGGCCAGATTGCAGGTTTCCTACCACTTTTTTTGAAATCTGGCGATGGTTCAAACGTAAGTACAACACCGGTAAAAGATTCATCGAATTCTTCGGCAGTTACGACACGTTTTCCAACGGCCGGATCATTCAGAAAGAATTTACCTTTGCCATATCCTTCCAGAACTACAAAGTGGTTAAAATTCCAGAAGAGGATTACAGGAAGCTTTACGTTGGCAAGCCCTTCAATTTCCATTCTGAAACCATGTGCATCAAAACCAAATTTTCTGGCAGCTTTTAAAACACTGCTGGCTTTGGTTCCATCCCGGGAAACACCGCATTCAATACGGAGAATTTCCGGAGAAACAAATTTTCCGTAATAGCCCATGATCATCCCAAGGCTGGCCGCTCCACATTCCAAGGCTTCCATCTGAAGGATGGTCGGGGTATTCACTTTTTTTCCAGGCAGATTTTTTGAATTACCGTTATTGTGCATTACCATTGTCCCCTATGCCAAGGAATTTCTTTTTGAGGGCTGGAATAACAAGTTCAATTGGACGTTTACTGTCTACTGTAATTGTTCCTGTACAAATTACACCTACAGTCAGTTTTTCGTCTGGCCCTTTTGAAGATGACCATTTGTATCCAGAGTAAGTGTCCGGATTGGGAATAAGGCTGACTTCAATTTCTATCGGATTATCAATTTTCCGGAAATTTTGAACCAAAGTAGAATTCTGAAGTGTTGACATAAGGTACTGGTCTGAAACTGGGAAAGTTGAAATATTTGTGACAATTCCTTCTATATAACCGTATTCTTCCTGCTTTATTGTTGAAGGCATGATTCCGACCTTCATTCCTGTATGGACTTTTTTTGCCTGCCGGGCAGGAAAGTAAACCAAAGCATGCATTACATTTGATTCATTACTCTGGCCAAGTACGGCAATTGGAGTTCCCGGCTGGATGAAATCTCCACGGCGGACAGGAATTTCTTTTACATAACCATTGGCATTGGAAATGATTTGTGTAGAAGTCTGGTATGTTTCGTTTGAAACAATAATCTGCTGCTGCATGTCATTAATCTGCTGCGTAATGTTCGCTTCTGGCTGGCGGGAATTAATATATTCACTTTCTGTGATTAAGCCTTGCTCGTAAAGGGCGCGGAGTGTTGCCTGTTTGCTGACCCCATTTTTTGTATCAATATTGATTTTATCCCTTACACGCAACAATTCATCAAGTCTATGGTTGTAAATGTTGATCTGGTCAAGTAAATCCTGCCGTTCTATCCTGGCAATTACCTGTCCTTTTTTTACATAGTCGCCCTGTTCAACAAATACATCTTTAAGGAGTCCCTGATTAGGAGCCTTGACACTGCTTAAAGTGGAAACATCAATAAAAATCCCATTTCCATCAATTCTGTTCGGAACAGATCCAAAAATGCTCCAGATAAGGATTGCTACAAGAATGATACCCATGGCAATAGAGGCTATATACTCAGCTGGACTTACAACAGTCATTGCAACATCAAGCTGATCAAGGGAGGAAATCTTATCCAACGCTGATTGTCTGAAAATACCTTTTCTCATAATTCTTTCATATGAATTATAATTATTTTTGAGAAAAATAACAATTTTCAGCTGGCAGATTTTTTTTCAGGCTATGTTCATAAAATTGATACTTAAAAAATCTGCAGTTTATTAAAAATAGCGGGGCCCGGCGCAGAAAAAGCAGGCCGGGCTTCCACAGTCCCAAAAGACTGTTTCAGACAAAAAAAGCCCGGGAAGTTTTCATTCCCGGGCTTTCACCATATAGCACTTTGATTATGCCACAAGTTCTGCATCAGTTAGTTACCTGCAAGAATTCCGCCGGCAACTCCATTGCCTCCACGGATTGCCGTCATTCCGGCACCAATTGCAAAGCGTGCTCCGGCCTCTGCTATTTTTTTACCGGCTGCAAGCTTAATAACATTTCCCATAAGGCCTGTGCCACTTACGGTGGTTCCCACATCAACAGCTACCTGAACTACTCCCATAAGGACTCTGGCTGCAATGTTTCCGCCGCCTGACATGTTTGAAATGTCTTCAATGGTCGTATAGATCGGACCGACTACCGGAACCATGGAAATTAACATCCTTGCCCATGAAGGTGTGTGCCATCCGCCTACAATTTCTTCCAGATCTTCTTCTGAAAGTTCCATCATTCCACCTTTTCCTGCTGCATCGGCAAAAAGTTTTATTGATTCAAAATAATCTTTACCGTTCTCAATTCCGTTTTCTTTCAAAAGGGAATCGGCTTCTTCTTCTGTCCTGCAGCCTGCAAACTTTGCCTTGAACCCTTCATCTTTTATGAGTTCTTCCATTTTTCTGGCGGTCTTTGCCAGGGCTGCAATTTTTGCCTTCTGTTCATCTGAAACATTCAGGAAGGAAGTCATTTCTTCAAGTGTGACAGCAACTCCATTTGCATTGAAGAGTTCACATGCACCCTTTTCATCTTTTACTGAATTGAGCTGGGCCACAAAATCATCATTTTCCAAAAGCTGTGAAATACCTTTCAATTTTTCGTTCGTCATAAGAATCACCTCCATAATCAATTATTCTTACATCTATTTATACGGCGGACTTTGGAAAAAGGCTAAAAAAAAATTTATTTTTTTGGCTATGTACGTAAAAAGTGTTGCTAAAAAAAAGCTGCATTACCGTGGAAAATGCGCCTGCGTGTAAAGCACGCTGCCACTCCGGTGCAACAAGTTGCAATGTCGCTCCCTTCCGCCTTCGAAGCGCAGCTTCTCGGAGACTCGCTAAAATTGCTTTCGCAATTTTCCGGCGTTGCCGTCGCTCCCTACATTTGCTTTTTTTTCACAATTATGCACATTGATTCTACATAGCCTTATTTTTCTATTCCGTAACGGGACAGGGCAGAACGGAAATGTGCCTCAGCTTTTGCAAGACGATTTCCTACTGTCTGGTGGCTCACTCCATAAAGTGCTCCAATTTCCCTGAATGAAAGTTTTCTTCCATACTGATTATTTTCAGAATGATTCAGGATTATGAGTTCCCTTTCTGATTCGTCAAGGGATTCCATAGCACGGCTGATGTTTTCAGAATCTTCTGCTGACAGAAATTCCTCTTCAGGATTCTTTACATTTTTATCTTCCTGAAAAGAATATGCGCTGGAATCATCGTCTGTGTCCAGACATGCATCAAGGCTACCCGTATTGTACATGCTGATTTCCGCCATTTTTTTTGCGAAATATGATTCCGGAACATTCATTGCAGCAGCCATTTCCAGATAAGAAGGTTTACGGCCATATTCTTCGAAAAGGAAATCCCTGACCTTCAGCATCTTTGACGAAAAGCGGAAAAGTTTTTCGGGCATACGGAGGTATTCTTTGTAAATCGCCTGCTGCACCGGAAGCCACACGTAGCTTGAAAGGAACGGACAGCGTGACGGATCAAAGGAATCAATAAGCTGCATAAAGCGTTCAAGGCCGGTCTGGAATTTATCTTCCAGGGAAACATGGGGAACATGGCACTGACGGGCAATTTTTTCAATCAGTCCGAAATTGGAAAGTACGATTTTGTTACGTGCCTCACGGTCACCTTCCTTTGCCCTTTTTACAAGTTCAAAAAGTTCTTCCTGACTGAGCACAGGATTTTGTGATTTTACATTCCTTACAAAAACAGTGTTTTCATCTGATTCAACAAAATTAAAATTCATCGTCATGCATCCACCTCACGCATATAAATATGGCAGGCAGTTCTGACACTTTGTGACAGTCTTTTGCAAAAAAATGCAAGGCTATGTCCGTAAAAAATGTTGCCTCTTTCGCCTTCGAAGCGCAGCTTCTTGGAGACTCGCTGAAATCGCTTCCGCGATTTTCCTCATTCATTAATAGCAAATCCATAAACCGGCATAGAATGAATTTTTACAAGGGGAATAAAAGTCCAATATTATGGATATGCAGGAAATCAGATTGAAAAGTCCATACAGCCCCGGCCATATTTACCGTCAGCTGGAGCCTTATATAGATTCAGAAGAAGAGTTGAAAATCATATTCCCGGATGACGCAACAGATGCGTTCCGTGTTTTCTTTGATTTGAATGCATTAAAGAATGTGTCTGCAATTGAAGTACCGTGGAATTTTGGTACTGCCGGCTTTTTTTCCAAAAGCGGCTCCGGCAATGAATGCGGGACATTCAACGGAATTTATAGGAATAACATTCATCTGCTTGAAATAGCTGCTGGACAGATTTTTCAGAAATACGGGGATTTTTTTATTGAATATGGAAAATGCTGTAAAAACCTTCTGGGGGCCCTTCTGGTAAATCCCATTTCCGGCAAGCTGAAAAAAATTGCATTCCGGGAAGCACCGGAGAATGAAAAAGCCAGTTTTATTTTTGAAGGAGGCTGCCTGATTTCCAGCGACAGGAAAATCCTGTACAAGAGAATTGATAAGGAAAAAGAAATTCCAGAAACCGTAATGATTGTGGCACCAAAGGCGATGTAGGGAATTCAAGAGCAACATCAATACAGGCGCAGAAAAAAACGGAACCATCCCGCACATTGCTGAGCGGAACAGTTCCGGAAATGCCTGTAAGCTTTTCAGACGTGACTTAAATTATTCCCCGTCAGGACTGATTCCTAAAAGCGGACGGGCAACAATGCGGTTAAAGAATTCAATCAGCGGTCCCATGAAGAACGCAGTGATTATCGTTCCGATACCTGCAATTGTTGGAATTGCCTTAAAGCTTCCACCTGCAAGAAGGAAAAGACCACAACCTGCAATTACACACACAAGGTCAGTGCAGATGCGGATGTACTGGAATTTTCCCAACTTCCACTTGTACGCAAACACGATTGCCACAGCATCATATGTAGAAACACCAAGATTTGCAGTCATGTACAAAGCTGAACCAAAACAGATGATTACGATTCCCACAAGGAGACATACACCGCGCACTACATAACTTGGATTTACGATTACTGTCTGAAGGTATTCATATGTAAACTGGGTGATGTAACCAAGCAGGAACAGATTGATGAATGTCGCGATACCGATTCTTGAACGGTCAGCAATAAGACTGAACGAAAGAAGGATTACATTGACAATCACATAAAGCGTTCCGAATTTTATCGGAATCAGTTCATCAAGGCCGGCCATAAGTGACTGGAACGGATCAACACCCAAAGCTGCAATCTTAAAGATTCCAACAGAAATGGCGCAGATGATTACGCCAAAGAGCGACATGGCAATTCTTTTTGTCAGGAGTTTTCCTTTATCTGTCATAATTTCCCCACTACAGCATCAGGCGGTAAATTGCTTCAACATCTTTCTGTTCAAGAGTCGTAAAGCCGCTGATTTTTCCGCTTGCGTTTCCATTACCAAAACAACATGTGTGTGCAAGTTTTTCAATGTCAGCTTCCTTTGCACCCAGTTCTTCAAAATTCTTTGGCATACCGATTGAAATAAGGAAGTTGCGGAGGGCTTCAATACCGGCTTTTGCAGTACGTTCAGGATTATCAAAATCCATCTGGCAACCCCATACGCGCACGGCAATTTTTGCGAAACGCATTACATCATGCTTCATTGTATATGAGAATACGGCTGGCATGGAAACGGCAAGTCCTGCTCCATGTGCACAGTCATAAAGTGCAGAAAGTTCGTGTTCCACATTGTGGCTTGTCCAGTCCTGGCTGCGGCCGACACCACACGAATTATTATGAGCCATCATTCCACCCCACATGATATTCGCACGGGCTTCATAGTCATCCGGATTTTCAATTACTTTCGGACCTTCATTTACCATTGCAAGAATCAGGGCCTCAATCATGCGGTCTGTGACTTCAACATTCTTTGTGTTTGTAAGATAGCGCTCATAAAGATGAGCAATGATGTCTGTAATTCCACAGGCTGTCTGATAGGCAGGAAGAGTCTGGGTAAGTGCAGGATTCAGGACAGAGAATTTCGGTCTGTAAGCTTCTCCACTTGCACCACGCTTAATCATGCCATCTTCTTTTGTAATTACAGAATCAGGAGAACCTTCTGAACCGGCAGCAGCGATTGTAAGGACAGTTCCAATAGGGAGTGCTTTTTCAACCGGCTTTCCTTCGTAATAATCCCAGAAGTCACCGTCATAAACAGCACCGGCAGCAATTGCCTTTGCAGAGTCAATGGTACTTCCGCCACCCACAGCAAGGATAAAATCAATTTTCTTTTCGCGGCACAGGTCAATACCTTCGTAAACAAGTCCGCTTCTTGGATTTGGCTTTACGCCGCCAAGTTCAGTATAAGAAATATTTTCAGCATCAAGGGATTTCTTTACCCTGTCAAGAAGTCCAGATTTCACGACAGAACCGCCGCCAAAATGAATAAGGACATTTGAACCGCCAAAACGCTTTACAAGTTTTCCGCACTGGCTTTCAGAATCTTTTCCGAATGCAAAATAAGTCGGAGCGTAAAAAGAAAAATTTTCCATAGTATTCCTCTTAAAATGATTTTCTACAATCGATTATTATAATAATACTATGGAAAAACATAAAAATGAAATTTTTTCAGATGAAAAAACATATTTTTATGAGTTCAGGAATGGCTGTGTCCGGCTATAGTATTGCTGATTAATGACGAATTTCGAGTTATCGACATTCTTAGGAAACTGTACACTATGCTAATAAAGGCTATATAGAAATAATGGTGAAATTAACTGCATGATAGTGGAAAATGCAAATTTTCTAGCAACACTTTTACGGACATAGCCTTAGGAAGTCGTAAACCTCAGAAGGTGTTTCACAAATATAATCTGCACCACATTCTTCAAATTCGGCGCGGTTGCCAAAGCCCCAGAGGATTCCCATACACTTAAGGCCGGCAGCGTGGGCTCCATTTACATCAAAATAACGGTCACCAATCATTAATACGCTGTCTTTTTTATTTTCAAGATTCTGGGTTTTAAGGACATAATTTACCACATCAATTTTTTCAACACGGTTCTTTTCCTGAGTATCGCTGCCGCCTACAAAATCAAAAAGATCCATCATTCCCTGTTTTTCAAGAATCTTTCTGGCATAAATTTCAGGCTTGCTTGTTGCAACGCAAATCATTTTGCCATCGGCGCGGAGTTTTTTTATCAGTTCAGTTACGCCATCATAGACATAGCAGTTGTACATGCCTTCAACGGAATAATAGCTTCTATAAACATCAATCGCATTCCGTATTTCAGATTCAGGAAGCTTAAGGATATTTTCAAAACTGAACCGTAACGGCGGCCCGATCAGTTTGTTGTAAACACTTCTGTCAATTTCAAGACCATAATGTTCCACAACCTTGTCAAACGAATCAAAAACACCGGGCGCTGTATTAAAAAGCGTTCCGTCAAAATCAAAAAAAATCACATCAAATTTCTGCATGGAATCTCCATATGACAACTCAGTCACCAAAATTCAAAACATATTTATTCATGAAACGGCCGGTCACTGTAATTACCGGTCCAAGAAGGAATGCCATTGCAGTCACACCGATAAGTGACCCCTGCATTCCGTCTGGAGAAAAGCGGCTTGCAATGTATCCTACAAGAATTACAAGAAAATCAAAAATCATTCTGACGACAAAAACAGGCAGGAACGGAAGCACGAGTTCCAGCAACTTTGGTGTTCCATCATATGGAGAAAGCCCCATCTGTGCATTCATATATACGGCCGCTACAATCACAAAGCAGATTATGGACAGCGCAAAGAAGATTATCTTTGGACACAGGGCTGCACCTGAAATTCCGGCAGCGATTCCCGTAGTGCGCCAGAGCCAGCAGAAAAAATCCGCCGTGTAACCGATGAGCACCATATTTGCAATCGTTCCGAATCCTATTAATTTTGGAAGGAACACAAACACAAGTGCAAGCATTCCCACATTTATGGTAAGCTGCCAGTTTCCCAAAGTCCATCCCAGCGCATGGGCAATATTCAGATTCATGAATGTCGCAGGATCAGTCCCCCACCCGATTTCAATCAGGAATGAAAGGAAGAATCCCATAAGGATTATAGCAGTCATCATCAGCGTGAACTTTTTTGCAAAGTGTGGAACGATAAACTGACTGAACGAAAATTTTTCTTTTGCCTTTACGTCTGGCATAAAATACCTCACGGATAAAAAATATTTAAAAGCCTGAATGTCGGGTTTTGAAAATATTGCAGCATTGACAGAAAAAAAATCCTTACGCCGGGAACCCCGACTCCGGTTTTCCATCTATTGCATTGTAATATTCAAACTCCAACACTTGCAATTAATTTAAAATTAAAATTGAGGATAAAATGTTTCATCATTTCATATTGTACAATGAAGGATTTATTTTCAGCTTTTCCATCAAACCCGAAACAGAAACTTTATCACCAGTACAATCTGAATTTCCATTTTTCTTTACTGCACGGAGAAGGATGTTTTTTGGTGTTCCTTCCATGTCGATGAATTCCATTACATTAACCGAATATCCCGCTTTCTCAAGATATTCCGCCCGCAACGCATCCGTTACCAGAGCCGCAAAACGCTCCCGGATGATTCCATATTTTAAAAACGGGCCAAACTCCGTATCCTTCAACTGGTTCAGATTATTTGAAAGCTGTCCGTTCACTTCATGCTGGCAGCAAGGCACCGAAAGAACAGCACCGGCATTATTCCGGATTGCATAATCCAGCGCATAATCTGTTGCCACATCGCAGGCATGGAGTGTAATTACAAGATCCGGAGAATCGTCTTCGTAATCTGCAATGTCACCGTGTTTAAACTGAATGTCTTCAAGATTCAGTTTCCGGGCCAGCATATTGCAGTTTTCAATCACTTCTTTTTTTAAATCAAGGCCTGTAATCTTGCAGTCAATTTTTTTTATCTGGGTCAAATAATAATGAACGGCAAAAGTAAGATATGATTTTCCTGAACCAAAATCAACAATGTTCAGAGTTTTTCCTTCCTTTATTATAGAAGGAAGGATGTCATCAATAAATTCCAGAAAGCGGTTTATCTGGCGGAACTTGTCATACTTTGACGAAATGACTTTACCCTGTTCATTCATGACTCCAAGTACACAAAGAAAGTCTACCGGCTCCCCTTCCTGAATGATGTAATTTTTCCGGCGGTTATTTCCATTCAGATTTACAGAGGGAATATTTTTTGCAGACGCATAATTTTTTACATTCTGTTTAAGTGATTTGCGCAGTTCCGTTGTCTTTCCTTTTTTATTTGTCAGGAAAGTAATTTCTTCGGTTTCGGTACGGATGACGCAGTTTTTAAAACAGCTTCCCCGGCATTTTTCTATAAAATCATTCAAAGCAGCTTCATCAAGATTTTCATGAAAAACCTGAGTCTCAGTAAAAAGTTCAGCAAAATAAACTGCCCCCGAACTTTTGGGTTTCAGGTTGATTTTTACCCTCTGGTATGGCCGGCCAAGAACGGCTTCTGCATTTGCAGCCGCCTTTGAAAAAGTAACTGACAGAATCATGAGTGGATTATATTACGAAAACATGTGACATGAAAAGCGGGTCCCATCGACGGTAAAAAAGCCGGCTCCTTCAGGAGCCTTGTATTCCCCAGAGGCAACGTGCACAGCACAGCTGCTTCGAGACTCGCTAAAATTGCTTTCGCAATTTTCCGGCTTTGCCGTCGCTCCCTACCGCCTTCGAAGCACAGCGTCCGGGATGACAGATTCACTCCATCATGCTCATTTCAGTCTGTCATGCTGAACTCGTTTCAGCATCTACTTTGTTTCAAAACAAGATCCCGAAATAAATTCGGGATGACGGCACAACTTTGAGATGACGGCACAACTTTGAGATGACGGCACAACTTTGGGATAACGGCACAACTTTGGGATAACGGCACAACTTTGGGATAACGACACAATTTTGGGATGACAGTCTAGCGCAAAAAAAAAGAAAGCCCGGACAGAAACTCTGCCCGGACCCATTTTAAAGGAGAGATTACGAAAACAATCAATTTGAAACTCAAATCAATCTGTCTTCAGGTATGAATATGAAAACTGAAAATATATTTCAGCTTGCACCAGAATTATTTTACAGAGCCTGTAACACCTTCGATAAAGTGCTTCTGCTGTGTAAAGAATATGATTACGGTTGGCAGCGTCATGATGGAAACACAAAGCATAAGGAGACCGTAATCCGTTACATAACCGGCAGTAAGGCCTGTTACCATAAGCGGCATTGTCTGCATTTTCTGACTCTGCATTACAATCAGCGGCCACATGTAATTGTTCCATGCATTCATGAAAGTAACGATTGCCGCAGCTGCAAATGTCGGAGCCATAATCGGCATGTAAATCCGCAGGTAAATCATGAATTCGCTCAAACCGTCAACCCTGGCAGCCTGTATCGTTTCAATCGGGAAAGATGCAGAATTCTGCCTGAAAAAGAATATAAGGAATGCGGTTGAAATTCCCGGCAATACAAATCCAATGGTAGTATTCAGAAGATGCATCTGGCTGAACAGCTTGAAAAGCGGAACCATTGTAGTTGCAAACGGAATCATCATGGAAAGGAGCAGGATGCTCATAAGGCGGTCCTTTCCCTTATCACGGTAAACCTGGAAACCGTATCCAGCCATTGAACAAACGAAAATACTCAGTAATGTCTGAACAGCCGTTGTCCTCAACGAGTTCCAGAATGCAGTTCCTACCTTTACAGTAGCCAGCATGTTCTTTATGTTTTCAAAAAGATATGTACCAGGAAAAAGTTTTCCTGTAATTACATCCGTACTCTTATTTGTCGCACCTACCAGCATCCAGTAAAACGGAAAGATAGAAAGGAGGCAGACAAATACAATGAAAATATGTTCGTAAATTTTTATTCTCTGTGCTCTTACCATTATTCTTTATCTCCTACCCTCATCTGGATGAATGACAGAATTGCAACCATGATAAGGATTGCGTATGAAACAGCAGCGGCATAACCAAACTGCGGGTTGTATACAAATGAAAGATTATATATGTACTGGCTGATTGTGATAGTTGAATTTCCAGGACCACCACCAGTCAGGTTCTTTACTTCGTCAAAGAGCTGCAATGTTCCGTTTGTTGACATGATTGCAGTCAGAAGGATTACAGGACGCAGCTGAGGAAGCGTAATCCTGAAGAATGTCTGTACAGGATTTGCACCGTCAATATCAGCAGCTTCGTAAATTGAACTGTCTATATTCTGAAGGCCGGCAAGGAAGAATACCGTATTGTACCCGGTCCAGCGCCATGTAATTGTCAGGATGATTACCACCTTTGCCCAGAAAGGATCCATAAGCCAGTTCTTTGGAGTTGAAATGAATCCGCCTTTCATGAGCAGCACGTTTACAAGACCGTCCAGGGCAAACAGTGACTTAAAGATGAGTGCAGAAGAAACAAGGGATGTGGCACAAGGAAGGAAAATCAGCGTCCTGAAAAGTCCGCGGAATTTCAAATCCTTCTGATTAAGTATTGAAGCAAGAACCAATGCCATAAAGAGCATGATCGGAACCTGGAAAATAAAATAAATCAATACATTTCCAACGGCAGCCCGGAATTTGTCATCTTCAAACAAGCGCAGGTAATTCCTGATTCCTGCAAATTTCAAGTTGTTACCAAGTCCAGCCTGCAAAGAAAGTATGAACGAACTGAGCATCGGATAAAAACTTAAGATAAAAATCAACAGGGAGGCAGGCGCTACAAATCCCCATCCGGCCCGTTTATATTTCATTTCCAGAGTTAATTTTCTCATTTCAATTTCCAACAAAAAATCTAAAAATCAATCGTAAAAATCAGATTTTATTGCAGATCCATTTTTCAATGAACCTGCAATAAATCATTCAGCATGATGGCATCTCCAAAAATACTTTCCGGGGATGCCTGCGGGTTAAAAACTCACATTAATATCCCATAAGGAATTCTACATTCTTCTGGGCTTCTGCAAGAGCTGCATCAATAGACTTTTCACCAGAAAGGATTCCAGCCATTGCTACACCGATTGCATCGCGGGCTTCGTAGTTGAATACACCATACTTAACCTGAGGAATCTTTCCAGAGTATTCTACGATGTCTTTGTAAATCTTCTGTCCGCCAAAGAATGCGTTAGGCTGTGCATAAACATCAGAATCAGCAGCAGGGAGCCATGTTGCAATTGCACCAGATGATGGAAGGATTGTTTCATAAAGGGCTTTGCTTCCACCGAATGTTGCGCCAAGGAAGTCAGCTGCTACGTCAGCATGCTTTGAGCTTGACATTACCATCCAGCTTGAACCACCCTGGTTAGAGTAGTTAACAGCTGTATCAACACCGTCAACTTTTGGAGTGTTTACAACAGCCCATTTTCCAGCCTGATCAGGAACAGTGCAGATTGTGCCGACAATCCAGCATCCGTTGATTGTTGATGCTACTGTACCATTGTTGATTGTTGCAACATATGCATTCCAGTCTGTTACTGTTTCACAAACGCCAGCCTTAATCATATCTGCATAAAGTTCAACAGACTTCTTAAGTACAGGATTGTTTGCAAGTGCAGGTTTTCCGTTTTCATCAAAGAGCCATTTTCCACAGCTCTGGAGCATAATCATGATACAGTCAGGTTCGTTTCCAACATATGAAATGAGAGCCTTGCCTGTCTTTTCCTTTACGATTTTTCCAAGTCTTGTAAATTCGCCCCATGTAATATCGTTGAAATCTTCAACCTTAAGGCCTGCAGCTTCAATGATGTCCCTGCGGATGAATGTTGCTGTTGCACCATTATCGAATGGAACGCTGTAATTCTTTCCATTCATTTCACCATAGCCAACTTTGAACTGTGCAAATTTTGAAAGGTCAACTTTTCCGTTGAGAGGTTCAAATGCCTTTGGATAGTTAGAAAGATTCTTCTGCATTGCATTATCCTGACAAAGGATGATGTCTGGCAATGATGAAGTATCATTTGCAGAAAGTGATGTGATGAGTTTCTGCTGAAGGTCAGCCCAAGGAGTCTCAACAACATTTACATTTACGTTAGGATGATTCTGTTTGTAAATTTTTGCAGCTTCATTCATAGAATAGATGTTGAATGAAGGATCCCAACACCATACCGTAAGGTCTACCGGAGCATTTGGATCGGCAGCCTTTGCTGAGTTCTTGTTTCCACAAGATGTAAAAAGTCCTGCTGTGAGCACTGCGAGTGATGCGAGTGCAACTACACATTTTTTCATATTTTCATTTCCTCCTGAAAAAATACTGAAAAACGATTATCAGGTCGCCTCTAAAAACTGAAAGTTTTAAGGACAACTGTTTTTTTCTGGCAGTTCATGCCATTCACCTGATTTAATTATAGGTCAGTTTTTTCAAAAATAAAGGTACGGAAATACTGTTATTTAAGTACCTTGTCTGTACCGTAAATTGATTTACAATTAAGCTATGAAAAAAAATTGGGAAAATCCGGAAATACAATCACTTAACAGGCTGCCAATGCGCAGTCCACTCATTCCATATGAAACAGCAGAAATGGCTGCAGCAGAAACAGCTGCAGGACCAGAATCAGTAATGCAGACAGCAAGTCCTTTCTATAAAAGCCTGGACGGGACATGGAAATTCAAGCTTATTGAAAATCCCGAAGCTGATGTATCATCAGCACTTGCCGGCTGGACTGGAATTGATTTCAATTCCGAAAAATGGGAAGAAATAAAAGTCCCGGGCACATGGACGCTGCAGGGATTCAATGACCATCCCCATTACACAAATGTCCAGATGCCTTTTGATACGATTCCACCAAACGTACCAGAGCATAATCCGACAGGCCTTTACATTCTGGAAACGGCAGTACCGGCAGGCTGGAAAGGACGCCGCATCGTGCTGCACATCGGCTCAGCAGAAAGTGTTGCAGAAGTTCATGTCAACGGAGAACTGGCAGGTATTTCAAAAGACACAAGGCTTCCATGTGAATTTGACATTACCCGTTTAATTGCAGAATCCGGCAGGAAAACCGTAAAAATCGCCATAAAGGTAATCCGCTATTCCGATGCTTCTTTCGTGGAAGACCAGGACCAGTGGTGGTTCGGCGGAATACATAGAAGCGTTTACCTTTATTCAACGGAAAAATCCTACATACAGGATGTAACTGCACTTTCCTATATTACTCCAAAAACAATGGGGGCAAAAATAAAGAAGCTCCTGACCCAGACCATGAGTTACGAGGCATCAATTCCAGAAGAAGCGGAACAGGATGTAAAGCCGCTTTCAAAATGTGATGGCGTAATTCCACTTCATGTATCACTGGGATATAATCCGGAAGATGGCAGTGCACTGACTAACAGTAAAATGGACGGACTTCCACGGGCTGTCCGCTATTCCGTTCACCAGCTGGCAGGAACGCCATCAGCAGGAAAACTGGGAAAGCTGGTTGCAGAAGGCATCGTCTTTGGTGAATACAATTACAGGATGAACCTGAACCAGATAAGGACTGACATCGTAATTAAAAATGCAGAATTGTGGTCACATGAAAATCCTGCACTTTATGTTGTAACGGCAAGCCTTTATGAATATGAAAAGAATCCGGGAGACAAAGCAGAACTTAACCGGGTTGCAAAAGTAAATTCAGCATCATTAAAGAAACTTGGCCGCCATATTGAAAGCGTTTCATTCTGTACCGGTTTCAAATCCGTTGAAATCAAAGACAGGGAAATGCTCATAAACCGCAAGATGGTATACATTCACGGCGTCAACCGTCACGAACACAGCGAATATTACGGAAAGACGATTCCGCTGGAAAACATGGTGCGGGACATAAAGCTCCTGAAGCAGTACAATTTCAATGCAGTGCGAACATGCCATTATCCTGACGATGAACGCTGGTACGACCTGTGTGACCGTTACGGAATACTGCTCCTTGATGAAGCAAATATTGAAAACCACGCATATTATGACAACATCACCCGCAGCGACGAATGGACCAACGCATATGTCCAGCGTGTACAGCGCATGGTACGCCGTGACAAGAACCACACGAGTATTTTCGGCTGGTCACTAGGCAACGAAAGTGGCGACGGACAGAATCAGGTTGCATGTCAGGCATGGATCCGCCGCGTTGATCCTACACGGATCGTGCATTATGAAGGATTCGTCCGTGAAGCATTTACACAGGCACCATTCTCCCTTGAAGGACTTGCCCGGGGAAAAGGACTGACAGATTTAATCAGCCCTATGTATCCGACAATCGACCTGATTACAGAATATGTTACAAAATGCAGTGACTACCGGCCAATCATAATGTGTGAATATTCCCACGCCATGGGAAATGCAAACGGTTCCCTTGCAGATTACTGGAGGGCAATCGAAAGCCATCACGGACTGCAGGGCGGTTTCATCTGGGACTGGATTGACCAGGGAATTGCAGCAGAAGCTCCGGCAGGAAAACCAGGCGAACCTCAGGGTGGCAAATACTGGAAATACGGTGGTGACTTTGGCGACAAACCAAGCGACTATGATTTCTGTCTTAACGGAATCCTCCTTCCTGACCAGACTCCAAAACCTGTCCTTGAAGAATGCCGCAAAGTTTTCTCACCGGTGCGCATAGAAGGACTGCATCCACAGCAGGGACTTTTTACAGTTACAAACCGTTATGATTTTTCAGACCTTGAAAATGTTGCCTTAAAGTGGGCTGTGCTTAAAAACGGCGTTTCCATAAAGACGGGAACGGCAAAGCTTCCTAAACTTGAACCTGATCAGAGTGCTAAAATCACACTTCCTGTAGCAGGAACCGTAAACAGCACTGACAATTCTGAATACTATGTAAATGTTGAATTCGTTTACAAGAAGGATACTGCCTGTACAAAAGCAGGAGATGTAATCGGACGCAGTGAGTTCCTTTTGAAACCGGCAATGGCATTGACGGCTTTTGTCCACGAAAAGAACAAGACAGCAGATTTCAATCCTGATGCACTTTCAGAAATTGTGACAGGATTCAAGCCTGTGCTGTGGCGCGCACTTACGGAAAATGAATGCGTAAAGCGTGAAATACCGAACATCCACAATAATCCGCAGCCTTGGTGTTTTGCAGAAAAACCGACTACAGCATGGCTTGATGCAGATCTGGCAAATGCAGTTGTTGAACAGAAAAAGAACGGTGTTTCAGAAATATTTACAGGTCCGGCATGCAGCAAAAAGAAAAAGCTTGCAACAGTCCGCACCCAGGTTTCTGAATGTACATCTCCTGTAAATACGAAAGCCCTGCTCCTTGATGTGGAATTCAACCTGACGGATGCACTTCCTGAATATCCACGTGCCGGAATCATGGTTCCTGTAAGTGCATTGAACGGTTACGTTTCATGGTATGGAAACGGCCCTCATGAAAACTACAGCGACAGGAAAGACGGTGCACTTCACGGGCTTTATACGGTAAAGGCTGATGAACTGGAAGTTTCATACATCGTCCCGCAGGAAAACGGAACACGCACCGGAACTACATACATGTGTTTACATTCTGCAGAAAAGCCGGATGCAAAGCAGGAAAACATGCCGCTTCACATCCAGTCGATGCAGCCATTCTCTTTCAACCTGTCAAAATACACTTTGGAAGATTTGTGGAAATGCGAACACCATAATGAACTTACGGATTTGAGTGCAGGAGATGATGGTTCTTACATGCTGATAATTGATGCAGCCCACCGTGGCGTAGGAACCGGTGCCTGTGGTCCAGACACACTGGAACAATACAGAGTCCGCCCGGGAACATATTCATTAAGTCTTGTGATTTACTAAAATCGTGTCCATAACAAAAGGGCATCCCCGGAAATTATTTTTCCGGAGATGCCCTTTTTTATTGGCTTTTTTTTCCGCCGCTGGGACCCACTTTTTTTAAATTGCAGATTTATTCAGCACTAATTCGGACACAGCCTTTTATTTTGCAGCCTGTCTCTTGAAAGTCTTGATACCTTCAATAACAAGGATTATTGCAAGGATTGCCATGGCAGCAGCAAAAATCATCTGGAACCAGTTGCCCCAGAAGAATGCACCTTCTGCACCGGCAGCCATTGCTTTTGCCTTACCGATTACTGTAAGGATAAGGCTTGTCAATGTAGCAGCAAGCATGAATACCATTGGAATGTAGAACATTTTATTGTTCTTTCCAACTTCACCAAGCCATGCAGCAACAGCAAGAAGTGCGATACCTGCAAGAAGCTGGTTTGCAGCACCAAAGAGTCCCCAGATTGCAGAAAGCTTCAGGAATCCCAGAGTTGAACCGATGATGACCATCAGTGCAGTTCCAAAGAATGGATTTGCAAGAACCTTACGGATGCCGGTTGCCTCAGTCCAGTCTTTTTCATCTTCCTTAAGGAAAAGTTCAGAGAACATAAAGCGGCTCAGACGTGTTGCCGAGTCAAGGGAAGTCAATGCAAATACAGAAACAGCAAGTGTAAGGAGTGCACTGATTGTGTTGTAAACAGGAGTTCCGGCATCACCAAATAATGTAGCGATACCTGCACCAAATGCTGCAGATGGGGAACCGAATTCTTTTCCTGTCCACTTCTTCCATACTACGCCGACAGCAATCAGAGAAATGATACCGAGGGCAGATTCAATGAGCATTGAACCATAACCAATGGCTTTTGCATTCTTTTCTGAATCAAGCTGCTTTGAGGTTGTACCAGAAGCAATGAGTGAATGGAAACCTGAACATGCACCACAGGCAACTGTAATGAACAGTGTCGGGAACATGAAGTTATTTCCAACTTTCCATCCGGCAAATGCTGGAACTGCAAATTCAACACCACGGGCAGCACCGGTAAATGCTGATGCAACAATGCCCACAAGTGCAATAAGAATCATCGCATAAAGCAGGAATGAAGAAAGATAATCCCGGGGCTGGAGCATGATCCATACAGGAATCAGCGAAGCAACGGCAATGTACAATGCAACGAATACGATCCATGCGGTACGGTTCATCACAAAGCCCACATTAAGACCAAAGATTACGATTCCGATGATGCCAACAATACCGATGATTGTAGCAGGAACAACCTTAAGGCCGCATCTGTTTGTAAGGATTCCGTAAATTACAGCAAGGACAATGAACAGTACGGAAATGATGGCTGTAGTCTGGTTGTTTGTCGGATTTGTTACAAAACCGAATGCAACACCTGTCTTTTCAATCAGCTGGTCCGGAGTAAAGAATGTACCTGCAACAACATTAACAAAAGATGCAATTACAAGAATCAGTACCAGAAGTGAAAAAATGATGAACAGTTTCTTTGACAGTTTACCCATTGATGATTTGATAATTTCACCAACAGATTTTCCATCGTGACGGATTGATGCAAAAAGCGAACCGAAATCCTGAAGTCCGCCAAAGAAAATACCACCAATTACACACCACAGGAAAACAGGAACCCAGCCGAATACAGCAGCCTGAATAGGACCGTTGATCGGACCAGCACCTGCAATAGAACTGAAGTGATGTCCCATAAGGACAGCCGGTTTAGCTTCTACATAGTCAATGCCATCAGGCATTGCCTTTGCAGGAGTTGTCTTTGAAGGGTCAATACCCCACTGTTTTGCAAGCCATGAACCGTATGTAACGTATCCAATGAAAAGCAGAACAATCGCAGCAAGAATTATTAATAATGCTGTCATTTTTTATTCCTCCTTTTTTGACCCCGCGTCAGCGGAAGTGCATGGAGGCACTTGATATGCAGTTATGAAAGCAACGCTTTTGCAACTGCACATTAAAAAAATACATGGACGTATTTTTTTAATGCCCCTTTTTTGACCCCGCGTCAGCGGAAGTGTAAAATTTAATTGCCTTTATTAAAAAGTTTTTTCAAATCTCTGCCCTGCCAGTTTGAAGCAGTCAGACCGGAAGAAACTTCGTGCACCACAAGACGGAAACTGCTCCACCCGTATAAGCTGAACTTATAGGATTTTGAAAACCTGATTTTTTTTACAGCCTTCATCACCTCAGCTTCAACATGACCTGCAATCACAATCAATGTCACATCAGAATTCCGGTGACCGTAATATGGCTTTATCCGTCCAAGTCCCGTATTCCAGGCTGATTCCGTCAGTTCCTTTAACCGGTCAGAAGAAAGTCCGTCTTCCTGTGCAAAAAACACATATTCGTTAGAATCAATGTCAGCAATTTTTGCAGCCTTTACAAGGACATACTGTTCATTATGCGACTTGAAAACAGCTTCCGCACAAAAGGGAGCCGCCGGATTTTCAGTATTAATGTCATAATAACGCTGGTACGAACAAAGCAGTTTCTGAAGCATTTTTCTTTCTTAATGGAAACTTAATATTTTTAGTTTTTATAAAATTATAATAGCGCAATTTTATTTATTGTTCTATAGTGTACTTGCATGATGCACAGGAGGACTGCATTGACAGAAGGACAATGGAAAGCGTTTGATTCATTCAGAAGCGGATTAAAGGCAAAATGTGATGAATGGATGGAATTTTCAAAGGAACTTATCCCGTTGCAGCTTCAAAGTGCACAGAAAGATACGCCGGAATATCCTGTTGAAACACCGGTAGTATATAACAAAGCCCTGGATGAACTTACACCTCAAAGTGAAATTAAACTCATTGTAATCGGGGACAATCCTGGAAAAGACGAACAGTTATTGAAAAACAACCGTTATCTTGTGGGACAGGCAGGAAAAATTGCAGAAGGTTATTTCAAACGGAATCCAGAATTGAATGTAGATTTCCGCCAGA
This sequence comes from Treponema sp., assembly GCA_045616425.1. GTDB lineage: Bacteria > Spirochaetota > Spirochaetia > Treponematales > Treponemataceae > Treponema_D. The sequence continues at coordinate 28,158 of JAZLGS010000046.1, forward strand.
ATGTCATAATCCTGAACAAGACACCACTCCACACCGCAAAGACCGCCCACCTGAAATTCCTCCATAAAAACGGAAGCCCAGCCATAAAGGAACTCATTATCCAAAGCCAGAACTGGATGGCAGAAAAAACCGCCGGACTCCATAAAGAACTGGTGCGCAATGCCCTTGATGATGGCACGGCTTTTATCCCGGAATTATGGCTGGTGGGCTACAGCGAATTAAAAAACAAAGGAATCTTCATTCCTTACCGGGACATGCTCCTTGAGTCCTATGCCGGTGAAACTGCCTGGGAAAAAGTTTTTGTTTACCAGCATTTTTCCATGAACCGGTTTTCCATTGACCTTGCAGCATTTGCAGAAACTGCCAGCGGATTAAATTTAAAGGAACAGATTGCAGAATTGGGAAGGCTTCACCGGAAAGAAATATTTGGAAAGTAAGCAACTGTAAAAAATGCCCCGTAATGACATCGGGTGGCACAAAACAGATTCCGAAACTTGTTCTGGATGACAGATTCAACTTTAGGATGACGGGGCGTTTGGTCATGTTGAATTCCATTTCAGCATCTCTCTAAATTCTTGTACCAAGACTTATAGATCCCGGAATGAACCTGGGGCAGTTTTTGAAAATATACTGTCATCAGACTTGCAATTGCAGCCGGACATAGCCAAACAGAATGGCACTCACTCATCAGGGATGACAGCAAAAAAAATGGTGCCCCGGAATGAATACGGAACACCATTTTATGGAATTACTACGGTATCAATAACCGTCACTCATTGCACGGTTGGCATCTTTCTTGCACAAATCATCGTAAACAAGGCTCCGTGTTTTAAGAGTATCCTTCAATGACTGCGGGAATGGAATGTTACGCCAGAAAATGCCCCGGACTTCCTTATCAAGACGCTGTACGCCTTCAGATTCTTTTGTCATCCACAATACATAATCCTGAATGAAATACTGTTTCAGGTCGCCCTTAAGCTTCTGTTTGTCAATCCATTCGTAGTACTGACCGGTAAGACCTTCTTCCATCCAATGGAAAGATGCCTTTTCCTTTGCTACCTGCCACCTTAAATCTGCAACGGCCGTAAGGACTGCAATCTTCAGATCCCTTGGATACATAGGAACGATGATACGGCCGCGGCTTGTAACCCGGTTGTAGCGTTCAAAAGGCTGCCAGCAGAATCCGGAATCTCCGTATGTTGGAATGAGGATTACAAAAGGAACAATACGGTTAAGGACATTTTTATGGACACGGCAGAATGCACCCGGATCTATAGATTCAATCCATTTAAGGAGGTTGATTACATTTTCACGGAAGCCAGTTCCCTGCGGCATGGAATGGTAAAATTCCCTTGAAAAAATCGGGAACTGGTTACCCTGACGGCCGCAAGTCATTTTTGCCATCTGACGGATTGTTTCAAATTCTGTTTCCACATCGGCAGTATTTGCAGATGTAATTTCAGGTCCCATTGCAAGTTTTTCTTCCACAGAATTATATGAACTCTTTGCATCCTGATATTCACGGAGCAGGCTTGAAACTTCCCTGTCTACTTTTGAAAGATTACGCATGTAAACGGCAATTTCCGAGAAAACCTTCTTCTGCATGTCAGAATACGGCTGCTTATGTGGTTCATAGCCAAGTACTACAGGATGGTCACATATTGCATCAATCCTTGACTTAAGTTCAACTTCAAGCATTGCCCTTTCATTTTCCTTCATGCTCAGCTGGTTTTCTGCTGTCTGAAGGCGGCCGGAATTTTTAGACTGGAGCTGCTGCAACCTGGCCTGCTCCTGCATTGCACCTTCCGCACCGGCTTTTTTTGGAACACGGACTTCATCTGTTGCAGAAACACCAATCTGTCCGCTACCGATATATTTAAACCATTCATCAAGATAGAAAACCGGCTCTCCCGTATCATTTTCCACGATGGCTTTTGAAAAAAGTTCCTTATGCTCAGGACGGAAAAGGGATGGCAGAAGGACTGCATAACGGAGCATCATCCTTTTTGGTACAGGAAAATCCTTGTTACCGGCTTTTGCAGCCATTGAACGCACCAGTTCCCAATAAGAGGTAATGACCTGCTGGCGGTAAACCATCTTATCCTTTATGTCTTTGCTGGTAAGATATTTTGAAAGCACCATGTGCAGGCGCTGTGAAGCATTGTCTTCACCTGCAATGGCTGTCTTATAATAAGCCGGATCATTGAACATATCACCCGGTTCATCATTATATAACTTAGTTATTTCTTTAAACTCTTTTATCGTAAGGTCAACTTCTGGAACAGGACCTGCCTTCTTTACAGTTTTTTCAGCAGCATCTTTGATGATCATTTCCTCAAAGCTAAAGGAATCATCAGCAGAAATTACAGGGTCTGTTTCTTCTGGAAAAACCTGTGCCTCAGAAAGAAGTGCGGCAATTGATGGATCTAATTCATTTGACATACTATACTCCGGATAAAATTATAGCATGGTAAAAATGATACCGCAAGACAGGAATCAGGGGCATATCTAAAAAATCAGAGGCACATCCCCCATCCAGTTCATGCGTATCATACCTATGACCACCAGATGAAGCGGATAATAAAGATAAAAAAACCACTTCATCCATGCAGCTTTTCCTTTCTGTCCATCATACATTTTTAAAAGCGGATAAACCATAAGTACGCCTGGAAGTATCAGTGCATAAATCCTGCTTACAAAAAAGAAGGAAACGGTTCCGTAAACCAACACCCAGAAAATTATGGAGAGCATCTGTTTTTCAACATTCCCCCGGTTCTTATACATCCCGGTGATTGCCAGCACGGCTATACAGCTCCAGTCTGCAGGAAAAGCAGTCATTATAAGAAAAAACTGGATGACGAATTTTATCCATTTATTAAAAGGCATTTCATTATTGTCCATATACAGGACTACAACAGCAATGAACAGCGGGTATATTACGCTGGTTCTGTTGAATATGCTTCCTGTAAAAGGATTCAGTGGAATTCCAAATGCAAAGCAGTATGCAAAATGAGAAATTATGGCAAACATGCCCAGCCGGAACATGTACTTTTTTACATTCCGGGTGTAGAAAAATCCTTCACACACAAAAAACCACATTACCGGCGCAGTAAGACGCCCGATCAGGTGCATTACCACAGCCTGTGGAACAAGCGGGAACCCCGGATAAGCAATGTCACAAAAATGGTCAACCGTCATTGCAATTATGGCAATCAGTTTAAGATGATTTGCATTAAGCAGATTTTTTCCATTCATATTCATGAAACCAAGTATAGTGTTTTTAACCGGAATATGAACATCTGAAACCGTGAAATGCAAAATCTGCCATGTGAAATGCAGCCGCATTTTCCACTGTAATGCAGATAGGAAGCGACGGCCTCAGCCTTATACAAAAGCACTGCTGGACAGCGTCACCTCACCACTTGAAAGGAATCTTTCATTTCCCTGACAGTCTTTTACCACAAGCCGGGCTTCCGTATCTATGTCTGTCACGGTTGCTTCATAAGCCTGGGATTCATCATTTATGACGGGTTTTACAAGGACTTTCCTACCGATCAGCAATGAATGTGATTTATATTCTTCTATTATTTCAGCAAATTTTTCTAAGCCGCCGGTCAGAAGGGACAGGGTTTCTTCCATTACTTTTGCAGCCATTGCACTTCTGGTGACTCCGGATGAAGCATCCGAAATAGCTCCTGCAACTGATGCAATTTCTTTTGGAAAACCGTCACTGCTTTCCGTCATATTTATGCCTATGCCGATTACGGCGGCGTCAATGGATGCGGTCTCAAAATTTGCAATTCCTTCTGTCAGGATTCCGCAGACTTTTTTTCCACCAACAAAAATGTCATTTACCCATTTTATTGAACTTTCAATGCCATAGAGTTTTTTTATTGCCCGGCACACTGCAACCGCCGCTGAAACCGTCATACGGGCAGGCGTTACTGCTGCACTTTCCGGCGAATATATTATGCTCAGGTAAATTCCTGACTTATCCGGAGAATAGAATTCCCGCCCCAGCCTGCCGCGGCCATTTGTCTGGCTGGCCGCTATTACAGAACTCATGTGGAGTCTTTCTCCCTGAATGGTAAGGCGATTACCGGCATTACGGAGGACTCCGGCTTCTACACAACGGCGCTTACATTCTGTATTTGTAGAATCAATACTGTCATACACGGAAATTTCATACGGAAAACCGGCAGGAAGATGGATGCGTATATTTTCCTCTGTAAGTATGTCTGCCTTAGCAAGTCTGTATCCCCGGTTGGTTACGGCTTCAATTTCACAACCGCTTTTGCGCAATGCAGTAATTCCTTTCCATATGGCCGCCCGGCTTACTCCACAGGCTTCTGCAAGTTTTTCACCGGAAACAAATCCTCCATCCTTTTCCGCTTCACTCAATTCCCGGAAAATAATATCTTTTGTATTCATCGCTATTTTCCAAGGAGGGTAAAATCATCTACCGAGGAACAGAATACGACGCCACATCCTTTTTCTGCAAAACACGGAAGTTCCTGCACAGCCTTACGCACGGCATCAGCTTTTTCCTTCTCAACAAGAATCATGAGGATTTCTTTTTCAGGAACAATCTGGATTCCAAAAAATCCTGCATCATCAGGACGGGCAGTTCCGCGGGCATTCATTACGGTTCCGCCACCGGCTCCGGCCTTTCTTGCAGCGGCCATAGCATCATCTGCGTAACCTTTATTCACGATTATATTTATCATCTGATATGATTTATCATCTGCCATTTTATTTCCTCCATCTTTACCAGAGTCTGCTGTAACTGCTTCACCTTCGCCACAACCGCTTTTAAAGAAATTCTGTACATCAACAGTGAACATGACTCCAAAATGTTCTTTTTTTCCGGCAGCAGCCTTCCTTATTGCAGAACAGATTTCCTGCACCTCAGAATCAGGAACCACATTATATGTCACATCCTTTGCACTGTCACCGAATCCTAAAAGCTGGAGGATATTGCTGGAAGCAGTCCCCCGTCCAAGGATGATTGTCCCGCCACCGGCTCCGGCGTCCCTTGCGGCAGCAGTAATAAGTTCCCCCTGATTTCTAGGTACTATTGATATTATCAATCTATAGCTCATTCCTTTTCCTCCACACTGCATGACTGTCTGGCCGCCTGTAATTTTTCCGCTTTTTTTCGATGTGCCTCATATAATATTCCAAGGAACTGGATTGCAATAAGCGGCATCATGGCAACAAGGGCAATGACACCGAATGCATCATTATTTCCTGCGGCACTGGAAGATGCTCCAAGTGTGAACGAAAGCACGAAAGTTGATGTAATCGGGCCGGACGCAACACCGCCTGAGTCAAATGCAATTCCGGTAAAAAGATCGGGACAGAAAAACATAAGTATGAACGCAAGGGCATATCCGGGAATCAGAATGTATTTTATGTCAAAGCCTGCAACTGCACGCCACAAAGAAAGCCCGATTGCAACAGCTGCGCCTACAGACAGGAACATAAGTAGCACTTTTCTTTTTATCGTACCGCCGGAAACCTGTTCCACCTGTTCCGTCAGAACCCATACTGCAGGTTCAGCACAAACGACGATTGCACCAAAAACGAATCCGGTAACAATAAGGAAATAAAACCAGAATCCGCCAAAGTCCGATGCATTCTGTCCAAGCAGCTGGCCTATGGTCAATCCCGCCGGCATGAATCCTACATTCACTCCCAGAAGGAAAACTGTAAGCCCGATGAAACTGTACACGATACCGATTATCATACGGGTAACCTGCCGGGCAGTCATCTTTAAAAGGAAAATCTGGAAAATGCAGAAAAGGATTACTACAGGCAGAATTGAGGAAGCTGCTTCCTTTGCCACTGCCGGAAATTCTGTTCCAAATGGAATGAATACTGATACAAAAGGATTCAGGCTGACTGTTTCCGTCATTACTTCCTGCTGGACCACATCAAATTCAGTAGCTCCGGTTCCGCCATTCTTTAAAAGGAAAGCATAGAGAATTACAGCCAGCACCGGGCCTATTGACGTAACACCGGTAAGGCCAAAACTGTCTTTACTGTCAGCCGAACGCACTGATGAAACACCAAGCCCCAGTGCCATTATGAATGGAACGGTCATAGGGCCTGTAGTCGCACCGCCTGAGTCAAATGCAACTCCAACAAATTCCGGAGGAATAAACAGTGCAATTGCAAAGAGCAGTCCATAAGAAATGATTAAAACCATTTTCAGAGGAAACTGCATGACAGTACGTAAAAGCCCCAGCATAATAAAAAGTCCCACGCCGGCAGCAATTACGAAAACAAAAATGTTTTTATTGAGATAGCTGAAAACACCATGAACCTGAATTCCAAAAACCTGAATATCCGGTTCTGCAATAGTGACAAGAAAACCGATGGCAAATGCACTTACCAGAAGCAGCAGAAGGTTCCTTTTCTGCGTGAGGGCTGCACCACACCGTTCCCCCATAGGCTGGATCCCTATGTCCACACCCAGAAGGAAAACCGTAAGCCCGAAAATCAAGAACAGCCCGCCTATGATAAAGCGCGCCAGAAGGATACGGTCCAGAGGAACTACAAAAAATCCCAGCAAGAAGACTATGGCCATTACAGGAAGGACGGAACCCACAGTTTCCTTAAATTTAGCAAGAATGTTCAATTGAAATATCTCCGTTGATATGACTTCTACTTAAATATAGCAAAAAAAAACAGTCTCGGAAACAAAAAAAAGACTGCCCAGGAAGCTATCAAAAACTCCGCTGCAGGCAGCCTTTCCCTGAAACTCTAAGTCTATACTTATTCGTTCCGTTCTACATGTACATTCTTTTAAATAAAAGCGTTCCAGCCTTTCCGTTCGATTCCTTCAACCCACTGCTTTGCAAATTTCTTTGCACCTTCCAGATCCATGTCACGATAGTTTCCGCACTGGATTTCATTGGCAGCAGGAACTTCGCCTTCCCAGTCAATCACTTTCTTGAAAACAGGAAGCAGGTGCTGCGTAATGTATTCTTCGTCACGGTCGCCCCATACAGTAAAATAAAAACCTGTGCGGCATCCCATAGGACTGAAATCGATTACGCCGTCAATTTCGTCGCGGATGTATTCTGCAACAATATGTTCAATCGTATGGATGGCACCTGTCGGCATGAATTCCTTGTTCGGCTGCGTAATGCGGATATCAAACTTTGTCACTACATCACCTTTGTCACCGACTTTTTTTGCAGCTGTACGTACAAATGGAGCCGTTACTTTTGTGTGATCCATGTTGAAACTGTCAACATTGTATTTCTTTTCCATAATTCTTTCTCCTCTGAATTTTTCAAATCAAGTTTCAAAGATGCCTCTTAAAATGCAATTTTAGAGACGCCGTTTATTTTCCGGAATTTCCTACAGCTGCCTGAGGATTGCCAGCATGATTGCTGAACTCAAATCTGCTGCAGTATCTTCATTAAAGCTGTATGTACATTCTTCGGCAAGTGCATCATCTGCCATATCAGAAAGAGTCCTCATAATTACAAAAGGAACATCATTTACATAGCAGGCATGGGCAATTGCAGCACCTTCCATTTCAACGCAGGCAGGATTGCAGTTTTCCTTGATTTTGTTTTTCAATGTCTTTTCCGCAATGAACTGATCGCCTGTAGCAACACGACCGACTGCCAGCTTATGCCCCTTTGTTTCTTCCAGTGAAGGAAAAATTTTCTGAATCTTTTCAATCAGGGATTTGTCCCCCTGAAATGCGGAACATTTCATCTGAGGAATTTCCGTAACCTTATATCCAAAAAGAACTGCATCCATATCATGATAAACAGCATCACTGGAAAGAACCACGTCAAAAATACCAAGACCACTACCCATTGCGCCTGCAATTCCAGAATTGATTATGCATTCGGCACCAAACTGGATTATCATGCGCTGTGCACAAAGGGCAGCATTTACTTTACCGACACCGCTTCTTGCAATTACCACATCCACATTCCCGATATTCCCTTCAAAATATACTGTTCCACCGGCTTCAGTTTCCTTAACTGTTCCGTTTTCTTTCAGAGCCTGGATTATTTTACTGACTTCCAGCTCCATTGCCCCGATAATACCGATTTTCTTCATTTCGTTCCTCGCGTTATTATAGCATTAAAATAATAGAAGATTTTCAACATTTTTTCTACAAGACTATGGGACTGCGCATTTTTGCTTTGCAAAAAACGCTTGCCAACCTTCAGAACGGCTCGGTTAACCTTGGACTTTTCTTCCGTACATACAAATCATCATTTGTGACTCGATATTTGAGCAAATATTTGCCCAGCAACACTATTTACATACATAGGCTTTGAAAAAAAGTTAAAAATCGTAAAAAATATGCAACAAATGCGAAAAACCGCAAGAAAAGGTATTGACTGTAATAATAATATTATATATTCTATATACATCAGCAAGCAAAACTAATTTCGAAAGAACCGCGTCCTTTTTCCTCCTACCGCGGTTCTTTTTTTTGTCTTCGTCAGCCTTGTACCTTTACTGTAAAAAAACGTAAGTGCATAAATATTTATTCGTCGCTGGTTAAAAACAAATAAAATGGCAGCAGCTTAAAGCAAATGAAAAGTTTTTAATTATCTTGGGAACCTGAGAAACAAGAAGAATTACATAACAAAGCAGGAACAGTTTTCTACTAAAGCTAGTTTTAGCAAGGCATTTGCAAACTTGAGTGAAAAAAATATACGGATGTAATTTTTATCACATCTCCTTTTTAGTGAGCGTGAAATTAAAGACTTTCTCCATAAATAATCGCTCCAGTAATTTTGAGCATCAATTCATCAGATTCAATGGAATCTGCCGCAATATCCTTAAGCTCAGCTACGCTGCAGGTAATCAGAAAACTTCCAGATTTTTTCTTATTAGCCTGAATGTCTAGTTTTGAATATATTGCAGGATTGATAGATAAAAAGTCCTTACGTCGGGAACCCAGAATGGAAAAAGGCTTCCGCGCTACGCTTGTGCAGATTTTTTTTCATTTTGGAACCACGACTCCGGTTTTCATCTCTTATATTGTAATTTTCAAACCTCGTCATTTGCAATTAATGGAAACTCGAAATTGGGGGTTATTAGACATATTCTTTAACTCATTAAATATTGACATAAAAATCTCCAATTATGTACAGGTTATTCTGGGCTGATTTACACTCTTTTTTTTGTAGGGGACATTATTGTCACAACTTCTAAAAGAATATACTGTTATCCAAAAAATAGTTAATAACACATTGATAATATCAAATCATGTAATACAATATAAACCATAATACCAGCCGCTGAATCCGTCAATTTTAGGCTTGTAATTTTCAGGATTTTGCAACAATACATTATTGATGCATCACCTTCCGTTTGCGGAATGTCTTAAGGTTTGAAAGGATATTCTTTAGGCGATGGATTATTATAACCAATCAGTCAATTTATCCTTATTAAAATCTGCATAATCATTACCAATTAGATAACCTTTTAAATGAGAAGAATCATTTCCAAAAAATTCTTTATATCTTTCTTTACCTTGTAATTTTGCTGTAATTCCTGCCCTAAAACCATCTATACTTTCATTAGTTTCATCGTAAAAAGCATTAAATAATTCTTCAACAGTAGGATATTCTTTTGTAAAGAAATTTTAAATTTTCATACATCCTCCACATCTTTCTTCAACAAACAAATCAAAGAAGCTTTCAAGATTCTCTTTCAGTTCTTTCTTAAATAAATCAATTAAGTCTTTTCCCTTAATCAGAATGAACTTTCTTGTAAGAGAATCGAATTCATATAACAACTGTTCATTTGAAAAACTTGTGTCTTGTGATTTTATTTTTGCAATCAAACGCTTACCTTCTTCTTGTTGTTCAATGAAATCGAAATAGGTTTTTATATTTTCTTCAAACTGTTTTACAAGTTTTTCAATTTCAAGTTCTTTTTCATTAAGTTTTTTGATGCGTTCAATAATTGCATCTCTGTTTGAGCCTTTTCCTGGTCTATTTCCTCCGCCAGAGTTATCTTTTGAAACTGTCTTTTCCTCTTCATCGCCATTTGTTTCGAGCATTCCAATTGTATTATCAAAATAGATATTAATGTCTTCAGGCTCAGAACCATCCACTTTTGTTAATTCACGATAAAGGCGACCGTAACTTTCCCAGAATTCTGCAAAATTTCTGTTTTTGTATTGAGCATCAATTTCAAGAACGTATTGAAGAAGAGAAAGATTTCTAAAGAAAGTGCAAACGGTTTTATAAAGTTCTGTTGCTGTGCCATTTTGCAAGTTGTTCGTAATCCATTCTTTTACATTTGTTTCATAAATATCTATTGGTTCAAATTTATCTTCTTTGTTGATTTCATTGAAAGTTTTTTTGAAATTTTTATAGAAAAAGCTTTTTATCATTTCGTTATAAGAATTTTTTAAAACCTTTTCTGATTCAAAAGGATTGAATTCACTTACAACCATATCTGCAAATTTTTTGAAAGCCTTTCTGATATTTGAAACATTGCAATTCAAATGTGAGAAATCAATGATTTTACAATCGGTTTTATTTTTACAAGTTCTGTTGACTCTGCAAATTGTCTGAATTGCATTGATGCCGCGAATTTCTTTATCCAAGAAAAGTGTATGAAGTTTAGATTCATCAAAACCTGTCTGAAGTTTATCTAAGGAAATTATCTTTTGTCTTTTCATCTTCCAACTGCTCTGCAACACCAAGAAGACGCTTTGTTTCAGCATCAAAACCTTTGAGATAAGCTTCAAAGTCACTTTCCATAGTCTTGTCATTCATACAAATTGTACGAAGATCTTTATGCTGACGGATTACATAATCATTGTACCCCATCGGTTTTGTTTTGAAATAATCTACAAAATCATCACGGTTCTCATCAGTAACACCGCCAATTTCTGCTTCCATTTTATCTCTCTCACGAATAAGACGGCTTTCGACTAATCGTAAGGTAAAAAAAGGCATCATCATTTTTGGCCATTCAGACTGCTTAATACCAGCACCACGATAATATTCTGCTACTGAAAAAACTTTTGTTTTGTACTGTAAAATGTCCATTTATATTTTCCTTACTTATTTACTATTGAATCTTTACCAAGATAATATCAAATCATGTAATGCAACATAAACTATAATAGCAGAATAGAAGTCCGTCAATTTTTTCAGGCTAAAACATCAGCACCATAACTAAGTGCCACAGAAATATTTTTACCAGTCTGGATACACTTTTCCTTCAGGCAGGTTTTCCAGCCGGAGCCAGCCGTCGTTATCTGTGACCGTATAAATTTCTGCATATTGAATTTCTTCTGATACAAAATAAAGCCGCAATTCTTCGTTTGCAACAGGAGTTCCGTCTGACTTGAGGAACCGGCATTCCAGGGATTCCGTGCCGTTAAGTTCCATACCGATTGTTTTTATAACCGGCTTGTCAGGATTGTCAGCATTGTAAATGTGCACTTTCTGCCGGAATTCCTCCTGCCGTTCATAAGTTAAATCAATCTCATAATCGCCGTTTTCTGGAATGGCACTTTTTACTGTAAAGAATAATTTCACATCATCTCTGGACTTTGACCTGTATGTCCAGCCTCTACTTAAGACTGCATCCGCTTTGTAAAATTTTCCGCCGGAATTTTGTATTTCCTTGTAGTTGAAATCTTCTGCATCATAATAAATAATTTTATACGGAACGCCTTCAATGACTGGTGACACTTCAAAATAAACTTCACATTCAGTTACTACCGGTTTTGTGTAAACGATGATTTCGTAGGAATCCGCTTTTTCGTATTCATCCAGGTCTTCCCGCCAGTTAAGGCCAAAGAAACCTGGAATATAAACACCAATATTATCCGGCTTTGATTTTTCCATTACCAGGACACAGTCTGAATCATGAAGTTTTACTTTGCGGGTTTTTCCAACGGTAAGCTTTTTATAATGAACGGAATTTTCAGGAAGGTCAGGACTTTTCTGTGCCAGCCAGATTTTTTTATTCCGCCATTCTTTATTCTGAATGTTCCATGTGATTGAAAGGCTTTCCTGAAAAAGAGGAAGAAAAGGTTTAAAAAGATAAACTGCTCCCATCATAATATGCAATGGAAAAACTGCAATCATGAATGGAAGCAGCGCAATGAAAATTCCTGCTGTCCAGAGCAATACTTTTTTTATACGTTTACAGATACCTTTCATAAAAGTATTTTTTAGCAACGCTATTGCCGGACATAGTCAAGCTATTTTATTTCTTCGAATCCATCTGGATATTCAATGCTGTCAAAATCGTAGAAGTCTGTAATATGTTCACCATCTGCATTCAGAAGATACATGTCATCATAATCAGTACAAATGCAAAGGTCAGTCGGCTCGTCATCTTCCAGCTCTGTATGAACAATACAGTCGTCTTCATATTCTTCGCCGTCTTCATCTTTACAATGAACATGAACCCTTCTTTCATTAAAATCATCATCAAACAGGATTACAGAATCACTTCCTGAATCGCTGCCATAATATCCACTTTCAGCATAGCGGAGCTCATAGTAATCACTGACACGAATTTCGCCCTTAGCTGCCGTTCCTACCATATACCAGTAATCAATACGTCCATCAGATTCTGTATGGTCACAGGTAACCTTTGATATCATTTTTGCAGGTTTGAAAGTTTCAAAAATCGTTTTCTGAAATTCTGTATCATTATAGTCAAGATGTTTTGTGTAAAATCCGTCACCTTCACTTACAACCCAGACCTGGCCCTTTTCTTCGTCACATTCCAGACCAAAATCTTGTTCTTCAACCCAAGCTGAATACTGTTCCAGCAATGACTCACATACTTTCTTTGCCATTTCTCCATCAGGAGTCCCATCTTCCTTCTTAAAAGAAATATCAAACCAACCATAAACCGCAGACATTTTTTCCTCCAAATATGAGCAGAATTATTTACACAAAATATCGTGCTTTATCAGTGTATCATACGTTTTAAAATTTCCGCAAATAATTTTTAACTATGTCCGTAAAAGTGTTGTCTCTTCCGCCTTCGAAGCACAGCTTCTCGGAGACTCGCTCAAAACTCACCTCGTGAGTTTTGCCGGCTTTGCCGTCGCTCCCTATGTTCCACTTTTTTTCAACAATTATGCAGTCAGTTTTATACCGAACATCGATACTTCGAGGCTTCGTCATCAATCAACATCATAACCGGACATGTCCATAGCTTTTTATTCTGCCATAACGTATAATCATTCCATGACTTTTACAAAAGAACTTGAAATTTCTTTTAACGGAAACGAACTTATCCTTGACGATTCATATACAGAAATTGAGTTTGGTGCATTTAATAATTACGTCGATGCAGAAAGCATCATTCTTGGAAATGGAATAACCGGACTTCCTCCATTGTGTTTTTTAAATTTTACAAACCTAAAAAAAATAAAACTTCCTGCCTCATTAAAAAATATTTCAGGCAAAGCCTTTGACGGATGCATTTTAATAGAAGAAATTGAACTTCCAGCCAGTGTTGAACAGATTGAATTCAGTGCTTTTTCCGGATGCAAGTCCCTGAAAAAAATAAATCTTTCTGACACGAAAATTTCAAAAATCGAAAAGGAATGTTTTGCATTCTGTTCATCCCTTGAGGAAATCCAGCTTCCAGCTTCCGTAAAAGAAATTGACGAAAGCGCATTTAAGAATTCCGGAATCAGAAAAATTACTTTACCAGATTCCCTTGAATCAATCGGTCCAGAAGCTTTTTCCGGATGCAAGAATCTGGAAAACGTGAACCTTCCTTCCACATTAAAAAATATCTGCACCTCGGCATTTGCTGCTTCCGCACTAAAGGAAATCACAATTCCTGAATATGCAGAAACCGGCAGCAATGCTTTTTACAATTGTGACGGGCTGACAAAGGCAACTGTAAAAAATCCAAAAGGCAGGGTTTCAAAATCCATTTTTTCATATTGCAAGAAATTACAAGAAGTAAATCTGCCTCAAGGCCTTACACGTATTGGAGAAAGCTGTTTTTCAGGCTGTGAGGAATTAAAGGAAATTGCATTACCATCCACATGTACCAGCATTGGAGAATCTGCATTTTACAGGTGCTCTGCCCTTGAAAAAATCAGCGGAACTGAAAACCTTGAAACCATAGGCAGAAAGGCTTTTTCATCATGCACCAGCCTCAGGAAAATTGAATTTCCAGTTGTAAAAAAATTTGGAACGGACTGCTTTAAAGACTGCACGAATCTTGAAAGGATTCCATTTCCGCAAACCGCAACACATCTTTCAAATTTTTCATACTTTTTTCCTGATGTTACGGAATACAAAATTCCAGAATCCATCACATATATCGAAGAGGGAACTTTTGTAAACTGCACTAACCTCCAGCGGATTGAATTCAACGAAAACATCCGTCTGTTCCAATTTCCTTCATTCAACGGCTGCACAGCTTTAAGGGAAATCGATTTTAAGAAACTGCGTTCAAATCAGTGGATGTATACTGATGTCTACGGACGCCGCATCAGCTTTTTAAACGGCTGTGAAAACCTTGAAAAAATCATATTTCCAGAAGGCAGCAGCCTTACATTTGAAAACAGCGTCCTTTGGGACAAGTCAACCGGAGAAGCATTCTGCGTAGCGCCTTTCCATAACGAAAAGACACTCGTAATTCCAGATGGCGTAAAAATTCTCAGTGCCAGTGAAGTAGATAATTTTCACTATGAAAGAATTGAAATTCCGGCCACTCTGGTTGAAGTTAAATCTTATCTGTACAAACTTCCTGAAGAGGAAAAGATCAGGATAAAAAAAGCAGTAGAAGCAAACAAGGAATTTACCGAAGCAAAAAAACAGAAAATTGCAGACCTGATTCATGCAGGAAACCAGGGACGGCTGGACATTCTGCTGAAGGATTTTGACTTTACATACACCAGCAGAAATTCCGACAAGACTCCACCGGGAATCATCACAGTGCTGGATTTAAATTTCGGGTGCAAATTCAAAATACGCACGCCTATGGATATTAGTGACGAAATCATTTTATTACTGAGGGGTGTACTGGAATCATTCGCCGCCGCCTCATCAGCAGAAGAAATGAACACCGCCATGGATGCTGCCGTAAAGACATTAAAGTCAAACAAGATTTTTGCAAGGATTGAAAGCGAAGGCTGACGGCTGAAAAAAAACAGGCATTTCGAAAAAGTAATTTTTGGAGATGCCTCCAATTGCCGGAGGCTTCCTTAAAATTATAGACGGAATTCTTTTAGCGTGATATAATCCTTAAAATCATAGGAGAAATCAGAATGTTGAAAGGGCGTCATGTAATAGAACCTGAAAATCTGTCAGTAGCAGAAATCAATGAAATCTGTACATTGGCAGAACAAATTATTGTTGATCCAAATTCTTTTCAAGATGTGTGCCGCGGAAAAATTCTAGCGGCACTTTTTTTTGAGCCAAGCACCAGAACACGTCTTTCCTTTGAAGCAGCCATGCTCCGTCTCGGTGGCAGCGTAGAAGGTTTTGCCGATGCTTCATATACATCAACTTCAAAAGGCGAAACTCTTGCTGATACAATCCGCGTAGTTTCTTCGTATGCAGATGTAATTGCAATGAGGAGCCCTAAAGAAGGTGCCGCACTTCTGGCATCAAAATATTCAGCATGTCCGATTATAAATGCAGGTGACGGCGGACACTTCCACCCGACCCAGACACTTACAGACCTTCTTACAATCCGTCAGCTCCGTGGAGGTTTTGAAGGACACACAATCGGTTTTGTCGGTGACCTTAAATTTGGACGCACAGTACATTCCCTGACTCAGGCAATGTGCCGCTATCCTGGAAATCATTTTGTTTTTGTAAGCCCACAAGAACTTACGATTCCAGATTATATGGTAGAAAACATCCTGAAACCGGCAGGAATCTCGTACCAGACAGCAGAAAGGCTTGAAGACGTAATTGACCAGCTGGACATCCTTTACATGACCCGCGTTCAGAAAGAGAGATTCTTTAACGAACAGGATTACATCCGCTTAAAGGACAGCTACATTCTTGATAAAGATAAAATGAAGCTCGCCAAGAAAGACATGATTGTACTTCATCCACTTCCACGTGTAAACGAAATCCAGCCTGAAGTTGATGATGACCCAAGGGCTGCATATTTCAAGCAGGTAAAATACGGAATGTATGCCCGCATGGCACTCATTGCAAAAGTAACAGGATCGCTTTAAAGGAATCTGAAAGGAATTACGGAGAAACACGATGCTTAATGTAGATACAATAAAAAACGGTCTTGTAATTGACCATATCTGTGCAGGATTCGGACCGAAAATTTTCCACTGGCTGGGTCTTGAAAAGGCCCGCTTTGCTACAGCCCTTGTCATGAATGTTCCATCAAAACAGATGGGACGCAAAGACATAATCAAAATCGACAACATAATCAACATTGATTATTCAGTGCTAGGATTCATTGATCCGAACATTACTGTAAACATAATCAAAGATGAAAAATCTGTAAGCAAAATAAAAATGGAACTTCCAAACAAAGTTACAGATGTCATCAAATGCAAAAACCCACGCTGCATTACAGCCACAGAACATTATGTTTCCCAGACATTTTCTCTTGTTGACAGGACAAAGGCGCTTTACAAATGTGACTATTGTGACACGCTCTGCAAAGCCGGACCACAGGGAGAATCATTTTAAATGACTGTAATTTACAATGCATTTCTGATTGATGAAGATACTTCAACTCCGGGGTGCATCATCATTGACGGTGGGAAAATAAAAAATGCAGTCTGCGGCAGTTTTCCGACAAAAGAAAGTCTTGCAGATGAACCAAAGCTTAAGGATATACTGAATGCACCCGACACAATGCTTGTTGATGCAGGAAAAATGACCGTCATGCCGGCATTTATCGACATGCATGCACATTTCCGTTATCCGGGTCAGACACAGAAGGAAGATCTGGACAGTGCGCTGAAAGCCGCAGCAGCAGGTGGATTTGGTACTCTTGTATTGATGCCTAATACAAATCCTGTAATTTCATCCGCCGGAGCAGCCATAAAGGTTAATCAGGAAGCAGCGGAAAGAAAAATGTCAAAGGTGTTCCAGACCGTCAGCATTACAGCAGCATTTGAAGGCCATGATACAAGCCATCTTGATTCCCTTAACTGCAAGGAAATTCCTGTAATTACAGAAGACGGTCACGATGTGGACAGTGCCTCCGTAATGCTTGAAGGAATGCAGAAGGCAGCAAAAAACGGCCAGATTGTCAGCGTACATAGCGAAGACATTCCTCTTTCCGTAGAAGCAAAGGAATACCGGAACCGCGCCCTTAAAACCATGAAGGAGTACGGAATCCCGGCCTGGGGTGTATTCAATAAAGAAGCCCTTTCAGGAATTCCCCGGGAAGTTCTGGATGGAATTGAGGACAACATTACCAAGGCAAACCATCTGCTTGAACTGGCAGAAGATATTGCCACACAACGTAATATTACAATTGCACAGAAAGCAGGCTGCCATGTCCATGTTGCACATTGCAGCACTGTAAAAAGCATTCAGGCTGTACGGGCCGCAAAAGAATGGCTTAAGACCAATGATTGCACCGGCGGATTTAAAGTAACCTGCGAAGTTACGCCACATCATCTTGCTTTATGCGGTGACACGGAACCAAAGATTTTCGCATTCGTAAATCCTCCGCTCCGGACACCACAAGACCGGAGAGCTGTAATAGAAGCACTCCGGGACGGAACTGCTGACGTAATTTCTACCGACCATGCACCGCATACGGCAGAAGACAAAGCAGCAGGCTCTCCGGGATTTACGGGCTTGGAAACGGCATATGCCGTATGCAATTCAGTCCTTGTAAAGCAGGAAGGATTTTCAAAGAGCCGGCTTTCATCATTAATGTCGGCTGCACCGGCAAGGATTCTTGGACTTGAAAAAGGTCTTTTAAAGGCCGGTTATGATGCGGATATTGTATTTACCGATCCGGAAGAAGAATGGATTTGTGACAGCTCCGTTTTCATGAGCAAAGGAAAAGCAAGCCCGTTCAACGGCGAAAAACTGACCGGAAAAACACATCAGTTGTGGATTGAAGGAAAGCGGATATTTTAAAAGTCTGTGTAGAATTAATGGCAAAATTGACTGCATTTTTGTAAAAAAAAGTGGACACAGATAGGGAGTGGCGCCAGTGACGGAAAATTGCGAAAGCAATTTTAGTGACTCTCGAAGCAACTGTGCTGCACACGTTACCTTTGGAGATACCAGGCTCCTGAAGGAGCCAGCGTTTTTACCGTCGCTGGGACCCGCTTTTTTATTAATGTTCAGTTTTTTTAGCAACACTTTTTACGGTCATAGCCGTCTGAAAAAGCAATTTAAAAAGCAGGTTCAGTGGCACTGCATGAGCAGGCAGGATAAAAAAACAGCCTCTCGGAAGAGCCTAGGTAATCTACGGCACAAGTACCATCCCCATACCGTTGCTTCCTTCCGGATCTGGCGGGGTTTTGGGGCGGTACCTTGCATAGCACCTAGACTCATCAAAGAAGCCGTTATGTATTCAGTATATACAAAATCAAAGTAAATGTAAACAGGAAGAATGAATGAAGAAAATCATTTTTGCTCTTGCTCTATTCCTTGCAGGAGTAACCGCATCAGCAAATATTGAAATAGCCATTGATTATTACGGTCTGCCGCTTTATCAGGAAAACTTGACCAATGAAACCGTCAATGTAAACAGCAGCCTGATATATTCTTCTCCAGCTGGAATTAAAAATGATTTTTCTTTCTTTTGCAGGACATATGGACTGGCGGAAAAAAACATGACCCTTGATTTTGGCCTGAACCTTGGATTTGGCGTTGATTTCATCTCGAGCTGGCAGTATGCAGGACAAAATGCAGTCACATCAGGAACCGATTCATGGTTTGTACTTGGACCAGCTGCCAGACTCAACCTGAACGAATATCATGCAGTTTCACTGAGCATTGGCTACAGATTCAATTATTTTACAACCTCCTATATCACTACTGATTATATAAAAGGAAAAGCAGACGTTACGTTGAAGGAATATTCTTCTATAATCAACCTTAACGTGTGCTACAGATTCTGGCTGGTAAACAAACCCGGTTACCATTTTGGATTCAATGTCGGCACTGACCTGGGAATCATAGCCGGCGGGGGCGGACAAGCAACCATAATTTACCGTAACAACAAAATCAATGACAAAACTGCAATCCACCGGAACGGCCCCGGATTTACCACAGACATTTATCTGGGAGCCTGTTTCAACTTTGGCGACCGTGGATGTGACCGGTAAAAGGCAAATGATATGTCCGCAAAAACTGTTGCAAAAGTTCTAATGAGCCTGTGTGTAAAGCACACTGTATCACCGTGCAGCTAATTTTACCATCAGTTCTATATAGCCAATGCAAAAAAAAGGAACTTCCGGAAACAAAAGCCTCCAGAAATTCCCTTCCAATCTAATTACGACAAAAAGACTTAGCCCCTTGTCATCTTGCGGTACTTGGTGCGCTTAGGCACTCCAGCGTCTTCACCAAATTCCTTTTTCTTCCATTCTGCATATTCGCTCCAGTTTCCTTCAAACCAGCGCACCTCACTATTGTTTTCAAAAGCAAGAATGTGGGTACAGATTCTGTCCAGGAACCAGCGGTCATGACTTACAACAAGGGCACAGCCTGCAAAGTCTTCCAATGCTTCTTCCAATGCCCGGACAGTCTGAACATCAAGGTCATTAGTAGGTTCGTCCAGCATAAGGACATTTCCACTTTCTTTGAGCATCATGCCGAGATTAAGGCGGTTCTTTTCACCACCGGAAAGGACACCGACTTTCTTGTTCTGGTCAGCGCCGGCAAAATTAAACCATGCACAATATGCGTGACCATTTACTTCGCGGACACCGCCTTCAAGAGCGCGGCCCTTTTCATCAACTGCCCCCAGCTTCACAAGGTCAAGTCCGTCAGTCAATGTATCATAAACAGTCTTATTGTCATCAAGTTTGCTTCTGAGCTGGTCTACATAAACCAGCTTTACAGTCTTACCTACTTTGATTTCGCCACTGTCAGGCTTCTCAGTGCTCTGTTCACCAGCAGCATTTGCAATCATCTTAAATAGTGTCGTCTTACCGGCACCGTTTGGTCCTACAATACCGACAACAGCACCTGCTGGAATATGGAAACTGAGGTTTTCAAAAAGCAGCTTATCGCCAAAAGCCTTTGTAAGATTTTCTGCATCAATTACCTGACCGCCAAGACGTGGACCGGCCGGAATGGAAATCTGTGTATCCCTCAGCTTTGCCTTACCTTCCTGTGCAAGAAGTTCTTCATAACGGGTAATGTGTTCCTTATGCTTTGCCTGACGGCCTTTTGCACCCATGTGGATCCATTCCAATTCCTTCTGCATTTCCTTACGGCGGAGGCTTTCACCCTTTTCTTCAAGGGCAAGACGGGCTTCTTTCTGTTCAAGCCAGCTTGAATAATTACCCTTGAACGGATAACCTTCACCACGGTCAAGTTCCAGAATCCAGCCCGCAACATCATCAAGGAAGTAACGGTCATGGGTAATGGCAATTACTGTACCCGGATAATCATGAAGATGGTTCTCAAGCCATGCTACTGTTTCAGCATCAAGGTGGTTAGTAGGTTCGTCCAAAAGCAGGATGTCTGGTCTCTGCAAAAGAAGGCGGCACAATGCAACACGGCGGCGTTCACCTCCAGAAAGCACGTCTACAACCTGATCGGAAGGAGGACAACGCAAGGCATCCATAGCAAGTTCGAGATTGTTGTCCAGATTCCATGCATCACAGGCATCAAGTTTTTCCTGAAGTTCAGCGGAACGGGCACAGAGTTTGTCAAAATCCGCATCAGGATCGCCCATTGCTTCATTCACCTTATCAAACTCATCCAGAAGATCCTGGATAGGCTTTACACCTTCCTTTACAACTTCAAGGACAGTCTTACCTGCAGTGAGTTCCGGTTCCTGTTCAAGATATCCGATTGAATAACCAGGAGCCAGTGTAGTTTCGCCTGTAAAATCTTTATCAATACCTGCAAGAATCTTAAAAAGACTTGATTTACCGGAACCATTCGGACCGATTACTCCAATCTTTGCCCCGTAATAATAAGAAATGCTGATATTCTTAAGAACAACCTTTGTACCATAGGCACGGCTGACATCATTCATCGTATAAATGATTTTTTTATCATCAAATGTTTTTGCCAAATCATACTCCTTAGAGTTTTATCAATTTTATTTGCGGATTACTGGATTTTCCCACCAAAGTTTAAACGAAATTCAGATTATTGTATAGACAATCCACGAATCCAAAATCTTCCATTACATTAACCGCACTGTACTTTCATGCATCATGATTATAACATAATATATTATATTATGTATAGTCAATACTATATAACAATATCCATCTTACCAGATTCATCTTCCCAGCGGTCAATCAGTTTTACCGGAATATTGTTTTCCTCAAGAACTTTCATAAAGTCATTGATGTACAGTTCCGTGTCAAAATGCTGGACAAAAGTAAAAAAGAATTTGTCATGCAAGGCATTAAGCTCAATGAGCATCTGGTAATCAGTGTTTACAGCGATGTAAATTGCTTCTATATAATTACCCATCTCCCCCCAGTCGCTTTTGCCAGAATAACTGATTGTGAAACTGGTTCCAGGAACTGCATGGCTTCCATAATATTCTGATTTTGCAGCAGGTGTCGGCTGGCTTTCCATTCCATCGCAATTCAGAACCCACTCCTTAATCATCTTTTTCATGGATTCTTCACCGGCGCCTTTTTTCAGTTCCCCACGGACTTTTGCATTCTGATCTTCAAAGGAAAGATCCATTGTGCTTTCATAGGACGGCATCTGGATTGCGCTGACGCAAGTCCAGTGGCTGTCATTCTTTCCAAGGACTCCACGCAGGTCACAGTAAATTTCAGGAATGACCACCGCCTCTTCTTTTGTCTTCCGGTCATGGAAGATTTTCCCCATAAGGAGGGCTGTCATCGTGTTTGGAGTTCCGCCATATTTTTTGCAGAAAGCCATAAATGCAACAGAGTCAACTGCATAGGTATAGCAGTGATAGCCGGTTCGTTCAAGCTTTTCATCACGGCAGATGTTATACATGTTTTCAGGCAATGCAGGACGCACTTCAATATCATCGTAACCTTCAAGTTCCTTTGCAAATTCGTAGGGATCCTCATATTCGGACAATTTTACTTCTGTTCCCACAAGCCTGACCTGTGCCGGAGCTTCCAAAGCAGAATCGTATTTTTCCCTGCAATAGTAATACAGGACTGTGGAACGGAAAGGCATGATTCCCCTTCCGTCTACAAGCCCATGATGGGAAATGAAGGAAACCTTTTTACCCGAATATGTTACCGCAATCAGATGATGGTTCGATTCTTCCGAGCACAATTTTACTGTATTGCCTTCTTTTATTACCACAGGACGGGGATTGTCAATCAGGTAAAGCTGTCTTTCGTTTTTGCAGACTTTCTTCATTAAATATGGAAAACGCATGGAAGCCGTATCCACCGCATTCCGGAGGATTTTTCCATCGATTTCATCTTTTAAAACTGCCGAAAAGTGGCTCGTAATAAAAGTTCCATCAGAAACCTTTGCATACATCCACGCAGCATTTCTTAACATATCCTGACTCATTTGATTCTCCCATAAAACCACAGTACAGAAATATCAATTTCCAACTCCCGGAATTTCCTTTTACAATTCATTCCTGAACATCATGGCTGCTTCTTCACTGTATGGATAGGCAGGATAATCAGAAAGTACGGTTGCCTTGGCAAGATATTTCTTTAATGCTGCACGGAACTTTGGATGGGCACAGTTATCAATGATTTCGTTGGCACGTTCCGTAACATCAAGGCCGCGGAGATCGGCAACCCCATGTTCCGTTATGATTATCTGGCAGGTCTTGCTTGTGTGGTCAATATGGGTGACCATTGGAACGATAGAAGAAATTGCACCGTTTTTTGCTGTTGACTTTGTAATGAAAATGGAAAGGCCGCCATTCTGACAGAAATCTCCTGAGCCACCTACACCATTCATAAGACGGTTTCCTCCAATGTAACTGGAATTCGTATTTCCATAAAGATCCGCTTCAATGACGGTATTGATTGAAATGACTCCAAGACGGCGGATTACTTCAGGACTGTTAGAAATTTCCATCGGGCGGAGGACAATCCTGCCTTTCAAGGAATCCATCTTTTCGTAGAATTTGAGCATCTTTTCCTGACTCATTGTTACAGCAGTTGCAGAAGCATAATCTACTTTTCCGCTTTCAATCAAATCCACAAGGGAATCCTGCATTACCTCTGAATAAACGGTAAGATGCTGGAAGTCAGATTTGTTAAGACCTGAAAGGACTGCATTTGAAACTGCACCGACTCCTGCCTGCAAAGGAGGAAGCGGATCGCACATCCTGCCTTCTTTTACTTCATTTTTAAGGAAGGCAATTAAGAGTTCTGACATTTTTTCGTATTCAGGGTCAGAAGGAGAATCCGGGATTCCCTCGTCAATAGCATCACTTTCTACAATCGCAACGATTTTTGAAGGATCACACGGAATATAAGGCGTTCCAATCCGGTCACCAGCAGCGCATATGTTAATCGGTTTTGTATCTGGCGCACGTTCAACGTAATAAATGTCATGCATGCCTTTGATGGACTGCGGCACTCTCGTGTTCAACTCAATGATTACTTTGTCTGCACAATGGACAAAAGTTTCAGATGCACCTACAGAAGTCGTAGGAATTATGTTTCCATTTTCGTCGATTTCGGCAGCCTCAACCAGGGCAACATCTACCTTATTCAGATATCCGCTTTTTACCCACTTAGGCAGAAGGCTCAACGGCATATCCAGATATTTTACCCGTCCTTGGTTAATGCAGTTACGCAGATCCTTGTTTGTCTGGTAAGGCATCCTGCATTTTAAGGCTCCCGCCCTTGCAAGTACGCCGTCAAATTCGTCGCCCATAGAAGCACCGGAATATACTGTAAGGTTAAGTTTTTCTCCAGCCTCTGCCCTTTTTGCCAAAGCCGCAGGAATCTTTTTTATATCACCGGACATCGTAAATCCGCTTACACCCAAAGTCATATTCGGCCGGATAAAAGCAGCGGCAGTATCAGCATCGCACACTTTGTCCAACAATTCAGCATTCTTAATCCTATCCCTCAGCTGGTCTGTCATAATTTACCCCATGCAAAATGATATAACCATAATTATAAATGTGAACATTTCATAACACAAGATTCAAAACATCTTTTTGCATAGGTAAAATCAGCTGGCCTGCACAATGCTGAACACACAGTCTCCTGCTTTTTCAATTTTCCGGACAAGGTCAATATAGTTAAGTTCTGTTTTTACGTTGCCGCCATTTTCTATGCGTTTTCTTGAAAGATGGCGGAGTTCTTTTTTCATGTCATCTATCCGCTGCTCAATGACTTCTGCCTGAAGCCGTTCTTCGTCCGAAATACCTGTAGAAAGATAAATGCATATCTGTTCGTAAAAAAGCCGCACCATTTCAAGGTAGTCGGAAATTTCCCAGGCCCGCTTGGTCCGTACTTCTTTGTCAGTTTCTTCGTAAGCTGCAAAAAATTTTCCCAAAGTGTGCATGATGGATGTACATTCGTCACTGAGGTTTTCAAGATTGTCCGTAACCTGCATAAGCCGGGCAAAATTGTGGCGGTCAGTTGAATTTGCCGTCGGAAGCCTTGAACATTTCTGCAGGAAGCCCGTAATTTCCTCGTTCATTTCATCAATATAATTTTCGGTAAAATTTACGCTGTCATTTTCCTGTTCAATATTTTTTCCGTTAGTCAAAGCGTTTGTAATTGAATCAAACATCTCCATGACTTTTATGGCCATCTTTGAAATTTCCTTCTGAATCTGGAAAGAATACAGGTCAGCACTGGCATGGGAAAAAGGCAGGATGGCAGGAAGTTTATAATGTTCATTTTCTACAGCCTTGTCATCTTTAATGATTCTTGTAGCAAGAACTGCAATCTGGTCAACAAACGGAATGAAAATAAGTGTGGTGCAAAGATTGAAAATCGTGTGAAGCATTGCAATATGGGTTGTAATGTTTTCCGAAGGCAGTCCCGGAACTATCATATCAACCAAAGCCAGGAAAGGTTTGAAGACAAGCAGCGCTATCAAGGTTCCGGCCACATTGAAACCTACATGAACAAGAGCCGTACGGCGTGCATTTACCGTTGCACCAAAACTGGACATTACCGCATCAATTGTAGAACCAATGTTGCTTCCTAAAACTATGGCAGCAGAAAGTTCCCATGTAAGGCTTCCGTTAGCGGCCATTGTAAGTACGATTGCAGTCATGGCAGATGAAGAATGGATCAGGGCTGTAACAAAGGCACCAATGCACACTCCCAGAAGAAGTCCCCACACTCCGATGGAATCAAACTTCTGCAGGAATGCCACTGACGCAGGACTTAAAGAAAGGGTGTCCTTCAGCAAGCCTAATCCCATAAAGAGCAATGCAAAGCCCATAAAGCAGTTTGCGAAATTGTGGATTTTAAAGCGCTTGAAATATTTTAAGATGAATCCCAACCCGAAAAGAGGAATTGCAGCAGCGGATATGGAAAATGAAAAACCGAATAAAGAAACAATCCAGGCAGTGACCGTAGTTCCGATATTAGCACCAAAAATTACGCCTATAGCTTGTGTCAATGTCAGGATTTCTGCATTCACAAAGCTTACGACCATAACTGTCGTAGCCCCGGAAGACTGAATGACCGCAGTAACACCGATTCCTGTAAGGACTGCTGCAAACCTGTTGCCTGTAATTTTTCCAAGCATTTTCTGAAGGCTGCTTCCAGCTCCTTTCTGGATTCCGTCTGAAAGCATGTTCATTCCAAAAAGAAGCAGACACAAAGCACCGATGAATCCAAAAATCTGACCGAGAATGCTTAAAAACACAGATTACCTCCAGTTTCCATAAAGGTAATCATTTTTCATAGAATTTGAAAATTAAGTTTATGTAAAATTTATGTAAAATTTATGTAATATATCTTTTCACGGCGAATTTATTTAGGCTATGTCCGTAAAAAGTGTTGCTAAAAATCTGCATTTTACTAAAAAAAGCGGGTCCCAGCGACGGTAAAAAGCCAAGGTATCCCCCAGAGGCAACGTGCACAGCACAGCTGCTTCGAGAGTCACTAAAATTGCTTTCGCAATTTTCCGGCTCTGCCGTCGTTCCCTTCCGCCTTCGAAGCATAGCTTCTCGGAGAGTCACTAAAATTGCTTTCGCAATTTTCCGGCTCTGCCGTCGTTCCCTACCTTTGCTTTTTTCCCTGCGTCCCACTTTTTTTTCACAATTATGCAATTAATTTCACCATTGATTCTGTAAAGCCTTTACTAACATAAGATAGTTCATCTTCCTGTCAAAACATCAATATCTCGAAATTCGTTATCACTCAGCAACACTATAGCCGGACATAGCCATTTATAAAACCCGTTGTATATTTCATCAACACGGTTGTACAAACGGTTTTTATGCTCATGAAAATCATAAAATGCAGGATTATCAGTAATGACGCACATGCACATAAATTCTCTGGGAGTCAGTTGTGTATAATCCTTTCCATAATATTTTAAAGCTGCTTCTTTTAAGCCATAAATGCCATTTCCAAAATACAATTTTGAAAAGTAGTAGTTGTATAAAATTTTATAATCAACTTTCCGTATAAGGTTCCTGCTGCTTGCAAGAACTTTTATCCTGAATTCATTCATTGTTGCATGACGGTCATCAATAATCATGGCTGAAATATTTTTGGGAACATTATTTTTCTGTGAAATGATATCTTTGATTAAAAGACATTTTTCAAATTTCGGATTTTTGTCTTTATTATAGAAGAAACCTGCAATTTTAAGCTGCTCATCACTAAGGAAAACTGTTGTATCTTCCAGAAGTTTTTCCGGATCAATTTCAACTTCCTTGCTTTTTACATATATGCACAATGCAACGTATAGAACAAATAAAAAAGCCGTTAAACTTAAAAATGTAATTTTAAAAAATTTGGCAGTGTTTTTACCTCTCATGCCATTCTACCATCCCCGTTCCCGGAATTCCCACTCATCTTTTTCCAGTGGAAGGGATTTGCAATCCATTTTTTCTATAAGAACGTAACTGCGGCCTTCCATATACGTCACGAGCCTGTCTATTTTTTCTTCCGTACCTTGAACTTCCATTTCCACAGTTCCATCTTCCAGATTCTGAACCCAGCCGGTAAGCCCTGCAGAATTGGCAAAGTTCACAGCGTGCCATCTGAATCCTACACCTTGCACACGGCCATAAAAAATTATGTGTTTACGAATTTTACCTTCCATATGTTTACGCACTCCATTTCATTGCGGATTTGCCAATTGAACTAAAAAGACTATAATATATAATGGAGTCACTAAAAATTGCAATTTTTAGTGACAACTTCAAAAATGCGACGTTTAAAGCCTTGCAATTTCAAGGCTTTAAACTCGTCAGACATCTCTAAAGAGATGCCTATAAGTATAAGCCAGAATAACTGACTTATAAAGGATAAATGCCACGGGTGGCAATCTTACCCTGATAAAGTTATAGTTCTTTATCAGACCAGATGTCTTAAAATCCCATTGACTACATTTATTCTTTCCAGAAAATAAGAAGCGGAAAACGACCGTCGTAGTTTAAGGTTGTGCTTCATGTGCGAAAGCCCTTAAAGCAGGTTTCATTACAGGCACGATTCACCGAGGGTAAAACCAGTGACAGTGAGTTACGCAAGTATAAGTGCCTTAAAAACTAAACTTAATGTCAGATAAAACTACTTGCTGCCCCTGCATATTTAGGGGCTTTCGCTTTTTTTAAACTATTTTCTCTGCCATATCCTAAAAATGGCTATGTCCGGCTATAGAGTTGCTGATTAGTGACGAATATCGATGTAGTGACGTTCTGGTAGAAAACTATACTCTATGCTCTGATAAAGGCTATGTAAAAATAATTGCAAAATTAATTGCATGGTAGTGGTAGGGAGCGACGGCGGAGCCGGAAAATTGCGAAAGCAATTTTAGCGAGTCTCCGAGAAGCTATGCTTCGAAGGCGGTAGGGAGCGACGGCAGAGCCGAAAAATTGCGAAAGCAATTTTAGCAAGTCTCCGAGAAGCTATGCTTCGAAGGCGGTAGGGAGCGACGGCGGAGCCGGAAAATCGCGGAAGCGATTTTAGCGAGTCTCCGAGAAGCTGCGCTTCGAAGGCGGCAGGTTCCGACATTGCAACTTGTTGCACCGGAGGGACAGCGTGCTTTACACGCAGGCGAATTTTCCACGGTAATGCAGCTTTTTTTTGCAACACTTTTACGGACATAGCAAAAAAATACGGGACGGCAGTCTGTTAATATTTTCCGTATTTAAGATGCATTTTGTATTTAGCTTCAATGCTTCGTGCAACCTTAATGCACTCCGGCTTTACATGGTCTACATCGGCATCATAAAATACGTGAATCAGTTCATGGACTGTAACCCATTCAAAGTTTTTATCATTAACACCACCGGGAAGATACTGTGTTGAAAAATGAATCAATTTTCCTTGTTTTCCACCCACAGAACCTGCAATAGTAGTTGCATACAATCCACGATTGTTAAGTGAACCGTCGCTATCAAATCCTACCATGACAATTCTAGAAGGATCCTTGTCTGGAAAATATTTTCTGGCGATGGCAATAACCTTGTTGTAAAGTTCATCTGTCTGATAAAACTGGACCGACAGACCTTCTATTGGATTATCAACATAAATTTTACTGCAATCAATACTCATTTTAATATTACCGATAAGGTCACCGGCAAAAACAGCGGAAATCAACAAGTTGATTAAAACTAAAAAAATTAATGTCTTCTTCATAATTCTGCCTTCCGGCATACCTCCTGAAACTGCGGACTTATTTCCGCATGTACGTTGACCAATGACTCTCTTTAGAACCATATTTCCAATATGGGATTGTTTTTTAATTTGGCAATGTCTTTTTCAAGTTTGATGCCGCCCTGCTAAAATTTTTCAAATAATATAGTTTCTCCATCAAGATATATTTCTTCTGGAAGTTCATCCACTACAATTATAACATTTCCATCACTCTCTTTATAAGGAAAGATGAGCCTGTTTCCTTTGATTGAAGGTCTGTCAGATACTTTGAAGCAACCTAAAGTCCTCCCTGATGAATCAAGGAAAATCAACCTGCAAGCCATCCTGCCGTTTCCAAACAAGTGTTCATTAAAATATGCATAAAAACTTTCTTTTGTATCAGAATTTATTTTCCCAACATATGTTAAATTATCTTCATCTGAAAAATATTCATGTCTCAGAATTGTCAATCTTTGTTTTACAATCCGGCTGCTTGTTGCACAGGAACAGATTATATTAAACGAAAGCAGAAGGATAAAAACCGATTTTCCTTTCATAATTTAAAATATACAAAAAAAGCCGGCTGAATTATCCGGCGTCTTCTGGTACTGTCCTATTCATCAAATGGAACTTTGAATCTTGCTACAAAATCACGCTGGAGTTTTTTCTGCAGGTGGAATTTCCTGATTATGAAACGGCAAAGCAGTGTATACAGTTTGAATGAAATGAAAATTCCGCCTAAAATCGAAGCCCACAATACGACTGAAAAATCCAGATTTCCTAAAGGCGTCTTTTCAATAAGTTTTACAATTCCAAAAATCAGGATTGCAATAATTACAATGGCTTCAACAATCATGAAAAAACTGGCGCAGATTGAAAACATGATGGTGTTACGCTTTACTGCAAACGGAGAAGCATAACCGCCATCATCATTTTTTGGTGCTTCAATATTCTTTAATTCTTCTTCTGTCATTTTCAAATCCTTTAAAATGAAACTAGTGGCTTTCCTTTGCTGACTGCATGAATGAAATTACAAGAAGGATTCCTGCAATCACAATTGCCATATCCGCCACATTGAATGTAGGCCACCTGTCCAGTCCGAATATACCGAAAAATTTTACATCAATAAAATCAATCACGCCTTCCGGCCTGAAAATCCTGTCAATGATGTTGCCGATTCCACCGCCAACAACCGTTGCAATGCACCAGCGCTGGAGGCCAGTAAATTCATTGTTGCGGAAATAAATTCCAATTACGATTCCAATAACAACAAGTGGAATCAAAGAAAAAAGCAGGCTGCGCAATGTCTGCGAAAGTGAATATCCGATGCTGAATGCCACGCCTTTATTTGCAACATGGATTATGCGCAGCAGGTCTCCGCAAAAACTTGCACCAATGGTATATGGCGGAATCATCTTTACTACCAGTGCTTTAGTCATCTGGTCAAGCAGGATTACTGCTAATGCCAGTGAAAATGGAATGAGTTTTTTTATAAAATCGCTGTTTTTGTTCATATGTTAAATATAATGGTAAAAATGTGTGTTGTAAATAATCGGCAGGTCACGAATTGATTTCCTTACAGTCCCGATGGAAAATCTATGAAACAGGCTTCAAGGCCTTTTTCGCGCATCAGTTTTTCCATTACCAGCTTAACACCTGCCGTTTCAGTAGCATAATGACCGCCGGCAATCACATTAAGCCCCGATTCCTTTACGGGATTATATTCCTCATGCCCTATTTCACCGGTAATGAAAGCATCCAGCCCGGCTTCCAGCGCCTGTTCATAATCGCTGCCACCACCACCAGAAATAATTCCAACTGTAGAAATTTCTTTCTTGCCAAACGGAAGCAATACCGTACCTTTATTTTCCGGCAGTATGATTTCAGAAAGTTTTTCAATTGATACCGGGGATTCAAGCCGGCCTTTTACCCCCAGCTTCATTCCATGCCAGTAACCGAATGGCTCCAGTTCCTTTAATCCCGCCATTCGGGCAAGCCCGTAATTGTTGCCAACTTCCTGATTTGCATCCAGCGGTATATGACTTGCATATAAAGCAATGTCGTTCTTTATAAATGCACTTATCCGTCCATAATGAATGCCGGTTACAGTTTCACAGCCGCCCCAGAAAATACCATGATGTACAAAAAGCATCTGCGCTCCAAGTTCCGCTGCCCGGCTTACAGTATCAAGGCTGGCATCCACGGCAAAAGCAACTTTTGTAATTTCTTTTCCTGCAGGACTGCTGTTCTGGATCTGGATTCCATTTCTGGACGGATCCGCCGCAAATTCCTCTTTTTTCAAGAATGAATTGAAATACAGGTCAAGTTCATTCAGAGTCATCCTGATTTTCCTCCAGTTCTAAAAAAAGACTTACGTGCAAAAGATTTTTCTTTATATCTTCATTAATGAAATACGCACTCAAGCTCGGTGCAAATTTCGAAGGATTCCTGCGCAACCTGAATCCATAATATGCCAGTGCCGGATCTGTCTGCTCAATAAAACCAAAAGATTTTGTTTTATATTCATTTACAAAACTCAGAGGATAAAAACCTGTAAGCCAGCGTGAAAACCGGGCCTGTTCAAATGATGGTGACATCCCCTTCTCTTTGAATATTCCTTCATTGAACACTGCATGAAGCTGGTTCAGTCCCCTTTCCGTTTTTCCATCCCCGACAAAATAAAATACCGTATTCTCATTTCCGCGGGATTCAGCAATTTTTAAAAGTGCATTCCAGCATTTATCGTAATATTCCTGCTCGGTAATTCCTTCAAGTATTGTAACCGGAGTTTTCTTTAATTCGCTGCGGGTCAGGTAAAAATGCCTGAATAATTTATCCTTCAGTTTTCCGCCATAAGCCTCCTGGAAAATATCTGCAATCAGGACTGTATATCCTGAACGGGCAAGGAAAATACACAATGGATCATAAGCATAAGCCGGAGTCTTCATTTCCTGCTGGATGATTACAGTACAGTTCTTCTGATTTTCAACATTGAGCGGTTTATATTCCGAAATGATGCAGTTGCTCAGAGCCCTCAGTTCCTCCGTCACAGAAAACCCGTCTTCAAGGGAACCGGTGTATCTCTCCGTTGAAACACTCACTTCAAATTTTTCCGGATCCATAATTACCGGCCTGACATTCCAGGCAGCATAAAACATGAATCCCAGGACAATAATCATGATCGAAGCACCGATATAAAACAGAAAGCTGTAAGAATCAACATAAAGGCTTGAAAAAAAACGGTGCAATCCACGGTAATTTAACAGAAGTCCGGCAAAAGAAAGTACAAGAACTGGCAGCCCGAAAAACTGGAGCCCCCAGGCAAACACTTCAAACACTGAAATAACAAATGCAATCGGTGCCAGGAGGACTACCGAATCTATGCGGCTTTTTGAAATGAATAAGATACGCAAAAAGGAAAACATCAGCAGGAAAAGGACAAGGATTTCTATCGTAAAAGGTATTTTTGTAATAAACATGATTCCATAGTATATGGAATCAGTAAAAATTTCAATTTTCATCAATGAACTTGGAAAACAGTTTTATGAAAAGCCCCTTAATCCGTAAGGCGATGTAGAATTACTGGTAAAACTAACTGCATAATTGTAAAAAAAAGCGGGACACAGGTAGGGAGCGACGGCAAAGCCGGAAAATTGCGAAAGCAATTTTAGCGAGTCTCCGAGAAGCCGGGCTTCGAAGGCGGAAGGGAGCGACGGCAAAGCCGGAAAATTGCGAAAGCAATTTTAGCGAGTCTCCGAGAAGCCGGGCTTCGAAGGCGGAAGGGAGCGACGGCAAAGCC
>JAZLGS010000047.1:0-17591 GCA_045616425.1 Treponema sp.
TCCATTACAGTATTACTCCAAATAGTAAATTTTATTTTTTTGCAGGGAGGGAAAAGTTTAATTCTTTTGACAATTTTAGTTCATTAAGTTTAGTTATAAGTTTTTCACATTCATCACTATCTTTTAAAGCTTCAATAATAAAACTAGTTTTGTTGCCATCAGCTTTTTCTAAAATAATTTTTTTACCCCAGGATGAAAACAATAAAAAAGCAAAAATAATTAATCCTATAAGAGTTTGTCCTGTTATTGCAGCAACAATAAAACAAACAATACCGGATATTAAATCTCCAAGAGAGAAATTGTTTTTAATTACAAAATTTGTTATTGAATTATAAGGAATAGTTTCTGTTCCTTTATCTTTTTTTGAAAAAAACATTTTTTTCTGTCTTCTGATTTCTATTGAATCTGAATTAACAAAAACCCAAGTAAGGTGAGCTCCAATATTAGCTCGGCCAATTCCTATAGATTTTTCAAAATCAAATTCATTATCAGCCTTTACATGTTCTTCTTTTTTCATTTGGTTTCTCCTTTGTTAGTTAAAAAAAACTTGCGTATTGATAGTTTATTGTATAATAATGTATTTCGCAAGTGTTCGGTTTTAATTTTTACTATCAAAATGCAAGTATGACAGATAAAGAATTACATGAGACACTTTCATTTAATATAAAAAAATATAGAAAAGGAAAATTTACTCAAGAACAACTTGCAGAAAAAATTGGAGTTTCTGCTCAAAATATAAATGACATTGAAGGTAAACGTCGATGGCCGCGAGAAGGTACATTAGTAAAAATAGCTGATGCACTTGAAATTGATGTATATCAGTTATTTGTCCCAAATAATTTGGATGAAATAATTATTGAAAATAACGATGAAAATACTAAAATTCGACTTAAAATAAAAGAACAGATTGTTTCTGATTTTCAAAACACAGTAAACAAAATGCTCAACAAATGGAAAAACTCTGAAGATTAATTTTTCCTTTATTTTCTTTTCTTTGTATCAGAGATATTAGTATGAGAACTTATTCTGTAGAGAGTTAGAATCAGCAATTCTCCTTCATTACCTTTTTTATAAACAAGTAGAAGGTCTGGACGAATATGACACTCTCGATAACCTTTATAATTTCTATGTAATTCATGGTCGCAATATTTAGCTTCGAGAATTTAATCATTCTGTAATTTAATAACAACTGCTTTTGTTTCATTTGCTTCGGATTTTGAGAGTTTCTTTAAATCTGTTCGAAATGCAGTGGTCGTCTTTAATTTACGCATTTTTAGCATCCGCAAACATTTCATCAACAGTATCGTAATAGAACACTTCTCCGTGTTCTACTTCTGCAATTGCTTCATCAAGACCATTTTTCCCATCTTTGAATTGAGGAATTTCATCATTATAAAGGCTTTGAGCTAAAAGATTTAAGAGAATAATACGCTGATTATAATCGAGAGAAGTTGCCGTTTTGGTTAATTCTGCAAATGCTTTATCTGACATAAAATTGCCTCCTACGTTATAAGGTAATTTATAATATAATACAAAATCTCTTTTTTGTGGGAAAAATTATTTTTGTCATGTAGCATAAACTAACAAATTGCAATAACTATTTTCCTCTAGGGGTTTAGGACAAACGAAACTAAGTTTTCTTTTTCAAAGCAACTGAAAAAAGTTGCCTGTTTTGATAAAGATACAGTAATTAGACGAAGTTTTTCCGCAATGGAAAAAGCTCTGGAAAACAGTCTTTAGGCAATTCTTTTTTATACTTCAAAAAGCCCGTCGCGATTGCAGAAGGCAAACAGTTTTTTTGTTCCGGCAATTTTAAAGCGGGCTTCTGGAGCTTGTTCGGGATACAGTTTTACTATTTGTACGCCTTTATCCTGAAGGGCAGCAAAGAACGGCAGTGCAGGTGTCGGTGGAGTTAAGAGCTTGCAGGAATACCACAGCTTGATAAAATAGTTGGTGAATTGATTTGCATTATTATTTTGCCAACTTGAGCTGAAAAAGATAGTTAGTAAGAACTATTGAAAACGCCAATTCTATAATTCAGAATTGGCGTTTTTTTTCGGAATGTCGAGTTTAAATTTATATCGCAATCACTCCTGTATATTTTGTTTATTAAAAAAGGCTATGTCCGGCTATAGTGTTGCTGAGTGATAACGAATTTCGAGATATTGATGTTCTGATAGAAGCACTTCTACTCTATACTGATGAAGGCTATGTAGAATTAATGGTGAAATTAATTGCATAATTGTGAAAAAAAAGTGGGACGCAGGGAAAAAAGCAAAGGTAGGGAGCGACGGCATCAGCCGGCAGAACTCACGAGGTGAGTTTTGAGCGAGTCTCCGAGAAGCTGTGCTTCGAAGGCGGAAGGGAACGACGGCAGAGCCGGAAAATTGCGAAAGCAATTTTAGTGACTCTCGAAGCAGCTGTGCTGTGCACGTTACCTCTGGGGGATACCTTGGCTTTTTTACCGTCGCTGGGCCCCACTTTTTTTAGTAAAATGCAGATTTTTAGCAACACTTTTTACGGACATAGCCAAGTTTTTAAAGTTACCCTTAAAAATTGCAATTTTTAGAGGTTCCCTAGAGATGGCCCTAAGGTTGGCACGGTAATTTCCGATATTTAAAATGGAATACCACCAGATAGCAATCTTTATGGATTCATTTAAAAAGAGGATATTTTGTATTCACGAAGTATAAACAGCGGTCTTGAAAAGATAATTCAGAATGGAAAACCTGTCTTTGGAACTTTTGATTCCGTTCCTGACAGGCTGGACATAAAGGGTGTCTCGGCTCCCTTTGGCGGAATTCCGCTGCCTGCATCCATTACAAGACTGATGATACGGGCTCATGCCATCTATAATTTTAATGCCGGCGATTTTGTCGGGACGGTTGACCTTTTTGATAACAAAATCATGAATATGGTGGAAGTCTGCCTCTGGAATAAGAAAACAAGGCAGAAGTATGCATACAGGACTTTCCTTGGTGCGCGGAAAAGGCTTGTTCCTACAAACCTTACAAAGGGAACATGTGTAAGCAGTCCCCACAACCGGCACTTACGGCTTTCGTGGAATCATCCTGATGACAGGCTTTCATTTTCTGCAATACTCCGTGGCGATGAACACAGGCCGGACATTGAAATTTCCTTTTCCGGCAGGTTTTCTGACGAAAACAGCTCTGAAATCATTTCTGTAAAACCGGCTCCCACGATGCGCCGCTGTTCTGCTTCGTGGTATGCTTCCATGCCGGTAAGCGGTTCTATAAAACTGGACGGCAGAAACGAAAATGAATTTTTTTCCGGAAACGGAACCAGCCTGCTTTTCATAAACAGGGCTTACTATAAATTCCGTACCCGCGGGGAAAGCATTACCGCAACAGGGCTTATAGACGGAAAGCCTATCACTTTCAGGCTTTCAACTTCTACACTGGATGCAGTTGATACGGAAAACTATAATGACAACCTGCTTTTCACAGACGGCAGCACTACAACACTTCCACCGGTATGCATTACGCATCCTTTTGGAACTGCAAAACCGTGGATTATACAGGATTATGAAAGCATGGTGGATCTGGAATTTACTCCGGAGAATGTCCACAGCCGCTCACTGAACCTTATTGCAGTTAATTTTTCTTACGAAACGGTATTCGGAAAACTCAACGGAGTTTTACTAGATAAAAATGGAAATAAAATAGTACTAAAAGATTTTCATGCGGTTGCACGACGCAGCATGTTGAGACTGTAGGAGTTATCATATATGGCAGACGAAATGAAAAGAAGAAAGCCTGAAGCAGTTTATGAACCCGGCACACTGGAACACACAAGGCGGAATATCGGCGCACTTGATCCTGAAGAAGCCGCCAAAATGACTAAAATCCTCGGTGGAGAAATTTTCACTGAAAAATCAGTGCCTGTTGATTATTCAAAACTTCCGAAAAAGCCGATACAGCGTAAGCCGCGTACATCTTCCGGCTCCAGCTCTGGTGCTTCACGGGCTCCTTCTACCATACAGGGAACAATCTCAAAGACAGAAGGCCGTTCTCCATCCAGACAGGCAAGTTCCGCAAGACAGACAGGCAGGGCAAGTTCGGTTTCCGTTCCAAACCTTCCTTCAATTTCTCCAAAGGACAACTTGCTCATAGACAAACTCATGATGTCACCGGATTATGGAATAAAACCTAATTACGGAATGTTCAACTTCATCAAAAAAATCCAGAAGGGCGGAGCTGAAAAACTCATCCCGGAATTCGTGGAAATCAACTTAAAGTGCCATATTGAACACATCAGTGCATTTATCACTGTAATAAAATCCATAATCCAGTATGCTCCTGATTCATACAAATCAAAGATTCAGGCTGAAAGCGATACTAAGTTCAAATTCCTCCGCACTATTGCCCAGTGGAACCTGAGTGATATAAGGAATGCGTATTCGATTCTCGAAAAGCAGAACGGAAATGCCGTAATTGCAGAACTGCTCCATTATACAAAGGCAATATACCGCCCTCTCCTGACTATTTATTATCTCAGTGAACCTGTAATAAACAGGACGATAAAAGACATTTATGCAGATATTTCAGGCTATCCTAACACGGATTTGAAAAAATATTCTTCACTGGCAAAAGAGGCAATCACAGAATGGATGTACATCCATAACCAGATCATCAAGGGAATGTATCCAATCCTCATGCGCTTGTGCGGAACTCCTTATGAGGAATTCCCACATTTCTTTACTGCCCAGAGTTCATCAATCCTGAATTTTACCGGCTTAAAGAAATTTGACCTTCTTTTAAAGGAAAAGAAGCCTGATCCAGAAGTTGAAAAAAAGGCAAAGGAACAGGAAGAAAAGGCAAAGAAAGAAGCTGAACAGAAAAAGGAAGAACAACGGGAAGCCGAACTCAAAAATGACATGGTCGATGCGGGGTTGAAACTCCTTAATAAAATGTTTCCGGATGCCGGTTTTGACAGATTGGAAGAATTTCCTGACATGTGCCCGTATTTTGACCCGCTTTATGATTTCGACGAAAATTTTGTTTATATTTCGCCGGATAATCCTGTTCAGATTACGCTGACGCTTCACCGTATAATTGAAGACTTCCTCGTTGCAGCCCATAACATCAAATTCGATGTAGAAGGAAACCCTGCATTAAGCGACAAACGGGATTCAATGCAGGCCCTCATTAATGAATGGCCGGTTTACAGGGAAGAATTCTATGAAAAGAAATATTCAGATCTCTTAAAGACACTTGTTGACCAGACTTATACAAATCCGGCCTTCAATACAACCCAGCTTGGAAAGCGTACAATTACCGAAATTTACTGGCTCACAAAATACAGTTTCCTGCCCCACTTTGACTTTGAGCAGCTGGTTCTTGAGCGCCCGTTGAATGACAGCAAGTATATTGCCATGTGTACCCGTGTTTCATTCCTGCGGACAGTGCTGGTGGATTTGACTAAGCAGATTTCTGCATCAGAAGCAGCACAAGGTTCTGTTGGCGGATTGAACAATCCTTGGGAACATTACAAATTTGACCTTCCGTCACCAGTTTCAAAAAGACTTGATGTCCTCTTGAACGGAAAAAACACCGGACCTAAACCGACTGCAAATAATGCAAACCTCATCAAGTATCTGGCATGCATCGTTTCTGTAATGGATTGGTGGGTAAATGCAAAGAGGAGTCCTGCTTACAAGGCTGACCCGAAAAAGATTTACCGCAAGATGAAGGACAGTGACGAACCTGCATTCTCTTGTCAGTTAAGGACTGATCAGGATAAGCTTTTTGCCAATGCCATCAAGGCAGCAATCCAGAAAAAAACTGCTGCAAAATGAAGGAGTGTAAGATAAAAGCACCGCATAGATAACGCGGCACTTTTATCTTTGCAAATCTGCGTTGCAGATGTTGCCTATTAAACTGTTCGCTCTCGCGAACGCTAAAAAAATCAAATCGGAAATTGATATTTCCTCGTTGACTTTTTATGGGAGAAATGGTGTTTTTTTTCGGTGTCAGGGACATGAAAACTGCAAAATAATCCTATCCTTGACACCTGAAAACATACCGCTATAATTAAAAGTATGATTTTTTCCGTATTAATCGCCATACTGGCTGTCTTTGCATTGATTATAATTTTAAGCTTAGTCGGAGGCCGCAGAGGTTCCGGCAAAGGCAGCAAACAAAAGAACAGAGCCCAGATAATAAGGGAAGCCACCAGAAAACTTGCCCATGACCCACACAATACCGGTGCGCTCCTGCCACTGGCAGATCTTTATTATTCAGAAAGCCTTTGGGAAAAGGCCTTACCGCTCTATGAGACGCTTATGGATCTGGCACCTACGCATCCGGAAGTTGATGAACATTTAGTTTCGTTGCGGCAGGGAATCTGTTCCATCAAGAACAATAAAAATGCAGAAGCTATCAAAGGGCTTTCAGCAGCCTTCAAAAAGAATCCTAATGATTTTGAAACAAATTATTATCTTGGAATGGCATGCTATAAGAACAATGATTTTGAAAAGGCAGTTCCTTGCTTTAAGAAGGCTTTCACATTAAATTCAGAAGCTCCGCATATCTGCGCACCACTCGGACAGTGTCTTTACAAGGCGCATCACTACAAGGAAGCGCTGCCGATGCTTAAGCGTGCGCTTACAGAAAATCCAGAAGACAAGGAATCTCTATTTGCAATGGCCGATGCAATGCAGGAAAGCGGATACGGTGACAAGGCACTTAAAGTGTTCATGCATTTAAGGCCGGATCCTGTTTTTGGTGCAAAATCAAGTCTTGCAGCAGGACTCATCCATACACGTATGGGACAGCAGGATAAGGCAATTCAGGATTTTGAAATCGGACTTAAATTAAAGGATGTTCCACCTGAAATATTCCTTGAACTGAATTATCGTCTTGCCCAATGCTATTTTGCAATGAACAAGATTCCTATGGGACTTGCATGCCTTAATTCCATTCAGGCTGTTGCTGCAAATTACAAGGATGTCAGCACACTTATTTCCCGTTACAAGGAATTGAATTCAAACTCCAACCTGCAGGTTTACCTTACTGCCGGCGCCAGTGACTTTGTAGTATTATGCCGTAATCTGGTAAAGGCATTTTATGCCCAGGCATATGTAAAAATCATTGATGTGGATGTAACTCCGGAGTGCGTTGAAATTCTTTGTGAAGTCGAGACGACAAAATGGGAAGATTCTGAAGTATTCCGTTTCTACCGTTCTACTGGTGTTGTAGGTGAGCTTTTCATCCGTGACCTCCATACAAAAATCAGGGATAAAAAAGTTGACCGGGGATTCTGTATTACACCGGGCACATATTCCGAAGAAGCCCACAAATATATTGAAGGACGCCCTATCGATCTGGTAGAAAAGGCCCAGCTCATGAAACTGCTTAAAGCCGTTTCGGTAATGTAAAAATCCAGTCAGATGCTGAAACCGGTTCAGCATCCCATGAAAAAAAAACTGCATTCAAATGGTCATTCACCATGGGATGCAGTTTTTTTTTGCAACACTTTGACATAGTCTTTTGTGTTGCCTGTTCTCTATTTTCCAATATTAATCAGCATGTCCATATTCGTGGCATTACATGAAGTA
The DNA here is from genome assembly GCA_045616425.1 of Treponema sp. Taxonomy (GTDB): domain Bacteria; phylum Spirochaetota; class Spirochaetia; order Treponematales; family Treponemataceae; genus Treponema_D. The sequence continues at coordinate 7,580 of JAZLGS010000047.1, forward strand.
TGAACTGTCAGGAGGTTCCCGGTTTTTACAGCCTCCATTTTTTCCGGCGTACAGAAAAGCTTTAATGGAGTTTCAACCGGCGCATCCTGAATGATTGTCGGTGTAACGGTATAAACCAGACGTGAGTTTGATGTTCCACTTACGCTGAAAAGCAGGTAAAAAGTTTCGTTGACAGGCATACCGTTAACCAAAGTCCTTGCATCCCCAGTAAGAAGGAAACTTCCGTCATCTTCTTTTTCACTAAAGAAAATCTGACGGCATGAACTGAGCACATCTGTAGTACCAACTACAAAACGCAAAATTGCCGGGGGGTCCATAGAAGGATTTGTTACGGAAGCTTTTTTGCTGGAAAGCAGTTCCTGCTGCTGTTTCTTTATTTCTGAAAGTTCGGTAATAATCTGGTTAAGAAGCTCCTTCTGCTTTGCACTGTCCACAGTATCCTTCACGGAAAGATTCTTTCCAGACAGGAGGGAAAGCATTTCCGGAGATGTCCTTCCATTTTCACCATTAAACAGTGAAGAAAGGTTGGAAACATAACCATTCTGGGCAAGGGTTGTAAGTTCACTGGCGGAAACAGAACCGGCATCAGGACTTGAAATCCTCGAAAGCTCCTTCTGTTCCAATGCAGCGGCTGCCGTAACGGAAAGTGTAGTTTCATCCATTTTCTTTACATCAGCCTTAGGTGCATTTGGTGCTGTAATTCCAGGTGTAAAAAAGCTGGATCCTTCTGCAGGAGATGCAATTGACGGTACAGACGGCATTGTTACAGACGGCATTGACGGCATTTCAACCGGAGCTATTCCTGTATTTTTTGCCCCCACCACATTCTGTGCATTCAGAGTGACAGGCATACAGGACACGGCTGCTGAAAATAAAAGTGCTGTCCGGATTCCAGATTTTCTGTTAAAGACTTGCAAGACTTTCCTCCACATATTCAAGACGCTGCTGCAGCTGGGCAATGGTTTTTGCAAGACGGTTCTTTTCTTTTTCAAGCTTCGTCTTTTTGTCATCTCCTTCCGGACGGCTTTTCTGCTTCATCATTTCACGGACAGTAACAGGACTTTTTCCAGAAAGAATTTCACCAGCAGCTGTAACGCGGTCATCAGATTTTTTTATGGCTGAAATCATCTTCATGTTTTCATAGCCGACGGCCGGATCCACATTTACCCTTCCTACCCGTGAAATATCCTGTGCAGCACTTCTAGGCAGGCGGAGTACACGGTCAAGATAGTCTTCATAACGGATGTTGGATTCAGCACAAAGCTGATGCGCCTGTATCAGGAGTTTTCCAAATTCCTGCATGAGCCGTCCGTTTGCTTCAAGATATTCCTTACGGATTTTTTCCGTAAGTTCAGTAAGTTCAGGAGAAACAGAAATATCCAGCTTGTAAAAACCTTTTTCTTCAGCAAGGGCAAGCAGGGTCTGGAATTTTGCCCAGAAAGCCTGATTATGAACCTTTGCATTCGGAACATAAGAACTTCCATTCAGTTCAATAAGTTCTTCGGCTACAAGATGATGGGTATATTCGTGAACAGCAGTATAAATAAGTTCATTTTCAGTCTTGAAATTTTTGTTATGCAGGATTATTTCGTGGGAATCAGGTTTATAAAGGCCGTTTACACGCTTACTTTCTTTTCCGCTTTGAGTCACCGTAAAATCCAGCTTTGTTTCGGCCAGCTGGAGGAGCATTTCTTTAATCTTTTCGTTATCCATGACGTGATTTTAGCACAAATCCGCAAGATAAAAAAGTGACAGACATCCATGAATCTGACAATAATTTTTTTCGTAAATATACCTTTACGGACAGTAAATAAAAATACGGAAGTGAAGGCAGTGACTGACAAAAAACGCAAGCCGGAACGATAATTTCCTTGCCGTCCCTGATGGGATAATCCCGATTTTTTCTGTACATAATCAATAAAAATATTGCATTTATAAATACATCAAATTACAATATTCATAAACGGAGAGCTTTATGAGTGACGACTGGATACAGAATTCTGACAAACTGATTGAAAATGCACTTTTAAATTTTTTTGTGGACCAGAACCTGAGTTATGCATGGATCATCGAAGCGGAATCAGGAAAAGCAGTTCTTCTGGAAAATAATCTTACCCGAAAGCTTAACCTGAGGAAAGGCCCCGTAATTTATGATGAAGCAATCCCCAAGATAACCCAGGAACAGATGGTGTGGGAAGCGCGGCAGTTTGCAGAACAGGGATTGAAGCTGTCTTCTATCATTGAAAACCTCAGGAACAGCAGCATATATAAATTCGATTATTTTTCCATTGATCCGGAATCGGCAGAACTGCGCAAGAAATCAGCACTTTTTGCTTATACCGACGAAACTAAGAAATTCATCCTTGCAATGAAGCTGGACAGCCAGAAAGAATATCTGGAATCAATAAAAAAACAGGAAGAAGAATTTGAAAATGTAAACAGGATTAAGGCAGAAAACGAAAAGCTGATGGGCGAGCAGATCCACATGAAAAACCGTGCAGAAGTTGAAATTGAAAGATTATCCGGCATTGCAGGAAAACTGAAGTCTGCATGTTCAGATTCCGGAAACAAGGAAGAACAGTTACTGCTCATTAATGAAATGGAATCCATTCTGTCCGTAATGAAAGAACTGACATCCTCCATAAAAAAAGGCCATGTCCGTCTATAGTGTTGCTGAATAACGACGAATCCCGATATATCGATGTTCTGGCAGGAAACCATACTCTATGCTTCGCACGTTACCTCTGGGGATACCTTAACTCTTTTTTCGTCGCTGGACCCCGCTTTTTTAGTAAAATGCAGCTTTTTTTAGCAACACTTTTTACGGACATAGTAAAAAATTATTCGTAACATTTTTTTTAATTGATTTTTATTTGAATATGGTGATAATTTCCACAATGAAAATAAAAAAAACAACTGCTGCGTTATTCTGCTTTTTCCTTTTGGCATCAGTGCATCCCGAAAAAGACACCGGAAATGCTAACATTGACTGGAATAAAGCTGCTGAATTTACTATTTATGACGAATACAAACTGTTTAAGGAATCTTACCCTTTTGTAAAATTCATCCTTGGTTATGACAAGGATATGGAAGACTGGACGCTGACAGTCAACAGCTACGGAAACAGCCACACATTCTACAGATGCGGCGGACTTTACCTTCCAAAAGAAGAACTACCGAACAAGGACCATTACTGGCGCGTAATTTATTCCTATTCAAAAAAACTTACCGACCCGGCAGATTTTACTGAAGAACAGAAAGAACGTATCAGAAAATACAGTTCCACCCAGAACAGGAAAAACGGCGCTGTTTCATCAAAATTTATTTTTGACGCAATTTATGACAGCTATACCCAGAAATCTACAGAAACCCACATAAAAGACATGACCTTGTGGGGAAAATGGACAAGGGTAAACGAAAATCTTGTGGACGCCCTTAACCGCATTGAAGCAAAAATCTATAAAATGGCTGAAACCGACCCGGAAATTCAGGACTTCATTGACACCCTTTCCAGTACAGGTGCTTACAACTGGCGAGAAATACGTGACAGCCATACAAAATCGTTCCACAGTTTCGGAATTGCGGTTGATGTGCTTCCTAAAGGATGGGGAAAGAAAATAGTTTACTGGGGTTTTGAAAAAAACAAGGGAAACGCTGACTGGATGTTCATACCGTTAAAGGACAGATGGATGCCACCTCAGGCTGTAATAGATGCATTTGAAGAAGAAGGCTTCATTTGGGGCGGCCGCTGGGCAATCTGGGACAACATGCATTTTGAATATCATCCCGAAATAATAAAAGGTGCAAAAATGAAAGGCACTGAATGAAGTTCCACATCCTCCCAACGGTGTAATTAATCTAGGCTACGTCCGGCTATAGTGTTGCTGAGTGACAACGAATTTCGAAGTATTGATGTTCTATAGACATCCCTAAAAAAATTACCTTTTAGAGAGGCCTGTCGAGTTTAAAGCCTTGAAATTGCAAGGCTTTAAACTCCGCATTTTCAAAGTTGTCTCTAAAAATTGAATTTTTAGAGATTCCATTATTTATTCTTGTTGATGATCCTTGTTTCGTATCTGCCGGTTGCAATTTCGATAAAACGTACAAAAAGCGATACTTTATTGTCTTCATTCAATGAAGTCCATACATTGTTTGTAAATGTATCAATGTCGCCTTCAATATTTACGAGAGTCGGTTCACCTTCATAGCTTGGGAGCGGATTTCCATCACCCATATAAGTATGGATGTAACGGCCTTTACCATTCTGAGGGTTGGCATATGCAAAAGAATACCTGTTGCAGCTTTCTCCATTTCCATTGTCACTCTTGAGGATTGACATATCAATGTCATATTTTCCGTTTTCAATTGTCATAAGTCCGGAAATACGCGGAGTATAGTTTGGTGCATCCGGCTCAAATTCCCTTGAACGAAGTGACTGTTCAAAAGAAAGTCCTTTTGCCATTCCGTCATAAACCGTATCAGTCTGGTCACCGTTTGTAACAATCGTTTTATTTCCAAGAACGCGTACCGGTGCATAAATGATGAGGCTTGGATCCTTCATCTTTGACGGATCAAATGCCTGTGTGCGGATTCCTTCACCATCTTCAATAAAAACACGGTTACGGCTGTTTTCGCTGCGGCCCATGATAAAGTATGCAGCAACTGCATATTTTCCATCTGCTGATTTTCCAAGAACGATGCCGCGGCCAGGATAAGAGACGGCCTTAAGTTCATCTGTCAAAGATACACATTCCATATAATACTCCTAAAAATTAAGCTTGCAGCGCAAACCTGATAGATAAAAGTGCCGCGCCATTCGGTACTGTCACTGGGAAAACCTGTAAATCCTGTCCGGGCTGTCTGACAAGTTCAGTTCATAGCGTCATTCCGGAACAGTTCCAGAATCTACACACTATATCCGGTGTTGACGCTGAAATAAATTCAGCATGACAGAACTTTTTGTACATTCCCCTTAAATCTTTACAATACAATGATTTTAGGAAATGCTGAAACAGATTCAACATGACAAAACAAGACTTTTCCAGCGGCTTTCTGACCGGGCGGTGCCTTTTTCTTATCTCCAAAAATATGATTTCCGTATTATCTATTATTTTCCATTAAAATTGCAAGACCTGTGGCAAATTCAAAAAAACAGTGGTATAATTTTTCCATGGAGGGAGCTGCAAGTACATCTTAAAAAAATTACTTTTCCAGGGTGCCTGCGTTTTTATCCTTGAAAGTACAAGGCTTGAAACTCTCATTTTCAGGACATATATGATTCATCAGAAAATAAAGAATACCGTCAATGCATTTCTGTTTATGCTGCTTGCCTTTTCCGGTATGCAGACATCTTTTTCCGTTGAACAGCCACAAAGTCTTAGCAAAGACCTGCTGAATATGCATCAGGCAGAATTCATAATTTCCAATCCCCATTATTATGACGACCATGTACTGCAGCTTGACTGTCAGTGGGATTTTTATAATTCCCTTGTATCGCCGGGTCTTTTCTATCCGGAAAACATGATTTCTGACTACATAAACATAAACAAAGTCACCCTTCCCCATGTATTTAAAGAAGGAAACCATTACGGGACATACCACCTGCGCTTAAAGAATCTTGTGCCGGACACAGCTTATTCAATGAATGTGTATAGAAAGATTACAAGTTCTGCCCGCATTTACTGCAACGGTAAAGCTGTGAAATTCATTGGAAACGTAGGCAAGAATGAAACTGATGCAATTCCCGGTGATTCAATGGAATTTGTAAATTTCCAGACGGACATGAACGGAACCGTTGACATTGTAATACATGTGTCAAATTATGTAATGCCAAACGGAGGCATTACCACAATGCTTTCCATTTCATCAAAAGATTTCATGTACAAAATTTACGGCAGGAATATTTTCTTTGAAATGTTCATTTCCGGGCTGCTTCTTGCCGTTGGACTTTACAACCTCATAATCTTCGTATTCAACAGGAAAAGCTACATTTACATATACCTGTTCTTCATAACATGCTGCATGGGATTCTTCGTACTTGTGGCAGGATTCTCCACACTGGCATTCTTCTTTCCAGACATTTCCTTTGCGTTCATGAAAAAAAGTGCCGTACTGCCTATGTTCATCATGCTGCCGATGTATATTGCATACATAAGGAACCAGACAAGGGCAAATGCCAGAATCCACCACACATTAAAGACTACATGGACTGACAGGATTTTTTCAAACAACAGGTCCTACATACGCACAAGTGCCAAGATGAATATGCTCAGGAAAGTCTTAAGGGCATTCCTGCGGTCAGAACTTTCGGTTCCTATCATACTGCTGATTCCGGTGATAATTTTCCTCATCGTAAGTCCTACAGGAACTTTCTTCCGCAGCCTGCATTACATCCTCATAATAATTGCATTCATGCTGATCCGCACACTGATTTTCTTTTTCCGCCATGCAAAAAAACTTTCGCCGCTTTTTATTTTCAATATAATAATGTTCCTGCTGATTTTCCCGGTAACTGCATATTCACAGAGTTCCGTAACAGGCATGGATTTCTGGCAGATAGGATGTTTCTGGGCAAAAATCCTCATACTTGTTTTCGTCATGTTCCAGGCAAGCGTCACAGCTTCTTCCAGAAATGACCTGATAAAGCGTTCAGAAAAAGAAATAATGGTGCTTGAAAAAAATAACAATTCTGCATACAGGTTCATTCCACAGGAAATGATAAAACTGCTGCCGTCGACTTCAATCCTTGATACAAAGGCTGGCGAAAACGTGCAGGCCGAAGTCCTCCTGCTTTATGCCGACATAAGGAATTTTACGGAAATTTCAGAGAATCTGGGGTCAGAAAAAGTCTTCCATCTTCTTACCAATTACTATATGAACATACTTCCTGTCATAAGGGAGTACAACGGAATTCCGGTACAGTTCATTGGTGACGGCGTACTTGTGGTTTTCATGGAAAAAAATGAAAGTGTCTGCCAGTGTGCACTTAAAATCCAGTCCGTACTGAAGGAAATGAGGAAGGAAGCCCGTAAAAACGGACAGCCGGAAATTCATGCAGGAATCGGAATCCATACAGGCCGGATTGCTTTTGGTGTAATTGGAAATGAAAACAGACTGGATACCGTAGCTATTTCAAACGCAACTAAGGAAGTAGCAGACCTGGAAGGTTTCAACAAGAAGCTGAACTCAAACATTCTCGTTTCCGACAAATCAATGATATATTTTTCAGCGGTAACAAACTGCCTTTTTAACGGACATACAATTTCAAATCATGGTAATCTGGAAGTTGTATACAGCGCAATTCCTTTGACATCGGAGTAAAAAATGCGTAACAGGAAAACATTCAAGATTTCTTTATTTTCAATATCATTGCTTTTCTGTATGAACATTTCATTTGCAAAGACAGTATGGAACGGATTCGTGCAGGTAATTTCTCCAGACACACTTTCGGACAGGCTGGTGGTGCTGGATGGCGAATGGGAATTCTATCCAAGCCAGGAATTTTCCACGCTCAACGGTGTGGAAGCAAACATCAGTTTTGTTCAGGTTCCGGAAAGATGGTCAGCATTTAATTTTGGCAGAGATAAAATCAAGAAAGGCATAGCCACATACCGGTTAAAAATCCACGGATTGAAACCGTCGCATAATTATGCAATCTATTCAAAAAAGAGTCCGATGACTTCCTGTGAACTGTACGCCAACGGAAAACTGATAAAGTCTTTTGGAAAGACTAATGCAAATATTGAAAACTACAAGGCCTGCGTGCGTCCGCTTTTTTCGGAACTACAGTCAAACAAATATGGTGAACTTGAAATTGTGGTAAAGGTTGCAAATCATGTTTACCATCAGGAGGGAATTACAAGCCCTGTAATGCTGGGCGAAGTAAAGAAAGTCCGCACGCTTTACTTCCATGAAATAATCATCCACTGCATAATGATGGGAGCCGTCATCTTCCTGATGATGGTAAATTTCATCATCTACATAAATGACCGGGCGCAGGAAATAAACCTGCTTTTCGGATTGATGCTGGCATCCATATTCATAAAAATCCTGGATTCAAATTTCTGTTTTCCTTCATGGATCATGCCTTCGTTCAACTTTACATTGCAGACGAAACTGGAATATTTGATGGCCTGGCTCTGCTCTGCTTTGTTCAGTCTGATATTCAATCTGGATAAACCGTTTGCAGAAAAACATCCCAATACAGGACTGATTATATTTTCATTCTTCATCATCATAGGACTTGCATTCTCTTTCGTTCCACTTTCAATCCAGTATCCTTTTGAAATACTGATTATTGCAGGAAATGCATTATTTTCAATCTACACAATATTCAGGATTGTATTTGGAATAAGAAAGCACCAGTTCCGTCCGGTATGCTACATGTTTTTCTATCTTATTGTGGCAATCCCGGCAATAATTGAATCGGTAGTAATTTCAAGAATCTTTTATGGCATATTTGATATTTCGGATATTGGAATCATCATATTGATAATGATGGATCTGGGATACCTGTCATTCCGCTATCACAGCCTCCTGAAACAGAATATTGAACTGATTACAATGGAACGCCGCCAGAATAAGGTATACAAGAAATTCATTTCTGAAAAATTCATAAACATGCTGGGAAAGACAAACTCCACAGAAATCCTTTTGGGCGATTACAACGAAATCACTGCGTGTGTAATTTACATTCTGATGGAAACTGACATTCCTGCAGGAAGGAACATAAGGCCTGAACTGGAATTTGAAACAGTGAATTTTTATGTAAAAAATATCTGCAGTATTATTGAAATAAATAACGGTTTTGTATCAAATATTTTTGGAAGCGGCATGATGGCAATTTTCCATAATGGAACTAATGATGCAATCAATGCAGCATATTCAATACAGAAGCAGGTCCAGCACCTGAATGCAATCCGCAGCGAAGAATATTACCTGTGCGTAAAGTGTCATGGCGGTATTGATTGCGGAAAGCTCATAATCGGAACGCTGGGAACAGAAAAACGCATGACGAATACAGCAATTTCCGATGTGGTAAACACATCATGCAGAATCAGTAATACAGCGAAAGATTTACAGGTTCCGTTCCTTATTTCTGACTCTACCATAAAACATATTAAAGGCCCGATGCCCCACAAGGTTGAATCCATAGGGCCTGTAAAACTCCGTGGAAAAATTACAAGTTCAGTGTTGTACAAAATACCGCTGGAAGAAGATGACATTACCCGCCAGCGTGTACATGCACAGGATGCCCCGCAGTCTGAAAATGCCAGAAACATTGACAATGTGGAAGAAGTAGAAGAACTGATTGAGGAACTGGAAGAACTGTAGCGCAACAGAAGCTGCATGATAGTACATTCCTTTTAGCAACACTTTTTACGGACATAGCCATACATAATACGATTGTATAAAGTGCCACTTTGCAATAAAATAATGGCATTATGGAAAATTCTAAGAGAACTGTTACTTGCGGCGACCTGCGCAAGGCAGATGTTGGTAAAAAGGTCGTATTAAATGGTTGGGTAAGCCGTGCCCGTGATTTAGGTGGACTCACTTTTATTATGCTCCGTGACCGCTACGGAATTACACAGGTTATGGTAGGCGACAATGCCAGCGATGAAGTTAAGAAGATTGCATCCGGCCTTAAGTCTGAATATTGTATTGCAGTTGAAGGTATTGTTGCAGCCCGCGCAGACAAGGACATCAACAAAGACATGGCAACAGGTGAAATCGAAGTTGAAGCAACAGATATTGAAATCTTCACAACTTCACAGGAACTTCCATTCTCAATCGAAGAAGTTCGCCAGAAAGACGGAACAATCGTTCTTCCTAATGAAGACCTGCGCTTGAAGTACCGTTACCTTGACCTCCGCCGTGACCCGATGCAGAAGAACATCATCCTCCGCAGCCAGGTAACTTTTGCAACTCGTGAATATTTGACTTCAAAGGGATTCCTTGAAATCGAAACACCGACTTTCATCAAGTCTACACCGGAAGGAGCACGCGACTA
>JAZLGS010000048.1:0-60598 GCA_045616425.1 Treponema sp.
AAATTTGAAACCTGATCGATTTTTTCCATCAGAATATCATTTTCAGACTTTTCTGTATTTTCCTTTCCATTGAAAAGCGAATAAATCACAGGAATGATGAACAAAGTTACAATCGTGCTGGAAGTCAATCCTCCAATAACGCAAAGTCCGATTGGCTGTGTCATTGATGAACTGTCGCTTCCAAAAAATGCCATTGGAATCATTGCAAGAATTGTTGTCAAAGTTGTCATCAGAACAGGTCTAAGACGGCTTGCTCCAGCTTCTTCGCAGGCCTCCTTTATTCCAACTCCACGACGAACAAGAAGATTAGTCTGGTCAACAAGGATAATTCCGTTGTTTACTACAATTCCAACTAAAAGTACAACACCAATCAAGGAAACCATACTGAAGGACTGGCCTGTTATAAGATGTATAAACACAACTCCTACAATCAAAAATGGCATTGTAAAAAGATTTATGAACGGCTCTTTAAAGCTTTCGTAAGTTCCTGCCATAACTCCAAAAACAAGGATTACTGCAAGAAGAATTATTATTCCCAAAATGTTTGATGTCTGCTGTGTACTTTGCCATGAACCTTCATAAGAAATTTTTACAGAATCCGGCAGCACAATTTTTTCCCTTACAAGATTTTTAATTCTGTTTTCAACTTCACCGGCATTTGTTCCGTCACTGATGCTTGCTGTAAGGTGGATGATTCGTGTCTGATTTTCACGGTTAATGGAAACTGGTCCTGTTCCGCGAATCAGTTCTGCAAAGTTTGCAACTGAATAAATTCCATTTTTCCCCGAAACATAAATTTTTTCAAGGTCAGGAATGTCTTTTCTGTCTTCATCTGCCAGAAGCACAACCACATCATAACTGTCACCATTCTGATTAAAAATGGTTGCAGTTTTTCCGTTTATACAGTAATTAATTTCGTTGGCAATAGACATTACAGAAATTCCAAAATATGCGGCTCGTTCTCTGTCTACTTTAATTTCAATCTGAGGAAGACCTTCTTTCATATCAATTTCAGGTTCATTTACAGAAGAAATATTTTCTTTTATGAGATTTTTAACTTCCTTTGCAATTAAAAGGCTTTCATCTAAATTATTTCCTCTAAAAACAATGTCAATGTCAGAACCGCTCATTCTCTCCATCATGCCGTTGTCAAAACTAAACTCGGCATTTGGGTAATCGTTAAAATGTTTTCTGAGTTTTGCTTTTACAGCATCAGCGTTATCAATCTGCATTGAAGCATCTGGAAGAGTAATTGAAACTGTTCCTTTATACGAAGTATCTCCACCGCTAAAAATCTGATTCCCGGAACCAACAGTTATTGTAACGTTTTCATAGCCTTTGATTTCTGCCTGAATGTATTTGTAAAAATCTTCTAATACAGCTTCAGTTTCTTCAAGTTTTGTTCCTAACGGAAGTTCAACATTTAAACCAACAGAGCTGTCGTTGAACTGCGACATAAACGAAATGTTCAGACGGCCTGCAAGTACAAAAGAAAGCAAAAGAACACCAACAGCAATCACAACTGTTTCAAATCTGTGATTCAAGACAATGTGTAAACCTCTTTTGTATTTCTGAGTGACTTTATCCAGAGTTTTTTCTATTAAATTGTTTCCTTTCAAGAGAACCGGATTTTTAATAGGACTTTCTTTGCGGTTTGAAACTTTTAAGAATTTTCCTGCAAGAACTGGAACTAAAAAGATTGCCACAAACAATGACGAAAGAATTGCAATAATGATTACCGTCATCAAAGAGGCAAAAAGCTGCCCAAGCATTTCAAGCTGTCCTTTAAAGATAAAGAACGGAATGAAAACGCAGACTGTTGTAAGGTTTCCGGAAATTACAGAAGTAATAACTTCCTGTGTTCCAAGAACTGCTGCTGTGTGGGCTTTTGTTCCTCTGTTTCTGTAGACATAAATATTTTCAAGAACAACAACAGAAGCATCAACAACCATTCCAAGTCCAAGAATAAGGCCTGTCATTGTAATCATGTTCATTGTTATTCCCATAAAACTCATTACGGTAAGCGTAATCAGAATACAGAACGGAATTGAAATTGCCATAATAAAGGTACTTTTTCCGCTTCGCAAAAAAATAAAAAGAATTACAACAGCAAGAACAAATCCTTCAGCAATAGATTTTATTAATTCTTTTACAGTATCGTTTACGGAAGTTGAATCATCACTCAAGATTTCGATTGTTACATCTTCCGGAATGAGTTTTCTGATTTCGTCCAGCTTTGCTTTTACGTTTTTTGCAACCGTTACTGTGTTTGTTCCGCTCTGTTTCAAAATGGAAATTTTTATGCCAGGTTTTCCGTTTATGTAAACTTTGCTTGTAATATCTTCATAGCCCATTTCTGCAGAACCGATGTCTTCAACTTTTACATTGTAACCGTTATAAGTTCCCACAACTGTTTTTTGAATTTCTTCGATTGAATCATATTCACCAGTTGTGCGAACCATGTATTTTTTTGTTCCTTCGCTGACATTTCCGCCGCCAACTTCAATATTCTGGCTTGCCAATGTGCTTGAAACAGAAGACAAAGTTAAGCCGTAAGCTTCAAGGCGGTTCTGGTCAAGTTCAACACGGACAATGCTGTTTCTTCCGCCTGAAACTTTTGCCTGAGCAACTCCGTCTGCCTGTTCAAGTCTGTCTGAAATCTGGTCATCGGCAATTCGCTTTAATTCTTCTTCTGCTCTGTTTCCGTTTACAGCCAGAGTCATAATCGGCATTGAGTCTGAACTGAACTGAAAAATCGAAGGAGAGTCGCAGTTATCCGGCAGCTGACCTTTTACCATATCAAGCTTGTCGCGGATATCATTTACGGCAACATCCATATTTGTTCCGTAGTTAAATTCAAGCTGAATGATGGAAGAACCTTCCGAAGAAGTTGAAGTCATTTCCTTTAAATTGCTGACACTGACAAGCCCGCTTTCCAGAACTTTTGTAACAGACTTTTCCACAGTTTCTGGACCGGCATTGTCATAGCCTGTTGTTACCATTACTGTCGGCATATCCATATCCGGCATAAGGGCAACTGAAATGTTTCCTATAGTAAAAACTGCAATAATTGCAATTAAAACAAATGTACAAAGTGTTAAAACCGGATGGTCAAGAACTTTTTTTGAAACACTCATAAATTCTCCCTGTTTTTCCTTAAATATCCTTAACTTTTGAGCCAGCTGCAAGATTATGAATTCCGCTTACAACAATTTTCTGACCTTCTTTTAATCCGGAAATTACCTGAACATTTCCGTCAACATTTACGCCAAGTTCAACGGCTGTTTCTGTAACAGTGTCATTTTCTACAACAAAAACTGAATATCTGTTGTTTGAACTTTTTACGCTGTCAAAAGGAATTACAATACAATCCTTGTGAACTGTTGTGTATAGTTTGATTTTTGCATACATTCCGGCATTAACTCTTGAATCTTCCTTATCAAAAGCAAAGTAAATTTCTTTTGAACGTGAAATTTCGTCAACAATCGGTGACACTCTGATAATGTGTGCTTTTAAATTTTCATTTTTGTACGCCGCAAGAGTTACATCTGCATTAAGACCATTCTTCAGTACAGCAATATCACGTTCCGGTACATTTGCTTTAATTTGCAGGGAATTGATATTTCCAATCTGAGCAATGCCTGTATTTGTATTTACAGAAGTTCCTACCGTTAAAGGAAGAGCTGTAATTGTTCCGGAAATTGGAGCATAAACCGGACTTTCGTCATAAAAAGTTCCCGGAGTTGAAGGATCAATTTCTGCAATTTTTTCACCGCGTTTTACGTTTGAACCTAAAGTAACATAAACTTTTGTGATTTTTCCGCCAATATTCGGATAAACTGAAATTGTGTTTACCGGCTGAATGCTTCCGTTCATTGTCAGATATTCTGTAAGTTCCTGTTTTTCCAGAACAGCTGTTTTTACAGAATGAATTTTTTCTTCATTTTGAGGAAGAGGGAAGTTTCCCATTTCGCCTCCTTTTTTTCCTTTTGGAAGCGAAGCCACAATTGCAACTACAGCAAAAACACCTGCTACAAGTAAAATTCTTTTTACATTCTTTTTCATTATCCTAATCCTCCAAACCGAGTAAATTTATTAATTCGATTACGCTTGAAATCAGACTCAACTGCTGATTATTTAACTGAACTTTTGCATCGCTATAAGAATTCTGAACTGTTTGCAAAGCAGATAAATCTTTAGTTCCATTTCTATATGCAATCAAAGACAGTTCATAAGTTTTTTTTGCAATTTCTACATTCTGTTCGTAATTTTCAAGGGTTTCTTTTGCAATTTCAATCGTATGCAGACTTTCACCCAGTTTTGTTTTTGTAGATTTTCGTTTTTCATCCAGCTGTATCTTTTTTGTTTTTACAGAATCTTCCTGATTTTTTATTGAATCCTGGGCTGCAGAAGCTGGAACAAGCTTGTCTAAAGCATAAGAAAAACCTATTGATGCGCTCCAGGAATCACTCTTTACTGAAGTATTGTCCTGAAAAGTCTCAGTGTACGGATTAACACTTGCAGACAAGTTTAAACTCGGAAGATTTGTGTCCAGCTTTGTTTTTTTTAGGGATAATTCTTCAAGCTCAAGAGCATTTTTTGCACTTCTTACACCCGGTGCATTTTCTACATAAGAATCAATTTTTTCTAAATCAATCCAAAAATCCTTGTAGTTGCTGCAGTCATCAAGACTTCCTTCAAGTTCCACCATTTTGTCGGATGAAATTTCGTAGCCGATGTCATTCAAAAAAGTTATCAGGTTGTTGTAGTAGTTTTTTTCAGCATTTTTAAGGTTCACTTTTGAGGTTTCAACATTTAACTGACTCTGCAAAAGGTCAAGCTCAGGAACCATTCCCCGTGATTTTTTTATTTTTGTCTGTTCGTACTGCTCCTGATTTGTCTTTAAAAGTTCCTGATTCAGTTCAACTTGTTTCTGAAGATACAAAATCGAGTAGAAAGATACTTTTATTGAAGTCTTGATTTCCCTGATACAATCTGAATAATCCAGTAAACCGTTCTCATAATTTTTCTTGATGCCCGAAAGTTTAGAAGAAAGCCCGGCCGAAAAACTGATGTTTGCATTTATTCCAGTAGAGAGAAGGAAACTTTTCTGTGCCTCTGATGAAAATCCGTCATTTTGCTGGGCAGAAGCATTTGCACTTATGGAAGGAAGGAAATTGTTCCAGCTGTGATTGTAAGTCCGCTTTGACTGTTCAAGAATTATTTTATTCTGTTTTATTGAATTATTGTTTTCCAAAGCACACTCAATTGCCTGCTCAAGATTCAATTTAACTGCATCAGAAATTTCTTGTGCAAACAAACTTGCACCTGCCAAAAAAAAGATTTTCATAAAAAGAAGCTTTATTTTCATGTTATCTCCTGTTCTCTGATGTAGCATACTACATTAAAAAACTTTTGTGTAGTGTGCTACAGGAAAAAATTGATTTTTTTTTAAATTTCTTATATTTTATAATTATGAATAAGGCAAATCCTTTATTTCTATTCAAAACAATTAACGATAAATTTGAAGCGCGCGGAAATGCGGCCTGCCAAAAAGCAGGAATCACACATTCTCAATTTCAAGTTCTGCTTTTTTTAAGTGAACATAAGAACATGATTGTTACACAAAAAATGCTGGAAACCGAGTTCAATGTTTCGCATCCCACAATCAACGGCATTTTAAAACGAATGGAAGAAAACGGATTTATAAAAACTCAGTTTGTGCAGGAAGCAAAAAAACAGAAACAAGTTTTTCTTACAGAAAAGGGTAGAAGCGCCATAAAAATAATGAACGATTCAAAGGATTTGGACGAATCCAATCTGATGAAGATTTTTTCTGAAACCGAATTGAATCAGTTGCAGGATTATTTAACGAGGATTTTGGATTATCTGAATAAATAAATGCTACTCGTTGCATCAATCCCTAGTGCCAGATTAAAGGCGATATGACTGTAAAAACTAACGACTACGGCGGATTTGAAAAAGTCGGCACTTTCGGTTCAAAACTTCCAACTGCCAATTCTCAGATTGATACAATTCCAGGCGACATCGTTCTGTATCAGGGAAACTCCATCAGTTCTTTCTATGACAACAACGGCTGGAGTTACACAATGCTTGGAAAACTTGATATCACTGATGTAAAAGAAATCAAAACTTTCCTCCAGGCGGGTAAGGGTAGGACTGATATTGTTTTGAATTTGAAAAAAAATTAAAATATTTCTTGACTCTCCCCTTAGAGGATACCGTAGACTTCATATTGTAAGGAGGTGTTTCTGAAACAAAAGTTTATGACTGCTTCGCATTCACAAACTTTGATACAGTGCCTCCTGCGCTGCCGCTAACGCGGAGTTTTTATAGGAGGCGAACAAAATGCTGAAGATTGGTGAGTTCTCAAAGTTGAGTCAGATGACTGTAAAAGCTCTTAGATTCTATGAAAAAGAAGGCCTTCTGATTCCTGCATCCGTTGACGAATGGACAGGATACCGCTTTTACAAAACTGAACAGCTTACAACTGCGGCAAAAATAAAATCATACCGCCAGCTGGACTTGTCAATAGAAGAAATCAAAGCCATCTTCAAAGGAAAAAACGCGCGGAAAATCCTTGAAGAAAAGGCCGATTCTCTTTTTAATCAGCAGAAAGAAATTCAGGTTCGTCTTTCAATAATCAATCACATTTTGGAGAAAAACAGTATGAAGTATCAGGTAACAATTAAAGAAATCCCGGAAATGACAGTTTATTATTCAGAAAAGCGTCTGGCAAAGATTGAAGACAAAATGACTTTTATTCCTGCATGTGGTGAAGAAGCAAAAAAACTGAATCCACAGTTGAAGTGTGCAGAACCAGCTTATGAGTTTGTCGAATATCTTGATGATTCTTATCGCGAAACAGATGTGCTGATCCGCCATTCTGAAGCTGTAACAGAGTTCGGAACAGAAAATGAAAACATTAAATTCAGAAAAGTTCCAGCTGTAAAAGTTTTAAGCATTTTCCACAAAGGTGCTTACGATGAAATCGGTGAAGCCTACGCATTCATCATGAAGTACGCAGAAGAAAACGGCTACAAGGTGACTGGACTTTCCAGGGAATGTTATATCGATGGAATCTGGAATAAGGAATCTGTAGAAGACTGGCTTACAGAAGTCCAGCTTCCGATTGAATAAAACAGGTTAGCGATGGTAGCCCCAGCGAAAGCTGTTCTCCGTAAAAGCGGAGCTTTTACGGAGAATGGAGCGAATAGCGGAAGGGCGGACGTAGCGACGGCTTTCGCCGGAACCTCCGGAAAAACAAAATTGAGCATAAAATGTCAGGAATGGATTTTTTTTGTCTGCTAATCTGTAATCACAACAGATCAGTTTGGAGATGCAAATGGACTGGATCACGGGAATTCAAAAAGCAATTGATTACACGGAAGAACATCTTGAATCAGAAATTGATTTTGAAAGAGTGGCGGAAGAGGCCTGTTCGTCAAGCTTTCAGTTTCAGCGTATTTTTACGGCTCTTTGTGGAATCAGTCTTGGAGAATATATCCGTAACAGACGGCTTTCCAAAGCAGCAGAAATTCTTTCCCGCAGTGATGCAAAGGTCATTGATGTGGCATTCAGGTTCTGCTACGAAACTCCGGAAAGTTTTACCAGAGCCTTTACCCGTTTTCATGGAATTACTCCGATGGAAGCAAAGAAGGGTTGCCGTGTAAAATCCTTTTCTAAACTGTCTGTCAAATTAGTTTTAACTGGAGGCAGTTCTATGGATTACAGAATTGAAAAAATGGATTCGTTCAAAGTTTTGTGCAAACGCACGGATGTCAAGAAGCCAATGAGTATGGAAAATAATGCTGTAAAGGATATTTCAGACTTCTGGGCTGAATGTGGAAAAAACGGCATGACTGAGAAGATCATCAGTTATTTTCCGAATAAGAAACTCAATGGACTTTTGGGAATCAGTTTTTCGGGCGAACTGAATGGCGATAAGTTCCCTTATGGAATCGGTGTCGAATATGATGGCAGGGAAATAAAAGACAGTGGGCTGGAAGTTGTTGAAATTCCTGCCCATACTTTTGTGGTATTTACATGCCGTGGTAAAATGCCGGAAGCCTTTAATGAGCTTTACAGAAAAATCGTGTCGGAGTTTTTCCCTCAGAGTATAAAATACGAATACAGCTGGGGTATAGAACTTGAAGTCTATCCATCTCAGGATATTTCAAATCCGGATTACACATGTGAAATCTGGATTGCGGTGAAGGAGAAATGACGAACCTTGACGCAGAACGTCGGGGTATTGAACCTGCCACGAATAAAAGGATAAACCGGCAATTAAACTACAGCTTTAATTGTATTCTGTTGCCAGTTTTTTTATTTTTTAGTAATATTACTTTGTAAAAACTATTAATACATCTTTCGAGAGAGACGGTTTCAGCTGTTAGTAAAAACCGTCTCTTACTTTCTAATCCGAAGGTTGCCACAAAGCGCATAACATCGGTCTCATTTTTTTCTTCTCGTTTTTCGGGCGGCTTTACTTAGTCTTTTTCTGCCCTCAGGAAGATGTATGAAAATCACTGAACAAAATTATACGATAACAACAATATACTTTGACGGCCAGTTCTGGTGTGCCTTAATTGAGCAGAACAGAAACGGACAGAATTATGCAGGCCGGTTTGTCTTTGGGATAGAACCCACAAATCCCAGACTTCTGGACTGGATGATTCATGAATTTGCCTTTATTCCTCTGCTGCCTGTAGACGAAAAGCCTAAAATCAGATTCAAAAAACTGGCAAAGAATGACGGCAAAAAGGGAAGTGGAGTTCCAAAATCTCTTGTTGCATTTTCCAAAGCACAAAAGGAATTTGCTGAAGAAAGAAAAACTCAGAAACGGAAGCAGGAGAAAATTGAAAAGCAGGAACAGTATTGTGCTAAAAGGGAAAAGAAAAAAGGATTGAAAGGAAAATGACGAACCTAAACGCAGAGCGTCGGGGTATTGACCCCATCAACACGAATAGAATGATGAAAAATTTAGTTTTATACATCCACGGAAAAGGTGGAAATACAGTGGAAGGGGACTGCTACAAAAAGTTTTTCCCGGATTCGGAAGTCTATGGATTTGATTACAAATCAAAAACTCCATGGGAAGCAAAAGTTGAATTTTACGAAAAGGTGAGTGGACTCTCAAAAGAATACGGAAGCCTGACTTTGATTGTGGAAAGCCTCGGAGCATATTTTTCACTTGTTTCGGGAATTGAAAAGTTCATTTCAAAAGCATATTTTATTTCTCCGATTGTAAATATGGAACGCTTGATTCTTGATATGATTCGGTGGGCAGGAACTTCTGAAACGGAACCAGGAGAAAAGAAAATCATTCCTGTGGATTTTGGTGATGACCTTTCATGGGAATATCTTCAGTATGTCCGCCAGAATAAAATCCAGTGGAAAATTCCTGCGGAAATCCTTTATGGAAGTCTTGATAATCTTCAGTCATTTGAAACAATCCGGCAGTTTGCAAAAGAAAGCGGTGCTGGCGTTACCAATGTCATAATTGTGCATACATCTTTAAAAAAATTGAAGCACTGATAGATGTTGCAGGTGCTGAAGGAACAATCAAGATGCCTACCCAGTCATGGAAGAATCTGGACCCGGAAACTGGAGTGCACTGGGATGCAGATGAAGGTATAACCGCAACCAATACAATGGGTGCTGTGGCTGAAATGTTCCGTAGCTGGCCCTGGATGTATCAGAACAAATCATCCTGCAAGATCCATCTGTGCCTGGGGGAAACATGTGGAAGTACTGGAAAATATTATTTACATGCGATGTAAACATCCATAGTGTCGCCGTCTGTTTCGAAGCAGGGGATGACATCCTTTTCGTCGTGGTCCCATCCGTTTACTTTCATGTAATCCATTAAAGTGCGGTAGGCGCCGGGAATTGTTACGAATGGATTTTCAAAGGGACGTTCAATGTGGATGGCGGCGTAGTTGTGGTCGTTCTGCTGGCGGATTTCCAGTTCCTTGTTTGCAGGTTCTATGCCTTCCGGTAAAACGAGGGCTGCCGTGTAACCGTGCATGTGGTAAATATTAATCTGTTCAGGAGAAAGGAAGGGGAAGTCCCAGCCAATCACCTTTGGATTTTCGATTCCCATTTCCTTTGCATATTTGCGAACTCTGTCCAAGGCATCATCTTCTGGATTTGTGCTCAAAACTGTGTGGGCAATGTAGCGGAAGCCTTTTACCATTTCTATGCGAAGATTAGAGTACTTCTCATCTGGCACAGACATTTCATCCCTGAAAAGATTGTCCAGCGTGCAGTTAAAGATTTTGCAAAGTTCAAGAGCTTTATCCATTTCCGGCATTGCTTCATCAGTTTCCCATTTTGAAACAGTCTGTCGGCTTACATCAACTTTTTCTGCCAGCCCTTCCTGTGTAAGATTTCTGTGCAATCTGCGTAAATACTGAAGATTTTTTCCAAAACTCATAACATTTAACTCCTGTTATTGTGATTTCTTTGCAACGCGTTGTAAAATGAATATAGCATACAAGGCAGGGAATGCCTAACAATCTGCAAGTGCTTTTTTGAGAAAGTGTGCAACTTGAAGTTGCGTAAAAGGTGTGAAGCCCTGACGCGAAGGCAAGTAAAAAATTGGCGCTTACGCTTACATGACGCTTTCCTTTTGAAATGGTGTAAACTCTGGTAGACAGAATCCTCCTTATATCTAGTAATGTGTATACTATATATATTACTAGATATAAACTTACCCATTATTCACTCCTGCAAAACATTCCGGCTGCAATTCTCTATTTACACATCCTTCGTTTTTACTTTATTCTATTCACAAATGAACAAGTATTTTTTGGATCTTCTCCATATTGAAATGAAAACGTGGGAAGAAAAAAAGATCGTTTCTTCTGACGTCATTGAAAAAATCAATGCATACTATCAGGAACAAGAAGCAGAAGAAGCTAAAAAAATAAAAAAAGCGGCTGCTGTTGAAGAATTAAAAAAGAAGGAACTTATAAAAAAGCTTCCGGTGATTTTTTCGATAATTGCGGCTTGTCTGATTGCCGGTGGAATAATTTCGCTTATTGCTTTCAACTGGCATCTTATAAGCAGGAATGTAAAGACATGCGCTGCTTTTGTCCTTGCCATGGTTCCAGGCATTTTGTTTTTCCTTGCCAATAATTCCGGCAGGAAAATTAATGCATCTTTTAAAGAAACTGTTTCCTTAATCTGGGCATTGCTTTCCGGCGGAATGATTGAGTTCATCTGTCAGATTTATAAACTTCCGCCGCAGCCAGAACAGGTACTGATTTTCTGGCTTTTCATTACGATATTCATTCTCTATGCCACTGAATCTACCGGAACTTTTTTCTTTTCAATTGTCCTGTTGATTGCCAGTACGGTTACTGCGCAAAACTATGCTCATTCCGATGCAGTCTTCTTTTATCCGGCTGCGGCTGCGCTTTTCATTTATTCACGCCGTAACAAAGTCTTTTCTTACATCATGGCCGGAACGGCTTTGCTCCTTCTGGGATTCGTTCTTGAAAAATGTGTGCCCGGCCTGTGGCTTCCGGCTTATACATGCGCCCTCTCAATCCTTGTCTTTTGTGGAAAAGAAAAAAATGACTGGATTTATTATTATGCTGGCGTTGCAGGTCTTACAGTCATGAGCTTCATAATGTGCAATGATTATTTCTGGAATGGCATCGGATGGAAATTCTACAGGAATGATGCAAGTCACAATCAATTTGCGGCAGTTTTTGATTATGTATACTGTACACTGCTTTTTGCTGTAAATATAGCCTACGCAATAAAGAACATTATGAAAGAAAGAAAAATTTCTTTATATTGTTCTGCACTCTTAGTTCCTTTGGGAACAATGATTTTTTACATCATCTGTTCTGTGGATGCAGAATGTCATAATCATGCCCGGGAATTTGTACTCCTGATTTATGCAGTGTATACAATCCTTGGAACTTTGTTCATCAGAAATGCATTGTTTTATATACTGCCAGTTTCTGTAATCTGTCTGGGAGGATTCTGCAACATACAGTCCGGCATCATTTATGCAATTATTTCGCTTTTCTTTTTATGTGCTGTTTATTCATTCAGGAAAATCCGCTTTGGTGAAAACTTTGACAATTTTTTTAAGATAGCAGTTCCAGTTGTTACAGCAGTCATTTTCATCTGTTCCGGTTTAAATGTTGATGATTTTTATTTACTGGAAACTGGTGGCATTATTACGGCATCCATATTCATATGTGGAATTATTTTTTCTGCAATGGCTTTCTGCAAATCCAGAAAAATAAATATTCCAGTCATGCTTGAACTGGTTCCGTCAATCATATTGTGCAACTTTGTAATGCTCTCCGGAATCTTTACAATTCACTATGAAGCAACTGTAAAGAATACTATTGTCCTTTTGACATTCATCTATTCTTATATATTCTGGTTGAAATACGGAAAGAAACAGATGGTTGCGTTCTTGATAATGGGAATGATGTTTTTTATGTATGTTGATTCAGATGTAGAAATCATGACTATGATTCTCATGACAGTGTGCTTTGGTGTAAATCATGCCCAGCTTTCTGACAGCAAAACCAAGAAAAAAGGCAGCATGAATTTTTTCTACGGTGTATTCATGATTGCAGCCATTTCCCTTGCTTCATGTGATTTCCTGATGCCTTCTGTTTCGTTATTTACAAAACCGTTTACAGAAATGATTTGGTTTCCGGTATTCTTTATCTGTTCAATTGTAGTTCCGCTGGCTTTGTTTATAAAAGCAAAAAGAATTCCGCAGATTGGCATTAATGCCCTCTCCTGCATTTTCGTAATTCTTTTCATCTGCCAGATGAATGAAAGCCTTTTTGATATTATGAAAAACCGCTGGTTTTCTGTCATGCTTGAAGGTATTTTCTTCTTTATGATATTCATCTTTGCACTTCAGGAAATTGTGATTTCATTTAAAACTGAATCTCCAAAAAGAATGAATTTCTTTGCAATATATTTTCTTGCCGTAATTCTGTTCCGGTTCTTTTTCCAGCCGGTCAGCCTCATTACAAGAGGAATCGTTTTCATCATTTGCGGAATCATAGTAATGATTCTGAATATGATTTTTCAAAAAGTAATGAGAAAACGGGATGCAGGAGGTTTAAAATGAAAAAGCACAATGTAATTGCATTTGCAGGTACACTGTTTTTACAAGTATCAGCACTTACTTATTTTGCAAACTATTCTCTGACAATTCAGAATGATCCTGCTGTAAAAGTGGTATCGCTTCCGTGTACCGCCTATGATCCATATAATCCTTTTAAGGGACGGTATGTCCGGCTGACAATTACGGAAGATAATCCGTACATAAACGAGCCGGTAGAATATTACATGCAGGAAAACTTTGCCGATAAAGTTGATGCCATGTCCAGCCTGAAATTTTCTGAATTAAAGCCGGAACTGGAAATTTATGTCAATGAAAAAGGAAAATATGTGCAGAAGGGAATGACCGTCATGTCAGAAGGACGGCGGATTCCCATTGAAGAATATCTGAAATAACGGAACTATATCCCGCAAAGTTAAGCAGCAACACTAGAAGCGTAAACAGGAAAAGAATGGAGTCCTTATGTGCTAAATGTATGAAAAATCATACATTCTAAGAAAATGAAAAAATTGAAATTTACACGAAAAGGCTATTATGATTTTTCATACATCATGACAATCCTGTAATATTCTACTGGGTCGCAGTAATTGCCATTTGATGTGTAATGAAAAATCATACATCTTGATGCGGGATTTTTTACCACATTCCAAACTGGGAAATAAGATATGGCCTGAGAATCCAGAAGAAGCCGACAAAGTAAATTGCAAAAAGAGAGATGGCTATAATCATACGCTTTCTGAAATACATTATGAAAAGGTGCACGACATCTTCAATCTGAGGGATTTCCTCTAGGACTGGAACATAAGGCTGGACAGAATTGATTACTTCATAAGCTCGTTTTACCATTGGATATTCAGAAAAAACATAATTCTTAATTCCGCCATGAATGTTTCTGGCTTTTATTATGTCCCGGATAATCATTAAGGTTGTTTTTCCGTTTTTTCTTGCAAAATTTACGAAACGCACAATGGAAAATGCAAGTGCACCGGAAAACAGTCCCAATGCAATCCATGAAGCTGCTTCGTTCCCGAATGGTTTGAAAAACAAAACAGAAAGTGCGGCAGCATTAATTCCCAGTGAAATGCCGGAATTGCGCAGAGCCAGCTTGAATGCAGAAGCAAGCTCCTGTTCAGTGGAAGAAATGATTTCCTTAAAAAGCCTGTTCCGCATTTCGATTATGGTTTCCCGCACGACAGGTTCCTCTGAAACTTTGTGCCCAAGAACAGCGGCAACAGCCTTTCCAAGTCCGGCTGCCTTTTCCCTGACCTTATCCCAGTAACCGCTCATAATCAGTCTTCCTTGTTTTTCTTTTTATAATCAAGGTATTTTTCGATATCCATTTTTGTAAAATTGAGACACATGGCAATGACACCTGCATCATCAACCAGACCCAAACCCGGTATGAAATCCGGGATGATATCAATTGGCGAAAAAACATAAAGAAGGCTTCCGACAATTGCTGCAATAGTTCCTACAGGCAGATTTTTATATTTTCCAGAAAAAGTGTCTTTGAGCATTTCAAAATACACACCAATGTCTTCTGCAAATTTCTTAAGGGCACCTTTTGCAGATTTGTCCTTGATGGCTTCTTCATTGTCCATTGTCTTTTTGAAATCACTGTCGGAACATTTGCTCTTTTTGAATGATTCAAAAACCTCTTCAGCCCTTCTCTGCTGCTCTTCATTCATAGAATAATCTTCATCTTTCATAATTACTCCTAAAAAAAATCAATGAGCAAAATAAAATTGACGCGCACTTTGAGCGGTGCGTTTCTCTGTGACTATGTCCGTAAAAGTGTTGTTTAAAAATCTGTA
Organism: Treponema sp.; assembly: GCA_045616425.1. Classification (GTDB taxonomy): domain Bacteria; phylum Spirochaetota; class Spirochaetia; order Treponematales; family Treponemataceae; genus Treponema_D. Next base: position 14,953 of record JAZLGS010000048.1, read on the forward strand.
TTTTACTAAAAAAAGCGGATCCCAGCAACGGTAAAAAAGCCAAGGTATCCCCCACAGGTTCCCCCTTAGCTTTTTTCCCTGCGTCCCACTTTTTTTTAACAATTGCAGTTAATTTTGCCATTAATTCTGCATAGTCTTTATTAGCATAGTGTACAGTTTCCTTCCAGTGTCGATAACTCAAATTCGTCATCAATCAGCAACACTAAATACGGACATAGTCTTATCTTTTACTCTTGTATTTTCAGCTAAAAACCCCTTTTTGAATATCGGCATTCTTGCTATAAGACATTATTGTCAAAGTGGTCTGTCAAACAATGATAGAGATAGAATCTGGAATAGAATTTTTGTGATTTTTTTAGTTTAGATATGTCAGAATACTATATTTCTAATGTTTCTAATGTTTTTTCAGGGAAGGAAGGGATGTTTCAGAGGGAAAACCGCGGAAAATGTCAACATAGACGTCGTCTGATAGAGGGGCATATGTATGAAGTATACAACAACATTTAAGAAAGCTGTACTGAGAAAAGTATTGCCGCCAGAAAACAGAGGAAGCAGACAGCATATACAATATCGCCTGCCTCTCCCCTGCTTTCAACAATGCTTCTCCAGCATATACATGCGTTTTTACAGAATCTTTTCCATGCTTTTCTGTATTTCGTCAAAGCGGACTTTTATGGAACCTGTATAGGAATCCAACTTTGTGCAGTCATTTGCAATTTCTTTGATTATATTGCTCTTGCTTTTCAAGTCAGCTTTTGCAATTTTGATATAATCAACAGGAACTGTGTTGCTGTCAATGAATCCAAGTTCCCTGATCTGCTTTTGCAAATTTTCCAATGACCTTATGTCGATATTTTTATTCTGTATAGAAGACTCAAGCTGTGCCATAACCATGCCGATTTCTTCAAGCTGGCTTTTTATTGCGTCCTTATTTTCTTCCTTTTTCTGTTCTGCTTCTCTTTTGGCAGCGTCATCTTCCATTTTCTTTACTTTCTTTCGCTTTTCACGTTCTTCCTTTTGGCTGCGCATCTTGTTTTTTAAATAACATATAAGCCATGAAAGTCCGATGAACGGAAGCGGGCCAAAACAGATTCCCCAGAAATATAATCTGTTGAAAAAATAACGGCCTGTTACCACGCTAAGGATTACTGAACCAACTGCTGTAAGTATGCAGAGCAGTTGTGCTTCATTAAACACATAAAGTGGCGAAAAACACAAAAATACCAGCCCTGCACATATTGCAAATATTACGACAACAAGAACCACCGGCCACCAGTGGAACATGGTTGCAAAATAAATGAAGCTTATGGTATGGAAGATTATACCTGCTGTCCAATCTCCATCTATGTATAAAAAAATTCCTGACAGCGGAATTATGCACATCAGTACAAAGAGAACCCACCATATGGCAGAGTGTCCGTAAAATGGCGAATCAGATGAGCATGATGTAAAAACCGTACCAGCAAGAGCCAGCAATATCATTCTGAATGTTGAGGCCAGCTTTTTTTTGTTTTCCATAAATCATTCCTCCAAAATAGTTTTCTACATTCTCTCACAGCCACTACATCAAATTGTGATAGACCAGATGATAAAAATTAATTTTCCGTTGCTGGGACCCACTTTTTTTTATAATGTATATTTTTATATCTATATTTTTACGGACACAGCCTTTTGTGATATAATGTTTTTATGGCAAAGAAGAAAAATGAAACTGTTGCACGGAAGCTTACTGTTCCGGAAGCAATTGAATATTGTAAAAACGAGCTGGGTATAACATTCAACATAATGGATGAACAGACCGCTTCGGAATTCCTGATGAAGCATAATTTCTTTTTCCGTCTCAAGCTTTATGCAGATGTATGTCCTGACAGGACTAAGAGTAGAAAATATAGCGGTCTTGATTTTGGGCATCTTGTTGAACTTTCTACTATTGATATGTTCTTCAGGAAACTGATTCTGAAAATGACCATTGACCTTGAACATTATTTAAAGGTCAAACTTGTAAATGACTGTCAGAACAATCAGTCTGATGACGGTTATTCTGTTGTTGCAAAATTCCTTGAATCCCATCCTAAAACCAAAGAAGCTATTGAAACAGGTGCAAAAATGGCCTCTTATGGTGGGAACGGTTTTGAAAAATATCTTGAACGTCCGGCTGTATGGAATTTTGTAGAAATGATTAATTTCTATGACTTCATCAGTTTCTATGCATTTTATTATGATTACTTCGAGCTCAAGTGCGGATACACAGGTCATTTTGATTCTGTGCGGCGGCTCCGTAATGCAAGCGCACACAATGTCTGCATGCTTTGCAATTTTTCTCCTGCATCCGGTTTTCATTATGATGTGGAAACAAGCTTTGAACTGATTCAGGGGAATTTCGGAATGAGCCCGGGAACTATTTCCAGCTGCCTTAAAGTTCCAGTCCTAAATGATTTTGCGGTAATGCTGAGTGTTTACACCAAGCTTGTTTCATCGCCACAAATCAAGGAAAAGACTCTTGCCGAGCTTGAAGAATTTTTTGACGGCAGGATGATTTTACACAAGGATTATTTTGCAGGCAATCTTCCTGTAAAAAATGCTTACGAATTTGCCCGCAAAGTCCTTTCGTGGTACAAAGGAAAATGATTGCGTCATCAGCTTTCCTGCTGGTGACGTTTTCCCATTGTCAGGTCATGCATCCAGCCTATTTCGGTTTTCCATTCTTCTACAAACCATTCCGGTGCAACAGGTCTTGCCCGGCATCCGAATGAAAGAATCCACTGCTGGATGCTCAGATATTGGGTTGAGGTAAACTTTACTATTGTCGCATCCCGTTCTTCATCTTCCGTTATGGTTTCGTCATCTGCCAGCACGATTTCCCTTATAAGCGGGCGGGTGTCGCCGTAAAATTCAATCTGGTATTCGTCTGCCTTATCTGAACAGAATGCACCGAATTTTCCGCCGCCGCTGTGGCTTTCAAATGCAAAATCATCAGGCAGTTCAAATGTGTCATTCAATACTTTCAGATTCCTGATGCGGCTCAACGCAAAAAGCCTTTCACCATTCCGTTCTTCTGCAAACCCAAAAAGGAAAATTCCTTCATCCATCAAAAGCTGGTACGGACGGACACGGCGGTGTGTGGTTTCTTTGTTCCACCTTCCGTTATAATCAAACTCCACTATTTTGTTCTGGCGGATTGCATTCCAAAGTGTGTTCCAGAGTTCCTTGTCGTACTTAATCTGGGGACTGGCTGGCAATGCAATGCGTTTTATGTAATCCCCGGAACTGTGTTTTATTGCCGTTGACGATAGCAGGTCTATAATGTTGCAGGCATCTTCATAAAGCGGCGTATTCTGAAAATGCGAAAGCAGCATTTTTGCACTGGCGATTATTTCAACGTCTTTATCTGACATTACATAATTAGGCATATCAAATTTTTCTGTGTAATAATAGCCTCTCTCCGCTGCATCATATGCAATCGGTGCCATCATGGAATCCCGCATGAATTCTATGTCACGGCTTATAGTAATGACGCTACTTTCCAGTTCCTGAGCCAGCTCGTTGGAATTTGGATAACGCCCTGCAAGAATCCTGCGGTGTATTTTTGAAATGCGGATCAACTGGGGATGGTTTATGGATTTTCTTCGTATCATGATTTATCGTTCCTCCTATAAAAAGTCAATGAGCAAAATATCAATTTTGCGAATGACTTTTTAGCGTTCGCGTGAGCGAACAGTTCAACAGTCAACATCTGCAACGCAGATTTGCAAGGATAAAAGTGCCACGCTATTTGGGCGGTGCTTTTATCATGCCTCCTATAAAAAGTCACTGGATTGATAATAACATGGAATGTCTGTCATATAATGATATACCAGTTTTCAATTTTTTTCTGCCTGTCCTTTTTAGAGATTTGGCAAAAAAATGGAATTATGCTATATTTTTCCAAGGAATTAATTATATGGAAGAAAAAGACAAATTTACAAAATGGGTTGCCTGCTGGGGAAATGCAACTTCCATTACTGACAGAAAAGAATCTGTCTATTCAAAAGACATTACTTTGCGCTATCCGGTAAAGATATGCTTTTCCGGAAGTAAACTGCGTTTTCATTTTTCAAATCTTACCGGAACAGAACCGGTGACAATTACAAAAGCTTTTGCCGCAAAAAAAGAAGGAAATTACGTTCCTTCAAGGATTACTTTTAATTCCGCAGATGACGTTACAATCCAGCCTGGAAAAGAAATTTGCAGCGATGAAATTGATTTTGACGTTACCGCAGGCGAAACTATTGAAATCAGTATGTATTTTGCCGGTTACACACAGATGAATTCCGGCACTCTGATTACAGGACCGCTTTCCTCTGGTAAATACAGTTACGGTGATTTTTCTGTACAGCGAGAACTGCCGCTGGATTTGACCCGCAGTACAAACTGGTTCTATTTCCTGAATACGGTAGACATCCTTACGAATGAGTCAAATCATGCACTTATCTGTTACGGAGATTCCATTACTGCCCAGTCATGGCCAGACTATCTTGCAATGCGGGCCTGGGAAAATGGATTCAGGAATGTTTCCATAATCCGCCGGGCTGTCAGCGGAACAAGAATCCTCCGCCAGTATGACTGTATCACTTACGCTGCTTACGGACTTAAAGGCGAGACAAGATTCCCCATAGAAATGAATACCGCCGGTGCTGATGCTGTAATAATCCAGCATGGCATCAATGACATAATCCATCCCGTAGGCGTTGAGGTCAATCCTTTCAGACCTTGGAGCGACATGCCTTCCGTACAGGAACTTATAAAAGGCGTTCAGAATATTTACATTTCCCACGCAAAAAAAATGGGTTACAAAGTATGGAGCGGCACATTACTTCCTATTAAAGGATGGCGTACCTACAGCACTGACCGTGACCAGATAAGGAATGAATTCAACCAATGGCTCAGGACTTCCGGTGATTTTGACGGATGCGTTGATTTTGACAAAGCTGTAAGGAATCCTGAAAATCCTGCTGCTTTTGCCTCGGGCTTTGACAGCGGAGACCATCTGCATCCTTCAGAAAAAGCGTATCAGGCAATGGCAGCCTGCATTCCAGAGGAACTGATCCGTTAAATGAATATGGCATCAGCAACAAAAAAAAATAAAATCAATTTTCTCAATCCGGCAACAAAAAAATTCTTGGTTTCAATATTGATTTCTGCTGCAGTTGCCTTGCTGCCTGTAATTCCATCATTTTGTGAACAGCCTCAGCTTAAACATAATTCTTGGGAACTGATAATTTACCGACCGGAAAATACAGAAGGCATGAATGACATCCGCTGCTGGCTCAAACTTGAGGACGCAGAAACTGGTGAAGATGTGACCTATTCAAAGATTTCAGCAAAATATGAATGGGTTTCAATCGGTAAGAACATTCATAAAGATCCGATGAATTTTTACAATCTTTTTGTTCCAAGCCGGTGGACTGTGCTTTATCCATATCAGCGTACATATTACCTTAGTGGCGGAATGGCAATGCACCTTCTGATTCAGAAAGGAAAATATAAGATTTCTTTTTACACTCCCCCGGAACATCAGCTTGATTTTCCTTGTGATAATAAGGAACAATGGAATTCAAATTCATTCTATTATGATACGGAAAATCCGGCAAAAGTGATTTTTGTTTTTCCAGAAGCAAATGAGAATGGATTCTATTCAGGTAAATGGTGCGTTGATTACAAAGCGCCGGAATGGTTCATCTTTACCAAACCAAAAATGTAAGATAAAACTGCCTGACAGTTTTTATGAAAGGCTATGTCCGTAAAAAGTGTTGTCTCTTCCGCCTTCGAAGCATAGCTTCTCGGAGACTCGCTAAAATTGCTTTCGCAATTTTCCGGCTCTGCCGTCGCTCCCTTCCGCCTTCGAAGCATAGCTTCTCGGAGACTCGCTAAAATCGCTTTCGCGATTTTCCGGCTTTGCCGTCGCTCCCTACATGGCAGCCTTTGGAAACAAAGTGCTATGCCCGATGATAGACAGAAAGAACTTTGGCGAATCCATTGACCTCACGAGATGAACATGTTCATTATCCAAGAATAGAAGAGTTGGTAAATTGCCGAATTATCTTTCCTGCTTTTTTTCTTGACAGGAGACACAACATATAGGGGAGATGAGGTTGATGCCTTTTCTTTGCTGGACGACTTTCCTAATTTTATATTGATGGGAGGAAGTCCATGTTGACAGCGGGTTTTGTCATGGCAGTAATTTTATGTATTGCCACTGTTATTTGCGCAATTATGGCCGTTCTTTCTTACTTAAGAGATAAGAAAGAATAGAAAATAACCGCGCGATAACTACTTCACCCCTTACCGCGAGGTTTAACCCAAAAAAGGGGAAGAAGACTGTAAATGATTGCCCCATCTTGCTTCTGTTTTAATTTATCATGCCTCCTTTTTTTTCAATGTTGCCATCAGCAGAATTCATTATTAAAATAAATGTATCTGTGGGAGGTAAATGCCATTGATTTTACTGATATTACTTGGCCTCATTTTAGGCGGATTTTTATTCATACTTTTTCTCCTCGGTTGTGCATCCGGTGCACCTGTAAGCAACAACGAATCTGACATACCTAATCCTTATGACGACGATCCTTCCGACTTAAAGGAAGAAGATCCAGAATTGTATCTGGAAATCTACGGAGACGAAGAATATTGATGCAATGTTCAACTGCGGAGTCCATGCATATGGATTCCGGCCGTTTTTAAAAGTCCGTCAAGGCAATTGCACTCTTTTTTTTCTGCGGCCTTCTTAACGATAAGTCCACAGGTACGTGAATCTTCCAAGGCATCATGGGCAAGATAATTTATGCCGAAATATTCTCCCAATGCAGTCAGACGGTGTGTAGCCATTTCCGGCCATACGGATTTTGCCAGCGCAAGTGAATCAAAATATTGAAAATCTGGGACATCCATTCCAAAATATGAACAGCACTCCCTGATTACAGCCATGTCAAAGCCGGCATTGTGGGCGACAAATGGAAGTGGTCCGGTTTTATTTATAAAAGGCATCACAATTGAATCCCAGACTTCAGGAAACTGGGGCTTGTTCCGTACATCATCATAACTGATTCCGTGTATATCCTGTGTAAATTCCGGTACAAAATACATCTTTGCCGGCTTGATTAACGATGAGACAGAATCAGTTTCTTGTCCATTTATAAAGCGTACAAGTCCTACCTGACAGGCACTGTTCCGATAATAATTTGCAGTTTCAAAATCAATTGCAATATATGAAAGGTCAGTCATAAAAAATCCTTAAAATAATATGTCATCATTATAAAGTAATCGCTCTATCATATAAAGATAGAGGATTTGAACAAAAAGTAATAGAACGGAATGTCTAATAAGTATAGTTCATAGTGTCATCCCGAAAGTGCCCCTGTCATCCCGATTCTGAATCTGTCATCCTGAATTTATTTCAGGGGCAACATGACAGAACTTTTGGGACATCCCAAATTTTGAATTATTTTTACAGATAAACCTAATTTTAATATCGTTGCCAGCAGTTCCTATATATTCACATCAGTTTTTTGTGTATAATAAAAAAATACTTGTATCCATTAAAACCAGTTCATCCGGCATTACAAGAAAAGTTTTTTACATGCCTTGATTCAGGAAGGAGAATTATGACAAAGACAGTTGCTATTCAGAAATGTACAGATTATGATTTTGAAAAAGTTTTTACAGCTGTAAAAAAATTATTTGAATTGTGTCCACCGCCAGATGTTAAGGGCAAAACTGTACTGCTTAAACCGAACATCCTTTATCCTAAAAAACCGGATGCCTGCGTCTGTACCCATCCTTCCATTGTCGGTGCTACAGTAAAGGCCTTTCTTGAAGCCGGTGCTGCAAAAGTAATTGCCGGAGAATCACCTGCCGTTGCCGGTTCAATTTCTTCTGCGAAATCCACAGGTATTTATGATGCAGTCGTGTCAAATGGCGGCGTATGGGCTGATTTCAGTCACAAGACGGTTGTAAAATGTCCTGACGGGCTTCTTGTAAAACAGTTTGAATTTGCAGATACCTTTAACGAAGCTGACATTGTGGTTTCCCTTTCAAAATTAAAAAGTCATCAGCTCATGACATATACCGGCGCAATGAAAAATCTTTTTGGCCTTATGGTTGGTCTGGACAAGGCTCAGTGCCATTACAGATTCCCAGATATAAATGATTTTGGAAAATTCCTTACGGATTTGAACATTGCCGCAAAACCGCAATATGCAATCATGGATGCAATAGTGGGAATGGACGGACCAGGCGGACCAGGCAGCGGAGATCCGATACAGCTGGATTTTCTTGCAGCAAGCGACAACATCCTTGCCCTTGACTGGAAATGTTCAGAACTGGTGGGGTATAATCCATATAAAATTCCGAACCTGAATGATGCATTAAGCCGTGGAATATGGCTCACTTCGCCGGAAGAAATTATAACCGCCGGAGAAAAAGAAGATGATGTGCGCTGTACCACTTTCAGGATTGTAACGGCAACAGCAAGGGGATTTGGAAAAAGTATGCCGGGCTGGGTAAATGCAATCCTTACTCCATTACTGACAAAGACTCCGCATTTCAATCCGCGCAAATGCATTAAATGCGGCCGCTGCCAGAAAATATGTCCGGCGCAGATTATTGTCATGACAGGAAAAAATAGTACGGCAACACTGGTTGAAAAATCAAAATGTCTCCATTGTTTCTGCTGTCATGAAATATGTTCCGAAAGTGCAATTTCACTACGTATTCTGTAATAATGAATAAGGCTATGTAGAATTAATGGTAAAATTGTGAAGGAAGCAGATATGGAGCGACGGCTTCAGCCGGCAAAACTCACGAGGTGAGTTTTGAGCGAGTCTCCGAAAAGCTGTGCTTCGAAGGCGAAAGAGACAACACTTTTTACGGACATAGCCATAAATAAAAAGTCGCAAGGAAGCACAGCCCTTCTCCGCATCGTGGTTTGTCATTCCATACAGGCACTTAAAGCCGCAATGTTTCCTTCACCGGAAGCTTTTGCATACTGGTATGGAGTTCCTGTAATGTCACCGGCAGCATAAAATCCTTTGATATTCGTCTTCATGGCGCGGTCTGTCTTTACATGATTTCCGTCCATTTCAATTCCTGAAATAAGTTGCGCAGGCGGTATATTTTCCCGCAAGATGAATATGCAGTCAGTTTTAAATTCTATACCATCAGCAGAAAGAGTATCTGCCTTCATTCCACCGGAAATTGAGAACTCCTTTGCGTTCCGAATTTCAACAGCCGGATTATTTACAATCGAATCATCCACAGCATCTTTGTACATTGGAAAAAGCAGGACCTTGGTACAAATTTCAGAAAGGAATGAAACCTCTTTCTCTTCTTTTTTTGAATAAAGGATTACAGAAACGGTCTTTCCTTTATAAAGCATTCCGTCGCATGTGGCACAGTAGCTCACTCCCCTTCCAAGAAAAACTGTTTCACCTTCCAAAGGTTTCCCAAAACTGATTCCTGAAGCAAGAATTACTTTTTTTGCCTCAAAAAAGTCCTGCCCGGAAATAAGGGAAAAATGATCTCCCATATTGTATACAGAAGTAATTTTTTTGGGCGTAACGGAAATCTCCATCGCAGCAAGATGGGAATCCAGTTCCCGCCTTATTTCTTCCTGAGACTTTCCGAAAAATCCCGGAAAATTCTTTATGTCATGGGCAGCATTCAGTTTACCACCGGCTTTTCCATCATCAAAAATCATTACTGACTTATTCCGCGAAGCAGCTGTAACAGCTGCAGAAATACCGGCAATTCCGGCTCCAATAATTGCAATATCCGTCATATATATAATGTACTAAATTCTGATTAAATACGTCAAAAAACTACTGGATTCCGTCTATATTCTTTACATATAAATAGATTATCTGATTCTGATCTGTATATTCCTTTGCCGGAAGCATTTCCATAATTACATTATGAAATTCATCTTTGATTTTCCTTCTGTATTTTATAGAGAAAATCTTCTTGCCTTGCGCAAAATACGAACGCAACTTCTCAATATCCGTCTTTTCCAGATATTCAGCTTTGTCTTCTTCATGCACGAAACCTGAATTTCCAAAACCACTCAGCCATAAAGAAATACGATCATTGAAACCTTTAAGTTCATCCTTCTCATCGGTATGCATCTGGACAATTGAAAATGAATCACTTGTCAGGTCTACTTTCAGTATTTTTTCGTAAGAATGACACACCACTTCAAATGCAGCCTGCTGGCCACGCCGGTCAACACCCTTTGATGCATAATAAAGGGACTTTGCCCTGTACATTTTCTGATCAGCAAGTTTTATGATTTCAGGAATGGAAAGCTCCGGAACTTCACAGCGCCTTACATAACCGGCAGAAATACGCATTTCATCAACAATACGACCAACCCAGTCATTTACGATGTTTTCAAAATTCGTGCGGATTTTCTCCAGCATGGAACCTGAAGCAGAAATTACAGCCTGGAATTCATCACCTCCTGTACGGAAGACTTTTCCATATGGACTGAATGCCTTGTCAAGACAGGTAGCCGCACCATGAATGAGTTCATCGCCTGCTTCATGACCAAGGGTATCGTTAATGTTTTTAAGGCCATTAACATCAAAGGAAATATAAACCATATCAGTTATAATTGTACCGGCACTTAATTCGCGGAGGAAAGCCTCATAGGCATGACGGTTAAGCAGCCCGGTAAGTTCATCCACATTGGCAGAATCAATAAGCGTCTGTTCCCTCCGCTTTTCATCTTCGATTACCTGAGTTACAAAAAGTACCTTTGACGGAATTTCATTACCTTCGGTTTCAACAGGAATAAAACTGGCCCTGGTCCATCCATGATGACGGCCGACGAATTCTTTTGAAAGTATTTTCTTTCCACGCAGACGCCTTGCAATGGTCTTTAAATTTGTAAAAGCCATCATTTCCTGAACATATTCAGTCTTTGAAATTTTCTTTATTACTTCAATCATCTGGCTGCTGGCATTAACATTGCGGTTCACAATTTCACGCACTTCTTTTGAAGTATTCAGCTCTACAACCATATCTTTTTCAAGTTCAATAAGATGAGACGTGAGATAAATTCCAGAAAGTGAACTCAATATGGAAATCTGGGTTGACTGTGTATTGAGGATTGCCGTCATGCGTTTTTCATCTTCAAGATGTTTTGCCATAAGCGAATCCACATCTTTAAATCCGCAGACAAATTCTACAGAATCTTCTGATGACCTAAGATAACAAGCCTGGAAATAATGGATTCCACCATCGCGCCTTACACGGTACAAGAATGAATATTCATCTTTATTTCCAAACGAGTAAAGTACTTTCCGTACATTTAAAACCGGATCAAAAAGATACCTGTCATCCTCAAAAACTTCATTTGCCACATACATTTTTACGGCATCTTCATAACTACCGGCAGGAAAAGCTGTACCATATTTCGACCTGATTTTGTCACTCATGCGGTAAACGACAAGTCCGCCTGTGCTTATATTCACTGAATAGACATTCTGATATACAAGTCCCAGAGCATTGATTACATTCATCTGGCTTTCTTCAATTTCCTGACTTTCTTTCCGGCTCATCCGTAAATGGAACAAAAGGAAGCACAGCAGAATGACAGCAATGGTGATTGCCAATACATAAATATAGAATGTAATGTTCGTCATGGCCTTTGCAAGAACCTTCGGGTATACGAACATGATTACATGCCAGCTGGTATTTTTTACAGGCGCAACACAACATATACCTTCCTTATGTTTTACAAAATATCTGAATGGAATTGAATCATTGAATTCCGCATGACCAATCATATCAGAAATAATCTGGACATCGGTGTGCTTCATAAGATTGAAACCGGGAGCAATGCCTTCTGCATTTGATGCTATGACATTAAACTCATCATCGCAAAGAAGGCCTTTTATATTCTGCCCAAAGAATGCAGAATTCAGAATCGGCTCAATATTAGTAGTTCCTCCGATTACCCCGGTTAGCACACCTGCAATTTCTCCTTCATAATACAAGGGGGTATAAAAATTCAAGAGGACTTCACCTGCAACTTTTGGAGAAAAATTCGGCCAAATACCACTGATTCCTTTTATCCCATTCTGATAATATACCCGGCCACTGGCATCAAAAGGTTCTGCACCTTCCATACTGTTCATGGAATTGATTCCATCCCAGCGAATATATTCTATAAAATCAAACGGTGTCTTTCCTGTATATAAATTAAGAATTTCATTGGGATTTTTCAATTCCCGCTCAGTCATCTGGGAAGTAACAAACTGGGAAACAAGCTGTATACTGCTTAATGCATATTCTATGGAAATTTCAATTTCAAAAGCATTCCGTATTGTACTCTGCTGAACTGCGTAATGAGCTTGCTTTACAAAAATTTTCTTGGTTGCAATAGTGTAAAAGAAGACAACCAGCACTGTAAAGAGTACCGTAATAAATGTAACCGTAATACTAAGATGTCTTTTTTTCATATCTATTTTCCTTTCTAAACCATATCTTTTTCATTTTGTAATTTCAAGTTGAAAACTTGAAGTCATCCCGAAAAAGTATTTTTTCCGAGCTGATTTATATTAACATATTATTATGACAGCCCGTTTACCAAGCCAAAAATGACTAACCTCGCCGCAGAGCTTCGGGGTATTGAAGCCGTCGGCACGAATAAAATTCCGTCTTTCTATCCGTTGATTTTCGGCATAATCTGGCAACAACAAAAGTAAAATAATAACACAAACCTTTGTATAGTATTCATTCAGGATTGCAAAAATTCTATTGAATACTATACAATAAATAACTCTATGTTGCAAAACAATGATTTTGAATACATTGCCGACGAGGCACATTACGATAATGTCATCGAAAAAATACGCACAGTAAAAAAACATTTATGGATAGGAACTGCCGATATAAAAGATCTTTATGTAAAGGAAGGTAATGGAACTAAACCGCTTCTTGGAATACTTTCCGAACTTGTCGAATCCGGTGTAGAAATCAGACTGATACATGCAAAGGAACCAGGGCCGGCATTCCGTGAAGATTTTGACAAATATCCTAATTTAATAGAAGGAATTGAACGGGCTTTATGTCCACGGGTTCATTTCAAGATGCTGATTTTTGATTTGAAAACAGCATATATTGGTTCAGCAAACCTGACAGGTGCCGGCCTTGGAATGAAAGGAAGCACTACCCGGAATTTTGAAGCCGGCGTTCTCAGCAGCAACGTGGAATTTGTAAAAAATGCCATAAGCCAGTTTGACAATGTATGGATGGGCGCCCACTGCAAAAAGTGCCGGCGTAAAGAATTCTGTGCCGATCCAATCAGTTAAAATTAAGACTATGTCCGCCTATAGTGTTGCAGCTTAATGACAAACTTCGAGACATCGACATTCTGGTAAAAACTTTATTCTATACTGATAAAAGTTATGTAGAATTAATGGTAAAACTAACTGCATAATTGTAAAAAAAGTGGGTCACAGATAGGGAACGACGGCAGAGCCGGAAAATTGCGAAAGCAATTTTAGTGACTCTCGAAGCAGCTGTGCTGTGCACGTTACCTGTATGGGATACACGGCACCTGAAGGAGCCTGCTCCCTTTTCCACTATGGGAGCCCACTCTTCTTTTCGTCGCTGGGACCTGCTTTTTTTAGTACCATGCAGATTTTTTTCAGTCTTTAGGCATTACAAGAGCCATGACAAGGTACACAATGATACCAGGTGCACATCCCGTAACCACAGTAAGGACGAGCCATAAAATCCTGAGTACTACGACATCAAGATTAAAATATTCAGCAAGCCCGCCACAAACTCCAAAAATTTTCTTATTTTCAGATCTTTTCAATTTTTTGTCGCTCATAAATTTCTCCGCAAAAAATAAGGGTTGTCCAATGACGAACCTCGACGCATGCATCAAAGTATCGTCGTTCTAAGTGAAAATTGCACTCCGTCATTCCGGTCCTGATACGACTTCAGAATGACAGTTTCGGAATCTCTACACAATATCTAGTGTAGATGCTGAAATGAATTCAGCATGACAGAACTTATTGGACATTCCCTTAAACTATAGCGTTAAAAAAATTATTTATCAACAAAAAATGTGATTTCATCCGGTTTAACACGGCGTAACCACTTCCGCCGCCGGCTTTATCCTTGCCTGATATTCAGCATAAGTCAATGGTTTATTTGAACTCAGGAGCATGGCATCCACAACTTCACCAATAAAAAGCGTGTGGGAACCAAGATTTTTACTGTCCTCTACACGGCAGCTGATTACAGCACAGGTTTCTTCAATTAAGTATGGGACGCCATTCAGATCAGTAAGAATCTTCACATCCTGGAACTTGTCAACTTCCCTTCCAGACTGATACCCGAAATGACATATGGTGGGAAAAGTACAGGTTTCATCAAGAATGTTCAATGCAAAAACACCGCATCTTTTTATGATTCCACAAGTATGACTTCCATTGGAACAAGAAATTGCCAGCCGGATTGGATTGTCTGCCACCTGAATACAGGTATCAATGATGCAGCCGCCAGCTTTTGTCGAACATTTTGATGTAAGTACAAAAAGTCCGTAAGTCAGGTTGAATAATGCCTTTTTATCCATTTTCTTTATGCCTCCAGAAAAAACATAATGGAATTTGATAAAAATGGAAAACATATTCATCCTGAAACAGTCACCAAAAAATCACTACATAAAAAAACTCAACTCCAATTTCGAGTTTTACTTTCTGCCATACATCGCCTGAATTTCACTTCAGCCCGCCTTGGTTTTTTCAGTCCGTCATGCTGATCTTGAAATAAATTCAGGGTGACAGATGCGTTTCGTCATGCTGAACCCGATTCTGCATCTGCCTTGTTACACAAAAAAAATCCCGAAACCAGTTCGGGATGATTGTTGACCATTCGGGATAACGGGTCAAAATTTGGGATGATTGAACCAGTTCGGGATGACGGAACTTCAAAAACCGACATTCTGGCTACTCAGTAATTTTTGTCCATTCAGTTTTTGAAAAATTATCGGCAAAGGTCCAGCTTGTTGCCTCACAATGAATCATACGGAAAACAATAAACTGGAAACTGGCTCCAGACTCTTTCCATGACTGGAGGAATTTTCTTGACGGATGGGCGTAAATTTCTTCACGAAGTTTTGGATCATCATCCTGTACCAGAACACCTTTTACCCTTACCTGTGTACCTTCATTAAAGAAACAGATTTCTGCCTTTGGATTAGCCTGAATCTGCCGGTACACATCTTTAAAGTCGCCGGTATGGAAAATGATACCAGATTCGTCAGCTTTGTAAAGGAGCATTCCACGCACATGAGGCTGGTCTCCTTCTACTGTTGCCAGCTGCATTGTCATTGTCTTGTTCATCAATGCAAACATTTCTTCTTTTGTCATATTTTACCTCCAAAATTAAATATTTTCTTTTATCTCAATTTGCGACATAGTTTTTCTGCATGGAAATCAGATTCCTGGCAATTTATCAAACGGAATAATTTCTGGCGGCGGATTTTCCAGTTTTCCGATTTGTTTCATAAAAAAATAAACACCACTATATTTTCCCATTTTAAATCCTGAATTTGGAAGGTGGGCAACTTGTTCAAATCCCAACGCTTTATGAAGTTCAATACTTGGGGTGTTTGTATCAACAATTACACCATAAACAAACTGAAAGCCTTGTTTTGTAAGAGTTTCCATAAATTTCTTATACAAAGCTGTAGCAATCCCCTTCCTTCTTGGTGCATCTTTGGAAAGTACGATTGTTGTTTCAACATTCCAATTATACGCCTCGTGAGAACGCAATTTTGAACCACAAATGTAACCTAGGATTTTTCCATTTTCATCTTCTGCAATGTAAAACGGATACATTTTCTTTGTATTTATGATTTTTTCCTTGTACTCTTCAAGTGACGGATTAATTGTTGTAAAAGAAACATAATCTAGTTCAACATAAAAACCATAAATATCGTGAATAGTTTTTGCATCACTTTCATCTGCAATCCGGATTTTGTAATTTATCATAAGAGGAATTTATTAGAAATTGCTTTCAGTTTCTTTCAAAATCATGCAGACTTTTTTCACAATCCTGCAAATCGCGGAATTTCAGATGTGGTTAAAGGAATTTTTCCTGATAATCCGTCGGTGTAATTCCTACTCTTTTCTGGAAGCAGGACGAAAAATGAGCAGAACTGGAAAATCCGCAGGCCTGTGCAATTTCTGTCATTGAAAGATTCTTTCTTTGCAGCATGTTTTTAGCCCGCTGAATCCGTATTTCAATGAGATATTCAATTGGAGAAACTCCCATTTCTGATTTGAAACGGTGTGTAAGTGTAGAAGGCGAAACATATCCCAAACCGGCAAGCTGGCTGATGGTTACAGGTTCCCCGAAATGCTGTTCCATGTAATGCTGGGCGCGGGCAACGGAATAGTCATCAGAAATGGAACGCATGTCCATACTTTCTCCAAGTATGCTGCGGATAACCCAATGGGTAATCAATTCAGTATGGGCAGACAGTGTTATTTCTGAATTCATCATATTCTTTGACGCTTCAAATGCAAACATATTCATGTATTTCAAGATATCGGAACACAGTTCAAATTCTTTGTGCTTGAAAACTGGAACAGTTTCAGCATAAAGCCTGTACCGTTCTTCAAAGAATGCGCCGTCTATGCAGACTGCATAATAATGCAATGTATCGCCATCACTATGAGGAATACCTGGAGAAAATATTTCTGCATAATAATGATTTGGCTTATCGGTCTTTCTTTTAAAGTAAACTACAACCATATAAGACGGATGGTCATGATTTTCTTTTTTTGCATAACCACACTGACCGCTTATGGGAATGAAGATTCCCATATTTCTGGTATAAAAGCAGTCAATGTGTTTAAGGTCTTCTTCTGTTACAGAAGTACCGATAAGCCTTTTTAAAAATTCAAAATTTTTCACACAATCCTGTTAAAAGAAGCGTACATATAAAGCTGCATCAGCGTAATACAAATCATGTGGCGAAATTGCAAATGACCAGCCCTTATAAATATAATTAGTTCCACCAACCTGTGATGTACTGAACATTCTTGCACCGCCAAATGCAGAAAGGACACATACTCCGGTAATTGATCTTGCTGCTGGAGTTTCGTTCAAAGTCCTTGCCAGTTCACATATTTCATCTTCACCCATAAGGAACCAGTCTGAATATCCGCCATATGAATATCCGGTAATATTACTGAACAGGTCATCTTCTTTTGTAAAGTTGATATAGGCATACAGTGCATTAGTAAATGTAAGTCCATTACCAATATCACTCTTTATTTTTACACCATGAATATTCTCAACACCGCCAGACCAGAAATTCTGCGATAAATCCCTTTTATGATTTGCAAAGAAATCTTTCTGTTCGTTAGAAAGACGGAGCATTGACGGAGAAGCTTCCATGTAATGATAAGTTTGTTTACCAATCTTTTTTGTACCAGTCCAGAAGACGATTCCACCGCCAGGTCCAATGTCACCGACCTTATATTTTTTATCTGTAACAGGTTCGCCAGGAACGATTACCCTGCATTCTCCTTGCGGAACAGCTGCCACAGCAGATTTAGCAGGAGCAACATTTACAGGTATAAAAGAAACCATGAACAACGGTTCACTGTTCCTGTAATAAGAAGTTGAAACACCATCAAGAGAAAAATTGAGACTGTCAGATACATTGTCTACTTTGACATTTTTAAATGTAACTGTTCCCTTCTCCCTTATATACCTGTCATCGTCATTAGATTTTGAAGAACGCTGAATGATTTTATTTCCATACTGGAAGAAATCCTGATTGTAAAAAGGAGATTTTCCAACATTTTTGTCATTACCCTTTTGTGTTGCAACACTGACTGTAACCTCGAACTTTGAAGCAAATGTTGAAAAATAAGTATTATTAAAACGGTTTTCTGCTGTAGAAAGCACATTTCCCTTTTCATCTTTCAATGAAAAATAACAATAATAAGTATCAGAAGTTGAAGGCATCTTGAGTTTCCAGTCAGAATTATAATTTGCCTGGGCAGCCTTTAAACCGCTACGGAATTCTGCATAAACCTTTGCGGCAGTCGGATTATATTCATATGTTACAGAGAATGGAATTGAAGCAAGACCTTTATCCCAGTCAGTAACAGTGTACTTTCCCGGTTCTGTATCATACTTAACTGTAAACATATTGGTTTTAAGGAATGCTGCAAGGTCTTCAATATTTTTCTTCCATGCATTGCGGAGTGCAATTTCATTCTTTGCATCTTCGCGGATGTTTCCAGTAACGACAGCAGCAGAAAGATTTGCATAGCGCAAATCAGCTTCTTTGCTTTTTGCGTCAATGTAATAAGCCATGGCTTCAACGGTGTTCTTATTATGTTCAGCAGCCATACCTTTTGCAAGATTAACTGTAGAAAGGACACTTTCCTGCTGGACATTTACCTTTTTGCTCAATATGGCTTTTTCTTCAGAAGTAAGTGTAAAATCCATATCCTGCAGGAGCTTAAGCAGGGCTGCATTGGTTGCATTACCATTCTGGATATCAACCACATTAAAGTTGCCGCTGAAAGTGGCCTTGGATTCATTGGTGGAGCCGTCATTTATACGGAGCGAAATGCGGTACATTCCATTTGCATTGATGATGTTTCCTGCAAGAATGTACTGCGCCTGAGTGATTCTTCCCAATTCAAGATAATCTTCGTCTGAATACCGAGAATTTTCGCTGCGCCTCTGTTCGGCAAGGATAAGGTCTTCATTCTGACGGTCAATGACGGTCATCTTTGAATAGTCATGAAAACCTGTCGTCATCAAATCTTGAATAACCTGAGGAATCCACGAATCTGCTTCTGATCCACCAGAAAATGAAGGTGCAGGAACAGTAATCCTTAACCCGGCTCCCTTGTATGAAGAATTCGATTTTGGTTCAACAACTGTCACTTCCTGTTTGGCATCAGCTTTTTTTGAAGCCTTCTGCTTTGCAGCCATAACATGCGAACTGGCAAATGCGAGAATCAGGAGTGACGATAAAACTACTTTTGATACAGTGGTGTTAAAACATTTCATATTATTGATCCCTTAAAAATGGCAGAAAATACAATAATATTATACATTTCATTCCATATACTGACAAGTAAAGACAGCAGGAAGTTCAGGCGGTTTTCTTTGACTTTACTTCAAATTCAATCTTTACAGTTCTGGTAACTATGAGTTCATCAACAGAAATTCCGTAAACTGCTGCCAGCACCACCAGATTGTCAATTGAAGGTATGTCCCGGCCTGATTCCCAATTGTAAACTGCCTGGGGATATTCAAAACCGAATATGGCCTGGATTTCCCGTACGGAATAACCGTTTGAAATGCGGTTTGCTTTGATTTTTGCTGCAGTTGCAGCTACATCTATAACTGGTTTATTGATTGTCTTACACATAACGTTGATCTCCTTATTTCCGGACCAACGTCATGCCACAGGTATGAATGCGTCAGTCCTGTATTTTTACTTCCACAAAAACAGCCTGCCCATGATGACAGAAATATACATCATGAACACGCCCATCAGACAAACTATGCACTTCATCATGCAAACGAAGAAGCTGGTTCAAGACAATAGGCTGCAAATGTGATTTTGTCGAAACTGTATTCATGCAGCTCCTCCATTAAAAAATTTCGCACAAAAAATATGCAAAGTGTTTGACAAACACTGTTTCTGCGTTAAAAAAAGGCAACGCATTTTTGAATTGATACCTGAGTATAATAAATTTTCAGAACTTTGTCATTAAAGTTGAGCTTTAAAATATAATACTCTGCGCTACCAACAGGATTCAGGGCATCAACGAATCTGTCTGGGATAAATATTCAAGATAGTCATCAAACATGGTTCCTGTTTCGCTTGCATTGATGGAAGCTTCCGTTTCAATGCGGGTTTCTTCAAGCGCCTCTGTATGCCCTTTCAATGCTGCAAAAGGCAGGAATATTTTTGCCCGGTCTTTGAGAAGCATACGGGGACGCAGTGTGGGGCGCGGCCATTCGGTATCGATAATATCGCTGTAATCCCTGTTCATGCCCGGTGTCCTCCAATCTGGCGGTTGCGTTCCAATGTAGTAGCTCCATCTTCAAGATCAGTGCCTTTGATTATGGCACTCCTTCCGTATTTTTTCATGATGTCAATCCTGACCTGCTGCAGGTTGTTTTCCTTTACGTCCAGTTCTGATTCTGTAAAAAGTCCAGGCTGCTTCCTTTCCAAAGGAATTACTTCAGCAGCACTGATGTTAAGCCGGCGCACTAAATATCCCTTATTCACAATCCTGTCAAAAAGTTCCATGACGGAATCTACGATTATCTGGGAGGAATTTGTTTCGCCTCCAAGATGTGTAATTCCATGAGCCGGCTTTGGAATAAGCCTGCCCCAGCCGTCATCTACAGTTTCACCGGAAAAACCGGCAGACTTCAGGCTTTCTATATCATAGCCAACCATCAGCATGATTGAATCAGAAACCAGATTTTTTTCAAAAAGATCAAGGGCCAGAAGTTCTGCCATTTCACGTACTACAATCTGCGCTTTTTCAAAAGAATATGGGTGCTGTAATACCTGACCGCTTCCAAGACATTTCTGCCGGCTCTTATAAGATTTTATGTCCTTAATCGTACAAGGTTCATAACCGAAAGCGTGGTCAATCAATATTTCTGCATCAATTCCGAAAATTTTATATAACGAATCTTCGTTCTTTAATGCACGGCGGGCAACATCGCCCATTGTGAACATCATGTTCTTTGCAAGCCGGCTGGCAATTCCTTTACCAATACGCCAGAAATCCGTCAACGGTTTATGATTCCATAATTCACGGCGATAAGACATTTCGTCCAGTTCTGCAATGCGTACGCCGTTACGGTCTGCCTGACAATGCTTTGCCATTATGTCCATGGCGATTTTGCACAAATACAGATTCGGCGCAATTCCGGCGGTTGCTGTAATTCCGGTTTCGTTCAGAATGTGGTTAATTACTTTCGATGCAAGTTCCCGGGCTGTCATTCCGTAAAGATTCAGATAGCCTGTTGCATCAATAAAAACTTCATCAATTGAATAAACATGAATATCATCAGGCGAAAAATACTTAAGATAGATTTCATAAATTTTTGCAGAATACTGAATGTAAAGGGCCATACGTGGAACGGCAATAATATATTCCAGTTCCTTTCCTGTCTGACGTTTTATTTCTGCAGCTTTTGCTTCAACTTCAAAAAGCCTGCTCCGTCCGGAAAGACCATAAGCTTTTAAAGAAGGCGTAACAGCAAGACAGATAGTCTTTGAAGTACGGGATTTGTCCGCAACTACAAGATTCGTCGTAAGCGGATCCAGATTCCGTTCATGACATTCTACGCTTGCATAAAATGATTTGAGGTCAATGGCAATATATATTTTATTCTCTCCTGCTGCCATATGTTCCTACACATCAAGGGTGGCAAATATTCTTGCTGAATATTCCAATGAAAAAATACCATTTTCCAGATTCATCAGATTGATTCCGCAATTCGGGATTTTTGTTTCTGCAAAGCGTTCCACACTCCATCCCAGCATCTGTTTTAAAAGTCCGCGTACAACGCCGCCATGACAAACAACGAGAACTGAACCGCACTCTTTTTCAACAGGGCGGATTTCATTATCCAGAAAATCATCGATGCGGCCAAAAAAGGCTTCATAACTTTCTGCACCCTTTTCCGCTTTATAATCGGCCGGAGAAAGAAACCAGTTCCTGAGCATTTTGTATTCCGGATTCACCTTGATTTCTTCGAATGTGATTCCTTCGCCCTGCCCAAAACAGAATTCCCTGATACGGTCATCATACTTTACTTCCACATTACTGAATTTGTTCATCAATTCCGCAGTCTGTTTTGCACGGATAAGCGGACTTGAATAAATGCGGTCAAACCTTATTCCCTGCCGGTTCATTTCTGCTGCTGTTTTTTCTGCCAGCAAAAGACCATTATGATTCAGGGGAATATCAGTAGTTCCCTGAATGCGTTTTACAATATTCCAGTCGGTTTCACCATGACGCATAAAATAAACTTTCATGCCATTATTGTAATAAAAGTGATGAGGAATTTCAAATTTCCAGAGGCAGAATCATGTAACATGCCGCGCCGTAAGGACAACGATGGAGCTTCCTGATATAGGCCTGTAATAGGTAAATTCGCTGATGGAAATGTTTTCTGTCTGATGGAATTCCGGCGTTGTCCGCACAGTTATCCTGACCAGTTCATTTTTGGCAAGACTCATCTTTATATTTTCGGTTTTCGTAAAATCAAGGAATTCCAGCATGTCTTCAGGAACCACATATGTCCTGGCAAACCAGCTCCTTGATTCGTCATAACCTTTCGTATTTATCATATCTACAAGATTCTGCGGAAGTCCTTGACATTTATAGGCATGGATTGTACGGGCATCAGGATTAACCATTGCCATCATTGAATATTCACGGGAAAGACCTTCGAGAAGTTCATATTCTGTAAGTTTCTGCCGTTCATTTTCCAGTTCCGTGGCAAGATAATTTCCTATACGGGAAGCATAAAAAAGCACCTTCACCGGAATTTTTCCCACAGTTTCAATTACACGGAAAGTAATCTGACGCCACTGTCCGTTCTTCATCTGGAAATTGGCATTCAAGGAAGTCTGATTTTCCAATGCCTGCTGAAGTTTATGAATTCCGGCAATTTTCAGCATATCCTTAGCAGAGCGGTCCGTCATAAGTTTTGTCAGGAAAACATTCACATAATTTGAATATGAATTATCAGTAAAATCATATTCGATGCTCTTGTCAAATTTTATGAGCCGGTAAGTATCATTCCGCAGGTCAATGATTCCTAACGTTGGATAGAACCGGGCAAGATCCATGATGATTGCATTCATTTCACGGCTATAATTTTCTTCAATGACATCACGGCGGTATTCAGGATGAAGCTCATAAAAATGTTTCTTGTATTCATACATTTTTTCTTCGGCGGCCTGGGTTACGTCAGTTATGTCAAGAACATTCGAAATCCAGGAAGAACCGATGGATGCAACAGGAATCTGCTGGCTTTCATTCCATTCGCTAAGTATTGCCACTTTTTCGTTAAAGTCTTCTTCGGGAATTTCAATATAAACCACTACAAATTCATCGCCACCAGTCCTGAAACAGAATCGCTCCGGTGCAATAAGTTTCAGCTGGTCAGCAAAATTACAGATATATTTATTGCCGGCTTCATGACCGTAAATATCATTGATGTTCTTTAATCCGTTGAGGTCTGCAAAAATTACACCCACAGAGAGGTTACTGAGATTCTGAAGATAATTTACACACAGTTTTTTGTAGGAATAAAAATTGCAGATGCCGGTCATGGAATCCATGCTGCAGATACGTTCAAGTTCCCGCTGCTGTTCCAGTTCAGCAGTGTAGCTTTCATTAATCTCTTTTATATAGAAAAAAACAATCTGGTTTTCGTCAGTATATTCAGGAGCAGCTACAATTTCCATAATCACCCATTTGAACTTTCCATTATCAAAACGGCGGCGGTATCTTACCGCAAGAGGCTGCTTACTCCTTTTGAAATACCCGCGGAGATAATTAAGCGAAGTTTTTGCATTATATTCAGCCAGATCATCAGGATGAACCTGTTTTTTTATTGAAAAATAGCGCAGCCAGTCAGAAATAGTAGTCTGAAATCCCCGTTCTTCATTAACTTCAGATTCAGAAATTTTTATCACCGAAAATGAAACATCCGTAAGATTCGCTTTGAGAATTTTTGTAAATGTGCTTAAAACTGCTTCTAACGCTCCCAATGATTCCGACATATTTAAATGATAATTCAGTTTATTGAAAATAGCAAGGAAAAGTGTAATTATATTATAGAAAGAAATACAAAACTAATTCAGGATGTGACGGTATGGAAAACGAAATTATTGGCGGATTATTCAATTTTATAGAAAAAAGTTCCAGCCCTTTTCATGTAATACACAATGCAGCGGCGCTTTTAGAACAGAATGGCTTCGTCAGGCTTGTTGAAAAAAACAAGTGGAAAATTGAAACCGGGAAAAAATACTATGTCACAAGGAACAGTTCTTCAATAATTGCATTTAAGATTCCAGAAAAAGATTTTTCAGGATTTTCAATCTGCGCCGCCCACAGCGATTCACCATCATTCAAAATAAAGGAAAATCCAGAAATTAAATCCTGCGGTGTCACCCAGCTGAATGTGGAAAAATACGGTGGAATGCTCATGCATCCGTGGTTTGACCGTCCGCTTTCCGTTGCAGGAAGGATATTTGTCAAAGACGGTGACAAAATCCGTGAGCTGCTTACTGACATTGACCGCAACCTGGTCATGATTCCAAATCTTGCAATCCACATGAACCGGGATGCAAATGACGGCCATAAAATTTCCGTGCAAAAAGAATTGCTTCCAGTTCTGGGAATGGGTAACGACATAAAACTGATTGACACAGTTGCAGAAAGCTGCAGCGTAAAACCGGACCAGATACTTTCTTACGACCTTTTCCTTTATAACAGGGAAAAGCCATGCACCTGGGGAAACAAGGAAGAATTCATTTCTGCACCAAAAATTGATGATCTGGAATGCGCCTTTGCCTGCCTTACAGGATTCATTGAAGGAGCACCACGGGAAAATGTTGGGCTCTGTTGCATTTTTGACAACGAGGAAACAGGAAGCCAGTCATTTCAGGGCGCTGCCTCCACATTCTTGAAGGACACACTGCACCGGATTAATTTTTCATTGGGCAGAAATGATGAAGACTACCTTACTGCTGTCGCAAACGGATTCATGATTAGCGCCGACAATGCCCATGCAGTACATCCGTCTTATGCAGAAAAAGCCGATCCTGTAAACCGCCCGGAAATAAATGGCGGAATCGTCATAAAGTATAATGCGGCACAGAAATATACAACCGACGCTTCAACTTCTGCCGTCTTCAAGGACATATGCAACAAGGCCGGTGTTCCGTTCCAGATTTTTACCAACAATTCTAATGTGGCAGGTGGTTCCACTCTTGGAAATATAAGCATGAGTCAGGTTTCGGTTCCGTGCGTAGACATAGGGCTTCCACAATGGGCCATGCACTCACCTTATGAAAGTGCAGGCGTAAAGGATGTAGAATATCTGGTAAAAGCGGTTAAGCAGTTTTTTTCTGACAGATAAGGGAAATATGGATGTGGAAAAAAGGGGTATGCGTTTTTTTACGGGCTGAAGTGCACCCTAATTATTGGACACTTTAACTAGGCTGCTTTTAAGGACTGATTCCTAAATTGTAAAGGAGTCAGTCCTTTTAATTTTACCTGTTATTACATTACGGATTCATTTATAAGCCGGATAGCGCTTTGCATAATTTTTTAATTCTGCCTGTACTGAATCCCTGACTTTGTTCCAGGGCTGGAACTGCAATCTTGCAATGTGATTTTAATTCAATCCGTACTTTTCTATTTCGGCATCTAATAAATCAAACATTTCTTTACAATGTTTTTTTACTTTTTCTATAGTCCAGCCGTCATCCCCAGTCTGCATAAGTTCTTTCATCCTCATCAATTTTGGACTTTGCCCAATAATTTCATCATGTTCTTTTATTTTTGACGAAGGATTCAAATTTGTAAATTTAGAATTAGCAGAAACTGTAATAAGAGCCAGATTACCAAAATCATTCAATGGATCATCCGGTAAATCCATCCAGCTGTCTCCATTTAATGGATGCCGCGGATGAAAATGTTCTATTGAAGTCCTGAACATAAATTGATAAGAATCTAATTTCTGCCCCTTTAAGAAACCTGATTTATCAATATCTCTATATAAAATGTAATCTAAATATGTAAAAACAATGCGGTCGAATCCGAATCCTTTTGCGGAATGATATGAAGCTTTCTTTAATTTTTCACATGAGAATTTTTCAAGCTCTTCCAGAATTGTATCAGTATTATTCAATGCCCGGGAAATCCAGTGCATTGTCTTGGGAGAAGTATATGTAACCCTTAATGCTGATTGTAAAGTCAGGATTTCTTTTTGATTGACTGAAAAAGCCGGTGTATCATAATATGGTTTTTTATTAGGATCAGTCTTTGAAATAAGTTTGTTTAAGGTCCATTTTCCTTCTTCTTTATGATCTTTTGCATATTCACGTTTTATAATACAAGTATCAAAAATGAATCGATATTTCAGCAGATTGAATATAAAATCCAAAGCCTGATCTTCTGAATCCCAATGATGAGCTAAAGTTGTTAAAAACTTTTTATCATCTAAAGTTCCGTCATCTTCATCCCCATTTTCTTCTTTCTTATGACTCAAGGCTTCATTAACTACTAATAAGAAATTTGAAAAAGATATAATTGATTCAAATCTCTGATTTTCATCATCAGAATTGTCTGAAATTTTACCGATTTCTGTCTTCTCAGGCTTATCGAGTTTTTCCCTAAGACTGAATTCATCGATATTATTTGAATTTTTAGAATTTAAATAAGTTCTTATTACATTAAAAATTCCATCAAAATTTTCATACAAATCAAATCTATCCCAATTTTCAGAAAAGATAATGTCCCTCAATCCAACCGGCTTAAATGTCATCTGTATGTATTTATCCATTTGGAAACAATTATCCCAAATCATTGATGCGACTTGTCTTTTTTCCAAATCAGAAATTTTAGCAATCACCTTACCTTTTGCTATTTCATGAATCTCTAATTGTTCACCACGGGTATTCATGATTTCGAAATAGTGATTCAAATCAATATCTTTTGGAACTTGAGTTCTGATTATATGAATCTTTTCGAAACCAGAAATGAAACCATCCAAATCGATATTTCTTCCATTCCTCTGTTTTCTTTCTTCAAAGTAATTTTCGATGACATCATAACCGCCCGTCAGTTCCCTTGAATATAAACTGTTTGATATTTCATATCTTTTGCCATCAAATAAAGCTCTTAATGTCCTGTTTGATTTTTCACGCGCTTCAAAACCCAATGATTTTTCTGAAACATCCAAATCTTTCTTCATATTCCTTAAATATGTAAAAAGCAGGAAAACCGTTGTAAGACGCTGCTGTCCATCTATCACAGAAAACTGATTGTTACCTAAATCGTCAACAATCAGGCTTCCCAAATAATATCTTGATAAAGGATCCCTCGTATCTGAAAAATCATATATATCATTAAGCAGCTGCTCTATTTCATCCTTTTCCCAGGCATAATTTCTTTGATAAATCGGAACAATATATTCTGCACCAGAAAAAACATTCAACAGACTTAATTCTTCAGGCTGTTCCATTAATTTACTCCCATTATTTTTTTCATTTGTGGTAAAGAATTATCGTTGTATTTGATATTCTGAATCTTATCCAGAATAATAGAATCGAGTTCTTCCGGTGACTGCATTTCAGCAATTAAATTAAACATTTTTATACCATAATTTATCCGCTCATGATTACCCAAAGCATATTTATTTATAGTTTCAGGATAAACGGAATGCATTACCAGCCGTAACGAATAACACCACTTGTATAATTTCTTTATTCTGAAGTCTGTTAAAGCTTCAAAACAGAACTTATCAACAAAAAAAATAAGGACATTCAGATATAAATTTCTTACATAAATATTGCCTGAACCATAATCCGGCGTTGGCATTTCGCGATTATTCAAATATCTTTTTTCAATTTCGTTCTTTAAACCGTAATAATACAACGTAAAGAGGAAGAATCTTTTTCCGGCAATAATCGGCTGGGTTAATTGAAATTGGGATAATTTACGGATGCCAGCCAGTTCATACATGCCTTCATCATTAAAATGTTCAACATATAAATTTGCTGCCTTATGATAAACAGAAAAATGATAATTATTATTCTGTTTTAATCCCTTAAAAGCCTTTATTTTTTTTGAAGAATAATTTAATCCTGATTTTCCTTTATACCAGCTTACTAATGGAAAAAGATTCGAGTAGAAAAATGATGTCAGGTCTTTTTGATCTGTATTTTCCCAATTGCCGACTATTGAAATTTTATACGCTTCCTTTTCTTCGTTCATTTCCCTTAAATGATATGACTTTAGCAAATCCTGAGGAGCAAGTTCTTTACCACGGGAATTCTGAGAATCAAAAAACTGGAAGGCTTCCTGTTCAGTATTAGTTTCAATTTTTACAACAGTGCATTGATCAAGAATGTAATTTAAAAAAAGCTCGGTTCTATCTTCTGGAATTTCTTCCAATTTTGTTTTTAAGATTTCATAGTTATCCACAATGGCATTCGTGGAAAGGACTTTAAAAGCTTTTTTTTCATCCAATAATTTTGACAGCTTTTCATATTCCGTTTTTTTCAATCGTTTATAAAAAACATACATTAAGATTGATAGCGTTGTAGCACGCTGCTGTCCATCTACAATGTTATACTTGGTTCTTATTTCGCTTTCACCATCCCATTTCTTTGTCTCGGGATGTAAAACGGCAGTACCGATTCTATATTCTGTAATTGAATCTTTAAAAGCCGCATATAAATCGTTAAACAGTGTTAATGCAGAATCAGTACTCCATCTATATGGTCTCTGATATGGAGGTATTGTTAATGAAAGTCCTAAAAACTCTCTAAGCGTAATTATTTTTGGAGGTAATGCACACATTTAATTATCATTTCCATATTTAAAAATTCATATAGTTTCCACGAAAGATGAAACCAGACGCAGAGCATTCGAGGAATCGTCATTCTAATGAAAAATTGCACTCCGGTTACAAAATTCTTCATGCAATTGATTTTTCACAATCACAGGAAAAACTACAGTGCCGGTGAATGCTTTCCTTTATTTATGCCGCCCGGATGTTTTACGCACCATCCGTTTGCCAATGACGCAACATTTATGAACTTTATACCGCAATAGGCGCAATAATAATTTGCCATAAATTCCTCTTTAAAACATTGATAAAAATCTGTATATCCGCATGGACATCACAAAAATGAATTTCCAGAGATATCTTTATTTTAAATCACTGCTCTGTCATTTAATGATATTATTCTACCACGGTTGCTCATTTTTTTGATGAGTATGTCCATATTTAATGCAGCAGATTAATAACGCAATTAAACGCAAAGAACCGCCCGTCATCCCGGACTTATCCTGTCATCCCGAACTTGTTTCGGGCTCTCTTTGTGGCAGCCAGACAGATGTTGAAACGAGTTCAGCATGACGGATTGAAACGAGATGTCATATCGAAATAAACTGGTACTCTGAATTTATTTCAGGGGCTGCATGACAAACTGAATCCGCCATATATCTAAATATAAAATACCCCTTCTGCTTTCATCTGGCAAAAGGGGCGTATATCAAAAAGAAATGGTTCTATTCCCATTCAAAGTTTTCTTTTCCGGCTCCTGTCTCAAAATGATGCTTTCCGATTCCCAAGTCAATGCCTGCAAAGCTTCCGTTGCTGCAGGTAATGGAAACTTTATTATCATGTCCCTTTACCTTGTAGAGCATTTTATTCATTGCTGTCGGTGCATGAAGAAGAGCATCAACTCCTGCCTTAAACCATTCTGGTGCTTCACCATCATAACTTGCAATTTCACCGGCAGTTTTAAGCACATGCTGGATTCCCTGAGTCTGACCATGACCGACCGTTATGATTCCATTCACTTTTGCATCAGCAGCAGCATGTATTGAAGCACCCTTCTTGCTGTAAGTAAGACCAATCCACCAAGAATTCAATCCCAGGGTTTGTGCATACAGCATAAGTTCTGAACCACAATAACCTAATTTTTCATCAAGATCTGCACGATCCCTGCCTGCCAGAACAAAATAATTGTTTACACCTTTTGCAAATACAAGTTTTGCAAAACCTGGAATTCCGTCAGAATTACCTGTTACCAGTTCAATGTTCAGGTCATATTCCTCATTCAATTCTTTTACTCTGTTTTTGAGCAATTCTACTGTTTCAGCTGTGATTGCTTCAGTTGTGTATTTACGGACAGTATGTCTTGCGTAAACGGCTTCTTTTAATGTCATTTCATTTTCTCCTGTTATGCCAACATTACAGATTCAGTCTGCGAGGAATGAAACATTCTTTCCCTTATAAACTTTCTTTACTCCACCAAACATAGGAATTTCCTGTGCCGTAAGTTTACCATCTTTAAAAGCTTTTGCATCTTCAATGCAATACCTGATGTATTCAGGGCCTACGGAACTTGCATTATGCGCCGGATAAATCGTCTTGATGTATTTTGCCAGCTTGTCCAGCTTTTCCATGCTTGCAATATAATCATCAAATTTCTTTACGTCTCCAAACATGAAAATCGGGCCAGGCTGGATACTGTCGCCGCCAATCATTATTTTCTTTTTCTTATCCAGAAACACCACGCTTCCTTCTGTATGGCCGGGAATTTCGATGACTTCAAATGTGTAACCGCCACAAGAAAACCTGTCACCTTCCTTTATGATTCTGGCTTCAATTCCTTCGGGAAGCATGGAAACATCTTTTTCAGAAATCCAGCATGACCCGAATTCCTTTAATCCGCTCACATGATCAACATGACCATGAGTAATTGCAACTTCAACCGGAAGGTCTGAATATTTCCTGATTTTTTCAATAAGTGAATAGTGTCCGAATCCTGTATCAAAAAGAAGGACTTTATTCTTTCCTACAACAAAAAACTGACGGACACCTGGATCTTCCACAGAATACAGATTTTTCTGAATTTCTTTTACTTCAACCTCATTCATTTGAGCTTCCTCCTTTTTCCCATCTTGTGCAAAAATTAAAAATCCAGCCATCAACAAGAAAGCTGTCAACATCATCTTCTTCATATAAAACCTCCGTTATGCAATTACGCTTCCAATTCGTCTTTATCACGGGTTATGTTCTTCATCCATTTGAATTTCAGGAAATGAACGAAAACTATAGGCATCTTTTCGTATTCATCAAGAGTCATGGCAAAATAAACCCAGATTGGCGGAAGCTTCAGGACATAGGAAGCAGCTGCCATGACAGGAATTGCCACAAACCACATCATTATCATATCAGTATAGAAACCGAATTTCGTATCTCCACCGGCACGGAAACAGCCACAGATAAGGCAGGTATTTATGCCTTCACCAATCATGCGGTAAGTGGTCATGAACATCATGCTGCTTAAAAATGAAATTGCCTGAGCGGAAAGTTTTCCTGAATAAAAACTAAGAATCCACGGGCGGAGGGCAACTATAATCAGGCTGCCGGCAATTCCTACATAAACCGTAAGGAGCAGCAGTTTTACCGAATATTTTTTTGTCTGCTCAATCTGATTTGCTCCCAGCACCTGTCCTACAATGATTGTAGTTGCATTGGCAAAACCGCGCATGGCAATTGCACCAATATTGACAACCATCATGGCAACTGCATTTGCTGCAACAATGTCGTCTCCAAGATGTCCGAGAATGATAGTAAAAACCGTAGTTGCAAGACTCCAGATTAAATCATTTCCAATTGAAGGAAGGCTTATTTTAAGGAAATCACCGGTCAATATGCCGGCATGTCCAAAAATGGCGCGGATGCTCATGCGTATTTCGCTTTTAAATGAAAAGATGACACAAAGCAGGACTTCTGTAACACGGGCCATTACGGTTCCCATTGCTACACCGACTACACCAAGCTTTGGCATACCGAACAATCCAAAAATAAAAGTTGCATTGCAGATTATGTTTACAAAAAGCGAAATTACAACAACAACAGAAGGGAATACAACTTTTCCAATACTCCGCAGTGCACCAAGATACACTTGCGAAATTGCCATAAAGACAAAGGAAAGTGAAACAACCTTTAAATAGCTGGCACCGGATTCAATAGTTTCCTGACTGTCTGAAAAAAGCTTCATGATGGAAACCGGTGCAAAAAAAGAGAACACGGTAAAAACCAGCGAGAAAATCAATGCAAAACGGAGTGCAAGCCCTACAAGGCGTTCAATGGTTTTTCTGTCGCCCTTTCCCCAATACTGCGCGCACAAAACCGAAGTTCCCGTGGCCATTCCAAAAAATACACAGAACAGCACGAATGTATACTGGTTTGCCAGAGAAGACGCAGCCATTGCCGACTGTCCTACATATCCAAGCATGATTGTATCAGCCGTATTTACCAAAGTACCGATGAGATTTGAAATCATGATTGGCATGGCAAGCTTTAAAGTCCAGCCATACAATTCCTTAGTGCTTAAAGTCTTTTCCATTCAATCCATCCTTATTCTATCTTCTACATAATTTTCAATCTGGACAGCCACATTCCATGGCCGCAGGTAACCGTTAAAAGTGGCGGAACCTGCCGGAACTTCTTCCTCAATTACTGCTATCTGCCTGCTGTAAAACGGCTGATGATTCCGTCAATGATTTTCCCATTCCGTGGAAGAAAGAAATCGGCAACCGGACCGATAAGGAATGCGCACACAATCGTACCCGGCCCGAAAATTCCGCCAAGGAAAAATCCTGTAATGACAAAGCAGAAATCCACAATAATCCTGATGATTCCGAAACGCTTTTTCAACTTGTCACTTATGACAATGGCAACAAGGTCATTGGGACCTGTACCGGCATCAGATTTAATGACGACAGTCATACCGTAGGCAAGAATGACACAGCCAAGACAGAGCATGATTATTTTCATGATGAGTGAATATTCAGTTCCAAGAATGCGGACTATCAGGGCAGAAAAAAAATCAATTATGGGACCGCCGCAGAACATACAGATTACAGTTCCAGCCTTGATGTAACTTCTGTCCGCAATCAGCAGGATGAGGATTATAAGGAAACAAATTGACATGTGGACACTGCCGTGAGTAAGGAAACCCCAGCCCGTAATATTCCTGACAGTCCTGAAAAGTCCCTGAATCAGCACATTGAAAGGATCAGCTCCGAGACTTGAAAGAAGGAAAAGTGTCACTCCAAAATGAGCAATTGTAAGGCCTACAAAAAGAATCAGAATCCGCAAAAGCAGTTCTTTCAGATTAATCCGGAATGCCATATAGTACTCCCATAAATATTCAGTGTCAGCGGTAAAAATATACCATACTTTTCGGGATTGTTATAGTAAACTTTCCCCAAACCACAAAAGTATGTTTTTTTGGGGCTATGTCCATAAAAAGTATTGCTAAAAAAATTGCATTACTGTGGAAAATGCAGGCAGTTTTACCACCAATTCTACACAGCCAAACGCAAAAAAGCCATTAAGCAGAATCCGCAGAAATATAATTCCTGCATTTCCACTTAATGGCTGTCTTTGGCGTTTCCTATATTCCAGGCATCCTAAAAAATAAATTTCCGGGATGCCGGCAGATTTTTATAGTTTTCCTTCCATAAATCTGGAAAATCCAGAATTAGAAAAGCTGTACCGGTTCTGCTCCACATGCAGCTTCAAAAGGTCCTGCACTAGGATTAATGTCGCGGTGGTTTCCAAAGAAATCCTGATTGAAGATGATTTCACTTCCATCTGGATTTTCAAACTTTTCTTCCGGTTCAAAAGCTTCTCCCAGAGTTTCCGTTGAAATCATAGCCTTCTTTGCGGCATCTTTCAGGACTTTGTAAACATCAGTTGTGAAAGTAACTTTTCCGTCTTTCTCTTCAAGAGAGAATGAAACTTTTTCGTTCCTTACATCAGCATCTGTTTCCTTAGCCATTGGCTTTGCGCCGTTAAAATAGATGTTTCCCTTTGCCCATACAGGAAGAGGATTGTAGTAACGGTCTGACGGTGCGCTTCCGAGACCGCAATATCCGTCAAACTGCTTTTCCCATTCTTCGTAAGATGGACACATATCGTATGTGTGGGTTCCGGCAATAATGTTTCCGTCTGTCCATTCATTTTTGCTTGAAAGTTCAGACATCTTTTCGATTCCAGGGCGGAAAGGCTTCTGCATGAAGATGTTGTTGTAAATGCGGCAGTCACCGTGAAGGATGCTCATGAATCCCATTATTTCCGTTCTGTGTGGAACATGGTATGGAGTGTAGCGCACAGCCTGATTCTGTTTCTTTTCTGTCAGTGCTCCGTTCAATACTCCGTGTCCAACTGCTGTCCATGAACCTGCAAAGAAGTTGTGTACCATTGCAAGTCCCTGTGTCGGAAGCTTGAGGTTTACATCAGAAAGGAAAATATTGTTGTCAAGGAGTGTCGGTCCGTGGCTTACTTCAATAAAGACATCTTCACCGAATGAAAGATCAAGGTTTGCCGGTGTAAGAAGATAATCCCGGGCGAGACAGTTATCGTGGAACAGGTTCTGGCTTACGCGAGTTCCCTGTGCCTGCCAGTCAAGCCAGAGTCCGCGTGTACAATGATGGAAATGGTTGCGGCGGATGATTACGTCAATTGCAGCATGCATCTTGATTCCACCGATTTCAGCACCGGCAAGATTCTGCTTGTTGTTGATATGATGGATGTGGTTATCCTCAATGATTGAGAATACACCGCCAAGATGTCCTACAATACCAGTCTGTCCGCAGTCGTGGATGTCGCAACGGCGTACGATGTGGCTTCCGATCCTTTCCTTTGTCCAGCCTTCAATCTGTGCCTGACAGATGTTGTCACGTTCTGTCTGTGTTCCGTCTTTAAATTTGAGTTTAGACCATTTGTTGTCATTGTTCGGCTGCTTGTATTTTCCCAAAGAAATACCGGAACATTTTGAATGGCTTACTTCACAATCTTCAATAATCCATCCCTTAGACCAGTGAGGACCAATCATTCCTTCCTGATATGCTGTTGGAGGAGCCCACTGTGTTGCTGCCTTGCATACCTTGAATCCGCTCAATGTGATATAGCCGCGGCCTTCTTCGCTAGGATAGAAACAGTTTTCCCGCACTGTGATTTCTACATTTTCCTTGTTTGGATCCTTTCCCTGGAAATTTGCATAAATCAAAGTTTCGTTTGCTTTTTCGTCCTGTTCCGTATACCAGACATGTTTTGTAAATTCCTTATCCCATGACTTTACGTTTTCTTCAACAGGATTTTCAACAAGCTCCATTTTTGTCACTTCATAGAGTGATTTGTCGTTAATGAAAACTTCGCCTGTATGGGCAATAAAATTTACATTGAACCAGTCACCGGCTACTTTAACTACATAGGGATTGTAGTCACCGAAAATTCCGTTTGGAATGCGTGCAAGCCATACATCGCCTTTTATGTTTGTCCAGTTCTTTACCTGCTCTGCACCTGTGATTACGGCAGCATTCTTTTTTACTGAACGGTAAGTAATGCGTGCATCTTCCGTTCCTCCATTTTTTGGATTTACATATTCACGGTAAATTCCAGGTTCTACCAGAACTTCATCTCCGGCTTTTGCAATCCGTGCTGCTTCTGAAATGCTCTTAAAAGGATAATCTTTTGAACCGTTTCCAGTGCGTTTTGTATTAACATCAACAAAAATCTGCATACTGACTCCATAAAATATTTTTAAAACCTATGATTGTAAAAATAAAATTTTACACAATCTGAATAATTATAAGTCCATAACTGCAGAAACGCAAAGGATATTTTTATAACATGCAGTTATGATTTGCAGTCCGGCCGGCTTTTATGTTAGCATGAATTCATGAAGTTAAAAAAATTACGGATTTCCATCAGCATCCAGATTTCAATTTTCCTCGTACTCGTTGCATTCATTCCCGTAGTAGTCATGATGGCACTTAAAACATACGAAACGCAGCTTCTTGAAATGTTCGAAAATTCCAATGTCCAGCAAGGAAGGCTCATTGCAGCGGCACTTCAATATTCCGGCAATGACGAGAATTCCGCAAACGGCATCCTTAACAACATGAACGGAAAATTCACGAGCCGCATCAGGATTCTTGATAAAGACGGCCAGCTTATTGCAGATTCTGCAAAAAATGATTCTCCACAAAAAACCGGCGCCATACTACCGCAATACATGACCGAAAATCCGGCAGAAGATAAAAAACAGAAAACTGCAGCCGAAGATTCTTTTGTGTACAGACTCTTTTCACTGCCGGTGCGC
Source organism: Treponema sp. (assembly GCA_045616425.1). Taxonomy (GTDB): domain Bacteria; phylum Spirochaetota; class Spirochaetia; order Treponematales; family Treponemataceae; genus Treponema_D. The sequence continues at coordinate 50,957 of JAZLGS010000048.1, forward strand.
ATTTACAGGAAAATCCTCCGCCGGCCGTCACCCTATGAAACAGCAGATTTTTACAACGGAAAATCCGTCTTTGACGGCGAAGAAATAAAGTCTGCGTTAAACGGCCGGTATGGTGCAGTCACAAGGATTTCGACAGGAAACCAGATAAGCGTAACCCTTTATTCTGCCGTACCGGTTTTTGATGACGGAGGAAAAATAACAGGCGCAGTCCTTGTAAGCCGTTCCACTTTCAGAATCCTTCGCAACCTTTATGAATTAAGGCGCGACATGGCCCTTGTTTACCTGCGTTCATTAATTGCAGTTGCGCTGATTGCAATATTTTTTGCATTCAGAATTACACTTCCGCTGAAACGTCTTTCAAAGGAAGCAACGGATTGTGCAGACAGAAAAGGCCGCATATTCTTTACAAAATTCACCGGGCAGAACCGCATTGACGAAATCGGGGAACTTTCCCGTTCATTTTCAAATCTGGTGCAAAGGCTCAACAAACGCATACAGTTCAGTCAGGCATTTTCCGCAGACATTTCCCATGAATTCAAAAATCCCCTTGCGGCCATCCGTTCATCGGCAGAACTGCTTGGCGACGAAAGCCTTTCCAGTCAGGACAGGAACGAACTGAGCACCGCAGCCATTGATGAAGTAAACCACCTGCAGATACTTCTGAATGGAATCAGGAATATTTCTAAAATTGATGCCGGCGAAAATTTCACTGAATCTTCAATTCCCGTTGCGCCATTCCTTAAAAACATAATTTCCCGCATTGCAGGAAAACATCCCGGAACTGAAATTGAATTACACACTCTGCTGCCTGACGGATTCAAAATGAAAATCCCGGAAGATTATTTTGACAGGCTCGCTGAAAACCTGATTGACAATGCAGCAGGATTCGGAACGCATGTCATTGTTACAGCGGAATATGCAGGCGGCCGCAATTTTGTAATATCGGTGGAAGACAACGGAAAAGGCATAGCCCCGGGAATGCAGGAAAAAATCTTTGAACGGTTTTATTCTGAAAGGACAGAAGACAATTCTCAGGGGCACACAGGGCTGGGGCTTTCCACAGTCAAAGCAATTACAGATGCACTTGAAGGTGAAGTCACCGCCGGAACAGGAAAATCACTTGGCGGTGCCATATTCACGGTAAAGCTTCCGCACTATGAATGACTCAAATGTCATTCTGAACCCGTCCCCGTCATCCCAAAGTTATCTCTGTCACCCTGAATTTATTTCAGGGGCCGCATGAAGGATTCCGACACGGAACATGCAGGATGATTTTTGAATCCACGTATTAGAGCCACCGGCGCAAATAACACAATTCTGCCACAATTCTGCCACAATCTCCAGATAGAATCTCCTTATCAAATACGGGATGACGTAAAATCATTACTTACCGTTCAGCCCATTACAGGAGAAACCTTATGGAAAAGAAACATTCAACGACAGGCAAACCGTTATTAGTCGGAATCATCATTGCACTGATGCTTATTGCAAACCTGCTGATCGGCCTTAAACTTGGAGACCGGAGAGAAGCAAGCCTTTCGGCGGCTGATGAAATATCTTCAGGTGCTGGCGGTCCTTTCTATATCGGCGATGTATGCATTACAGTTCCTTACATTCATCATATAAAAGATACTGATGGCAAAATTGTAAACACCAACGGTGAATATAAAATCCATGCCAATGTAATGAAATATCATGCAGACATAAATACAGAAGAACGCAGGCTTGGAATTTATTCATCACCAGTCTTTACAGGCGAACTTCATATTGAGGGAGAATTCCTCTGCAACCTGAGGAACGATTCAGACTACACATTCAATTTTTCAAAAGCCGGAATGCTCATCAAACTGAATGACAAATCCATTGTTGAAGCACCGGTGTTTTTCATCAACGGAACTGAATGCCCGGTAACATTCTGTTATTCCGATGAATATGAATCCAGTGAACGGAACCGGGGAATCTATTCCGGATTCAAATATATAGAAGGAACAAACACATTTTCTACAGTGTTGAAAATCCGCGGAGCAAAGTCTTTTGCTGCCGGCGTTTCCGGAAACCAGACAAGCCTCAAGGTAAAATCCGACTGGAAAAGCCCGGGATTTTCAGGCTACTCATATCTCCCTGCAACAAGGACTATTTCGGAGGACGGCTTTGAAGCAGAATGGTTCATTCCATTCAGTACTGCAAGTTCAAAAAATGAAATCGGTTTTTCACTCATGAATCCTGTGAACGTATATAAAATGCTGGAGCGGGCAATTACATATGGATTCCTTTTCATTGCAGTCCCGTTTCTGGTACTTTTCCTTTTTGAAGTATTCAACAGAATTGACCTGCATCCCCTTAACTATCTTCTTTGCGGTGCGGCCAGCATGGTGTTTTTCCTGCTGCTCATGAGTTTTTCGGAACACATCAGCTTTCCATTTGCATACGGAATTTCGGCATCAGCCAGCGGAATCCTTATTTCACTTTATGTGGCATCATTTACGAGAAAAATACAGAACGGACTGCAGATGAGCCTGGTCTTTCTGATGATGTACGGCTATCTTTTCTTCTCACTAAAATCAGAAGATTATGCAATGCTGATAGGTTCCATTTTCGCATTCATTGTAATTGCAGTCCTCATGTTCTTTACGAGAAAGCTCCGGTGGCAGAACCGCGGACAAGATATGGGAAAATCAAACTTGCAAACCGTTGATGAAACTGAGTAAAATAAAAGAATGATAGCACTTGTTGATGATGAAAAAAATGTACGCATGGCAATCAGGACTGCATTGAAAAAAGAAGGCTTTGAAGTCAGTGAATATGCAAACGGTCTGGAAATCCATGATGCACTTCTTGCAGGACTGGAACCGGAAATAATCGTCATGGATATAATGATGCCGGTAATGGACGGAATCAGCTGCCTGCGGAAAATGCGGGAAGAAGGAATGAAGACTCCTGTAATGTTCCTTACAAGCCGCGATGAAGAATTTGACAAAGTGCTTGGACTGGAACTTGGTGCCGACGATTATCTTTGCAAACCTTTTTCCATGCGGGAACTGGTTGCAAGGATAAGGGTACTGCTCCGGCGTTATGGAAAGACAGATGGCGCTCATTCTGTCCTGCAGGGTGACGGCATTGAGCTTAACATGCTGTCTTATACAGCCACATTCAACGGAAATAAAACCGACCTTACAGTAACAGAATTCCGTCTGCTGGAAGCATTCATAAAAAACCGGAACATCGTACTTTCCCAGGAACAGCTCATATCCATCTGCTATCCCGAAGACACATACTTGAATGACAGGGCAATTGACTGCCATATAAAACGCCTGCGGAAAAAAATATCCGCTGCCGGCATCTCTGCTGAAAAAATTGAAACTGTCTATGGAGCCGGCTATAAGTGGATTTAAGCTGAAATGAACCCGCAGGTAAAATTACCGGTTTAAAATTTCCTCTAATCCGGAATGAAAGACCGACACCCTGAACATGGAATGATGAAACATGAACATTGTAAAAGAATACTCTGAAAAAATATCTTGTTTTGAAAACGCATATGTAATAATGGGAATCTCCGCATTCTCAATATTCCTTTCACTTGTAAGGTGCATGGTAACCGGCTGCACATTATTCCTTTTCCTCATACGGAACCTCTTTCTGGCTTTAGTCCCGCTGTTCTTCTCGTGTATTTTTTCCAAATCCGGCAGCCGCAGGAAAAACTCCGTAATATTTTTTTTGTGGATTCTCTTCTTTCCAAACAGCTTCTATCTTATCACTGACATGATACATTTTGGGAAAGGCAGGCTGTCGGCACCACTCTGGTACGACCTGATAATGCTTTTAAGTTACGGTTTTGCAGGACTGCTTTGCGGAGTTACAAGCCTGCACATTATGGAAGGAAAGTTCGAAGGAAAAGCTGATTGCAGGACTATCCGGCTTGCAAGATGGGGATTCATTTATGTTTCATGCTTTGGAATTTATCTTGGCAGGTTCCTCCGTTGGAACAGCTGGGACATTTTCCTGAATCCTTTTGCCCTGCTCCGGGATGTGGCAAAAACAATATTCTTTGCATCAAATCATCTCTGGGTATGGGAATTTACTTTTCTCGCCGGAACACTACTGAACATTTCATATTACATCGTTGGGAAAAAAAATCTGCATCTTACTTAAAAAAAGCGGGTCCCGGCGACGAGAAAAAAGCCAAGGCATCCCCCCCACAGGTAGCGTGCACAGCTCAGCTGCTTCGAGAGTCTGCTCTGCCGTCGTTCCCCCTTAGCTTTTTTCTCTGCGTCCCACTTTTTTTAACGACCATGCAGTTAATTTTTTTATTTCTACATAGCCCTTCTCATCAGAAAACTATTCAATCTGTACGCGTGAAAGGAGGACTTCTTTTCCTACCCTTTCATTAAGCCAGTTCTGGGCTTCGTCATATTCATCACGAACTTCAAGAAGTTTTGGAAAACAGGTGCCGTCTACAAAATCGTATACAAAAGTTCCAAGGTAAACATATTTAGTGCTAGCATCATAAGTAACCTTGTAGCGTTCCACCCTTCCAAAATTACCAACATTGAATTTTTCCCTCAATGGAAGTATTACAGTAAACTTTCCACCAAAAAGATTAAGATTTGGCCCAAGTGTTGCACCTTCACCCTTTTTTCCATAAATCTGACAATATGATGTCTGGCCAACCGGGTCACCAAGATAATATTCAGTCTCTAAATCTACATCTTTGAACATCGGCTTTACCTTAACTTTAACTGCATCTCCGTCGCCAGATAAATGTGGATTATCCTTGTCGTCCGGACAACCAAGGGCTTTAGAATAAAAATCCCTGTTCAAATCATTCCTGATTACAATCTTATAAACTGCATATACAGAATGAGGTTTTAGTTTTGTAAACTTACCCTTTGCAAAAACAAGACCTGTTGAAAATAATGCAATCAATACTGCCAATATAATCTGCTTTTTCATTTAGACAATTCCTCCAAGCGTGCACTAATAAGCGGTTCCCAGGCTGTACCAGCATATTCTCTTTGAATGTCTGAAAGTGCTTTTCTTTCAAGCTTATCAAGCTTTTTCTGATATTTTTCTTCTGTAAGTCTGGTTTTACCTGCTGCAATATCAGCTTTTACATGTTCAACCTGATCTTCAAAAGAAGCTTCACTGACATGTGTTAAATCAAAAGGAGCACCTGCAAAATAGAGTCCCGGTTCTGAAGGAAGCTGTATGTCCATCATCCCCTGAGATAAATTCAAATCTGTGGAGAATAACCAAGTATCTCTGCCTTGTTTTATTGTTCCCTGAAGCAGTTTGAAAACTGAACCCGGCTTTGCCAGAGGATAAATAACAGCAGTAGATAAAAACTTATTTTCTGCTGTAAAAAGCATTGGTTCCTTTGCAGGGTTTATCTGTGCATACAGAAGTCTCACCGGATTTATACTGTTATAGTAAACATACACAAGAACGGAATTTTCAGGTGTCAGCTCTTCTTCTGTTTCCATGGAATAGGCCCTTTCAACTTCGTTGTAATAACCGCCCTTCTTTCCATACTTGATTTTTGCTTTCTTTGCCGGTGCAGCAGTAAGTGCCGTTACACAAAATGCTGCAAGTGCCAGAAAAGCAACTGCCATTTTTTTCATTTTCATCTCCAATAAAAAATCAATAAACAAATTTCAATTTTGAAAATGACTTTTTAGCGTCCGCATGAGCGAACAGTTTAATATAGGAAAATCCGCAACGCAGATTTTTTTTTAGATAAAACCCGTTATATTTTAACACCTTTCATCTTACCTCATGCCACCGAAAATAACATATTATTAAAACACTGTAAATCATTTTAAGGAATTTAAAACAATTTTGATTCAAAAATGACCGGTAAACTCCAAAACCTCCATTTTTCAAAAGCAGACTGCAAACATTTTTCAAGCCATACCATATACCCTATAGAAAAAAAAATTGATATAATCATTTCACTATGAAAAAGTTATTATTATCAGTTTTTGCAGTTTTCTTTACTGCATTTTCAGCTTCTGCACAAATCAGAAACTATGTGGGTGTTGTCAGGGGAAAGTTCTCACCTGAACTGGTTTCATTCCTTGAAAAATGCCGGGATGATTTAAAAGATCACGGTATGACAACTTATGCTAAAAACATCGACGCATACATCAATGGCGGATTCGGCTCTGGTTTTGTTTATGTAACAGAAAACGGAACGAACTTTGTAATAACAAACCGCCATGTAGTTGCACAGGCTGTTTCTGCATCAATCGAATTTGAAGATTCTGAAACAGGTTCAACAGTCAAATATGATGACCTCAAAATCGTTGCAACCGATGATGAAATTGACATTGCCATCCTTAAATTTGCAGACGGCAAGAATCCTTTTAAGAACGGACTTCATTTTGCTGCAGGCAAAGTAACAGACGGGCAGGAAGTATTTTCTGCAGGATTCCCGGGACTTGGCGGCGACCCGCTCTGGCAGCTGGGAAAAGGTTCAGTAACTAACAGTTCTGCACGCATAAAGGAACTGATTGATCCTTCAGTTTCAACACTCATCCAGCACTCAGCAGAAATTGATGCGGGAAATTCCGGTGGCCCCCTTCTTGTTGCTGATTCCAAAGAATCATCAGGCTACAGTGTTGTAGGCGTAAATACATGGAAAGCACTCGCAAGACAGAACACCAATTTTTCAATTCCTTCTAGTGTAGTCCAGAATATGATTTCTGATTATGTAAAAGGAACATCAGTTGATGCACAGAAAGCCGTAACCGAACGGGCTTCAAAAATTGCAGCACTCCTGAATGTTTCAGACAGTGACTTTTCAGAAATGGCAAAATTCATTTCCATGAGGACAGCAGAAAAAAACGGAAATGCAAGTTTTGAAAAATCCGTGAAATTTGCACCAACTGCCGTAAGGAATACAATCCTCAGCGCATTTGCAAGTTCTCCTGTTGAAGGATTCCGCCATTCAGTTGCATATGATTTGTGGAAAAGCTATAAAGTAGAAAATAATGAATCTGCAAAGTTCAACTTTGAATCTGTTTCAAAGAACGGTGAAAATTACAATGTAACTTATACACAGAATGAAAAGAAACTTGTAATGACATGGATTCAGGAAAACGGTTTATGGCGTCTTGAATCCATGAAATATGATGATGAAAAAAAATCAGCCATTGAAAACAAATCTAGCTCCGGTTCAAAAAACAAAAAGAAAGTTACAAGCGGTGTATACACAGGATTTGATGCTCCAACCCGGCTTGACATTTCTGGCGGCGTACTTTTTGGCCTGGGAGAAAACAGGACTGGAACAGGATTCCTCATAAATGTAAACAACTGGTTTATGGATTATGTAGGATTGGACGTTGCGTTCAAAAACCTTCCGTTTGGATCAAAAAGCCTGAACTCACTTTATTTTGGTCCTGCAGCCCGCCTGCCATATAATTTTAATGATTACTTCTGCCTTGAAGGTATAGCGAAACTTGATGCCGCAATCAGTTTTGGTGAAAGTGCCTTCAGCGTTGGATTTAAGATTGAAGTTGGTGTTGAAACAGTTTTCCTGACTAATGCAACAATAAAGCCTGGACTGGGAGTTTCTTACAGCTACGCAAAATTCGCTGAATTATCCAGTGTGAATGATGAAAAGACAAATCTTAATGACGGCTTTAACAGCATAAACATTTATGCTAAGGTCTGCTTCTAAAAAAAATCTGTATTACCGTGGAAAATGCGACAGCGTGCAAAGCACGCTAAGCCCTCCGGTGCAACAAGTTGCAATGTCGGAACCTGTCGTATTTTCCACTACCATGCAGTTGATTTTTTTTATTTCTACATAGCCTTTGTCAGCATAGCGGAAAGTTTTTCTAAAACTTCAGTTTTTTCTTGCAAACCCTGTACCGCATCCATGCAGTAAGACCGCTGAAAAACCATACGATGCCGGATGCCCACCAGAGTCCCCAAACATTGATTGCAGGAATTGCCGTAAGGAAAAAAGGAACCGTAAAACGACCGATGACTTCCACAAATCCGTTGAGCAGTGAAAAAAATGCATCCCCTACCCCGTTCAGGATTCCACGTACAAGATAAATCATTCCAAGAAAAATATAGAACAGGCTCGTAATCTTTAAAGCCTTTACTCCCATTTCAATTACATCTGAATCATTTACAAACATTGCAGAAATAGGCCGCCCGAAAATCTGCATTACAAGGAAAATAAAAAGCGTAAATCCCAGCATGATGGAATTTGCACTTTTATATCCCTTGCTGAGACGGTGCATTTTCTTTGCACCGTAATTCTGGGCAGTATAAGTCGAAAGTGAAGCACTCAAAGTCTGGTACGGAAGATGGACAAGCTGCTCAATCCTGCTGGTTGCAGTAAAAGCCGCAATTGCAACTGCTCCGAATGCATTGACGACGCACTGCATGGCCATGCAGGAAATTGCAATCATGGAAAACTGGAACGAAAGAGGAATCCCGATGCGCATTGAACGGACAACGATTTCGCCATTATAAGAAAAATCATTACGGCGTAACTGGAAAAACTGATTTTTCCTTATTGCGTAAACAAGGCACAGTGCGCCTGATACCAGCTGCGAAATTACGGTAGCAATGCCGGCGCCATCCACCCCCATATCCAGATATTTTACAAAAAGGATATCCAGAAAGATATTCAGAAGGCATGAAAAAATCAGGAAATACAACGGAGACCTGGAATCTCCAAGGGCACGGAGCATTGAGGAAACATAGTTGTAGATGGAAACAAAAAGAAGTCCCACGCACATTATGCGGAAATATGAAAGCGCACTGTCAAAAATATCAGCCGGTGTCTGGAGCAGCACCAGAAGAGGATGGGCAAAAATAAAAGCTGCGGCGCCTACAACAAGTGGAAGCGCAGTCATTATGTACCCCACATTGGCAATACAACTCTTTACCTGCGATGTGTCTCCCTCGCCAAAACACTGGGCTGTAATTACGCCGCCGCCGGACCCTATGCCGTTGCATATTGCAAAAAAGAAAAAGCATGCCGAATTTGTTGCACCTATGGCAGCAAGGGCATGAGAACCGATCATCTGTCCTACAATAATTGAATCAGCGAGATTGTAAAGCTGCTGGAAAAGATTTCCGATCATCATCGGAATTGAAAAAAGGATAAGGAGCCTTACAGGACTTCCCTCCGTCATGTTCAGCATTTTATCTGTGGAACGCATACTGAAATATAAATCCCTTCAAATTTCTTTTCAAGCAAAAAAATTGTTATTCGTACCGGCAGCCCCAGATTCCCTTCAGACTGATCCCTGAATGAATCCGGCTGTAAAAAATGGTAACACTTTATATACGCGAAACCCCAGTCGTTTTTGATTTGGTAACAGTTTATATACGGATTTGCTTAATCAGCCTGAATGTCGAGTTTCGAAATTTGTCATCCAGATGCTGAATCAAGTTCAGCATGACAAAATGAATCGTATTTTGATAAAAGTGATTCTTTTTATGAATTTCCGGAAAATCGAAAGGGGCACAAAATATAGAAGAAAAAGTAACATTTTATATACGCTTTTCCACAAATTTCCTGTTGAAAACGCAGGATTTTCGTCACATTTTATATACGGAATGCATTTCCTTATGCTGAAAGCATTTAATGCAGTTTTCCACTCCATGTGGTAACAGTTT
>JAZLGS010000049.1:0-31234 GCA_045616425.1 Treponema sp.
TTTTATGAGACTATGGGATTCAGGATTGTCCGTAACGAAGCAGGAAAAGAAGAATTCATTAAGGAAATCCTTTCTGCACGTTTTATAAAGGACCGTGCTGCAGACAGAAAATTTTCAAATTCAAAGCATGAAAAAATACAGGAAATAAAAGGTGTCGGCACGGATACGCTTATTTCCACGATGCTTGATGGATGCGCCAATAAATTTGTCATACGGCGGGATGGAAAAAGCGCCCGTTTTACAATCATTGATTCATGTCCTGAATATTATTTTGAACTTTTCATTCCGGGGGCTTTCGGAGCTGCAAAGAAAGAGGAATTCAAGGCATTTGCAGAAAGCCTGAAATCTGGAAAATCCATAAAAGAATCCTGTTCACACTTAAAGACACTCGTGCATCATCTTATTGATGATGAGTTCTGCGGAGCGGAAGCTGACATTCCGGGGACTGGTCTCAAAATGCGCATTACCACAGTTACCCAGAATGAATATTTCCGCATAATGAATTACAATAACAGTAAGAATAAAAAGTCACTATTCCTGCCTGTGGAGTCAATTACATTTTATGAAGCAATGGAATTCTGTAACCGCCTCAGCATGTTGAAAGGGCTTGAGCCGGTTTACAGAATTGATGGAAAGACTGATCCGGACAAATGGAATCATCTGGTAATTACAAGATATGGAGAAGACGGTCACATATGTTCAGGTTCCGTAACCATGAACAGAAATGCCGGCGGTTACCGGCTCCCTGATCATGAGGAATGGATTGTTGCGGCAAAAGGCGGTCAGGACTATCCTTACGCAGGCGACAGCAAGCTTGATGCCATTGCCTGGACCGGATACAACAGTAATTCTGAAACTCATGTGGTGGGCTTGAAAAAACCGAATGGTTTCGGCCTTTATGATATGACAGGCAATGTTTCAGAATATGTCTGGAATGGAAAATTCCTGGATGGCCGCCTTCAGTTGTATGAAGCAGGTGGAAATTTCCGTGTCGGAAAATGGGCACTTGAAATTGATGCTGCTCATGACTGGCTGGTTGATGCGTGTGAATGGAATGATGCGTACGGTTTCCGCATATGCAGGAATGCAGCGGGCGGCTGTAATCATGAAACTTTCATCAGCCGTCTGGCCGGACTGTTCAGGAAATGAATACAGTATACCACTTGTTGATTGCGGCATAATAAAATTAGATAAAAATTAGAATAATTGTTGACATGATATTATTATAGTGTTATTATCACAATAACAATAACAAAGCGGAGCGCAGGAGGAAATAAAATGAAGCTGAATCCGGTTATTTCAAGTCTTCTTGAAACAGATCTTTACAAGTTTTCCATGGGGCAGGCAATCTATCACCAGTTCCCGTCTTATAAGACAAACTGGACATTTAAATGCCGCAACAAGGATGTTAAGTTCACAAATGATATGGTTGAAGAAATCAGGGAGCAGATAAAACATTACTGCAGCCTGCGTTTTACAAAAGAGGAACTTGAATACCTCCAGTCAATTGAATGGCTCCACGAAGACTACATTGACCACCTTCAGATCTGGAAACCACGTTATGAAGATTTTGAAATTACTACTGATTCAGACTGCGGGCTTGTAATTGAAGCCTGCGGAACATGGCTCAATACTTCAATGTATGAGATTCCGGTTCTTGCTGTAGTCAATGAAGTATATTTCAGGATGGCTTATGATTATGATGAACTTTTCGTTCAGTATAAAAGAAAGCTGGATGAAAAAGTAAAATGGCTTTTGGACGGCACATACAACATCGGGCTTTTTTCTGAATTCGGATTGCGCCGCCGCCTTAGTGCAGAAGCACAGGAACTGGCAGTAAAGACACTTTGCGGATGCAACGGAAGATACAAGGATTCAAAATGTATCGGAACATCAAATGTTTATCTTGCAATGAAATATAAAGTCGTACCGGTTGGAACCATGGCACACGAATTCATAATGTGTGTAGGTCAGGGAAATCCTATGTACAATCCTGCATATTCCAATAAGCTTTCAATGGAGGCATGGACAAAGGAATATGGAGTCCTTAACGGAACTTACCTTACGGATACAATCGGTGACGAAACGACACATCTGGATATGGGCTATACATATTCAATTTGTTTTGGCGGTGTGCGCCATGATTCAGGTGATCCATATGAATGGGGCGATGCGTGGGTAAAGCATTTCGAAACCTTCTACAATAAGTATCATGATGAACGCGTAAACCCAAAGAACAAGACCCTGCTTTTCAGTGACAGTCTTGATTTTGAAAGGGCCAGCAGGCTGTATGATTATTTCCGTGACCGTATAAAGGTTGCCTTTGGAATCGGAACATATATTGCAAACGATACTGACGTTCCGGCCCTGAACATTGTAATGAAAGTTACTGAATGTAATGACCGTCCGGTTGCAAAGCTTTCCAATGCAAACGGAAAGACAATGTGTAAAGACAATGAATATGTTGAGTATCTCAAAAAGACAATTGAATGGAGGTTGAACCACAAATGAGTTTGAAGGATGAAGCAGTTGCATTTGTAAAAGATTACTTTGAAAAGAACGGTAATGCAGAAACTAAAGCTGTTATCGGAATTTCTGGCGGAAAAGATTCAAGTGTGGTTGCAGCCCTGTGCTGTGAAGCCCTCGGAAAAGACCGTGTCATCGGTGTCATGATGCCAAACGGAATCCAGAAAGACATTGAAGATTCAAAGCGTCTGTGCAGTTTCCTTGGAATCCAGAACTACACCGTAAATATTGAAGATGCATACAAAGGGATTACTGGTTCAATTACCGCTTCTGTGGGGGCTTCTGAAACTCCTGCCCAGTACAATACGAATACGCCAAGCCGTCTCCGCATGGTAACCCTTTACGGAATTGCCGCCATGCTGGGAAATGCCCGCATTTCAAATAATGGCAACCTCAGCGAGCGCCTTGCAGGTTTCTTTACTTTGTGGGGCGATGGTGCCGGTGATTTTGCACCACTTGCATATCTTTTCGTAAGCGAAGTAGTGCAGCTGGGACTTGAGCTTGGACTTCCGGAAGAACTGGTACGCAAGGCTCCAAGTGACGGAATGTGCGGCATGACTGATGAAGCAAAACTGGGCTTTACTTACGATGAACTTCAGAAAGTTGCAACGGGACGGGCCGCAGAAGTCAATCCTGAAAAAGCCGCTGTAATCAGCAGTAAGATTGATGGAATTGCATGGAAAAAACGTCTTCTGAACCTTCCATGCTTTGTACCGTCATTTAAAAATCCGGCGGACTGGAAATAATGAAGTTCGTGATTTTCGGCGGCAGTTTTGATCCCTGGACAAGTGCCCATCAGGAAATAACGGAAAGGCTTTCTGCCTGTTATGACCGAGTGCTTGTAATTCCTACGGCTGTCCGCTATTACAAAGCCAACACCCAGATGTTTACTTTTGACCAGCGGTTTGAAGCTGCTGCTGAAAAGACGGCATCCTTAGGAAATGTCAGCATTTCTGACATAGAAAGGAATGTGGATGGCAGCTGGCGTTTCGTCAATACTCTTGAAAAAGTCATTGAACGGAATGGAAAAGAAAATGAATATTTCGTTGCAATCGGTTCTGATTCACTCCAGAATTTTACTACCTGGTATCAGTGGGAAAAAATTCTGGAACTGTCTAAGCTGGTGGTATTCAACCGGCCGGGGTACACCGGAGGTTTTCCGGATATTCCATATAAATATCTCCCGATGGAAAACAGAATCAGTTCAACGGAAATACGTAAAAAAATTTTTGAAGGAAAATGAAATGAAACTCTTAATTGTAATTGATATGCAGAATGATTTTATTGATGCAGCATTGGGAACAAAAGAGGCTGTGGCAATTGTTCCTGCCGTACAGCAAAAGATAAAGGAATACCGGGATGCAGGAAACATGGTCGTATTCACCCGGGATACGCACCAGAAAAATTACCTTGAAACTCAGGAGGGTAAAAATCTTCCGGTGGAACACTGTATCGAAGGAACTGCGGGCTGGCAGATTTCTGATAAGCTTGATGTGGCAGATTCCAGGATAATCAATAAACCGTCTTTTGGTTCTGTTGAACTTGCGGATTATGTTGCAACATTAAAGGATCTTGAAGAAGTTGAACTTGTCGGACTCTGTACCGACATATGTGTAATTTCAAATGCATTTATCCTTAAGGCAAAAATGCCGGAACTTCTCATATCTTGTGACAGCAATGCCTGTGCCGGTGTTACTCCGGAAAGCCACTGCAATGCCCTTTCCGCAATGAAAATGTGCCAGATCAATATAAAGTAAATGCAGGGGTTATTATGACAGAAGAAGAATTCCTTAGGGGATACAATTTGTCAAAATATCCCCGTCCCAGTGTTACAGTTGATATTGTAACATTCGGTGTCACCGGAGAAGCTGAACGGAACTACAGGCAGGATGAAAAGAAATCATTGTCGCTGCTCCTTATAAAGAGGGGCGGGCATCCATGCCTTGGAAAATGGGCACTGCCCGGTGGTTTCCTCACAATTGATGAAACAATAGAAGACTGCGCATTCCGTGAACTAAGGGAAGAAACAGGTCTTGAACCGTCTTCATTAATGCCCTTGGGTTCATTCAGCGAAGTGGACCGTGATCCCCGTGGCCGCATTATTTCAAATGCATTCATTACGATTGTGGATGAAGAAAATGTAAAGGCTGTTGCAGGTGATGATGCTGCAGAGGCGGAATGGTTTACTTTGACTTTCAATGAAAAGAAGAGGGGACGCTCAGAATTGGTTTTAAAGAATGTGGAATCAGGAATTGAAATTAAGGCAGTCCTGAAACTTTCAAAAAAACAGTTCGGACGGAAGGATTATGAAATCATTGAAAACGGTGATCTTGCCTTTGATCATGCAAAAATAATTGCAACAGCCTTTGGAATGATCCAGACTGCTGTTCAGGATTTTGAATTACTTTTTGATTTCATGCCGAAGCTTTTCACATTGAGCGGAATCCAGAAAGTTCAGGAAACGATTCTTGGAATGACAATGCAGGCAGCGAATTTCCGGCGCAAGATCCTTCCTTATGTGGAAGAGACAGAAGAATCTACAAGTGGTGCCGGGCATCGTCCTGCAAAACTTTTCAGACGGAAGCAGCTTTAAAAAAAAGAGTTCCCACAGCTGAAATCTGCGGGAACTCTCTTAGAGCTTTAACTCTGTAGATTAACCGAAGTTAATTTTAACCACATATTTATTATCGGTTCATATATGCCCGGCTTTAGTGTTTTTTTACAAAAAATAATTCAGGGCATTTCTAGCGTTGTTAAAAAATCTGCATTACCGTGGAAAATGCGCCAGCGTGCATCCAGGCCACTGAAAAACTCTGGTTCCGTCATGCTGACCCTGAAATAAATTCAGGGTGACCGATTCAGCATCTAAAAAAGTCATTGTATTACAAAGACTTACGGATTCCGAAACTGTCATCCTGAACTAGTTTCAGAATCGGAATGACAATTTCCGGGATTTTTTCAGTGGCTTCCGTGTATCCCCGAAGTTTTCCCTTGATTCTATGCCTTTGAATCAAGGCTTCCCGGAGACTTCTCTTCCGCCGTTTTATTTGTCCTGTATGAGTCCTGAACCGAAAATCCAGCCGGTGATACGGCCTGCATCTGTTTCGACATTTACCAGATACCAGTAATCTTCATCTTCCCCGATGCATTCTGTATTTTCAGAAAAATATGATGTTTCGTCACAAACCGTCTGGCCTTTTACTTTTCCGATCACCTTGCCATATGTGCTTGGATAATTCCTTATGTTTACAAATTCATTTTCCGGAACATTAATCTTAAATGATGTACTGAATTCTGTTTCAGAATAAGAAACAGAATCTGTGGAATCAATTTCAATATCACGGAGCATTATTGCAAAGTTTGAAATTTCATTGTCTGCACCTGATTCAACGGCCTTTGTAAGAAAATCAATCTTCATTTCCTTTTCTGATTCGTCTTTTTCAGAATTGGTGAATGTAAATGCCTTGCTGATGAACCTTGCAGCCTTTACATCGTTTGCATATGTACTTACATTCTGTTTACGCACATATACACTTTTTACAGTCCACGCTGCCGGATCCCAATACTGTATTTCTGCAAATGTGATTCCTGAAAATGAAACATCATTGTCATTCAAAGCAACAAGCTGGCCTGTCTTAAGGTATTTGTTCTGGAAATCAGAAGGAACCGGATTTGAAAATATGGTTGCATCATTTTTTATTACAGCCATCATTGCCGAACCGCTGCAAGGTGCTGTTTCCGCAATCCTTGCATAGTATTCTTTTCCATTGTATTTTACTTTGTAAAAAGGAACGTTTTTTTCTGTTGAACTGCTTGTAATCATATTGTGAAGTTCTTCAACGTTCTGGCTTTCAAGGTAAGTTCCTGCCGAAACTGTTGTTGCATATTCCAAGCCGTTTTTATTTCCCTGTGTTCTGAGTACTCCGCCTTCACGGAGCATGAATACGTCTGCAAAAAGTGCATTTAAAGCAAATGCGGCTATAAAGAAAGAAAAAATTTTTTTCATGATATTCTCCTGATATAGGCAGTTGTGAAAGCAAAGTTTTTTCAACTGCACATGATGATGACTCTGCTTTTTTTTATTGCATGTCAGAGCTTATTCTGTCTGCAATTTCCTGCATTTCTTTTCTTACAGCTGCGTCAAGCTTTTCTGAGTCCAGCCTTTTTTTAAGTTTCATCTGTGTAATCACATTTGTCGCTGTACTGACTGCCTGGTTTTCAAGATAGATGACGCGTCCCCAGGCCTTTCTGTTGAAAATCACTGCCTCAGCAAAACCATTGTCACTGGATTTTAACCATGCAACGAATGTTCCTTCGTCAAGCTTTTCAGTAGTCATTTCCATGTCATCGGGAGCTGAATAAATGTGTGTATCCCTTTTTATGATGCCCGGAAAGGAATTTTCAGGTGCTGCCCACATAGTACGGGTCCAGTAAATTTTGTCCTTATACTTTATCTTTACCCATTCCACATCTTTGTCTTTGTTTCCATTCTGATAAAGAAAATCCGCTGTTTTTATTTCAGTCTTCTGTCCCTTCTTGCAGATGTAGATTTCTTCACCTCTGTTTACGTTCAATGCTGAAACCATATTTCCATCTTCTTTTTCACGACAGATTGTCCATCCTGAATCCAGAATTACAGAACGTACATATTCATATTCATCCTCAACAGGGGTTTCAATGTGGATTACCTGTGCAGGTGCTTCCGGTTCTGTTTCAGCAGTTTTTGCTTCTTTCTTTCCACCGCAGGAAGCAAGTACAGAAATTGTAAATACCGCTGCAGCAAGGAAACCGATTTGTTTCATAACTTTTCTCCTCGTACTTTTTTCTTTTTTTGATTTTATAGAACCTTGTGGAATATGTAAAGAGAAGTCCTTAAAATTAACTGCATGGTAGTTGTAGGGAGCGACGGCAACGCCGGAAAATTGCGAGAGCAATTTTAGCGAGTCTCCGAGAAGCTGTGCTTCGAAGGCGGAAGGGAGCGACGGCAACGCCAAGTCTCCGAGAAGCTGTGCTTCGAAGGTGGCGGAGACAACATGTTTTACGGACATAGCCTTCTTTAAAAATACTGATTTTGTGCAACATTGATTTTTATTTATATGAAAAGTATACTTGTTGCAAGTTTCTTACATACTGCAAAAACTGCAATCGTCAGGAACGGAAAATGCTGCCGTCCAGAGGTCATGATGAGTTTTTATAAGGCATTGAAAAATTTTACGGTATCAGTCCTGCTTGCGATGTGTATTTTCCCGTCAGCAGTAAATGCCCAGGATAACACAGGAAAACTCAATCCTTATACAGGGCTTTCCCAAGAGGAAAAAAACAGGTTGCTGTACAATGTCTGTGCCAGGGGAAAATCTGGAAAGCGGAGGGAAGCCATGGTAAGGCTCCTTCTTGAAGCCGGCGCTGATGGAAAATCCCGTCCTGCAGATGCCAGCTGCCCCATGGTCTGGTATGTACTGGATGACCATGACGACGTAATGGAAATCCTTTGTGAATATGGTACGGATGTATCAGATCCGGAGGACAGATCCATATTGAATTTTGCCGCTGAAAATAAGATTCCGTTTGAAAGAATAAAGCTCCTTGTGGAACAGGGGGCAGACCTTAAAAAAGTTGAAGACGGCTGCGGTGTTGTATATGAACTGATAAACTACGGTTATCAGGTACAGGATGTTGAATGGATGCTTGACCACGGTGCTCCTGTCCAGACCGGTTCCGGAAAACCTGACAGCACTCTGCATGATGAACCTCTGTGTTCTGCTATTGAGGTCGGAAATCTTGAGATGATGAAACTTCTTGTAAATCATGGTGCAGACATAAAACGGAGCATAAATGGCAAGGGTGACTATCCCCTCAATATTGCTGCAAAGTTGGATAGTATGGACGCCCTGGAGTATCTTTATTCCAAAGGTTGCCGCCCTTCTGATATACCTGAAGGTCATAAACCTGCATTTGTTACTGCACTTATATTTGGAAAATACAAGAATGCCGCTTATCTCCTTAAGCACGGTGATAACGTCAACAGGGTTTTCTTTGATGAAAGGATTAATGCTGCTGGCAGGAAAAAGGAAATTCCTGTACGTGCAATCCAGTATTTTACGGGAATAAGCTATAGGGACACGGAATTCAAGTGTTTTGACTTCCTTCTTGAAGCCGGCGCTGACGTGCTTGCAGAAACTCCTGAAGCCGGAAATGAATTCACTTTCATCCTGAACCGGCTTGATAGGAAATCAGGAAAGATGGATGGCAGGGAAGCTGATGTAAAGTATGTGGTTCAGGAATGCCTTAAGCATGTCAAATCAAAGAAATATAAAATGCCGGCAGCTGTTGCCTGCATAATTGATGATGCCGGAGCCTTGACTGCTGCTTTAAAAAAATACAAACCTGATGCTGATACAGAATTACTTTATTTTTATGCATACTGCAGCGGCGGAAAGGAGTGCCTTCAGGTGCTGAAGGATGCAGGGTTCAAGCCTGGTTATTTTGACATTCTTGCTTCCATCAGCAGGAATGATTTTGAAACGGCAGGCTTCTTTATTGACAACGGGCCGGCTCTGAATGACGGCACAGGAACAGGGTTCCGGAATTTTATTGATTACTGTTACCAGAAACAGAATTTTCCAGATGCAGCGGATGTATGGAAATTTCTTTTTGGCAAAGGCCTTGATGTAAACTGCCGCATAAGATTTTCTTCTGGTGCAGAAAGTTCATTACTGGGATATTATGTATCCAGATATATGGTTAATACTGAAACAATGTCCCTGTTTATACAGCAGGGGGCAGATGTCAACGAAACCGTCAGCGGCAAGACTGCTCTGATGAATGCAGTAAATGCAGGAAATGAAAAGGCAGTTTTGTTCCTGCTCAGTAAAGGTGCGGATCCCAAGGTAAAAGACGGTCAGGGAGATACGGTACTTTATAAAATCTTAAACCGCAGCAGATATGAAACGGTCAGAAAAATGATGTATCCAGGAAAAATGATGGCTGCAAAAAACTGCCGCCTTTACGAATCTCCTTATACAGATTCAAAATCCATCTGTGAAATAAAGACCGGCCAGCCGGTAGAAGTTTTGTCATATGGAGATTATGACAAAATCATGGATGACGAAGCCTTATGGCTCCGGATAAACGTAAGCAATAACCAGGGAACGTACACAGGATGGGTATTCGGTGCCTGGCTTAGATAGATAAAGGGACTGTCCTCCAACGTTCGCTTGGTAGGGAATCTCTGAAAATTGCAATTTTTAGATGTAACTTTGAAAATATGGTGTTTTAAGCCTTGTAATTTCAAGGATTAAAACTTGCAGGCATTTCTGAAAAGTGTTTTTTAAAGATGCCTGATAGTGTCATTCCGGAACAAAATCAGTATGAAGGAATTTACCGGACAAGCCTGGTTTTGAAAAAGAACGGAAACGTGTTGGATACACTGCCTTAAATAAAGCGGTGCGTTTTTCTTTTAGCATCTGTGCTTCGTACGGTAACTTTTTATTCGTGCCGACGGGGAAGATACTTGGATGTAAGCATCCTGGACGCTCTGCGTCGAGGTTCGTCATCAAACTGTCTGCTCATGCGGACGCCGAAAGGTCGATTGACAGAATTTAATGTTCTGACTATTGATTTTTCAAAAGGAAAAAAAATGGCAATAATTGGAATTGATTTAGGAACAACAAACAGTCTTGCAGCCGTGTGGCGTGATTTCGGGCCTGTCATAATTCCCAACGCAGTTGGAAAAAAACTGACACCGTCTTTTGTTTCAATTACAGGCGATAAGACTGTAATTACAGGACAGGCCGCAAAGGAACTGATGATTACTGATTCTGAAAACACGGCCTGCACATTTAAACGGACCATGGGGCAGCGTTATTTTTACACAATGCAGGGCCGCGAATATTCAGCAATTGAACTTTCTGCATTCATTCTTGGTTCATTAAAACGTGATGCTGAAAAATTCCTTGGGGAGGAAGTAACTGAGGCCGTAATCAGTGTGCCTGCTTATTTCAACCAGAATCAGCGCCGGGCCACAAAAGAAGCCGGAAAACTCGCAGGGCTTAAAGTTGAACGCCTTATCAGCGAACCTACGGCAGCTGCATTATGCTATGGGATTAATGAACAGCCGGATATGACCAACGCAATCGTCCTTGACCTTGGTGGTGGGACATTTGATGTTTCGGTACTGGAGTTTTTTGACGGCGTGATTGATGTAAAGGCAGTTTCCGGTGACAATCATCTTGGTGGTGAAGATTTTACAAAATCAATTTCAGCCTGGTTCCTTTACGAAAATAAAATCATGGCAGACCTTACTCCGCAGGAACGGGCGGAATTGAACAAAGCTTCCGAAATTGCAAAATTTGCTATATCTGACAAAGAACTTCCCCGGAATGCCGTCATGACCGTAACCATAAGTGGCACTGAATACAAATCAGAAATTACGCCGGAAATATTCTCTGCAATTACAGCAGACCTTATGCTCCGCCTGAAATCACCGATAAAGAAGGCATTAAAGGATGCAGGACTCCGTGTTGCCGATGTGGATTCCGTAATCCTTATGGGTGGCGCAACAAGAATGAGCTGCGTCATGGAATTTGCAGAATCCGTTTTTGGTGACCGTGTCATTTCCAGCATCAATCCTGATGAAACCGTTGCCTTAGGTGCCGCAGTCCTTGCAGCCATGAAGGAACATAATCATGAGTTGAAGGAAACTGTCCTGACAGACATCTGTCCGTTTACTTTAAGTACCGATGTGCTGAAACCCACTGTCAACCGCTTTGATTCAAAAAAAGATGACGGCATATATTGTGATCCCCTCATCGAACGCAATACCCCGGTTCCTGTCAGCATCGTAAAACGCTATTGTACTTCGTATCCGGGACAGACGGAAATTTCCGTCAATGTTTTTCAGGGTGAATCCCTTCTTCCAAAAGAAAACCTGCAGCTTGGCCAGATGAAAATCGAAGTGCCATATAATAAAAAAGAGCATGAAAGTATCGACATACGTTTTACTTATGACATAAACGGACTTCTTGAAGTTGAAGTGACTGTGGTTTCAACAGGACAGAAAAAGTCAATTATAATAAATCAGGGGAATTCAGACATTACGGAAATGGAAATTGAAGAAGCCAGAAAGAAAATGGCATCATTAAAAGTCCTTCCGTGGGAAAAAGAAGAAAATATTGCCATTCTGGAAAAAGCCCGCCGCCTTTATCAGGAAAGTGTAGGAAAGCAGAGGGAATACATAATGGAACAGATTGTTGCATTTGAAGAAGCCCTTACAAAGCAGAATCCGGAAAAAATTGAAATGATGCGTACCCTCATGATGAAACTCTTTGATGAACTTGATTCAGAAATATGGTAGGAATGACAGATGGAAAATGATGAAACTCATTTATTGCGCCGGAGCCTGAAATATCTTTCCTGGGGACTTCTGGTACTGGGCTTTGTTTTGTGGTTTTATTTTTCAAAACGCGGATTGTTTGTACCGGGAATCCTTGGGGCTGTCTTCGGTATGATTTCTGTAGCACTGTCTTTGTTTGTCAGTTATATTGCGGGCTTTGTGAATGTAAAATCTTCCCGCCGGCGGATATTGACTTTTTTCATGCTTCCTTATGCAATAGGAACATTCTCCATGCTTTTGTTCTCGTTACTTTTTATAAATGATGCAAAAAAAGATTTTGAGGGGACTGTGAATTTTCTTGCAGGAATTTATGGTTTCATGCTGGTTCCTGCAAGCCTGATTTCCTGGTATTTCATTCGTGCCAATTCATCCATAAAAGACGGACAGGAAGGGGAACTGAAATCTTTTTACAAATCCATTGGAAACAGATTTTTTTGTGCTGATCCGTCAGTAAAAGACGGTCAGTCTGAAAGTAAAAGTAAAGTTTCATGGAAACGGGGATGCAAGGTTCTGCGGACCGTTTATCTGGTACTTCTGATTTTAGTTACTGCATTCATTATTTTCAGTTACAGAAGATACAATGAAGGTTTCAGCCTGTTTGCCGTCTTCCGTTCTGCGGTACTTCCTCCGCTGGTATTTCTGGCATTTTATAAGCTTGTTTTCTTCCTGATCGGGAAAATTTCAAAAATAGAACATTCTTACAAATATCTTTTTCTAAGGAGCATTATATTTTTACTGATTTTTTCCAGACTGTCGGTTTTCAATTTTTACAACCTGTTTTTCTTCCTGATTGAAGAATCCATCACGCTGAAAAGGTCTTTGAAAAATGAATGATGACTGCTGGGAAATACTTGGCATTCCGCCAACTGATGACAAAGTAAAAATAAAAAAGGCCTTTGCGGCACAGCTTAAATTGAATCCTCCCGACAAAGACGCAGGCATGTATCAGAAAATACGGCAGGCATATACTGATGCCGTCAATTCATCTGCCAGTCAGAAATTACCGGAAGAATTCTTTCAGGAAGAAAGCCATCCTGCTGTCCATGCCGCTGCGCAGGTTCCGCCTGAGCCTGAAAAAAATGGTGCAGAAGAAATCCTTGACAGCAATCCGCTTTCTGTTGCGGCCGGTATGGAAGGTATAGAAGAAATCCAGAATATCCGCAGTACTTTATTTGACAATCAGGCTTTGTATAAAAGCTTATGCGACCAGATGAGGGGTGTCCGTTATTTTCATATACTGTGCTGCGTCATATTCATTCCTGTTTCCATCCTGATTATGATACGGGGAGCCGGAAAATACGGTGGCAATATTTCCATTGTTTTTAATCTTCTTGCAGGTTTCCTAATCATAAGGTATACATTCCGCATGTGTTTCCGCCTGCAGAAAGATGCCCTTAACGAAGCTACTCATAACGCGGGAACCGTGAATAAATACAATCTTTCAAGTGACCTTCACACATTGCAGTTCCTGCATTTCATAGTTTCTGTAATCTGTATGTTCCTGTTAAAGATAATTTTCAGATTGACAGGCTTTCCTGAATATATGCGGCATTTTTTTGGCGGAGTATTTTTCTTTTATTGTATTGAAAATTATCTTTTTTTGCGGAAAACTGAACTGAAAATAAAAAAAGGTGACATTACGTTCTGAAAAATGCACTTGTATCTGCTTCAGGCTTGAGTTGAAAACTCATTTTTTCAGGAGGACTTATGAAACAATATGCTATGAAAGAAAAAATATTCTTAATACTTGAAGGCCGGGAAGAGGCCGGTCTTTCAGGCATGGTATTCAATGCTTTTCTGTTTGTTTTGATTTGCGCAAACAGCCTTTCTGTGTTTGTCGAAACATTTGACCTGTCAAAGCACTTTGAGTTTTTTCTTTCAAAGCTGGAACTGTTTTCAATAATCGTTTTCCTGATTGAATATGTATTACGCATATGGACATCCGACCTTCGATACCGGAAGTATTCAGGATTGAAGGCCCGGCTGAAATATGTCTTTTCATTTATGGCATTGGTGGATCTTTTTGCAATCCTTCCTTTTTTTGTAGCTGTAATTGCAAAGGCCGATTTCCGCGGATTGAGGATGCTCCGTCTTTTCCGCCTGTCCGGCATATTAAAGGTAAACCGCTATACAGAGTCATTCAGAAGGATTGTCAATGTAATTCAGAAAAAGGCTTCGGAACTTGTTTCGTCACTTTTCATTCTTCTGGTCCTTCTTTTTATTTCTTCAATCTTGATTTATTATGCAGAATCACGGGTTCAGCCTGATGTGTATAAAAATGCCATGTCAGGATTCTGGTGGTCAGTTTCACTTTTTACATATGTCTGTCTCGGTGATATTTATCCGGTAACAGTTGCTGGAAAAGTCCTCAGCTCATTGATGGCTGTAATCGGAGTGGCCCTGATTGGTGTTCCAATCGGTATAATTTCTTCGGGATTTGTAGTAGGGGAAGAAGACATGGATGATGAAAAACTTGTACTTTTAAAAGAAATAAAAAATGAACTCATTAGGAGGAATGGAATGGAAAAAATCTACACGGAACTGGCACCGGCCGCAATCGGGCCATATTCACAGGCTGTTGTAACTGGAAATCTTGTATATACAAGCGGACAGATTGCAATAAATCCTGCTACCGGAAATCTTGTGGAGGGCGGCATAAGGGAACAGACAGAACAGGTCTGCAGGAATCTTGCAGAAGTACTGAAAGCGTCCGGTTCTTCTTTGGAAAAGACTGTAAAGACCACATGCTTTCTCGCTGACATTGCAGATTTTGCTGCATTCAACGAAATATACGGAAAATACTTCTCACAAAAGCCGGCACGCTCATGTTTTGCAGTTGCAGCCTTGCCAAAAGCCGCTCTTGTAGAAGTTGAAGTGGTAGCAGAAAAATAAGGCTATGTCCGCAAAAGGTGTTGTCTCTTTCGCCTTCGAAGCACAGCTTCTCGGAGACTCGGCTGAAGCTGTCGCTCACTATCTGCATCTTACTAGCCTGAATGTCGAGTTTTGAATATATTGCAGGATTGATAGATAAAAAGTCCTTACGTCGGGAACCCAGAATGAAAAAAGGCTTCCGCACTACGCTTGTGCAGATTTTTTTTCATTTTGGAACCCCGACTCCGGTTTTCATCTCTTATATTGTAATTTTCAAACCTCGTCATTTGCAATTAATGGAAACTCGAAATTGGGGGTACTAAAAAAAACGGGGTTCAGCAACGAAAAGAAGAGTGGGCTCCCATACTGGAAAAGGGAGCCTGGCATCCCCGCAGGTTTCCCCCCTGATTCTTGCCCTTGAAGCCCAGCTTCTCGGAGACTCGTCTGAAGCCGTCGCTCCCTATTTACGTCCCACTTTTTTCACAATTATGCAGTTAATTTTACCACTAATTCAACACAGACTTTTAGCATAGAGTACAGTTTTTACCAGAACGTCGATACTTCGAGGGTTCGGCATTAATCAGAAATTCTATAAACGGACATCGTCAAAAAAAAAGCTCCTGTTCAAGGAGCTTTTAGCCGATTGTCGGACTTGAACCAACTACCTGCACGTTACGAGGGTGCTGCTCTACCAGGTGAGCTAAATCGGCATGTAGTCAGTATATCAGATTTGACGGCAGTCCGTCTAGTCTGATATATTTTTTGTTTGCTTATCTTGTTGATCTTGTTTCAACAGTACGTTTCATATCATTTATATTTGAAATAATCATATAATTTTCAAATACTTCGACTTTTCCACGTTCAGCAAGCTTGTGTATTTCATCCTTTATGACATCCTGTTTTAATCCTGCCCAGTGTGCAACATCAGACATTGTGATATTGAACCTTCTTGAGCGGTCATGAGGATTCATAACAGGAGTCATTTCGTCATACATGCAGAATACATCAGCAATCCTTGTAGGGTAGTCCTTTATTGTAAGTATGCGGAGCCTGCGCTTCTGGTCATAAATTCTTTTACAGAACAGTTTCAGAAGGATTATGGCAATCTGCGGATTTCCTGTAATCAGGAGTTCAAAGTTAGCTTTATTGAACTCCAGACATTCTACTGCACCTCTGGCCATACAGGTCGCAGAGCGGGGAGAATTATCAAGAATAGCCATTTCACCAAAGAATTCACCAGGTTTGAGTATGTCAAGATTCTTCTTTGAGCCGTTTACGCATTTTATAAGCTGGACTTCACCGGACTGAATCAGGTAGAAACTGTCTCCAGGCTCAAATTCAGAAATGATTACCTGTTCAGGTTCATATTTTTTTGCAAACCGGGAGAATGCCGGCAGCATGAACTGCTTTAAAGCTCCCTGCTGTGCCTTAGGCTGCAGTGCTTCTTCCCTGGCATTATTTTTTTTGCTTCTGTCAGCCCTCAGTTTTGCATCCGCATACAGTTTTGCAATGTCTTCTTTATTATTTGCATCTGGAAATCTTGCAAGCGATTTCACACATACATCACAGCATGCACGGTACTGTTCATCGTCATAAAAACTCTTTGCAACAGACAACATTCCTTCTGCCTGATTTAAAGTCGTATTGTTGGACAGGATTGACTCAGTTTTTTTATGAATCTGGCGCAACTGGCTTGAGAATACCCGGAGCATTTTCAGGATAACCTGTTTGTTTCCACTGAACATCTGCTCAAATTCCGCAACAGACATTGCAACTACAACACTATCGCAAGCGACACTGGCAGTTTCTTCCCTTGGAAAACGGCCCAATGCAGACTTTACACCGAAAAATTCACCGTTCTTTACCTGGTTTACGATTACACCTTTTGTTTCTACATCTGTAGATTTTAAATCAATGATACCTTTCTGCAGAATGAAGATTCGTTCGTCTTTGTCTTCTTCAAAATAAATAATGGAACCTTGAGAATACTGAATAACTTTTGGCATGGTATTGTCCTTCTTTAAGATTATCGAAGTATTTCAGACTTTTCTACAGTGTCTTTTTAGAGACACTTACGGATATATCTGCAAAAAATGCGCTTTTCATAGACAACCCTGAAAATTTATTATATCACAAAATTTTAAATTATGCTATTCTAATTTTTAATTATGGTTGACTTACATTCACATTCTACGGCTTCTGACGGAGTATTGACACCTTCTGAACTTGTAATGGAAGCTGCAAAGAAAGGTCTTACGGTTCTGGCATTGACTGACCACGATACTGTTGCCGGTATTGAAGAAGCAGAAAAAGCTGCCACAGAAGCTGGAATAACATTGGTTCCGGGTATTGAACTTAATATAAACTGGCCTACCGGGGAATTCCACCTTCTTGGACTTGGACTAAAAAATATTTCCGAAAGTCTTTCTTCTATTATATACGATCTTCAAAATGACAGGTTGAACAGGAATAAGCGCATAATACAGAACATCCGCGATGCTGGGTATGATGTATGTTTTGAAGAACTTGAGGCAATTGCGGGGGGAGAATGCATTGGACGCCCTCATATCGCAGCCTATCTTGTGGAAAAGAAAATTGTACGTACAAGACAGCAGGCTTTTGAAAAATATCTTGCAAAGGGAATGCCATGGTATGTTGCCCGTTCTGGTGCAGATGTAGATGAGTCGGTTCAGGCAATTATTGAAAGTGGCGGAGTCCCTGTGCTTGCCCATCCCCTGTCGTTGTTCCTGTCATGGAAAAAGCTTCCAGATATCCTTGAAAATCTCCATGAGCGGGGAATTCAGGGACTTGAGGCATGGCATCCGACTGCAAGGGAAAATGATTGCAGGAGGCTCGAAGCGTTGGCCAGGGAAATCGGTTTTTTTGTTACAGCAGGAAGTGATTTTCATGGAAAAGCTGTAAGGGCAGACCGTGAACTTGGAATGACAGCCGGAAAATATAAAATTGCTGACCGTTTCTGGCTTGAAGAATTGAAGCCTCATCTTTCCGCATGAAGCATTGGTAAACCTCTGAAAATACTTGCAGGAAATCTGGGTAATTGTTTTTTAGAGTAAACTTTTAAACGTGATGATGGGCGACTCAAATTATCTGAAAGTGGGAAAATCAAATACGTGAGACCAAAAAAACGGCATTTGCCCTGTTAAATAAAGGGAATTTTGATCAGTTATCCAGATGATATGTATGAAGGGTTTTTCCTTCACCGGTCTGGATTCTGTTCCGGAATCATGCTGCTCCGTTCTGTATAAACAGCTTTGCTGACAAACTGTGTGCTCCGTTTCAAAAGTCCGGCCGGTTACTTTTCTGCCTGCTGGGCTTTATCTGGAGTAAG
Source organism: Treponema sp. (assembly GCA_045616425.1). GTDB lineage: Bacteria > Spirochaetota > Spirochaetia > Treponematales > Treponemataceae > Treponema_D. The sequence goes on from JAZLGS010000049.1 coordinate 18,138, forward strand.
AAATGCAGATTTATTCATTTTCGCCTTTTGGATATGAAGGTTCCCTTGTTTCCGTGGAAGTTGATTTACGCCGGGGCATTCCCTCTGTTGATATGGTAGGGCTTGCCGATGGGGCCGTAAAAGAAAGCCGTGAGCGTATGCGCTCTGCAATCCGCAATTCCGGTTTTGATTTTCCTCCTGAACGGGTCCTCATAAGCCTTTCACCTGCTGATTTAAAAAAAGAAGGGGCTGGGTTTGATCTTGCCATAGCACTTTCCGTACTTGCATCAAGAACAGCTGTAAATCCGGAAGATAAAGAGCTTCTCAGTTTTCCTATCCTGATAATGGGCGAACTGGAACTTTCCGGAAAGCTCAGACCGGTAAAAGCTGTACATGCTGCCGCTTCAACTGCAGCCACTTCTGGAATAATGCATTGCATTGTTCCCTCTGAAAATGCCATGGAAGCCCGCGAAGTAAAAGGCATGAAGGTTTTTGCAGCCTCTGATCTGACGGAAGCTTATTCGGCCCTCTTTGATGCAGGTGTCTTTTCTGCCGGAATTTCATCGGATGAAAACGGATTCCTTCCTGGAAACTGCGAATGCATTGATGGAGTATACTTTCCGGAAATAAGGACGGACTGTTCTTTTGACCGCATTTCCGGTCAGCATGAACTCATAAGGGCACTGCAGATTTGTGCAGCCGGCGGGCATAATATTCTTGCTTTTGGTCCTCCAGGCTGCGGAAAGACGATGGCAATGCAATGTTTCCCGGAAATCCTGCCGCTTCTTACGTTGGAAGAGGCCCAGTCTGTTACAAGGATTTATTCAATTGCAGGGCTTTTGCAGCCAAACCAGCCGCTTGTTCGTATTTCACCTTTCAGGATGCCGCATCAGACTGCAAGCATTGAAGGCATATGTGGCGGCGGGGTTTCATGCCGTCCCGGTGAAATTTCCCTTGCACATAATGGCGTACTGTTCCTTGATGAGGCAGCTGAATTCCGTAGTTCCGTATTACAGATGCTCCGGGTTCCTCTTGAATCAGCTTCAATAACACTCAGCCGTGCCGGGCGGAGTACTGTTTATCCTGCGTCATTCCAGCTTCTTATGTCGGCCAATCCCTGCCCATGCGGTAATTTCGGTTCTGAAAATAAAATATGTCTTTGCAGTGCCCGGTCTGTTGAACAGTACTGGAAGAAATTTTCTTCTCCACTTCTGGACCGGGTGGATCTGCGGGTTAAGTGTACATCCGTTGATACATTGGCTTCTGGTGATGATGAACCGGTGCAGCAAAATGGACTTACTGCATCATTGCGTAAAGGCATTGCAGCAGGAATAAAGATGCAGCGGGAGAGGCAGGGAATTAAGAATGCCCGGTTAAGGCCTGAACAGATACATGAATACTGCATTCAGAATCATGATTCCCGCATCATCCTTGAAAAAGCCGTAAGCCGTTATGACTTTTCTCCACGGGCTGTGGCTTCCTGTCTGAAAGTCGCCAGGACTATTGCTGATATGGAATGTTCTCACGTCATTGAAGGCCGCCATATGGAAGAAGCAGTAGGATACAGGAAAGATTCTGGAATGGACGGCCTGTTGTAGGAATTTCAATATTTCAAAATTGAAATTGGCTGAAATAAATTCGTTTACATTTTCAGGGGTAGGGTATATAATCTTGTTATGGCTGATTTATTAACAGATGCAGAATTTGATAAATTTCGCAAGGTTATTTATGATGAAAGTGGTATCACATTTTCATCAACAAATCGTTCAATTCTGGATAGTCGTTTAAAGGAAAGACTTAGGGACAAAAAGCTTGCTACGGTAGAGGATTATTATCGGCTCATTATTTCGAATAAAGAAGAAATGAAGGTTATGCTGGATTCTGTAACAACGAATCTGACAAGGTTTTTCAGGAACCAGCCTCATTTCGATGCCCTTATAAATTATGTCATTCCTCATGTTCTGGAAGAGAAACGTAAGACAGGAAATACGGTTGTGAAGGTTTGGAGTGCCGGTTGTTCAACCGGAGAAGAACCTTATACAATTGCAATGATTCTTAAGGATATACTTCCGCCTCCATTTACATTCCAGATTACAGCGTCGGATTTGTCGCTGAAATCCCTTATGGTAGGACAGCATGGATTCTACCCGAATTCAAGGATTGGTGGTATTCCTGAAAAATATCTGACAAGATTTTTCACTAAGACAAATGACGGTTATCAGGTTAAAAAAGAACTGATGGATACAATCCGTTTTGACTATCACAACCTGAAGCATGATTCTGGTGCAAGAAATCTTGATATAGTGTTCTGCAGGAACGTGCTCATTTACTTTGATGAACCTGCCCAGCTTACTGTAATTAATCACTTCTGGGATTCCCTTGCACCGCATTCATATCTGTTTATCGGACATTCAGAGTCATTGTTTGGAATGAAGACCAAGTTTGAATTCCTTAAAACACAGTGGGCATGTCTCTATCAGAAAAATTTGAAATAATCAGGTAATATGTATGGATGATATATCAGTATTGATTTGTGATGATTCTGCTTTGATGAGAAATGTTATTTCCAGAATTATTGATTCTACAGAAGGAATGCATGTTGTAGATAAAGCCATGAATGGTAAAATGGCTTTGGAAAAACTTGAAAATGCCAAACCTGACGTTATTATATTGGATATTGAAATGCCGGTAATGACCGGAGTTGAATTCCTGAAAGAACGTAAAGCTAGAAGAATTGATATTCCGGTCATTGTCCTTTCAAGTATTGCAACTGAAGGTGCATCCGTTACGATGCAGTGTCTCGAACTTGGTGCCAGTGACTTCCTTACAAAGCCTAATGGTTCGACATCAGCAGACCTTTCCGCTGTTGCGGACAGTCTTGTGGAACTTATTTCTTCTTATGGTGGTTCCTATGCACGCCGTCATGGAAAATTCCCTTGTACACCTGATTTCTTCATGCGTCAGAAAAAGATGCGTGCGGCAGAGCGCTTTGTTGTGGGACAGAAAGGCTCATCACTTCCATCTTCTTCATCCTCTATGGATGATAAGCCGGCAGAAAAAAAGACAGACCTTTCTTCGTTGTCATCTGTATTGCGTTTTGGTTCCACTGAAAAAAAAGAACCTGCTGTTATTAAGCCTTTACGCGACGGTGGAAAAATTGAAGTTATTGCAATCGGTATTTCAACAGGTGGACCTAATGCCTTGAGGGATGTTTTCAAGATGATTGACCCACGTTTGAAACAGCCGGTGCTGGTTGTGCAGCACATGCCTGCAGGTTTTACAAAAGAATTTGCAGCCAGCCTTGACAGGATTTGTCCGCTTACCGTTAAGGAAGCAGAAGATGGTGATGTTATAAAGGGTGGATGTGTATATATTGCTCCGGGAAATTATCATATTTATGTTGAGCAGCGTGTGACAGGAAATGTCATAAGGCTCTCTCAGGAAGCCCAGAGGAATGGACACCGTCCTTCTGCTGATGTGATGTTTGAATCAATTGCAAAAATCTATCAGAACCGTGCACTGGGTGTAATCATGACCGGTATGGGCCGTGATGGAGCAGCCCAGCTCGCTGAAATGCGTAAACAAGGCGCATGGACTCTTGGCCAGGATGAACAGTCTAGCATTGTTTATGGTATGCCTAAGGCCGGATGGGAACTTGGTGCTGTGCAGAAGCAGGTTGATCTCAGGAGCATGGCCGATGAAATAAGCGCTCTGGCCCGGACGCATTAAGTTTTAAGATAAGTATTATATAAAAAGCTGTCTGTTATGTGTCTTGTGATTCATAACAGGCAGCTTTTTTATTCTGTATGGCAACAAATGGAAACAACGTAACTGCGCCCTTGATGCTGAGTCCTAAATCCGGCGTATTTTTAACATATGCTTATGATTTTTGGTTTTACGGGGCGTATTTTATTACGGCTTACGCAAAGTACAGCTGCACAAGAAATCATCAGGCCGCACAGTACAAAAAATGCCTTTGCGCCTTCGGTAGCGGTTTTATGAAAAATGTTTTCCATTACCGGTGTTGAAGCTATGTATGCACTTACACTTACTGCCATTGGTATAAGTATTGATACAATACTTTGAACGGCTTCCTGTTCCTTTGACGTTCCAAGGATGACCAGACTTCCTTTTTCTATCTGCAGTCCTGTGTCATTTTCTGCCTCAAATGGTGTTCCCCGTGATGCACATTTTTCAGTACAAGAAATGCAATGTCCGGTAATCAAAGGAGAAACTGTAGCAGTTTTTCCATCTTCAGAAACTGCAAGTACGACGCACTGTTTAATCATGGTATTCTCCATCCGAAGGCTTCATGTTTTCCATCCTGCGTATACATTCATTCATTCCGCTGATGTTTCCAAGTTCTGAATATGTATCCCTTAAGTTAAAGAGTGCATCATAATAAAAAGGGTTGATGCTTACTGCCCTTTCAAAAGATTCAGATGCTGAAATATAATCCGATTTATTGAAAAATACTACTCCGGCCATATTCCACAGCCGGGGATTTGTCGGATTGTAATCAAGCCCTTCATAGCAGAATCCGGCTGCTTCTTCGAGTTTTCCCATGTTGAAATTTATTATGGCAAGGGATTCAAGTACATCCTGATCGTACCTGTTCATAGAGTAGGCTTTCATCATGGATTTTCTTGCATTGGTCAAATCCCCGGCCTGCTGATATGTTATTCCAAGATTGAACCACAGGTAATAATTGTGCTTTTCCATAATCAATGCACGCTTTATACATGCTATTGCTTCTGTATATTCACCATGGGAAGCAAGATGTATGGCCTGTGTATTCAACTTATCTGCGGTTTCTGTCATCATTCCTCCCGTTTTCAGAGTGCCGGCAGCATTTTTTCAAATAATTTCTGTATCAAGACTGCCGGAGATGTTCCTTTAATATTAACAGATGAATTATAATACATATGACTAGTTAATTCAATAGTTTTTTCTTTTATTAGACTGTAGCCAATATCGAACGCTTCTTTTATGCTGCCTGAAGATTCCATTACCGCAATCGCCCTTTCAACGGCAGGACTGTCAATTCCTTCATCTGAGGCTTTTGCAAAGCAGTCTGACAGAATTCCCTTATCTTCCTTTTTTTTCTGGATATGAAGCAACACAGGAAGGCTCTTCTTTCCTTCTACAATGTCATCACCACGTTTTTTTCCAGGATTTCCTGTTGTAAGATTCTGCACATCATCAAGAATCTGGAATCCTATTCCGATGCCAGCTGCCGTCTCACCAGCCTTTTCCGATGTTTCCGTATCTGAAAGACCTGCCAGGAATCCACTCCTTGCAGCCAGTGAAGCAAGAGTTCCGGTTTTGCTTCTTACCATTGCCTTGTATTCGTCAATTGACGGAAAATAGTCATTCTGCCTGTGCCATGCAATATCCATTGCCTGTCCAAGATGCAGCCTGCGTAATTCCTGAGTATACATATCATAAAACTGCTTCTTTATTGAATCGCCTGCATTCAGGTTGTGGATTGATTGGGCAGCAAGAAAATAAAGCCACGAACCGGCATTAATGGCAGTATCATTTCCATAAGTAATGTGGGCACATGGTTTTCCACGGCGCATGTCTGCCTTATCTTCTATATCATCATGAATAAGACTTGCTGTATGTACAAATTCCAGCAGGGGGGTAATCCTATAGGCATTTTCCAGCGCATCTGATTTCTGTTCTTCCGTAAGCTTATTGTTTCCTTGTAATGCCAGCTCGGTACACAATACAAGCAGGAGTGGACGCCATCTTTTTCCACCTTGGGACATTAATGCCTGACATGGATTTATAAGGCCGTCCAGATGCTGACGGTTCACGCATTCCGGGAGTTTTCCAAAACACAGGTCACTCCAGCCTTTCCCTGGGGACAGAGGTAATGCTTCATTCAATATATCTTCGATTTTTTTACGTCTGATTTCAAATTCTTTTTCCATAACGTATATATTATAGATGGAAAATCAGGAATAATCTATGGAACGTAGCGAAAACAGAAGGAAACAGGGTGATGTCCTGAAAGTTCCGTCATGTTGAATTTATTCGTGCCGGAGTGCAATTTCCACCTGGAACGACGATACCACGATGCTTGCGTCGAGGTTCGTCATTCCAGCATCTGCACTGAATATAGTATGCAGAGCCAGAATCCGTCATCCTGAATTCGTTTAAAAATCGGAATGACACTATGAACTGAACCTGTCAGGCATACCTGTCATGATTTTTTTTCAAAGTTACTTTTATATTCCTGCTGTTTTTTTTGTTGAATTCTGCCGAAAATAAAAGTATGCCGGCTAATAGTTACGAAAAACCAGATTTTTGGTCTCAGAAAGCATTTAAAGAGGGATATCCAGCCCGTTCAGTTTACAAGCTTCAGGAAATTGATGAAAAATTCGGATTCATAAAGAAGAATTTTACGGTTCTTGATCTTGGTTCTGCTCCTGGAAGCTGGACAACCTATCTTTTGCGCCGTATGGAAGGATCCGGGAAGGTAGTTTCGATTGATCTCAATCCCCTTGCCAAGGATGTCACTGGTGACAACCTTCATTTTATCCAGGGGGATTTGAACAGTAAGGAAATCCGGGATCAGGTAAAGGAACTTGGGCCTTATGACCTTGTAGTTTGTGATGCTGCTCCCCGTACGACAGGAAACCGTACCGTTGATACTGCCCGTTCAGAAGGACTTGTTGAAATGGCTATATGGTATGCACAGACGATGTTGAAGCAGGGCGGTAATTTTGCTGTAAAGATTTTCCAGAGTGGCGGTCAGTCAGAGCTATTGAAGAAAATGAGGGAAATATTTACGACTGCCAAAGGTTTTAAGCCCGAGGCATGCCGGCGTGAATCTTTTGAAACTTATTTGATTGGCATTAATAAAAAAATAGGGTAAAATATAAATCCGCAGGAATGAATGTATGAAAATCGCAAAAAGTGTACTTGCTAAAAACGTATTCATGTTTTCTCTGACTTTTTTTGTAGGAGCTGTGATTGCAGGTTCTGCTTTCTATATAAACAGATTGTCTGTAACCGGGCGGGGTGGTCTTGAAACGCCTTCCATGCCGTTTTATGCTGAAGCAGATGTTTCTGAAAGTACGGTTGCACACGAGTCTTCCCAGATTGACCTTAGTACTGGCGGATTCAATTATGATGCCCTTCTTGAAGAACAGCGTGCCAATGAAGGTGAATATGACCCGCTTACATATCAGACATACCGTATAAGAAAAGGGGATATGATTGGATTTATTGCTTCAGCTTATGGTGTTTCACAGGATACCCTCATAAGCATGAATAATATCCGTGCCACACGCCTTATCCAGCCTGGACAGTATATAAAGATTCCTTCAATGACAGGTATCCTTTACACCGTAAAGAAAGATGGTGAAACACCTGAAACCATTTCCGAAAAATATAATGTCAATGCAGAAAAATGTGCATTCGTAAATAAGAAATCCGCAACAGATTCCCTTGCTGCCGGTTCAACTATTTTTGTTCCTGATGCAGAACTTGACTGGGTTACAAGACAGGAAATCAACGGAGACCTTTTCCGCCGCCCGATTCACGGATGGTACAGGGTTTCTTCTTATTTCGGATGGAGGCCTAGTCCTTTTTCTGGAAAGCGTTCATGGCACGGTGGAATTGACATGGCTTGTCCTCAGTGGACAAAGATTTATGCAGCTCTTTCCGGTACTGTCATTAAGGTTGCCTACAGCAATACTTACGGAAATTATGTAATCATCCAGCACCATTCAGGATACCAGACGCTTTATGGTCATATGGTGCAGCAGAATGCAAAAGTCGGCCAGCATGTAACGGCGGATACTGTCATCGGTTATGTTGGAAGTACCGGCCAGAGTACGGGACCACACTGCCATTTTACGATTTTTAAGAATGGAAAAATGATTAATCCTATAAATCTTTGGGGATAATGATTTTCAGAGTATCCTTGAAAAAAGGCTGACGGTTCAGGATCCGGGAAGTATGCTTCGCAATCCTGAACCGTCAGCCATTTTTTTTTCGATATTTTTTTTGCTACAGCCACATAACGTGTATCTCTAAAAAACTATTCTTTCGAGATTCCAGAAAAATGCCGGAAAACCAGATTTTTTACAGCTGGATCCGTCTTGTTTCAATCTTCTTTATAAAGAAATCCATATTCGTACCAATGAAAAGTGCACAATATGTAATTATGATTGCAGAGAAAATCAAATAGAACGAAAGCGTCAGCATGTTGTCTGACCGTGGATCAGTGATGAAACCGAATTCCAGCATCAGGATTATCATAAGTATGCCCCCAAAAATCCACTTTTTGATGGAAATAGGATTCTGACGGGAGATATCGGCCTCCGGCTGAATCTTTTTCATTACAGCTTCTATGGTTGAATCATTTAAAGGTACAGGTATTTCAAGGCTTTCGGCCGCAGTCTTTTCTGCAAGACGTAAAAGTGCAATCTGCTGGCGGCATTTCCTGCAGGTAAGCAGATGCCACGTAATGTGAAAGGGAACCCGTTCCCCCTTGTCCAGTTCAAGATATCTGTCCATTATTTCATTGCAATTCATTTATGTGAGTCTCCTGTCAGTTTTCAATAATCTGCTGTTCAATAAGCTTGTCCCTTAATATTTTCTTTGCCCTGAAAATATGGGATTTTATGGTATTCACCGGATATTCAGTAATTTCACTTATCTGGATATAAGATGAATCATAGAAAAAATATAAGTCAAGACAGATTGCATATTTTTCAGGTAATTCCTTTAAAGCTGTCCGTATGGCTTCTTTTGTAATTTTTGCAATCTGGTTTTCTTCCGGAGTGTTCGAATTATCAGGAAGCAGCGTCTCATCGGCTATGGATAGATAGTCATTTTTCCTTTTTACGGAATTTACTGCCGTATTGTATGCAATCCTCGTAATCCATGTTGAAAATAACGAATCCCCACGGAACTGTGAAAGTTTTGTAAAGACCTTTAGAAAAACATCCTGCACGAAATCTTCTGTGTCACTTTCATTTCTGAAAAAGCTCATGCCAAGTCTTGAAATGCGGGTTTTATAAAACGACATAAGGCTGGCAAAAGCATGGCTGTCGCCTGAGAGAGTCTGTCTTACTAATTCTGCATCACGCTTGTATGCTGCTTCCTGCTGGAGATTCCGTTCCGGGGTATGCATCGTTATTTCTTGTGGAAGTCAGGATTTAATTTGTAGAAAAGCAGGAGGCTGATTCCTATTGCCAATGGCAGAAGTCCGCCAAGAAGTTCATAGGAAAAACCATTCAGCAATGCAAATAAAAGTGTCAGCATGAATCCTACTCCTGTAAGCAGAAGTCCTGTAAGCAGGGAGAATGTCTTCAAGTCAAATTTCGTTGTCTGGTATGTACCGGTGCGGAGTTTGAGTTTTATTTCATGATGCCGCCACAATAAATAGAAGAAAACTATTATTCCTCCGATTCCGATTCCAACGATGGGAATTACTGCAACTACAATCTGTGCAGTTTCTGATGTCATAGCATTTATCATAACGCCTCCATCATTATTGGACACTGAAAGGATTTGTTTGGTTGCAAATATAATGCTGATTTGCAAAAACGGGATATTTCAAAAGCTGACAAGGAGGTTCAATCAGAGTCCTAATCAAGAAACATGTAGTCATCAAAATAGATTGACTGGATTTTTGACATGATCAGTTCACTGTTGATTTTTTCCAACAGCTCTCTTTTTATACGCTTTTCACCTAAAGAAAGAAGTTCGTTCTTTGTTTTTGAAGAAAAATAAGTCATGAAGATTGATGTCATCAGACGGCGTTTCTGGAACAATTCTTCATAAAATGCCGAATCCGTAGTCTGATACGAGAACCATGGCGTAATTACAATTACAGTCCCTCTTGAATATTCATCCGTACTTTTTGTCAGTGCCCTTAATGTTCCAAATTCCTTGAATGAAGAAAGTTCCCCTGGTTCTGAGTCCTTTATTTCCATGACCGAAGAAGGATCGGCTTTTCTGTATGCAGCTCCCGGAACCGCTTTTCCTGTGGCAATGGCTGCAAGGGAACCGCCGACTATTATGAATATTATTACAAAAATGAGTACTGTTAAGAATCTGTTGAATGACAATTTTCCTTCCTGAATTTTCCTTCCGGCTGATTTACCAGATGGATTCTTTTACTTCACTTTCTGTATTGTCGGCGGTTTTTGACAAAGCTTCTACTATTTTTTCTTTAAGTTCATCCAGTCCTTTCCGTTCCTTTACGCTTATCTGGACGGCATCAGGGAAAATATAAGAAAGCCGTGAAATCCTTATGGTGTTTTCCGTCCTTTCTTCAAATGATTCTGATTCCAGCCTGTCAATTTTATTGAATGCAACTAATTTATTTTTTGTTCCTGCTCCTATTTCTTCAAGGACGGTATTTATCGTCGCAATGTGAAGTTCTGCATCAGGATCAGAGGCATCAATTACAATAAGCAGAAGGTCTGCCCTTGCTGATTCTTCCAATGTTGATTTAAAGGCGTCAACCAGAGTATGTGGAAGGTTGCTGATGAATCCTACTGTATCCGTAAGGAGGATGTCTTGTGTTCCCGGAATCTTAAGACGCCTTGTCAATGGATCCAGGGTCGCAAAGAGCTTGTTTTCCACAAAAGCATCTGCATTGGTAAGTGCATTAAGGAGGCTGGATTTTCCTGCATTTGTATAACCTGCAATTGCAACTGAAGGCAGGGGAATTTTTTCACGCCTTTTCCGTTGTACTTCCCGGTTTCTTGAAACTTTTTCCAGCTCGATTTTCAGTTGACGGATTTTATCCTTTACCTGCCGGCGGTCCAGTTCCAGCTGTTTTTCACCGGAACCTTTTGAACCGTAATTTCCTCCGCGCTGCCTGGCCATGTCACCATACATGTGGGCAAGCCGGGGGAGGGAATAGTTCAGGCGGGCAAGTTCAACCTGTAATGTGGCTTCTCTTGTCCGTGCCCTGGATGCGAATATCCTTAATATTACTTCCTGCCGGTCGAATACAGGCATTTTTGCAAGGGCTTCCCAGTTCCGCTGTTTCGTCGGTTCCAGTTCAAAATCCATTATTATGCAGTCGGCATTAACGGCCTTTGCGTGGGCGGAAATTTCTTCTGCCTTTCCTTTTCCCATTCCGTATGCCGGTGAAATTTCCATTCTGTTCAATACAAATTCACCGGCTTTTTCCATGCCCAATGTATCGATAAGGCCTGAAAGCTCTGAGAGGCTGGTTTTAGGTGCGCTTACCAGAAGCGCCCGTACTTTTTTCTGTTCTTCTTCCTGAATTTCGTACATATATACCGGAAGTTACGATATACAACAAATCGCAAAAAGTCAAATGAAAATAATACTGAATCCGCAGTCAGAATATGCCGATATACAAAAGGAATAATTATAAGTGACCCATGAATTGAGGAAAATGTGACTTCTGGTCAGAAATCGGCTGTCAGCCTTTTAATAACAGTAATTCTCTTTGCGGCATTCTGCGTATTTGCCTTTTCGGGATTTTTCTATCTGCTGGATTCAAGATTTTACCAGCCGGCAAAAATCTCACAGGTGAATTATAATCTGGAAAAAATATCTGATGCTTATGATGAATATCTGGATGTCCTGAATGAACGCTTTTATAAAGCTGATGATGCGTTTGTAAAAAACAGTTTCATATATTCATTTTTTGAACCAAAACCTTCAGCGGATGAACAGCGTCAGCGTGAAAAAGCATTGGGAGACCTGTTTTCCCAGACTCAGGGACTTTCCGGAATCCGTATGCTTGGTTCAAATGGCGTAAGCATACATTACAGTTCATTTAAAAGTGACGTGTTGAAACGTACTTCGGAGACTGTTTCTTACAAGAACTATCCTGATTCCGTGACTTATTCCGGACAGAAAGAAATTCCACAGGAGAAGATTGCTGCAAGGGATTCCATTACCCAGCAGGATGATGACTGTACAATTATATTTTTTGACAGCCGAGATTCACGTTTGATTTTTTCTTATCCTGTATATGATGCATATTCTGTTTTCCGTGGCTCAGCAGTTTTTTATGTTGATGCCGGAGATTTCAACCGTTTTCTTGTAAAGCAGAACCTTATCAGTCTTAGTGGTGGTGGAAAGCTCATTGCTTCGGATTCTGTTTCAGGATTTGTTTTTGGTATTCCTTCTATTGCGGATTCCCTTTTTGATTCTGCCATTCTAGAAAAATGGGAGCACGGAATTTTTGGTGTGGAAAGGCTTTTTTCTTATGCTGAATCATCCGGACAGGTTCAGAAGAAACAGGATTCTGAAGTTGAACCGGATGGCAGGCTTATGTTTGACCTTCCTGCAGTAAAGGAATTTATGGAAGGAAAATCTGATAATGACCGCTTCTGGGTAATGGTTACAGGCCGGAAATGCAAAGGCGGATATATCGGATGGATTCTTTCCGATGATCTTTTTACAATGCCGCATTCAGTGCAGATACTGATACTTGTCTGCATGTTCATTTCAGCATTCCTTATTATTTTCCTGCTTTTAAATCTGCGCCGTGAAGATTCAGTTGTAATCCGGGAACGGATACGTACATTGCAGCTTGGTGTTGTAAACGAATATCTGAAAAAGAAAGAAACGGTTGATTGGAATGTAATTGCAGGGAAAATTACCCGCCGCCGTGAAGACGTTACAAAAGAAATTATAAAGAGTCTGGGCCGCCGTGGAAAAAAGAATTCCGGTACGATAAAGGAACTTATTGACAGAAGCTGGGATGAGTTGCTTGCCGCCATGAGTGTCCAGCAGAAAGAAAACGGTACGGCATCTCTTACTGGAGAAAATGCAGCTGAAATAAAATCGCTTTTGCAGGAAATCCTTTCGAAAGGAATCCAGACGGCTGCAATTACATATGAAAAGCCAGCGCCTGTTGCACCGCCTGTAAAACACTCTGCGCCAGTAGAAGAATTGGAGGAAGTTCCTGAGGCGGAACCGGTAGAGGAGCTGGAAGAAGTTCCGGGGGCAGAAGCCGTAGAGGAGCTGGAAGAAGTTCCGGCGGCGGGAGCCGTAGAAGAGCTGGAGGAAGTTCCTGGGGCGGAAGCCGTAGAAGAATTGGAAGAAGTTCCGGGGGCAGAAGCCGTAGAGGAGCTGGAAGGAGTTCCGGAGGCGGAAGC
>JAZLGS010000050.1:0-96747 GCA_045616425.1 Treponema sp.
TCTTTTGCCTTATACTTTTTCTGGCCCGAATAATCTTTATCTATAATTTCCAGTTCGTTTCTCTTTTCTTCGCACAGTTTTCCAATGGTGTTTTCTACAATATATTTTGTAATGTATTCCGGGGTGTAAAAAACACCGTCCTTTTTGCGTTTTCCAACATTATTGTTTTCTTCTTTTTCACCAGTTTTTTCGGCTTCAATTTCTTTCTGAACTTCTTCAATTTCTGTCAAAGAGTTTTCAAAAATGCGACCCAGAATATCAACTGAAATCTGGCTTTCAAAATCATAATCTGCAAGGCGCTTTGTGTGAATGAACAGGACATCATCGCCTATTTTTATATTGTCCAGAATTTCATCAGTTTTAAACAAGCCGCCGTTGTATGCAAAGATTGAAGCGTTTTTGTCATTTGGATTTTCAAAGCCTTTATCAATCCAGTTAAAATATTGTTTGAACAAATTATAAAGTGGAACTTCAAGAAAATTTTCCCTTGCAGCTTCCCATCTTTTTATGATTCCTGCAATGCTGTTTGGTGGTAAAAGATTCCGGTCTTCGCAGAACAAAATAAAAAGGATTCTATCAAGCAATTTCTGAGTTTTTTTGAACAGAAGAAGTTTATTGATTTTTTCGTTGTCATTCCGAACTTGTTTCGGAATCTCTGTATTAGATGCTGAATCAAGTTCAGCATGACAAACTTCTGATTGCAAATTATTCTCACATAAATCTTCAAACAAAAGGCGCTTGAATGTTGAATAGTCCGCATAAAAATTATCTGTAATCTGTTTTTCTTCGCTTAAAGTTTCGTGTTTAAGTTTTAACGGAATATCTGCTTTAAGCTGATTCAATTCCAAAAGAAGATACAATGTGCAGAACTGTTCATAAGTCAAAGTAAACAGATTGAATTCGATAAATTCGATTTGGGTTTCAACATAAATTCTAAGGCGTTCAAAATTAGAAACAATTACATAATTGCAGTTTTCGTGATGGGACTTATAATCAAATGCCTGCTTTGCAACTTTATCCAGATCTGTTGTGTCAGTTCCCTTCAATTCTAAAACAGCCCGGACTTTTGTTTCATCGTTTTCTTCACAGATTGCGCCGTCTGCCTTGCGGGCATTGTTTTTGTTTTTTACTTCATTCTTTAATTCAGTCAGAATATTGTAGTTTTCTTCCGGCTTGATTGTGTAGCCAAGAACAGAAACAAATACATCCCGTATAAATCCTTCCTGATACTGTTCTTCTTTTGAATTGCGGATGTTTTCTATTTTCTTTTCGTTCCTGTAAATTGAACAGTACAAATCATATTTTTGTTTAAGCAGTTCTTTATCTAATTTTGAAAGATATTTTTCTACAATTTTTTTCTGAAACATATAAACTCCCATGCGCTTTTCTGCAAGTGATATAAAATAGCTGTTTTGAGATTTTCATTATAAATTATTTTTCACCTTTCTTCTATTATACTACAGGAAGCAATGCAAAAATAAACGGGAACATGTATCAAGCATCGCATGAGACTTGTATTCCCACATCGCAAGTATCTATAAGTCCGTTTTTGCATCAGCATCAGATAAAATCTACATGATTTTTAACTATAAAAAAATTGACAAATAAGCTGATGTATTCTATATTTATATATAGATAAATATATTCAGGAGGGGCACATATGCTAGCTGCACAATATAATGCAATCAACACACTAAAACTTGTAAATGCAATCATTCCAATCACCAGATTTAACAAGGGCGAAGCAGGAAAGATTATTGATGAGGTCAAGCAGAATGGCCCCCGCATTATTGTAAAGAATAATGTTCCAGAATGTGTACTGATTTCCATTGAAGACTACCTGAGTTTTACAGAAGCTGAAAAACGCACTGCCAGATTGGATGTTTCAAAAGAAACAGAAGATAAGCGCAAGGAATTCATTAAAAAAATCCGTGCAAATGTCCAGCCACCGCTTCCACCGCAGATGAGTGTGGAAGAACGTATTGAATTTCTAAAAAACATCGGACCTATTGATGTTGATGAAAAAGCTGTTAACGAATTAAGGATGGCCAGTACTTTATGATTTTAGCAGATACAAATATTTTTATAGATTATTTTCGCAGTAAGGACTCAGCTTTTAATAAAAAGTTCGATTCTATGGAGATTGGCATCTGTGGAATAGTAAAGTCCGAACTTTTACATGGTGCCCGGACAGATGATGAAGCTGATAACATGATAAAGACTTTTCCTTCTTTTGAATTAATCACCATCGATGAATACGACTGGGAATTTACAGGCCTTATGCTACAGGCAATCCGTACCCAAGGTTTTACAATGCCTGTCAGTGATGTGCTGATTGCCT
Source organism: Treponema sp. (assembly GCA_045616425.1). Classification (GTDB taxonomy): domain Bacteria; phylum Spirochaetota; class Spirochaetia; order Treponematales; family Treponemataceae; genus Treponema_D. The sequence continues at coordinate 2,342 of JAZLGS010000050.1, forward strand.
ATCTTGGAATTAAATACGACATTCCGGTGTGGACAAAGGACCAGCATTTTAAAATCATTCAGGCAATCTACCCAGAATTAAAACTGTATGCGGAATAATAACGCACATGACAATATGAATCAACATGACGGAACCGTTTTCATCCAGCGGCTCCGCCTGTTGATTGGCATTACAGACAATGCAGTCCTTATCATGCGCCCGGAAATCCAATTTTATTGGAACTGGGGAATTCCGTCTTTATTGTATTTTATTTCCTTGACCCATGTGTGGCGGTTCGGATCATACAATGCAAAATCCAGATCCACTTCTGCATATGGGCGTGCGTGATAAATAAGGTAGTCAGTCTTTCCGTCGCGGCTTACAGTAAAGCTGTTGTGTCCAGGCCCAAAGATTCCGTTTTCAGCATCCGTAGTCAGGACAGGTGCTTCAAGCTTTTTCCAGCTCCCTGCATCCATAAGGTCTGAATTTTCATCCGCCATCAGAAGCCCCATGCAATATGTTGCATCAGTTGCACTGGCACTGAACGTAATGAAAATCTTTCCGTTGCGCTTTAATACGGCCGCTCCTTCGTTTACCTTAAAGCCCCGGCATTCCCAGTCATATTCCGGAAATGTAAGCATTACCTGCGGCTTTTTTAATGTATACGGATTCTCAAGTTCCCCGATGTAGATGGCAGAATTTTCCTGCCGTTCCTGACGCTTCTGTGCCCACACTGCATAATTCTTTCCTTTGTGCTCAAATGTGGTTACATCCAGCATGAAAGAATCCCATTCAGCAAAGAGCATTCCCTTTTCTTCCCAGGTTCCTGCAAATGGATCAGCACTGGAATTTTCCAGAACCCAGGAACGGATCCACCACGGATCTTCACTACGGCCGGCAGCAAAATAAATATACCACTTTCCGTTTATAAAATGAATTTCCGGTGCCCAGATGTGGTAACTCATAGGTCCGTCGGAATGCTTGCGCCAGACTACAACCGGCTCTGCATCTGCAAGGGCTTTTATGGACCATGCACGGCGGATTTCTATGCGGTCATATTCCGGAACTGAAGCGGTAAAATAATAGTAACCGTCAGTGTGATAATAAATATATGGATCAGCCCTCTGTTTTATCAAAGGCTTTTTTTCATCTTCTGCTGTCAAATCTATTGCGTTCATATAAACCTCTGCGATTACAACTCAAATTTTACATTGCCATCTGCAATGAATATTTCTTCTATTTGTAATTTTGGTTTTCCGTCATCCTGCCGGTCATAAGCATGATAGACTATGTATGTCTTTCCATCGTCGTCACAGAAAACAGTATTGTGGCCAGGGCCGGCCCAGCGTTCATAGCTGAACCCGTCCCTAAGACGGTCACCACCGCTTTCAAGGAAACTCTGCCCTATCCTGTCGTAATACGGCCCTTCAACATTTTCAGAAACTCCGTACACAATGTGATATGAACTTGCAGTTCCACGGCAACAGAAATCGTAAGATGCAAACAGATAGTAAAGCCCGTCCTTCCTGTAAATGAATCCACCTTCCACAGGATCAGGATCAGTCTGTCTGTTTGCAATATTTACGATTGGAGCATCCTTTACTACAAACCCTTCCTTGGTAAGCGGAACCATCTGCAGCCCGCCCCAGAATGAACCGAATAAAAGACGGTCATTTCCATTTTCATCCGCAATGACGGCAGGATCAATTGCGTTGTAACGGCAGCTTTCATCAGACTGAAGCACACAACCTAAATCATGCCAGCCGTATTCCGGTGACGACACATCCAGCGTCTTGTTAACTGCAAGCCCGATTGCACTTTTCTGGCTTCCAAAGGTGCTGACAGAATAATAAATCCGCCATTCACCGTTCCTGTAAACAACTTCCGGCGCCCAGAAATCCGTGGAACCTGGAATTGCCCTTGAAGTCCACAAAGGATTTTCTGCAAAGACGCTGGTACAGTATTCCCAGTGTTTCAAATCCTTTGAGATTCCCACCGGGATTCCCTTACCGGTCTGGAACCTGTAATAAATTCCGTTTTCCTTCTTTATTACAGGATCGTGGGTCTGTACATAACCAGACAGTTCCAACAGTGCCATTATTTCAATCCTGTCATTGCAACAGAAGCAATAATCTGTTTCTGGAAAATCATGAATACGATGAGTACCGGAAGCAGTGCAATGATTGAAGCAGTCAGAAGCAGAGGATAGTCTGTCTGGATTGCGTACATTGCATTCATCTGGCTGATCATAACCTGAACTGTCAGTTTGCGTGGTTCGTTAAGATAAATACTTGGTGCAAAGAAGTCGTTCCATGCAGCCATGAACCACAGGATTGCCTGGGCAGCTACTGCAGGCTTTGCATTCGGCATGATGATCTGCCAGTAAATTCTGAAGAAACTTGCACCGTCAATTCTTGCACTTTCAACAATAGAAGTAGGAATACCGCTCATGTACTGGCGCAGGAAGAAAATCATGCTGACGTTTCCAAGCATTCCAGGAATCATCAGAGGATACCAGGTGTTAAGCCATCCGATTCTTGCATACATGATGAATTGTGGAATCATGATGACTGCAAAAGGAATCATCATTGTTGCAAGTTCTGCAAGGAAGAGTTTCTGTTTTCCAGGAAAGCGGAGTTTTGCATAAGCAAAAGCAGCAAGTGAAGAAATGAAACTTCCGATGATGATTGTTGAAAAAGAAATTATGATTGAGTTAAGGATACCAAGCTGGAGCTTAGGATTCATTTTCCATACGCGGTCAGTAAAATTCTGCCACTGTGGATTTTCAGGCATTGCCAGTGAAAGCTGTGTTGTAAGGAACTGCTCCGGTGTCTTCAAAGAAGAGAAGAACATCCATACCAGCGGGATTATCATCAAAAGGGAACCAATTCCAAGGAATGCGTAAGTTGAAATTGCATTCAGTTTTTCAAGTCCGGCTTTAGACATACCAGAACTTTTCAGCTGTATAACATTTGAACCAGTCATTTTTTCCTCCTATTCAAGGTAGTTGTCATTTGAATTATTCATCTTGAACTGGATTGCAGTAATGATGAAGATTATGATTGCAAGAACCCATGCTGCTGCACAGGCAAATCCCTTTGCGTCTGCAGGACCAAATGCGTGCTGCCAGATGTAGAATACGATTGTACCTGCGCTGTAATCTGTACCACCGGCAGGAGCCATGATCTGAGGTTCAACAATCATCTGTGCACCGTTAATGATTCCTGTTACCACAATGAAGAATGAAATAGGTCTTAAAAGTGGCCATGTAATTTTTCTGAAGATTGTAAATCCGTCAGCACCGTCAATTACAGCAGCTTCGTAATATGATTTAGGAAGATTCTGCAGACCGCCAAGATAAAGCAATGCAGTTCCACCTACACCGCGCCAGATACACATCATCATGATTGCAGGCTTTACAGTGTGCGGATTTTCAAGCCAGTTAGGACCTTTGTAATTAAAAGCCCATTTCAGGAACTGGTTAAGGAGACCAAAGTCACCGTTATAAAGCCATTTCCACAAAAGTGAAACAGCAACGATTGAACTTACTACAGGAATGTAATAAATAACCCTGAATGCCTTTACACCAGGAAGTGATTTATTGAAGGAAATTGCCAGTGCAAATGCCCAGATCATTCCAACAGGGATTCCAATCATATAGAAGAAAGTATTCCAAAGGGCTTTCCAGAAATCTTCATCTGTAAAAAGCTCCTTATAATTTTCAAAACCAACGTAAAAATATTCCCTGTCAATTTCGTCCATAGAGAACAGGGATGTCAGGTCTGTCATTGAGTCCCAGCTTGTAAAACTGGAATAGATAGAGAACACAAAAGGAATAGCTGTAAAAAGGAAAAAGCCTATGATAGGAGGCAGGACAAAAAGAAGTCCGGAAACAGCTTCATCATTCCACTTCTTTTTTTTGGTCAATACCGTTGAAGCAACGTCATTCTTTGCCATAATTAACTCCAATTTTCAGGATTTCCGGCTTTTTCCGCCGAAAGAAAAATCAAAAATGTAAAAAAAATGCGCCGCCTGTTGAAAACTCAAAAAACGGCGCTGGAGGATCCGGCAGGAAGCAGTCATTTTCATGAACCGTTTCCCGCCATTGAAATAGCGATACCAGAATTACTTCTTGCCTTTGCGAGACTTTGCAAGTCCCTTGTCAAGTTTCTTCTGCATTTTTGGTGCAACTGATGCACAGTAAGCTTCAGCAGTCATTGAACCGTCAACAACTTTCTGTACGCTTACGAAGAATTCTTCGAACCAGTCGCTTGTGTATGTAAAGTCTGAAGGCCATGCGCGTCCAGTCTTTTCAATGATGTTCAGGAATTCCTGACGGTTTTCAGGATTACCCGGCTTGCTTGTATAGCGGCTTGCCAGAGATTTCAGGTTAGGAATCTGGAGGTCAAGGTCACAGTACATTTCGTTTGCTTCTTTATCAGCAGAAAGGTAAAGTGCAAGTTCTGCAGCAGCCTTTGGATTCTTTGAGTTTGCAGCAACTGCATATCCTACACCACCACGGTATGTAGCAGTCTTGTTAGCAGCTGTGTGAACAGGCCAAGGAATAAGGTCATAATCAAACTTGAGTGTCTTTGAGAATGCAGCCAGATCCCATGGACCTGCCGGGAAGAATCCAAGTTCACCCTTAAGCCAGCGCTGGTATGTATCAAGTGACTGAGACTGTGCTGCACTTGGAGTTACAGGACCATATCTCTTTCCGTCAATCACAGTTCCACCACAAGTCATGTTTGCCCAGAACTGGAGTGCTTCAACAAATTTAGGATCTGTTACAGTAACCTTTGTGTATGTAGAATCGATGAAGTCAGCACCGTTTCCCCAGATGAACTGAATCAAAGCCCAGCGTGGGTTGAGACCAGTACCGAAGCTTGTGTCTCCGTTTGTCAGCTTAGAACATACATCCATGAATTCTTTCCATGTGTATGGCTTGTCTTTTGAAGGAAGCGGAATTCCTGCTTTCTGGAACATTGTCTTGTTGTAAGCAAATGCAAATGGACCAAAGTCTTTTGGAAGAGCCCAGATTGCATTTCCCTTTCCAAGAGCTGTACCGTCATAGCGGTATGCATCAACTGCCCTTTCATAAAGATCATTGAAATCAACGCCCTTTACATTCTTTACATATGAAGAAAGGTCAAGAACCTTGTTGTTGTCAACATACTGGCGTACTTCACCAGGTCCGAGATAGAAAACATCTGGCAATGCGTTTGCTGCAAGCTGTGCCTGGAGCTTCTGGCCGTATTCTGCCTGTGATGACGAAATGAAATTAACCTTTGTTCCCGGATGAGCCTTTTCAAAGCGGCTTACAACCTGGTCAAGGATTTCCTTTTCCTGTGGCTGTGCAAAAATCATGAGTGTGATTTCGTCAGCAACTGCAACTCCTGCGCAAAGTAATGCGGCAGCAAGAGCAAGCAATGTCTTTTTCATATACATTTTCCTCCTGTATATCATTCTGTTCGTCTTTATAATTTGATTCTAAATCCAGTTTTGAGGATTGTCAACAATTTTTTTCGATATTTATCTATTTTTTTTGTATTATATCTAAATAATTCGTTTCTATTCCTGTTTTACCGCTTATTTCCCCAAAAATATTCGCCGGAACCAGCAGTATCAATGGTTGTTATTGATATAGTACGCCTTTTTCCGTCACCATTGCGACTCCAGTCAACGGCATTAAGGACAAACCCTTCAAATTCACCGGTTTTTTTCTTGCTGCCGGCATCTTTCAGACTGATTTTGATTGAATATCCGTCTTTTTCCAGCTTCCATTTTCCAGAATATGCACCGGTTACCTTTCCGTCTGCATTTAACACGATTTTTTTCGATACAGTAGGAACAGCATCAGCAAGACAGGCATCCACCGGCTCAAAATAATTGTTTCCACGGAATTTTCCGGTCTTTGCATCCCTTACAGTCAGAATGACATCATATTCCCCGGCCACATCGGAATAAGACAGCGGCCTCAGTTTTTCGTCATTACCGGCGTATTCGTTGTAATATTCATTCTGGTTAAGGACAGGCCAGCCTTTTTCCGTAAAGAACATCTGGTTGACCTGCAGGTAAAAGAAATACCCCGGAAGGAAATTCGTCCTTGTATGGCTGGCAAAAAGAACCTTGCCGTCGCTGCTGCGCATGATGCTCTGGCCGCCGGTACAGCGGAAAGGCTTTCCACCTTCAATCTCAAAGGCACCGCGGATTTTTGAACCGATGGCATGATACTGGATTGAATCAATTCCACCTAAAAGCATTTTCTTTCCGCCAGCATCAACATAAGGTCCCAGAGGATTCTTTGAGCGGCCGCATCCCACACGGTATTCATGTTCAAGGTTACCCATGGAAACAAAAAGGTAATACCATCCGTTTTCAGAATTATAGATTACCTGAGCACCCTCGTAAGCTGCCCCAAGGCCTCCTGCAATTACCGTTCCAAAAGCACCGGCTTCCGTATCTGCACTGGCATCCAGTTCCTTTCCGGAAGCATCCACCGGCTTTAAGGAAACTGAATCCACATACATGAACGCAATGCCACCCTTCCACGAACCGTAAGTCAGTCCGTAACATTTACGGCCGCCCAGGGAATATTCCACCAGCTTTCCGGTTGCCACATCCGTTACGAATTCCGGATCAATGCAGCCAAATCCGCCCATCCAGTTTTCGCTGTCCATTTCTTCGCCGGTCTGGGTATTCAGAAGTCCGTTATTAAAACAGGCCTCGGAATTTTCCGATTCAAATTCGTCACAAAAATCTTCCATGAATGAATAACGGATTATGTTGGAATGGGAATATTCCACACCAAGACCTGAAAGCACATCAGCAATGACAGGATCTTTTTCCGCTGCAGAAACCGCAGGATAAAACGGCCCTTTTGGCGAAGAAGCAATGGCCAGCGTAATTGCGGCAGACGGCCGGCCTTTTATTACGTTTTCCGTAATGATTCCGTGCAGCATGTAATAAAGTCCGTTCTGCCTGATTACAGTCGGTGCCCAGGTTGATGCAGTATCTTCATCAAAGCCGTTCCATTCAAGCCATTCCTCATCCCAGTTTCCCTGCAGGGCACTGTCACTCAGGCATGTCCAGTGTACCAGATCTTTAGAAGTCCTTATCTGAAGCCCTTTTTCACCAAAATCCCCGATGGCCGCATCCGTTGAATATACATAATATGTTCCGTCTGCATCCTGAAAGAGCTTTGGATCGTGGCAGTTAAGCGCCCCCCAGGTCCCTTGCACGGAAGTCTGTGCCCCCGAATATTTATAGTAAACATAATCATCCACATCCTTTGCAGTCTGGGCAAAAGTAAAAGCTGCACAAGAAAAAAACAATGCTGAAACAACAGAAAATTTCTTCAATTTAATATCTCCTATAATAAGGCAATGTTTGCAATGAGAATTTTCAAAGCAATCAATTTTATTTGATACAGTATGAATAATATCGATATAATCAGTCAATACGGAAAACAACAGAATTCGTTTTTTTCAGACAGACTGAATACCGCATTTTGAAATTACGTTATCCAGATCCTGAATCAAGTTCAGGATGACGGAAAAAAAAGGTGTCATTTCTAACTGTGATTTGAAGCTTATAATACAAAACGGATTGTATTCCGGACTGGTTTCGGAATTTATTCTCTGTTCATTTTCAAAAATTTGGATTTAAAATCAGAAAACTCGACATTCAGGCTATTTATGAATTTCCCGGAACTCGAAATTGAAGCTAAAAAAATGGAACGCATTTACCTCCGGATCAGGATGGCTACATAAAACAAATTGATATATTCACTTGAATATATCGAAATTATTCGTTATATTTCATAAATTATGGAATCAGTAAACGAAAGCGAAAAAACACTTATTATAAATCCATCAGAAGACCTGAATGTCATAAAGGCTCTTGCAAGTGAACCACGCATCCAGATTCTTTCACTTTTAAGGAAAAAGAAACTCAATATAAACGAAATTGCAGAAGAAATGAAACTGCCACAGTCAACGGTGGCTACAAATATTTCAATCCTTGAAGAAGCCGGACTCATCAACACTGAATCCATCAAGGCAAAAAAAGGCAATCAGAAAATCTGCTCCCCTTCTTTCCATGAAATACTGATTCAGTTTCCAGAGGAAGAAAAAAATGAAGAACAGAATTTCGTTGAAATCGAAATGCCAATCGGTCTTTTTACAGACTACAAAGTTACAGCACCATGCGGACTCTGTTCAACGGAAAGGATCATCGGTTACCTTGACCTGCCGGATTCATTCCTTAATCCGGAGCGAATGAAGGCAGGACTTCTGTGGTGCACCAGCGGAATGTTTGAATACAAATTCCCAAACAACACCATGTACGATCCCCGGAAAATTACGAAACTTGAAGTAAGCATGGAACTTTCTTCCGAAACTCCGGGAACTAATCCTAAATGGCCAAGTGATGTTACAATCTGGATCAACAAAACGGAAATTGCAACGTGGACATCACCGGGAGATTACGGAGACCGCCGGGGAAAATACACTCCTGACTGGTGGAAGCTTGAAGGCTCACAGTACGGACTTTTAAAACATTTCCTTGTTACAAAAGAAGGAACATTCATCGACGGAATGAAAGTTTCCGATATTACGATTGACCAACTCCAGCTCCGGGAACATCATTCCATAAGGGTTGGAGTCGGAGTAAAACCAGACGCAGAATATATGGGAGGAATGAATATTTTCGGACGTGGATTCGGAAATTACGATCAGGGAATCATCCTCCGCACATATTTCTAATACTCCCGGAAAGGAATAAAGCAGGCCCATGAAAAGATTTGCAGTTGTATTTTGTTTTGTCACACTGATTCTCGGTACAGTTGCATCAGAAGCAGTTACAGAAGAGAACGTCAAATCAAAAGTGGACTCCTATGTTGAAAAAATGACAGTCAGGCAGAAGACCGGACAGCTCTGCCTGATGAATTTCAGATTCTGGGAAAAGGAATCATCAGGAAAATTCAGGAATGATTCCGTAAATTCCAAACCTGATTACAAACCTTTAAGCCACGTCAACGGAACTGTCCGCACAATCATTACAGACTACTACATTGGAAACGTAATCCTTTTTTCAGAAAACCTTGCCAAAAAGGAAAGCGGAAAGAAGTTCATCAGTGACCTCAATACGGCGGCCTTGGAAAACGGAATTCCCCTGCTCTTTGGAATTGACCAGGAAGGCGGAAACGTAAACCGCATTTATACCGGGGCCGTCATGCCTTCTGCCATGGCAGTTGGAACAACCGGAAATCCCCGGAACGCATTTATTGCAGGCCAATGCACCGGCCGCCTCATGAATGAATATGGAATCCACTGTGATTTTGCACCAGTCTGCGATGTGGCCTCCAACGAAAAGAATCCTGTCATCGGAATACGGTCATACAGCGGAAAACCGGCACTGGCAGCAGGATTTTCAACAGCAATGAAAGCCGGACTTGAATCATGCGGAATAATTCCGGCAGCAAAACACTTTCCCGGTCATGGGGATACGGACACAGATTCACACCTTGCACTTCCTGTAATCTGTAAAAAATATTCAAAATGGAATAAGTGCGAAAGGATTCCTTTCCAGAAAAATATTGATGAAGGCATTCCAATAATCATGACTGCCCACATTCAGTTTCCGGAACTTGATGATTCAAAAATAAAATGCAGTCTGAGCGGAACGGAAATCATAAAGCCGGCAACCTTGTCAGAAAAAATACTTACCGGACTTTTAAGGAATCAGATGGGATTCAACGGCGTCATTGTAAGCGATGCCATGGACATGAATGCAATTACAGAAAACCTTAGTCCGCCAGACGCATTCATTCAGGCCGTAAAAGCCGGCTGTGACATGATCTGCCATCCTGTAAATGTCTATTCAGAAAGCAGCATGAAAAACATTGAAGAATTATTTTCCGGCGTTGAATCCGCAGTACAGGATGGAACGCTTCCTTTAAGCCGGCTCAACGAAGCTGCTTCAAGAATCATCCTGCTGAAAATAAAAGCCGGCCTGCTAGCATTTGACGGACATGGAAATTTAGTTCCACAGCCGGAATGCCACAATGCCGGAAATGACGAAGAAACGGAAAAAGCCCGGAAAGAAGCTTACAGAATCCAGCGGGAAGCAATAAATAAAAGCTTTACGGTCAAATCAAAAAAGTCCCTGAAGGAATTCCGCAGCGCAGGAAAAATACTGGTAATCGGGCCTTATGCAGAAAAAATAAATGCGGTAACGGAATGCCTGAAGGAACAGCTCCCCGGAACTGCCACAGATACCTTTTGCTATCAGGCCATAAATGCAGGCGGAATTCCAGAAACACTGGCAGGAAGAATTGCAGATGCAGACAGCATAATCCTTGTGACAAAACTGACGGGATATGGAGTAAAGGATCCCCAGCACAACTGCGCTGCCATCCCAAAAGAAATAGCACAGGAAATCAGGCTGCAGAAAAAGCAGAAGCAGACTTTTGTAATCAGTACACAGCTTCCATATGACAGGAATACTTTCAAAGGTTTCAATTACTGCGCCACATTCAATTACCGGGATGACGCAATCAGGAATGCCGTAAATCTTATCATTGAACGGAGCAGCCAGCAATGAAAATAGTTCCTTTGATTTTTGCAGCCGCATTATTCCTCATGGGATGTAGTTCAGGAAAATACACGCCGGTACAGTCTTTTGTAGCCGGCCAGATGAAGGAAAAGGATTTTGGGAATGCTGAATCCGTAAGGGAACTGGAGCAGTTTCTTTTGCAGAATCCGCAGAAAGAAGATGTGTTTGATGCGGCATTCATAAAGAAAAATGATTTCATGAAACTCTGTCTTGAAAAACATTGCAATTCATATCTTGCAATGCTTCTGGCTGGCACAGATGTAATACTTCCTGACATTGACAGTGACGGTGCAAATTACCTGCATCTGGCAATAAAGTACGAAGATTTTGCCGCATTAAAACTGCTGATTCCCCACATACGGGACATAAACAGCGTAAATTCGGCAGGCCAAACAGCATTTTTTTACGCCACCGTATGCCCTTCAGATTACGGTACTGTCAAAATGCTTTTAGAAAGCGGTTCCGATAAAACCATAAGGGATATCTACGGCAACACGGCAGCAGAAGCATATGTCTTTTATTTTCCAAATTCCTATGATCCTGAAATTTACAATCTGGTAAAATAACGCTCTATGCGACAAAAAAAGGCTATGTAGAATTAACAGCCAAATTAACTGTATTGTTGTAAAAAAAGTGGGACGCAGGAAAAAAAGCTAAGGGGGAACCACTGGGGGATACCTTGGCTTTTTTACCGTCGCTGGGACCCACTTTTTTTAGTAAAATGTAGTTTTTTTAGCAACACTTTTTATAGACATAGCCTTTAGTTACAATGCAGCCATTTTCTTGTTAAGAAGTTCCGTTGCCTGTTTTGGATTTGCCTTACCCTGGGAAGCTTTCATTACCTGTCCCATGAGCCAGCCCACAACATTTGTCTTTCCTGACTTATAATCAGCAACAGCCTTAGGATTTGCAGCAATCACCTCATCAACAATCTTTTCAATTGCACCGGCATCACTTACAACTTCCATTCCCTTTTCCTTGATGATTACTGACGGCATTTTGTTTGATGCAAGCATTTCAGCAAATACATCCTTTCCCTGCTTTGAAGTAATCTTCTTTTCTTCAAGGGCATCGGCAAGTTCCGTAATATGGGCAGGCGAAAGAGCAATGTCTGTAATCGCCATATTCTTTTCGTTAAGGACAGCCAGCAGTTCTGAAAGGATAAGGTTTGCAGCACGCTTAGGACTCTTTGATTTTGCAGCAGCTTCTTCAAACCACAGGCTCAGCTCACGGCTTGAAGTCAATGTTTCAACATCAAAGTCACTAAGGCCGAATTCCTTCTTGAATCTTGTACGCTTTGCTTCCGGCAGTTCACCGACCTTTGCAGCTGCACTTGCAATAAGCTCTTCGCTTACGCTGAACGGCTTAATGTCCGGCTCAACAACAAAACGGTAATCAACAAAAGAGTTCTTTGTACGCTGAACCACAGTCTGGCCTTTGTTTTCATCCCAACCCATTGTAACCTTAAATCCAGGATTGAATTCCTGACGGTCATTGATGAATTCTTCAAGCTGGCGCTTGGCTTCGTAAGCACACGCATCTTTAATTGAACGGAATGAGTTAAGGTTCTTGATTTCAGAAATAGGAGTGTGGTAAAGCTTTCCGTCTTCCCAGACATTAAGGTTGATGTTGGCGTCACAACGCATGTTTCCTTCTTCAAGGTTACCCTTTGTTACTTTTACATAACGGAGGATTTCCTGAACCGTCTGCATGAACAGGGCAGCTTCTTCCGGAGAAGTCATATCAGGCTTTGTTACGATTTCAATAAGCGGAGTCCCACAGCGGTTATAGTCAATGTAAGAATGTTTTCCTTCGATATGGAGTGACTTACCTACGTCCTCTTCAAGATGGATGCGTTCAATACGGACACGGCGGTACTTATTGTCAATGATACAGTCCTCGCCCTTGAAATTTACAGGACGGAACTTTTCGCCACCCGGCTGCTCATCCTTTGGATAATGAATGAAAGGCAGGTCAACATAACCATCTGAACACAACGGAATGTCATACTGGGTAATCTGATAACCTTTTGCAAGGTCAGGATAAAAATAATGCTTACGGTCAAATTTTGTAAAACGTGCAATATTGCAATTAAGGGCCTGTCCGGCAACTGCACCAAGCTCAACATACCCCTTGCTTACACGAGGCATGGCACCAGGAAGTCCGAGACAAACAGGACATACACGGGTATCAGGCATTCCGCCGTAACGGTTTTCGCAGGCACAGAAAGCCTTTGTCTTTGTCAGAAGCTGAGTATGGATTTCGCATCCAATAACGATTTCATATTTATCAATAGCCATTTTATTTCCTCAACGCTAAAAATGCAGATTCAGAATCATTATACTGTTTTACAGCATGTTTTGGAAGTCATAGCCGGAAACCTTTTGAAAATCAACTGGAGGGGGAAGCCTCCCCCACGGCCGCACACGGTTGCGCCCTACCCCCTCTCCTAGGGCCACAAAACAAGTTTTGCAGCCCTAAAACCCGCCGGAATCAGTCCGCATTCCGGACAATACGGAATCCATCGTTATGTCCCCGGGTACCGGCGTAATTGTAGTGCCTGCATGAAACTTCGCAGTCGAAAGCAAAACCATAATAGCATCCGCCACGGCGACAGCGGTTCTTGCGGTATTTCGGCTCCACATCCCAGCACCACTCATAAACATTGCCGCTCATGTCATACAATCCGTACCCGTTTGCCTTCTTCTGTGCCACAGGATGTGTGGTATTTCCGCTGTTACCGCTAAACCAGCCTGCTTCATCAATCTTATCACTTCCCGAATATTTAAAATCCTGTCCGCCCTTTGCTGCATATTCCCATTCTTCTTCCGTCGGCAAACGGAATCCATTTGCTTTTTTGTCCTGTTTTACCTTTCCCTTGATGTAATTGTCACTATCAGGCATGTTCCGCCATCTGCTTACATCCGTTGTTCCATTTACTGAATATACCGGAGCAAAGCCATGCTTTTCACTGAGCTTGTTGCAGAAAATTATAGCATCAAACCAGCTTACATGTTCCACAGGATTGGCATCCCCTTTGAATCTAGCTGGATTTCCGCCCATAACAGATGCATACAATGCTTGTGTGACCTCCGTATTGAGCATTGAGAAATTCCTGCCCGGTATATCCACCATACAGACAAGTACATCTGTGTCTGCGGCAACCGTCCGCAAATCCTGTGCAAATGCTGAACCTGCAAGTATTGCTGCTGCCACAACAGCTGTAAAATTCCTGACTATTTTCATAAATCCTCCATAATTCCATACAGATTTTTTTGTTAAGTCTATGTCCATAAAAAGTATTGATAAAAAAATTTATATCTTACTAAAAAAAAAGTCCTGCAGGATTTCCCACAGGACTTGAATGCTCAGCGTTTACGAATGGGTGATTTCTTTTGCCTTTGCTTTTACAGCTTCGTAAAGTTTTGCAGAATCATTTTTATTTTCCGTAATGATTCTTACAAAAACTGAACCGGCAACAACAGCTTCTACACTGTCTGCGAGGGCAGCACTCTGTTCACCGTTTGAAATTCCAAATCCGCCGTAAACCTTGCTGCCGCCAGCCTGTACCTTTGAAAGGAATTCCAGGGTTGCGCTGTCAATCTTTGTGTCCGTTCCGGTAATGCCGGTGCGGAGTGCAGCGTATATATAAGGGAAGCCTGCTTTAGCCATTTTTTCAAGACGTTCGGCACTCATGCTTGGTGCTGCAACAGGAATGTTGATCATACCGTTTTCTTTACATGCAGCAGTAAGGCCTTCATCAAAATCAAACGGAAGGTCAGGAATAATCATTCCCTTTACTCCGGCTGCAGATGCCTTTTTACAGAATTCCTTTACGCCCGGTGTATAAATCAAACTGCCATAGCTCATAAGGTAAACCGGCACTTCTGGATATTCTGCATGAATCTTTGCAATAAAGTTAAGCCCGTCTGCCGTGCGGTATTTCCTTTCAAGGACTTCAGTACATGCGCCCTGGATTGCAGGACCATCTGCACTGGGGTCACTGAAAGGAAGCTGTATTTCAAGAATGTCTGCCCCACCGTCAACAAGGGCGCGGGCTGCTGTCATGGCAAGTTCATCAGTTGGATAACCTGCAACAAGGTGACTCATTAATTTTATTTTATCTGCCATAATTATTTCTCCAATTTTTTTGAGTGAAAAACAACTTTACCCTACTGGGATTCATCCTTATTTTTATCACTCCATTTTTCAACGAGCTTCTCATTCTTTTCCTTCTGCTTATCCTTATCAAAAGGAATAATGATGGATTCATCGATTTCGTATGATTTATCTGCAAGACATACTTTTCTTAAAGAATGACCTTCCGGTACATCCACCCTGATATTCAGGTAAGAACGTCCGAAAGGAATAAAATCCATCTTCTGTTCCTTTCTGTAAGACGGAAGCAACCATTTAAGGAAAGCCGGAATTTCGTCAAACTCAGCATGATTTATGATGAATCCCGGAATAAATACATCCGCGTCATCTCTTGCATACGCAATGTTGCACCGTCTCAGTTCAGAATAACTTACCATAGAAGCCTCATCAGGATTTTCTACAATCATGTAGATTTCATAAGTCCTGAACTTATCTGAACTGGAAGCATCCCTGATAAGAGCTTCATAATTTCCGTCGATTTCACAAACTTTTTCAACAGAAAAATCAAGCGCATACATTTTTTTCAGAAGACCTTTTTTCCAGCCTTTTTTTGCACTTTCCATATTCACGGCAGTAACATAAGAAACCCCTTCCGTCACCTGTGTAAATCCACCGGTAGCAAGCCAATATGAAAATGAAACAATACTGAACAGATACAGGAACATGCTCAAAACCAGAGTGATAATGACTCCAGCTGCATTACCTTTTCCAAACTGCTTTTTATATATTTTTGCAAGTATTCCCCGGATAAGGCATATCCAGAAAATTACTGATGTAACAACACCACAGCAAAGAAATATAATTCCTAATGTCATTTTAAACTCCCATAAAAAGTCAACGAGGAAATATCAATTTCCGATTTGGTTTTTTTAGCGTTCGCTAGAGCGAACAGTTTAATAGGCAACATCTGCAACGCAGATTTGCAAAGATAAAAGTGCCGCGTTATCTATGCGGTGCTTTTATCTTACACTCCTTCCTTTTTTATCACTTCATGCTTTCCGCATCATGAATGTCTTTGGATGAATTCAACCTTTCAAGTTCGGCAATGAGGAACTGTTTCCATTCTTCCGGACGGAATACAGGACATGTGATAAAGATGTCTTTGTCACCGCGGCCGCTCATGTTGACTATGATTACATCATCCTTACTGAGTTTTGGTGCGAGCCTGATTGCTTCAGCTCCAGCATGGGAACTTTCCATGGCAAAAAGGATTCCTTCGTTTTTTGCGAAGAATTTAAGTGCGTCCAAAGCTTCCTTATCCAATGCCGAAGTAAATTCTATACGGCCTGTTTTTCCGAGGGCAGCAAGCTGCGGTCCGATTCCACAATAGTCGAGACCGGCACTGATGGAACGTGTAGGAAGAGCCTGTCCGTCTTCGTCCAGAAGAAAGCGTGACTTATATCCCTGCATGATCCCTTCGCGGCTTGCATTTCCTGTCATGCGGCTTGCATTTTCTCCCACACCAGGACCGATTCCGCCTGCTTCAACTGCAATAAGGCGTGGTTCCTTGTCTTCAATGAACGGTGCAAAGAAACCTATGGAATTAGAACCGCCACCACAGCAGGCTATCATTGCAGTCGGTTTTATGCCACGTTCTGCGCACTGCTTCTTTACTTCTTTACCGATGACGCTCTGGAATTCCCGGACAATATCAGGGAACGGAGCAGGTCCAAGTGCTGAACCCAGAACATAATGCGTCGTATCAGGATTAGCTGCCCAGTCACGCATTGCTTCGTTTACTGCATCTTTAAGGGTGCGGCTTCCACTTGTTACTGCGTGAACCTTTGCGCCATACATTTCCATTGCTGCAACATTAGGCTGCTGACGGCGTACATCAACTTCTCCCATGTAAACAGTACAGTCAAGTCCGAGCTTTGCGCATGCTGCAGCAGTTGCAAGACCGTGCTGTCCGGCTCCGGTTTCTGCAATAATCCGCTTTTTTCCCATGCGTTTTGCAAGAAGACACTGTCCGATAGCATTGTTGATTTTGTGAGCACCTGTGTTTGCAAGTCCTTCAAGCTTGATGTAAATCTGTGCACCACCCAAAAGCTTAGTAGCTGTCGGAGCATAATAGAGAGGAGTTTCACGTCCGATATAATCACGCTGGATTACCTCAAGTTCCTTTACAAATTCCTCATCTGCCATTGCTTCCTTAAAAGCAACTGCCAGTTCATCCAGAGGGCGGCGCAGGACTTCTGCCACATATTTTCCGCCGTACTGATCAAAAAATCCATCATTTGAATCTGTCATATCTTTATCCTCAAATTTTTTCGGTTTTACACCATTACTATATATAGAAACAATAATTATGTCAACATTACTATTAATAGAAACATATTTACATAGACGATGACATCGTCCAGCCATGCAAAATTAAGCTTCCAACGCTCAAAATTCGCAAATCTCCCGGAAAAGTTTTTTTAGAGATGCCCTATATTTTAACGGATTTCAAATGAAAATGCACTATCTTACAATTTCGTTATCCCGACCCTGAAACAAGTTTAAGATGACAGATCCGGGATCAGGTTTGCCATCAGATGCTGAAACAGGCTCAGCATGACGAACTGAACCTGTCATTTATTAATTTATCTTTTTTCATTTCCTGCATGCAGCAAGATTTTCAAACAGTGCCCTTAATTTTCCATGATCCTTTATTCCAGGCTCGCTTTCTACACCGCTTGCAATGTCAATAAGTTCCGGATCATAAGAGGTAATGACTTCGGCCACATTTTCCGGGGTAATTCCACCGGCAAGCCACAGCTTTACGTGCTTCCGAACTTCTTCCACCAGCTCTACGGAAATGCGTTTTCCAGTGCCACCAATCATTCCAGGAACCTGGGCGTCCACAAGTACCCGTGGTTCACCATAAAGCAGGCAGTCTTTTAATTTAGCCATATCTTCAATAGAAGAAACATTGACAGCTGCATAGCGTGGAATGCCGGCAAATTCCTTTTCCAACGGATCAGGAATCTTAAAGCCATGGAACTGGATTTTATCAAGGACGCCCTCACCCACAAGGGAAATTGCAGCGTCACTTTCTTCTGTCCCCAGTTCCACGATTACACCAATCATTTCAGGACATGCCGCACCGAATCTTTCTGTCAGCGTTTTCTTTATATTGCGTACAGAATCTGCATCAATACAACGCTTGGATTTTTTCCAGAAAATAAAGCCAAGGAAATCTGCGCCAAGTTCTGCTGCAAGGACAGCGTCTTCTTCTCTTGTAATTCCACAGATTTTTACCAGCGGAAGTTTCTTTACATGAAGGGAAGCTGCATATTCCGCCCATGCCTGTCCTGCTTTATTCAGGGCCGTAGATTCAAAAGCCTTTGTAAATTCCACTGCCTTGTCAGGATTTTTTGCAGCGGCTTCACCAAGGAGGATTGCACTGAATCCCATACTTCCTGCAAAAGCTGCACTCTGGGGAGTCAGGATTCCGCTTTCAAATGTCACACGGGCATCGGAAGCAATTTTTCTGATTGCACTGAGCATTCCGGCAGGAGCCAGCATGTCGATTGTAAAATCTTTAAGGTCACGGCTGTTTACGCCGCAAACGATATATTTGTGGTCAACCTGATTCATTACAAATGCAAGTTTTTCCAGGTCAGCTTCTTTACGCACTTCAATAAGAGCACTGATTCCCAATGTGGCACATTTCTGCGCCATTTCCAGCATAGTTTCTTTTGTAAGGATTCTTGCAATAAGAAGGACTGCATCGGCACCAGCCCGGTATGCAACTTCAACTTCTGCTGCACTTATAAGAAAATCTTTCCGCAAAAGTGCAGGAATCCGTGCACCGGGATTTGCTGATTCGTATTCATCAAGGGCAGCAGCGGCCTTCATAAAATCATTGAGGGTGCCTTTAAAATAATTTGTTTCAGTAAGGCAGCTGATGGCGCGGGCACCGGCCTTTGCATATTGAACGGCAGTAACGCCTGCATCAAGTCCCGGAGCTATGTCGCCTTTACTCGGACTGGCCCGCTTGATTTCAAGGATTGCGCCTTTTTCCTGAATGAACGGATGTATCTTTCTTTTTCTGTTCTCTGGAACCGGGCAGCCGAATTCAAGGCCAAGCCGCTCCATGTCAGATTTCCTTCTGTCAATTATTTCCGTCAAAATATCTCGTGGCATAATTTTTCCTGTGGAGCTGCAATGGCTTTTGCGCTCATATTTTTAATTTTAAAATGTTTACCTGACTGCCGCTTTCATTTTCATGATGGTCATGATGTTCACCATGATGATTACATTTTGCATCAGGATTTCCGGTAAGATTTCCGGCAAGGAATTTTTCTACGGCTTCGTCTGCACTACCTGTTACTCCGGCAATCTGCTTTATTCCGGCTGCATTCAATGCATCAATTGCACCCTGCCCCCGGTTTCCAAGGATCAGGGTTTCAATGCCAAGATTTTTTAAATATGTGGCAAGATCATGATGACCAAAGCCACCGTTATCAATTACGGATGAACTTTTTACAGTTCCGTTTTCAATTTCGTAAATCTTAAAATTCCGGGTGCGCCCAAAATGCTGGAAGATGTTTCCACCTTCATATGTAACTGCAATTTTCATAAAAACCCCAAAAGGAAATATTACGGAAACTGCAAGTCACACAATCCGGCGGAATTACAGGTTCCTATTCATTAGATACTTTACGGATTTCTTCAATCTTTGCAAGTGCCTTTCCGTTGTCCATTGCGGCCACTGCCATATCGTATCCTTCACGGAGATTTTTTGCTTTTCCTGTAAGGTACAGGACGGCACCGGCATTAAGACCTACTGCACAGCGGATTGTCTTGCGGCCTTTTCCGTTAAGGACATCCATTGCAAGGGCAGCGTTTTCTTTTCCGTTTCCACCCATAAGTTCATCTTCGTTACAACCTTCGATTCCAAACTTTGCAGGATCAATTACATAGCGGTTTTCATTTCCCTTTTCATCAATCTGATAAACATCAGTCGGAACGCAAGGACTGATTTCATCATATCCGTCCCGGGAACATACGACCATGACGCGCTTTGCACCAAGGGCTTTTGCGGCCTTTGCATAATCCTGGAGCAGGTCAGCGGAATAAACACCAAGGACTTCATACTCTGCTCCAGCCGGATTAAGGAGAGGTCCCAGGATGTTCATGATTGTCTTGATTCCAAGGCATTTTCTTACAGGGCCTGCAAAGCGCATTGCTGAATGATAAAGAGGAGCCATAAGGAATCCGAATCCGGTCTTATTGATAAGATCCGCAGTTTTTGCCGGAGTTCCGTCAATCTTTATGCCCATTCCTTCAAAGAAGTCAGCAGCACCGGATTTTGAACTTACAGCCCTGTTTCCGTGTTTTGCCATTACCTGACCGCAACTTGCAGCAACCAGTGCACTTAAAGAAGAAATATTGAAGCTTCCTTTTCCGTCTCCACCAGTACCAACGATTTCTGCAAGTCCGGTTTTATCTACAGGCAGCGGAGTCTTTTTCTGCAGGAGGACTTTTGCACAGCCAATCATTTCGCTTGGTGCAGGGCCTTTTGCTGCCATGGCAACAAGGATGGCGGCCATAATGCGTTCGTCCATCGTACCGTCTGTAAGGTTTTCCATAAACATGGAAGCCTGTTCTTCCGTAAGATCCTTCTTTGCAATAAGCTGATTCAGGAGCGCTGAATGAGGAAGGTTTTCCCGGCGGTAATTAAGGAATGCCTTAAAGAGGCTTTCTCCGGCTTCACTTGCAATTGATTCCGGATGGAACTGGACGCCTTCTATGCACATTGTCTTATGACGGATTCCCATAATGTCACCGTCCTTTGCACGGGCAGTAACTTCAAAGTCAGGAGAAAGTGTAGCTTCTTCTACAACAAGGGAATGATAGCGTGTAAATTTTCCGGATGTACCAATGTTCCTGAAAAGTCCTTTTCCGTCAGTGGTGATTGTTTCTACAATTCCGTGGCGGATGTATTTTCCCTGAACGATGTTTGCGCCGAATGCTGCACCGATTGACTGGTGTCCGAGACAGATTCCCAATACAGGGATTTTTCCGGCAAAATATTTTATTGCCTCAATGGAAATTCCTGCTGTCTGCGGAGTTCCAGGTCCCGGTCCTACAACAAGATAGTCAGGTTTTGCTGCTGCAACTTCTTCTACTGTACATTCTTCTGAACGGAAAACTTCTACTTTTCCGCCATATACTTTTTCAAGTGACTGAACGATGTTAAATGAAAATGAATCTTTGTTATCAATAAATGCGATCATATTTTTTCTCCTTAAGGGGAGACACCCCCTCTACTTGCGAAGCAGGGGTTGTCTCCCCCTAAAACTCCTGCTTTCCCCAGCACGCTGTTTTCTCGTGGATTCGGCTTTTGGCTTCTTCCCGGCTTTTTTCTTTTTATTTTCTTGTGCCGTCGATTACTGAACGGAGTGCTCCTAATTTTTCGTTTGTTTCTTCCCATTCCCGGTCTGGATCTGAATCATAGACGATTCCGCCGCCGGCCTGCAGGCTCCATATGTTTCCCTGTTTCAGTGCGCAGCGGATTGCAATACAGAAGTCCAGATCGCCGTTAGACTGGATGTAGCCTACTGCTCCGGCGTAGAACCTGCGGCATGTTTTTTCCAATCCGCTCAATATTTCGATTGCCTTGATTTTCGGTGCCCCGGATACTGTTCCTGCCGGGAATGCAGCCCTTAATACCTGGATCGGTTTGAAGCCTTCTTTTACTTTTCCCTGTACGTCGCTTACGATGTGCATTACGTGGCTGAAAAATTCTACGTCCATAAAGCGGGCTACTTCTACGCTTCCGTTCTGGCAGACGCGGCCTAAGTCATTTCTTGCCAGATCTACCAGCATAAGGTGTTCTGCCCGTTCTTTTTCATTACCGATAAGTTCCGTCTTGAGTTCTTCGTCTTCACGGCTGTTCTTTCCACGGCGGCGTGTTCCTGCTATCGGGCGGATTGATGCTACGCCATCACGGACGCGGACCAGGCTTTCCGGGCTTGAACCTACAAGCTGTCTGTCTCCAAAATCAAGATAAAGCAGATATGGCGATGGATTTACGGAACGGAGGCGGCGGTAAATTTCCAAAGCGGAATTGGCGCACTCTATCTGGAGACGACGCGACGGAACTGCCTGCAAAAGGTTTCCGGCAACAATCTGCCTCCTGATTTCCACAACCTTTTCCTTGTATTCTTTTTCACTCTGTTCAAGATTTGTAATCGTGCGGACTTCTGCATTTTCTTCCGGAGGTGCAAGATAAGAAAAATCCATGTCATTAAGACGCTTTTTCAGATTATTGACTGCTGCTTCAAGGTCAATCTGATGTTCATTGTAGTTCAAGGCGAACACATGGAGTTTTTCCGTAAAGTGGTCAAAAATTACATAAATGTGGCCTGCAATGAATTCGCTTTCCGGAATGTGCAGTTCATCGGTCTGTGGGGCAAGGGTGATTGTGTCACAGCGTGCGCAGAATTCGTAGCTTAAATATCCAAGTCCGCTGGCAGGAACCGGAATGGAATTTGGGGAAGTGGTGCCGTCTTCGTTTGTTACAACCGAAAGGTCATTCTGCTGGGCAACATAAAGAAGGGCATCAAGGACATCCGGCGTATGCAGCACGCGGCTTCCCGGAGCAATTGTCTCACCAGTGGTGTTTTTTCCATTATAAGGAAGACGGCGGCCGTCAATCATGAATGCAACACCTTTTTCATCCTGCACGATATGGAATGCTTCTTCCAGCATCAGGATTGAATAGCGTTCTTTTCCACGGGCAAAACTTGCACTCTCAAGGATAGCCTTTGCTCCTATCTTCCTTGCCAAAGAAAATGGCGTATAACGGTCACAAGGGAGCGAAAAATATAATGAATCAGTTCTTTTTTCCATTTCAGTCTCCAGAATACAGTCGTATTGTTTCTATCAGTAGTAATTACTATTTACAGAAACAATATACAACGGCATTCCGTTACTGTCAATAGAAGCAATTGAAATTCATCCGAATTTCCTTATGCAGCCCCTGAAATAAATTCAGGGTGACGAATCCATCTTGTCATGTGTTTCCCAATCGGTCATGCGCATTTCAGCCGGTTAAAAAGCAGTGCTGATTTTCCTTTCGGTCGTTAAGGTCTCTACGGTAAGATCAGTACCATATTCTGCTCCGGCTTGCATACAAGCCTGACTTGCATCGGTATCATTAGAAATATTGCCGGAAATGGTTCCTCCGTTCTTTATGAATGTACCTCTATACAAATTGACACCACCTGAACTTCCAATGAAACTTGAACTACTGCATATATTATTTGTTATAGTTCCGCCATTCATTCTGAATGTACTGCCAGATGAATACACAGAAACAGCACCGTTATAAGAATTACCAGAAATTTCACCACCGTTCATTGTAAACAATCCACTGTCAGTAATGTACACACTACTCCAAATAGCGCCACCGTGAGAGAATCCTGTAATCTTCGAATTTCCATTCATGGTAAGCTTTCCACTGCCACTTATCGTAACAACATTCCAATGCACTTTACTGCTTCCTGGTGATACTGTTACATCCTCTAAAACCAGTTCTCCCTGTACATCAAAAACTTCACCGCAAAGGACTGCTGGATTTATGGCATGTCCATTTCCCTTTAACACAAGCGTCTTTCCGGCAGGAATCTGTAATACACAATCTCTTCCTCCATTATTAAAACGACCAGTATTAGGATAAGAATCCAAAGGCATGGCACTAAAATCTCCCTGTAAGACGGCAAGTATCGTGTCTTTTGCAGAAGTCTGGAGGATTTCACCTAAGTAAGTTGCATCCGTATCAGAAAATATAGCATATCCTTCTTCAATCTTTCCTTCTTCTGTTATGATATATCCTTCATTGCTGCAGACAAACTTGGCATAGTTTCCAGCCACATAAGAGTTGTCCGTCAATACCTGAGGCTTTGAGTCAATATCCGTACCGCCATAATCAACAGCTGCACATGGATTATTTGTAAGGTTACCTGTTATCGTAATCTGTAAGGCCCCGAATGTTCCGCTGCTTCTTAAATAAATCTTACCGATGCAGGCATCTCCACCAATTTTAAGCGAACTGGTTCCTGTGTAATTTAAATCATACTTTGAGGAACTTCCAGTTCCTGTATTTGATGTGATTTTTCCGCCGGTCATTTCCATGCTGCCCATACTTACAGAGACTGCGGCCATATCATCACTCGACTCCTGTGTTTTATTATATCTGATAGTTCCGTCAGTCATTTTAAATGTACCGGTCCTTACATAAACACCACCGCCATCACTTTTCGAAGTATTATATTCAAATGCTGCAGAATCCCCGCATTCTAAATTGCCGGAATATATGTAGCATCCGCCGCCTGCACTATTCGTAGCAGTATTATACGAAACCCGTACACTGTCTTTCAGTATTATTTTATTTGTAGATGGAGACGGACTAAAATAAAAACCGGCTCCCTGTTTGGCTGTATTTCCCTTACCGCTGTCACCAATGCAGGTAGTTCCCTGCAGCGTTACATTTCCTGTTGAATAAAATCCGCCTCCAGAGCTTGCTGAACAGCTGTAAATACCGGAATCAGTCAGGACAAGTTCACCGCTATTGTATATGCCTCCACCATTGCTTGAATTCATACAGTTCCGTATGACCGTTCCTTCCAATGCCAGTTTTCCGGCATTGCTGATTCCAGCTCCGGCAACGCTGACATTGTTTCCGTCAATTACAACATCTTTAAATAAAACTTCCTGTGTCGCACTTTCAATTTTTATAAAATCACCGGAACGGTTTGAAGGCGACTTTATTACGGCCGCATCTTTTCCGGCCCACTGGGTCACAGTAATGTCTTTTGTTATATCAATAGAACTGGTAAGCACTTCATTACAAGTGCCTGCCACATAAACTGTGGTACCAGCAGATAAATCAGGTGATATCATCGCACTCCGGAATGAGTTAAACGGTTTCAGGAAGCTTCCGTTTCCAGAGACAGCAGCACTACCGTCAACATAAATGGCCGGTACAAGCTTTCCTGCTTCGTTAATTCCAAAGCCGCCGTCATAAGCAAACTTTCCGTAATTATTTTCCAGTAATGGTGCAGCAGATTCAGAAAGCACCTGCACGCCGGAAGCCGGAGCCTGATGCTTTATAATGGCAACAGGCGCATCCGCCGTAAGATTGCCGGTAATCTGTATATTCTTTCCGCTAAGCAGATACACTTCATTATCAGAGCAGATTTTTGCCCCGTCGAACATGGCAAGAGTTCCGCCGATATTAATGCCTCTGCCGTTGGAAACCGCCGTGTTTCCGCTCACTACAATGTCATCGCCAATATTAAGGGAACAGGCAGCATCAATACATGCACCGCCGCCAAAACTTGCACTGTTTCCGGTTATGTTGCAGTCAGTCATCACGATTAAAGAAGGCGTAGTGTTTTTTGTTACATATATTCCGCCACCCATTCCGTTATTGCCATCGTCAAGACACTTATTATCCGTAATGTCTATCCCTGTATATGTCTTTGCGGTGCAATCTGCAAAATAAATGCCACCGCCACACCATTTGCTTTCGTTATTGCTTACAGTCAGCCTGCAGCCTGAAGCAACATTAATTTCACTGTTGATAAGGTAAAGGCCGCCACCGCCATAATTTCCACCGGCAGTACTGCCTGTAGATGTATTTCCGTCTATGGTAAAGTCTGCATCTACATTCAGGGTTGAAGAGTCAAGATACATGCCGCCGCCAGATAAAGCCTCGTTGCCGTAAGCAGAACAAGTGGAACCAGCTGCGATGTTTATTGTAGATTTATATGCAAAAACCGCAGCCTTTGAGTTTTCAGAAGAAACATTGTCATGTATTACCGCTGAATTTTCCAGATTGACGGTTCCTTCCTTCACATAAACTCCTGCCAGGTTTGACTCAATGGAAGAATTTCCATTTAACGTAACCGTAGATTTTTCACATCTTATGCCGTATGCCGCATTTTTTACCGTTACATTTTTCAGTACCAGATTATTTGCAACGCTTCCGCCTATATACACAGCTATCCTTTGATTTTCCAGATTCGTTCCGTCAAGGACTGCGTTTCCGCCATCATAGGATTCAACGGAAAGATCAAGAGCCGGCCCCGAATTATTAAATATATAGACATAATCATCAGCCTTAGAAAAAGTGCCTTTGAGGTAAATCCTGTACTGCCGGGTTCCATCATTTATCTTGACTATTTTTTCAACAGCCTTGCTCAAAGTCTTCAGCGGTCCGTAATATGAACCGCCGGCCTCATCACTACCTGCAGCTGCATCAACGTAAACGACGCTGCCGGCAAACAATGTGATGTCGGTTTCAGTCAGTGCGCAGGCTCCGGCTGAAACAGGAAGATTGCCACCGTCTGCATCCCATTTTGAAGTCGTAAAATTTTTATAGACGCTGGCTGAATCTGATATGGCATAGGCAATTCCATTATCATCAAGGAATTTTATTTCAACGGAATAGGTACCACATGGAACATCGCTTTTTGTGATGGAAAAACTTGAATCAGTAGCGTTGAGAGCCACAGTATTGGTATATGAAGCAGCACCTTGCATAGAATACACAGCTTTTGTAAAACGGCCTGCCGGATATGAAACGGAAAAATCCACATTTCCTGTTCCCGTAGAAACAGGTTTCAGGACTAAATCCAGATCCGGAAATACTTCTTCTACAACTGTCACCGTTTTTGAAGCAGAAAAAATCAATTCACCGGAAGCATTATTACCGGCAGCTTCTAGCGTCCATGTTCCCGGAACAAGGGTAATGGTAAAATAAAAAACGTCCCCTTCTTTAGTTACAGCCGCAGTAACTGAGCCGCCTGCACCGGTTGCCATTACAGTCATACTGTCAGCACCAGCAGAAAAATCCGGAGCAATGGATTTTGCATCCCCGGAAGCATTGTCTCCGCCGGAAGTATAACCGTCAGTCATTGACCTTGGTGCAGACCCCGGAAAGCGGCATACACCGGAAACCGTGACGGCATTCCGGGAATTTGTACCGGAAGTCACGGATGTAAGTCCACCCGGGTTAGTTCCACCGTCAATTGAAGTAAACATGTCGTTGCAGGATGAAAAAAAAAGGAATGCAATCAGTAAAGAAATTACAGGCAGGGCAAAAACACGGATTTTTCCAGTCAGTTTTCCGTAACATCCACTCATACATTCCTCCTGCAGTCGTCGCATAATCCGTAAAGCACAGTCCGGGAATAATCCAGCAGGATTCCGTGCTCCTCTGAAATATGGGAAGTAAAGCCTTCCGATTCACAACAGTCAAGATGCACGATTTTTGAGCAGCCTGTACACTGGATGTGAAGATGGTTCATGCAATGGTTGTCGTTTGTGATGTACTGATAGAGGGATTTCTTACCGTCCTCCGCTGAATGGGCCATGACTTTTTTCTGTTCCATGAGCTTTTCCAGCTGGCGGTAAATCGTACTGACATTAGGGCATTCACCCTTTTGAGAAAAGAATTCTGATATGTCGTGAACTGAGACTGCAGTATCCTTATTTTCTTCAAGGAAACTGAGTATCATCATACCTGTTTTTGTTTTGTACCCCTCTGATCGCATACGCCATCAATTCTATCATATTAAGAAAGTCTTGATAACCCGAAAAGCATGCATCCCAGCCGGTCATGCTGCCCCTGAAATAAATTCAGGGGTGACAGATTCAGCATCTGCCTTGTTACACCAGGGATTTCGTCATCCAGCGTCTGCTTTTCCAGCGGAAGAACATTACGATTCCACGGGTAGTTTCGTCAGTACCGATTCCAAGCCAGAATCCTACAACGCCAAGACCGCATTTCAAGCCAAGGAAATAGCTTCCCAGCACCATGATGCACCAGTTGGAAAAAATTCCGTACAATACCGGGAACCTTATGTCGCCGGCACCTTTCAGCGCACCTATGTAAATCAGGTTGAGTGAACGTCCGAATTCCAGGTAAATCGAAAAAAGCAGGAGGGAACTTACAAGGGAAGCAATTTCTGCATCAGAAGTAAAGAATCCTACAATCGGCTTGTTTAAAAGATTTATCAGCAGGATTACAGCCATTGAACAGGCAGTTGCAACGGCAGAGTATCTGAAAACCTTTTTGTATACGAATTCCCCCTGATGGGCACCGACATAATATCCGGCTTTTATCTGTACTGCGCTTCCGATTCCGATGGCGATTACAAAGACAAAGCGGCAGATTGTAGTCGTATAAACCTGTGCCGACATTGCTGCCGTTCCCAACGTGGAAATCATAGCCATTATCACAATCTGCGACACATTGTAAGACAGGTTTTCACTGGCAGTAGGAACTCCCACAGAAAGGATGAGTTTATAAAATTTCGATGAAATCTTTCCAATTCCAAAAATGTCAAAACAGATGTCCTTCTTCTTCCTTATTATTACACCCAACATTATGCAGGAAACCAGCATGGCAAAAGCAGAAGAAACAGCAACACCTTTTACACCAAAAACAGGAAGTCCGAAGAATCCGTAGAGTGAAACAGCATTACCAAGGACATTCAGGAGATTTGCGGCAAATGTCACCAGCATGGCTTCTTTTGTATATCCGTAAGAACGAAGGAATGCAGACTGAATCAGACTGAATGCAATAAAGAATGCGCTTCCACCGCCAAAAATGGTAAAATATTGCGTTGCAAATTCCCTTACTTCCGGCTCAAGGTTATAGGCAGAAAGCAGCGGCTTCGTTCCAAAGATTATGGCAAACATGAGCACAAAAGCAACGGAACTTACCATTACGGCACTGGCTTTTGCAATTGCATTAAGGTCGTCTTTTCCTTTCTGTGCACCAAGATACTGGGAAAGTACGATGGATGTACCGATGGCAATGACATTAAAGAGGATGTTGACAAAGAAAACATACTGGGTCATCATCCCAACAGCCGCAACAGCCTGGGAAGAATAAAAACTCAGCATGACAGTATCAATAGAAGAAACAAGTATCCTGAAAAACTGTTCCATTACAAGCGGCAGGCTCAGCTGCAGCATTGGCAGGGCACCACGGCCCGCTTTAGTCTGTTCCATAAAAATATACTTCCTGAAAATAAGAACTTCCACAAAAGGATAATGAATACCCGGTTTTTGTGAAAGTTCCTATGAAAAAAAGTTCAACCAATAACAGATTTTTTTACCGCCGGATGTCTTATAAGTTCCATCATGCATGTTTCGGTCCGTCATGCTGACCCTGAAATAAATTCAGGGTGACAGGTTCAACTTTGGTATGACTACCGCTGCCAGAAAATTACTTCTTTGCTGCGACGGCAGTTTTTTTTCCTATTCTTCCGGCGGATTTTTTTTCTGTTCCCGGAATCTTTACATTAAATGAAAGCTCCAGTTTCTTTGTTCCGCAGGTTACCTTAAGGCTGCCCTTTCCGCTTTCGCCGCAGGATTTTACATATGTACCGGCGACACCGCCCCGGAAACAGGTAAGGGAAGGCCCGCACAATTCTATTGCACCAGACGCTTCCAGAACTGCAGGCTCATTGAAATATGGAAGCACATTTCCGTACTGGTCCTTCATCTGGATTCTTACGGCAGCCGCATCCCATGAAGAGCGTTCTTCAAGTTCACAGGAAGAAACCGAAGCTTCAAGATGGATTTCCTTTACAGGCCCCTTGCAGCATGTCTTTACAACCTTTCCGTCTTTTATTGCCTCAAACTTGTAAACAGTTGCCTCGCCACCCCAATTTCCGATATAGCTGTCGTAAAGTTTCCTGATCCGTCCAAAATCAAGTCCTTTAGTCTTGAGCCACAAGCCCTTAAAAAGATGACGCAATGTAAGACTGTCCTGTCCGCATAATGCAGCCTGATTCAAAAGGCATTTTACGGCATCAGAAACTTCAGGTGTCATGCCTTCTTCTTCCACAAAGCGGTTTCCTATGTAATCGTCAATCAAAACAGGCCCATGCCGCATGTTCCTGTAAGGAGAAGCAGAAGTATTGAATTCCGCAATGAACCGGTCATTAAGGTACATCTTTACGCTGTCGGCATTCGTAAAAATCCAGTTCCTTCCCCGGACACAGGCAGGATGTTCACCCACATCCATAGATGAACTGATTTCAAGCACCGGAACTTCATCCTGCTGGGCTGCATACACCCAGGCGGCCATCTTAGGATTGCGGAACATGTCCATCACACCGTGATAGCAGATTCTGTCGCCGCTTCCAAAATCTTCGTGGGTGTTGTAATCAAAAGCACACCACCCGAATGCACCGGCAATATTACCGTGGGATGCTACTGCATCAAGTACGTTTGCGTGACGGATTGCATGTTCAGTGCGGTGAAGTTCGTCATCAGTCATTTTTGTCGGATACATATGGCCGCAATATTCACTGATGAGATAGCCTTTTGACATGTCAGAAGTAACAGCCGATTTCGGTTCACAACCTTCGTTACTGCCGGAATGTACAAAATCATTGTAAGTATACACATCTTCCAGCAGGTGGCTCTTCTTTATGCAGCGTACGCCTCCTGTAGGTCGGGTCGGATCACATTCATGGGCAGCGGCATTTGTTTTTGCATAAAGGTCATCGTCATCAACAGATTCATTTATGCGCACTCCCCAAAGGAATATGGAAGGATGATTCCTGTACTGGGTAATCATTTCATGAACATTCATTACAGCCTGACTGCGCCATTCCGTACTTTTTCCAATATGCTGCCATCCCGGAATCTCAGTAAATACAAGAAGACCGATTTCATCACAGCGGTCAATAAAATACTGTGATTGTGGATAATGGCTTGTACGTACGGCATTAAGGGCAAGCTCATATTTCAAAATGTCAGCATCACATTTCTGGATTGATTCCGGCATTGCGTAGCCTGTATATGCAAAACTCTGATGGCGGTCCAGTCCACGGATGCGGTATTTTTCGCCATTAAGGAAGAATCCGTCTTCATTGAGCACCATATCCCTGAAACCAAAACGCACGGTCTTTCCATCAACGGAATTTCCTTCTCCATCACACAAAACGGCCTTCAATACATAGAGGGAAGGATTTTCAGGACTCCAGTATTTTGCACCGGGAACATCAAAGGATGCCGTAAGCGTCTTTCCGTCAGAAACCCCATCTGCCTTTACCGTAAAAAATGCTGGAATTTCAGGTTCAGAAGTTTCTACAGTTTTTCTGCGGGTGGTTTTCCCTGCCGGTTTTTCACTTACCTGTGTTCCGGCCTCAGAAGGATTTTCTTTTTTCCATTCATCCAGATAAAAACGGATTTCGGAACCGGACGAAGGATTGCCATCAAATTTAATGTCAGCAGAAACACGATTCTTTTCAGTCTTTACAAAAATATCTTCAATATAAACTGAATCTTTTACTTCAAAGTATACATCACGGTAGATTCCGCCGTATGTCATGTAGTCAATTACAAAACCGAAAGGCGGTATATCTATGTTTTCGTGGCTGTCCAGCTTTACGGCCAGGACATTGTCTTTTCCTGATGCTGCAAGATGTTCAGTTATTTCATATTTAAAGGCCGTATATCCTGAGCCGTGCACTCCCAGAAGTTCCCCATTGAGATATACAGAAGCTTCATGTGCAGCCCCATCAAAATTAACAAAGACCCGTTTTCCTTTCCATGCGGATTCAGTCTTAAAAACGCGTCTGTAACCGCCAGTCATCTGGTAACATGATTCATCAAAGTAATTTAACGGAGTTTCCGTAAAAGTGTGAGGAATCCTGACTTTTTCAAGGGCAGGCTTAAAATCACCGGCCTTGATTTTTGCAGCCAGCAGCTTTTCACTGAATTCTTTTGTAAAAAGCCATCCGTCATTAATATAAATTCTGTCATTAATCATAACTTCCACCTGACTCATTTAACTGCAAGAGTAAATATCAACTTTCTGGAATTTTATCATTCCAGACCTGAATTTGACATGAAGAAGCTCCTGCATGCCAAATTCATCTACCATTCTACCGGATTTCTTCATTCATTTCCATTGTTGAATTATTTTATGTTCAATGATAGACTTCATCTCATGAAAATAATAAATAGAAAAATCGTCATCAGTACAATATCAGCATTTTTAATTTCAGTTTCATTTTTTTCCTGCTCTACACTTCCAAAGGATATAGATGAAGACCTTACTGCAAGCCAGCTGATCCAGCGCGGACAAGATGCAGCAGCAATAAAAAAATACAGGGCCGCAGAAGCCTATTACAGCAAAGTCATAGAACGCTTCGGAACTGACCAGAAACGCTATGTAGAAGCTAAATACGAAATTGCAAACATGAACCGTAAACGTAAGAAGTATACTCCAGCCTACAACGGATTTCAGGAAATCATTACAATTTACGAAAATGCACCATACGGAATGCTTCCACCAGCATACAGGAAGCTTGCCGAAATTGAACTTGCAAAAATACCGGAAAGTGCCGTAAAGCAGGCCGAAAAAGACAACGAGGCCGCACGCATAAAAGCCGAAGAAGAAGCAATAAAGCAGGCTGAACTGGAAGCTGCACAGGCTGAACTGGAAGCAAAAAAAGTCCGGGAAGCAGAAGCTGCACAGGAAGCACCAGAATCTGATGAAGGAACAGCACCTGCAGAAAATACAGATTCAATGGAAGAAACAGAAGGTCCGGCTGGCAGCCCGGCAAAAAGCGATCAGTAAAACATCCGCCATAAATCCAAAATCCTGCTTTATGCGGCCGGATCAAGCCGCTGACAGGCATTAATGCGGTGCTAATTTTTGGATGAAACAAAAGTGGCTGTCCCGAAAGTTCTGTCATCCTGCCCCTGAAATAAATTCAGGGTGACAGTTTCAGGATCGGAATGACACCATGAACTTCACTTATTGGACATCTCCGTAATTTTCGTAAAAAACTACAAATCCGTGTGACAGAAACTAATTAGCCCGGCTGAGAATGCCGGGCGATTTTTTTCTATGTCCGTCTATAGTGTTGCTGAGTGATGACAAATCTCGACGTGACGACGTCTTGATAAGAAATTCTGCTCCATGCTGATAAAGGCCATGCAGAAAATAACTGTATATTTGTAAAATGCAGATAGGGAGCGACGGCAACGCCGGCAAAACTCACGAGGTGAGTTTTGAGCGAGTCTCCGAGAAGCTGTGCTTCAAAGGCAGAAGAGTCAACCCTTTTTACGGATATAACCTTTTTTATTTCTATCTTCCGCGCCTTACTTTGTCATCAGGCAGGATGATTGAAGTAATTGAAATATTCTTTTCTTTCGAAAGCTTGTCTACCAGCTTCTTTGTGTATTTCTTTGTTCCCCTTGGTGTCGGATGAGGTTCCGCGTCGCCAATAAGGATGATTTTCTTATTCACATCAGGCCGCCATTCATAAAATTCCATGGAAGCAAATAAAGCTTCATACACAGCCTCAGGAATGTCACCGCCTTCATTTCCCCTTACAGTAAAGCCGTTAAGGTTCCTTTCAAATTCCTCAAAATTGCTTGTAAATGCAAAATATTTTACAGGAAGTCCCTTCGTATTAAAGTTGTCACCATAATCACGGTACAAAAGCAGTCCAAACCTTATGCTTTCAAAATCTTCGCACTGTTCCACAAGCCTTGGAATAAGGTCATCACGCAGGACTTCTATATCATCCTTCATACTGCCGGTGGCATCAATTGCAAAAACCACATCCGCAGGACCTTTACCCATCTTATCAAGACATGCAGAAATATCATCAACCAGAGAATCCGGACCGCTTGCATAAATCATGCTGTCCGAAAGTTCCTTGAATGAAGCCGCAGCATCAGGATTGTAACCGTCAGTCAGGACGATGTCCTCCGCCTTCTTTTCTTCTGCAATCACAGCCACAGGTTCAAGAGGCCTGCGCCGGGTTTCAAGGTTGAACATATAAGGATTGTCAAAAAATGCCCCGTCATAATCACAATATTTCTTTGCAAAGGCACGGATATTTATGAACGTACCACGGCCGATTTTCACCGTCCCATGTCTGGCATTAGGATATCCATAGACAAGTTCAGCCGGAATGTAAATATGGAAAGCCATTCCCAGTTCCGCATCCTTCCTTGGCGTTGAATCAACAAGGGAATATTTTGCCGCTTCTGAATCAAGGATTTTGCCGTTAAGCACGCGGACCTCATCACCATTGATTTCATTCCATTCTGTGGCGCGGAAAGCATAATTCGCTGCCTTACCGTTAGGATCCTTAGTAGTTTCCGTAAGCATTACGGAATTAATCCCCGGCTTTTTCCTGATATAAAGATGATATCCTGATATGGATTCAAAGTCATTTCCACCTTCCTGTTCAAGACGGAGATCCTCAGGCTGAATCAGAAGCGCATTCTGTGCAAAAACTGAAAAAGAAAGGAATGCAGTTACAATTCCCAAAATGATAGATTTTCTCATAATTATATTATCGACTAGTTTTTACACAAAAATTATGTTATAATAACAGTCTGATAGGGAAAAAAATGGAAAACCAATTTGAGAACGTAGACATAAGCACCTTCTTTGATCAGGAGCAGATGGACCGGGATTTTGAAACCGGCATCGTCGTTTTTACCGAAAAGCAGAAACAGCTTGTGGCTGACATCAAGCCGAAAATTAAAGCTGCCTCACCTGAAAAATATCAGGCACTGGAAAACCGTTTCGATGACCTGAAATCGCTGGCGGCCAGCATTGCCAGATTCCCTTCCCTTCTTGAAAGGCATAATCTTACAGGTGGAGAACGTACTCCTTCTTCCCTCATCGATTCATTGATTGAACATCAGAATGAAGGAGATGCAACCTTGCAGCTTCCATCAAAAGCTTCATTGGGCAAAGGATTCCTTATTGCAAAAATCCATACATTTTCTTCACTTTCGAAAATTGCAAAATCCATCAATGAACCGGATAAAGTCGTACAGGAACTGACTGCAGAAACAATTTCCATGATGTTCTCACTCCTTGCAGAAGACGTTTACCTTAACTGCATCCATGACAAATCCATAGATATGGACTTAAGGCGGCAGATGGCACTTTCCCTGCTGCTCCTTTGGGAACACAGGGCCGACCAGACAATTGCTCAGATTGCGCCCGTCCTCCAGAACATATGGACAGCTCGCCGTAAGCTTGCTCCGGCATTCGGTACGATGATGGGAACCAGCGAACTCCTCCTGATTTCAATCCAGATGGATGAACAGTGGGCACGGTTCATCAAGGCCAGGCTTGGCGACAGTCAGGTTTCACAGGCAATGGAAGAATTCCTGTTCGGAATTTCCTACGAGCAGATAAACCAGCTCCGTTCCATACTCCGCACGAAAGGCGTCATGGCCATCGGACGTGATGAAGTATCAAAATTCCTTGGAGTCCATGTAAAGACAGATGCCGGACTTGACTACCGCGATTTCTACTCAATGTATACACTCCGCCGTGATAATGCCCGCGTCCGTGCAAGGATGAACCTTGAAGGTCCACACAAAACACTGGAAGACCACTTCATCCAGTTCATCATGAATACCAACAAGGAGACACAGAATAATGACAGTTTCGCAAAATGAAGAAACAGTACCGGTTTCACCAGCCTCAACTGAAGATGATAATTCAAGGAAACATGTACCATATCATTTTGGCGAAAAACTCCGTACCGTACGTGAACGTAAAGGCTATACATTAAAAGTTGTTGCCCAGAAAGCCGGCGTCAGCGAAAGTCTCGTTTCCCAGATAGAAAGGAACAGGGTTTCACCTGCAATTGATACACTATTGGCTCTGGCAGATGTGCTGGACATAAATCTGGAATTTCTCTTTGAAGAATACCGCCGTCACAGGCCGGTGCAGGTAATTCACCCCATGGAACGCCGTCAGGTTTCGGAAGATGAAATAACCTACGAAGAAATCGTACAGCCAGATGAAAATGACGGCCAGCACACAATGGAATCGTATATAATTACAATTCCGGAAGGAAGCCAGACACACAGAGGCTCATACGGGCATCTTGGCCGGGAAATGGGATACATTCTTTCCGGAAAATGTGAACTTCACTACGAAAACAAATGCTACGAACTTAATGAAGGTGACAGCGTAACTTTTTCGGCAGGCGCCCCACATTTAATCATCAACACAGGCAACAAGGAACTCAAAGCCATATGGGTCGTTTCCCCGGCACAGCGTTTTACAAACATCTAGGAAAACGGTATTTCCATAAACTGATCCTTTCCGCATTACTGACCTTTCCATTATTTTCCTGCAGAACCACAGCAGTTCCGCCACAGGAACCGCTTACGGAACAGGAATTATGTAACGGCAGCATCCAGTGGGAAACGACAGCCTTTCCGGAACTGGAAAAATCAACATGGAAAATCCAGTTTCCAGATACGGGAGACAAAATTACCGTCCATTGCTTCAAAATCAATCTCGAATCTGAAAACATCAAAATAAAAACCTTTCCTTCAACAAAAGACGAACTCAAGGCAACTCCGGCAGGCATAAAGGTTTCTGAGTTTTCCAAAATGACGGACAGCCAGCTTGCCTTTAACACGACACCTTTTTCATGCACTTTCCTCAGGATTGGAAAAAAAACACCCTTGGGCCTGACTGTTTCTGAAAAAAAGGAAATCACACCCCCTTTAAGCCGTTATGGAGCATTGGGATTTTTCAAAAATCCGGAAAAAGGTTTTAGAGCCAGCATTTTCCAGAGCCAGACCGACCCGGGACTTTCAGAAGCTGATTATGCAGCCGGAGGGTTCTGGCAGATTTTAAAGGATGGAAAGGAACAGGAATTCCGGCAGATCAGGGATGCAAGGACAGCTGCGGGAACAGACTCCACAGGAAAGCTTCTATTCATTTTAATCACAGAAAGCCGAAGGACTAATACGGGACTTTCATACATGGAATGTGCCCGGCTGCTAAAACAACTGGGAGCTGAAAATGCAATGGAATTTGACGGCGGCTCCTCGTCATGCATTTATTGTATGGAAGGAAAAAATATATTGTTATCCGGCCACAACAGAAAACTGACTGCTTTCTTCGGCTTTCATTTCTTTTAATGGTAATTTCATGTTTTGATTGACGAATCAAGACAGATAAATTATTATTAATATATGGGATTAGCAACTAGTCAACAATTACAGAATTATTACGACCATTACCGCGATACAGAGATTACATATACTAAAGATATTCTGCGTACTTTAAGTCTTGATCCCAGACAGATTTATGTAAAATGTAATGGAAGCCAATGGCCTTGCATTATAAATTCGACATCCTTTATTGCAGCCAGAATCATTATCGGCGCAAAAGGTGGTGCATTTGCTGAAATCACGAAAAAAGATGCCCCTCCTGTCAACATACGTTTCTGTTTCATTGATGCAGACAATCAGCCTTTAAGTTTCTTCGTCACAGGAAAAGTTTCAGAAGTAAAACCATACATGAGTTCACAGGATCTTGTAATTGTAACAATCACATTTACACAGCGTCCGCCAGATGACTTTATCGAAAAAATCGGTGCACTTCTTGATGCAAATGTAAACGCAGTACGCCGCCGTGAAGAACGTATCATCCTTAACGCAGAAGTAAAAAGGAAGATGGGACTTTACAAAGAAGAAACAATCGTTCTGGTTCAGGGAGTTCCACGCCGCTGCATACTCCGGGATCTTTCTTTTTCAGGTGTAAAGCTCATTCTTCAGGGACTTTCAAAATTCCTACAGGATAAAGAAGCTATGATTCAGATGCGGTTTGAAGATCCGTCTGAAATACTTTCTCTAAAAGGCACCGTTGTTTCCACCGGTATTGTTGAGGGGCGGCCAGACATCATAATTGCATCCATAAAGTATGATGAACAGTCTGTTCCACTTGCATATAAAATGAGGATTAACAATTATCTTTCAAACATCAGGAAGAACATCCTTAATGCAAATAATGAACAGGCACATCAGGCAGCGGCAGTAAAAGCGGCAGCAGCAAAGGCTCTGGCGCAGCAGAAGGCAGCAGAAAGTGCTGCTGTTCCGGCTGGAGAAGCTGCATCAGCAGATGCGCCTGTTTCGCAATAATCAATTTCTAAAGAACAGTTCTTACGATTAATTTTTAACATTATCATCCATCCTTCTGAAACACACGTTTTCAGGAGGGTAAGTCATAGAAGACTTAAAAATCCGTCAGGCACCTCATTTATACAGAGGTGCCTTATATTTACAGGAGACATAATAAAATATGAAGCCATATAGTGCACTAGATTCCCTCTATTACATAAGCCTGCCGGAAGGATTCAAGCTTTCTCAAAATGCAATACAGCTGGATCCTGCAATCCCGCTTCCTGTACAGAAAAAGGATAAAGATTCTGCAGGTTCATTCAACATGCAGGAACTGACCGCAGAACAGATTCTCGCCGGAATCCTTACAGTCCTTGCCTATGACCGGGACAACAAAAACATTGAATATTACAGAAGCATATTGAAACAGGCACGTCCTGACATTAAACAGGAACTTTCAGAAGCTGCCATTTTAAAGGTTAAAAATGAAGACTTCGAAATTGCAGAAGAAATTTTCCTTGCACTTCAGGGCTTTAATCCAGAAAACATCGCAATCACGCTTAACATGGCACTGTTCTTTGACCAGCGGGCTGATTCTTACAGACGCTCCGGGCTTAATGAAGATGCAGATGCATACGATGATTCAGCATTAAATTATTATAAGGAAGCAATGCTTGCTGAACCGCCGGTACCGGATGCATTCTTTAATGCCGGATTCTTTTATATGAAGAAAAGGGATTATATAAATGCAAAAGATGCTTTTGAAACCTATGTTGCCCTGACCTGCGATGTAAAAGACGAAGAACTTGGAGAAAACGGAATCTACAAGAAAGAACGTGCCCAGGAAATCATAGACAACATCAAAAACCAGAACATGGATGACGAGCGGTTCAAATATGCATATGAACTCATTTCTTCAGGTCAGGAAGAGAAAGGACTTGATGAAATCCGTAAATTCCTGCAGAACAACACACATGTCTGGAATGCCTGGTTCATGCTGGGCTGGGGACTACGCCGCCTCTGCCGTTGGGAAGACGCGGCCCAGTCCTTCCTTAAAGCATTGGAATGTGGTGCAGACACAAATTCTGACACTTATAATGAACTTGCAATCTGCTATATTGAAATGCAGAAATATGATGAAGCCGGTAAATTCCTGCAAAAAGCACTGGCACTGAATCCTGAAAGTACAAAAATAATGTCCAATCTGGGATTCCTTGCATTGAGACTTGGAGATGCCACAGCAGCCCAGAAGTGGTTTGAAGCCGTCCTTGAATTTGATCCGGATGACAAGATTGCCGCTGCAGAATTGGAAAAACTGGAAGTCTGATTTTATTCTCAAAAAGGGCTACGTCCAGTATTGCTAAAAAATCTATATCCTACAAAAAAAGCGGGTCCCAGCGACGAAAAGAAGAGTGGGCTCCCATACCGGAAAAGGGAGCCTGGTATCCCCCAGAGGTAACGTGCGAAGCACAGCTTCTCGGAGACTCGCTCAAAACTCACCTCGTGAGTTTTGCCGGCTGAGGCCGTCGCTCCCTATCTGCGTCCCACTTTTTTTAACAACAATGCAGTTAATTTTACCATTGATTCTACATAGCCTTTATTAGCATAGAGAACAGTTTCTTACCAGAACGGCGATACTTCGGGATTCGTCATTAATCAGTAACATTTCTTATAGACATAGCCATTCATAAAAAAAGCGCTTCCTTAAAATTGAACTTATCATGTCCAGGTTCAGGAAAGCGCACTTTAATACCAGATTTTACATTAAAAAATCATCTGTCCAGTACTTCACTAATATTTATGGTGTCACCGGTCTTTATACCGTTACGGGCAAACCAGCCCTGGGGTACTTCAAGTGCATAACGCACATAACCTGAACTTGTAACACCGGCAAGACTGTATGGAACCATATCAAGAATATCTTTTATTTTACCTGAGGAATCAATGTACGCAATGGAAAGCGGACTTGGAGTATTTTTCATCCAGAATTCCAGGACATCATCAGTCTTGAACACAAAAAGCATTCCAGTACCATCAGGAATATTTTTACGTTCCATAAGCCCCTTCTTGCGGGTTTCCTGCGTGTCTGCTATTTCAGCCCGGATATTTACATATGCCCCGGAAGCAGTTGTAATCCTGAAATCCTTCTTTGGAAGGATCTTGTTACCGGCATAACAGAAGGCTGCGGCAGCAGTAAAAATCAGCATGAATGTAAAAACAGCAGACTTAGGCATGGCAGTTTCTTTTTTCATAATCACAACCCCTTAAGGAAAACATCACGAGTATATTCTGATGCAGATCTTTTTACAGTCGACCCTTGCTGAAGTTTTTCTGAAACAGCAGAATCTATATATTTCAGGCTCAATGGCCGTTCAAGACTCATGATTACCCCGTCCCCTTCCCACACAGAACGGTCTGGAGTAAATTCCGACGGCTCACCATACTTCTGGCAGAGGGAAGAATAAACGCTGTAATGGTCAACTTTTTCTGGATTCATATTGATGATCATTACATAAAGCTTTTCTTCATAAAACTGAAACCAGCACTGGGTAAGGAAAGGATGTGCATTTGTCAAAGTGGCATCAGTTTCTATAAGGACCCTGTCATCTCCAGGAAGCAGCGAAACATCCCGGTCACCGGCATAACCAAAATCACTGTTTTTTTTAAGTGCATCTTTTGTCTCATCAAGCCCCATGCCGAGAGTCACTCCGCCATACCCATGGGGAACTGATTCTGCAGAAGCACACCAAAAGCATGACATAAGAAGAGAAACAAATGCAAGTTTCTGAAATCCTGATATCCTTTTGCTCATATTGTAAATCACGACCTATTTATCATTTTGTTTTGCCTGTTTATGATTCCGGTAATAAGCTGCAAGTTTTACCAGTTCCAGCGAATTCAATACAAAAATCCTGTTGTTCTGTATCCGCAGTTTTATAAGATTCTGGAAATCCATCAGGCTCTTAGCCTGATTCTGCATAGGGATACCACACATATTTGCAAGATCCTGCAATGAAAGGTCGCTCTGGTAGCCAGTGTTCGGTGTCAGCGGCGTTTTTGATTTTTCAATTTCAAGGGCAAGCCTGTCTACAAGCTTGTGTACAGGATCCATAATCTGGGTATTGGCCAGCTGACGGTACATTGACCACAGACGTTCCGCAAGAGTCGTAGTAAGACGGGCAATAAGCTGAGGCTGGGTTGCTACCATCTGGTCAAAGTTTTTACGGTTTACAACCATAAGGCGGCAGTCTTCATGGGCAATTGCACTGGCACTACGCGGCTTGTTTTCAAGGAGTGCCATTTCACCAAACATGTCTCCCTTCTTTAAAACTGCAAGGGCAACCTCATTATTATCGACTACTTTGCTGATCAACACCTGCCCTTCCTGAATGATGAACATGTCGGATCCGCTCTGGCATTCAGAAAAAATCATGGTACCTTTTGGATAAACACGCTGCAGATCTGGTGTCGATTCAAAATAAACAGCTTTTGACCTTGGCTTCAATGCAACAAAGCGGGCCTTTGCCTGATTGATATTAATCCCGTTCGGACAGGTTTTTATGTACTGATAATAACCATAAACTGCTATATCGTACTTCAATGCCTTTTCGTAATGAACAGCAATTTCATACAGTTCTTCCGGAGAATCCTGAATCACATTGTTCAATGTAAGCTGTGTAAGAGTTTCATTAAGTGTACGCATCTTGTTTGCAAATGTACGGATAATCTTCATGGCTACAGGAGTATTGCGTTCTATAAGTTCAGAATACTGGTCGCGCCTTACAGAAATGCAAGTTACATCAGTAACTGCAATTACAGTCTCAATCTGAAGATGGTTAGACATACATGGAATAACGCCAACAAAATCTCCCGGACCAAGGACTACAGTCGTAGACCCCGGAATTTCAACTTCCTGATGACACTGGACGCGTCCATTCTGAATGATAAGGAACCTGTCACTGTCAGATTTTCCCTCGACAAACAGATATGAACCTTTTCTATAATTTACAAATGACAGCTGCAACATACTCTACCCGCCTGTTTTCAATCATACACTTTTTACAAAATTCTTTATTTTTTCGATTTCCGTCAAATTCCCTATTATTATCGGAAAATATAAACTTAATGTTACAGATTTTATGGCTTCCCTGCAAAAATTATTTCAGGTTCCAGTTGAAAACCTTTTTTTTTCATAACTTCTTCCATTATATATGCACATAATTCATAAACATCATGACTTGAGGCATGACCTGCATTGATAATGATGTTCCCATGCCACGGAGCAATCTGTGCATCACCAATCCTGAAAGACCGAAGCCCAAGGTCATCCACGATTTTCCCTACAGGCGCACCAAAAGCGTGATTGTTCTTAAAAACGCTTCCGGCACAAGGATTCTTAAAATGCCCCTTCGCCAGCCTCTGCTTCATGATGGAGTTACATTTTTCAGCAACCGCCTCTTTTCCTGCCGCATCATGCCTGACCTTTATGTCCACATAAAGGATTACAGCTTCCTTATCCGTAAACGGGGAATGTTTATACCCCCAGTCCCCTTCTGAAAAAGTAATTTCTTTGATTTCCGGCATCCCGCTTTCAGAGGAATAATCTACATAACCGGCAGAAACCGCAGCTTCTGACATTTCAAAGTCAAAGCACCGGGCATTCATAAAGGCAGCCCCGCCGACAGTCCCGGGAAGCCCGGAAAAAGCTTCCAGGCCTGAAAATGAATTTTCTGTACAAAAGCGGACTACATTATTTACAAGAGTCCCAGAAAGACAGCGGAGGATTACATCACTTCCATCATCCTGAATCAGCTCAATCCCCTTAAGGGCTGCCGTAGAAACTACAACGCCATCAAACCCGTCATCAGAAAATACCACATTGGTACCGCCACCAAGAACAAACAGTGGAACATCTTTTTTCCGGATTTCATCCAGAACATATGTAAAAGCATGACCATCCAGCGGTTCTACAAGAAGCTCCGTCTTTCCGCCAATCTTAAAAGACGTGCGGCTGGACATCAATTCATCCGTATAGACATTACACTTGCCGTGTGTCTTGAAATTTTGCGCCAATTCCCTTAAATTATACATGATTTCATTATAAAGACAGGCTCTAAAAATTTCAATTTTCAGAACTGACTTTGAAAAAATACGGTATATTCCGCTTTATAATTGCAAGTTTGTAATTTCAAGACGGAAAACCGGCAGGCATCTCGAAAAAACACTTTTTAAGATGTCAGTAAACAATTCCAGAATAAATATCGAGTACCGGGGCTTTTTATGGCATTACGTCTTTTCAATACAATGGGTCACAAAATGGAAGAATTCAAACCTTTAAAAGAAGGTTTTGCAGGCTTCTACGGATGTGGCCCGACAGTTTACAACTATGCACATATCGGAAACCTGCGTGCATATGTATTCCTTGATACACTCGACCGTACGCTTTCATTCCTTGGCTATGACATCAAGCATGTAATGAACATTACTGATGTAGGCCACCTTACAGGCGACAGT
This sequence comes from Treponema sp., assembly GCA_045616425.1. GTDB lineage: Bacteria > Spirochaetota > Spirochaetia > Treponematales > Treponemataceae > Treponema_D. Next base: position 45,545 of record JAZLGS010000050.1, read on the forward strand.
GATGAAGGCGATGACAAAATGGTAAAGACAGCGGAAGAACGCCACCAGTCAGTACTGGAAGTTGCAAAGTATTATACTGATGCATTCCTCAGTGACATTGATGCCCTCAACATCCGCCATCCTGACGTAATCTGCAAGGCAACAGAACACATTGATGAAATGATTGAACTCATCAAGAAAATAGAAGCAAACGGCCATACATACATGGCAGGTGGAAACCTTTATTATGACATTTCAACCTATCCGGATTACGGAAAGCTGGCAAACCTTAATGTTGAAGAACTTAAGGAAGGTGCCGGAAAACGCAAAGAAGTCGTAATTGACGGAAACAAACGTAATCCAGGTGATTTCGTATTGTGGTTCACAAAGTCCAAATTTGAAAATCAGGCCATGACCTGGGACTCTCCATGGGGCCGCGGTTATCCAGGATGGCATATTGAATGTTCAGCAATGAGCATGAAATATCTGGGAAAGCATTTTGACATCCACACCGGCGGAATTGACCATGTTCCGGTTCACCATACAAACGAAATTGCCCAGAGCGAAGGTTCATTTTCAGAAGAAGACAGAAACGCAGGTCCGTGGGTAAATTACTGGCTTCATAATGAATTCCTGATTCTTGAAGGTGGAAAGATGTCAAAATCATCCGGCAGGTTCATTACATTGCAGACAGACCTTCCGGCAGAAAAAGGATTCTCATTAAAATCAAAGGGATTTGACCCGTTGGATTACAGGTTCTTCCTTTTGGGTGGCCACTACCGGAAGCAGCTTATTTTCAGTCTCGATGCATTGGAATCGGCAAAAAACGGACGCGCATCCCTCATACAGAAAATCGTAAAGCTGGCTGCAAAAGGCGGAATTACACTTACAGCAGGAAAAAAATACGGCAAGGGTGAAGCTGACAGGCGCGACGGACTTTCTCCAAAAGCCAGCTCATATCTAGACGGATTTAAAGCAGGACTGGAAAATGACCTCCTTACTCCGATTGCCATGAGCCAGCTTAACAAAGTAATAAAAGACGGTTCACTGGATCCAAAAGAAGCACTTGAACTCGTTGACCGCATGGACAGCGTAATTGGCCTTAAACTTATTGATTCTGCAGCAGTTGCACAGAAAGAAGCCGAAAAAGCAGCTAAAGACGCCATGCCGGATCATTCAGGAGACCCTGAGGCAGCTGAAATTGACGCACTTGTAGCGGAACGCAGTGCCGCAAAGAAAGCCAGGGATTTTGCAAGGACAGACCAGATCCGTGACGAACTTGCAGCAAGGGGAATCACTGTCATTGATACGCCTGCCGGTCCAATCTGGAAACGCTGTAATTAGCTGTAAATTGGTAGAAAAATCTGAGAACCTCTGAAAATATTGTTTTTGGAAGTTCACATCTGTAACTTTTCAGGAATATAAGTGGTTAATACTGTGGTGGAAATTCAAGGGGAACAGCCATTGCCGCTGAATGCAGCAGATCCGGCTGATTTTAGGAAAATATATGACTCAACAATGACACTTCTCTTTAAGGTTGCTTACCGTGTCGTAAATGATCAGGAAGCAGCTGAAGATCTGGTGCACGATTCGTATATAAAAGCTAATGAAAAGGGGCTTGTTTTTCCGACAATAAATGACGCAACATTCTGGCTCATACGGGTTGTTAAGAATGCAGCATTGAATTACGTAAAGCGCAAGGGCAGAGAACGGAAAGCCATGCAGAAAGTGCTTTACGAAGATCACAGGACTGTACCTTCTGGCGAAACGGAACTGCTCAGGGCGGAGACAATTGACAAGGCAAAAGAAGCCTTGTCAAAACTTCCGGAAAACCTGCGGCAGGTACTTATATTGCGGGAATACAGTGATATGAATTACAAAGAAATCGGCAATGCCCTTGGAATCACGGAAGGAAATGTAAAAGTCCGTGTATTCAGGGCAAGAGAGCAGCTTTCTAAACTTATAGGAGAAGACGATGTTTACTTGTCCTGAAAATGATATTCATTCAATTTATCTTGATAATGAACTTCCAGCGGAATTCCTTGCAGATTATGAAGAACATATAAAAAACTGTCCTAAATGTCAGGCAGAGCTGGAAAAACTGCGTAAGGTACAGACTCTTTTTGCAAATGATTCAAAAACTCTGGAACTGGATGCAGCGTTCCTGAACCAGAGTTTTGACAGACTCCAGACAAAGTTGCGTTTTACAAAGGTCGTGAATACAGCTGCCCCGAAAAAACGTTTCAACAACTATTTTGTTCCTTTTGCAGCAGCGGCGGCCGCTGTATTTGCCGTACTGCTTGTTCCTTCAAAACAGAAAAACACTGTTTTACATCAGAATGTGGCAATGGTTCAGGATAAGATTCAGGTCGTATCAAGACAAGAACCTGTTCCGCTTACACAGGGAAATGTAGTAGTAAACGGAAGCCTTTCAGGTGTAATGAATGCAAGCAATGCAAGCGTCAATTCAAGGCAGATGTATTCATGCCTTACTTCCGCTGATGTATTCAGGCCGCAGTTCAACGAGAGCAGCATAAAAATCTACATTCCAGACATGGATGGATTCAACGGAATGCCAGAGGCCTCATTGAACACTGGAAAAGTACAGGACATAAGTGCTCCTGTACAGGGGATTTCAAGAGATTTTAATTTTTAAGGGGTTCCTTAAATTGAGCGGATTAGGCTATATTCTCAGAAAGTATCCGACGGCAAGGTGGATTACTTATGTAATCATTGCCGTCATAATTTTTTTTATATCAGCATTTATTACAAGGACTTCAAGGGAAGTACCTGTAATTTCATACATCACTCCTGCTGTAGGAACTCCAGGTGACGTACTGGTCATACATGGTGACTCATTCGGTAATTCAAAGGATACAAGTTATGTAGAAATGAGCGGCAACAGGCTTACAGAAAGCAGTTACCTTTCCTGGGAAAATAACGAAATAAAACTCATCGTTCCTGCAAATATACAGGATGGGCTTATTTATGTAGTTACCCAGCACAGCAGGTCTAATCCGGATTTTTTTGCAAATGAAAGTGCAATTCCTGTTTCCATGCCGGAAAACCCTATGCAGACCATACCGGTAATTTCAACACTTTCATCATCAAGACTGGCAACAGGACAGCTGCTTGTCATCAATGGAAAGAATTTTGGAAGCAGCAGGGAAAATTCGAATGTGTTCTTTTCAGTAAAACGGGAAGACCAGAATTCTGAATCTTCGCTGCCGCAGCATCTTGTACAGGATGATCCATATGACGGATATCTCCCGCCGTCGGATCTGGACTATGATTACGAATACTGGAGTGAATCAGAAATCAGGGTAAGGGTTCCTGACGGCGCCAGTGACGGATATATGTACATTGAAACACCAAAGGGAAGGTCCAAAAGCCAGCCATTTACAATAGAAAACAAAATCGGGCAGAAAAAGTATATTTCACACAATACATACCTGATTCAGGTTGGCGCAAATATTTCGAATATCGTTGCAGATAATGAAAACACGGCAATCACAATCCATATGCCGCATCCGGTCATAACTGCGGCACAACCAACGGCAAAAATGGTAGAAACCATGCCGGAGCCGATTCTGTGGAATTACAGGAATACATCAATTTTCCAGACACCATATTCCCAGTTTCCTGCAGAAAAAGAATCTTTGAACTATACGCAGGATTTTGTAGTTGCTGCATATTCTGTTGAAAACAAAATAAATCCGGATAATGTACGGGCTTTCAGTGAACGTAGCCGCATGCTGTGCAAGACTTATACAAAAACTGATGAGATAGTCCCTGCCGATGTAAAGGAAATCAAGGAAGCCCTGCCGGAAATGATTTCAAATGTAAAGAATCCTTACAGACAGGCAGAATTGATTTACAATTACTTTACGGAAAAATATAGAATTCTGAATAAAACCAGACAGAATACAGGAAATCCCCTTGATATGCTGAAAACAAAACGAGGCGATGCATATGATTTTGCAATATTGTATACAGCTTTCCTACGTACCTGCGGAATTCCGGCAAGACCTGTAAGCGGAATCCTTGTAGATGGCAATAAAGTCTCAAAGAATCACTGGTGGTGCGAATTTTATATTGAAAATTACGGTTGGATTCCGGCAGATCCGGCAATCGGGGCGGGTCTGGAATTCAAATCTTTCCAGTTAATACAGAATCCAAAAGCATTTTATTTTGGCAACATTGATTCACAGCATATAGCATTTTCCGTAAACTGGAATTCAATCAAACAGGCAATGTTTGAAAGCAAAGCCGTTTCCATGCAACGGAATTACGCACTTCAGTCAATCTGGGAAGAAAGTTCAAACGATGTACGGAGTTACAGTTCTTTCTGGAAGACTCCGGTAGTAATGGGAATTTATTAAACTATACCCGGAAGTAATATGGAACACAGTTCAGATAGCGCATATTCATCATGTGCAGCTGTTAAAGCTGTGTTTTCATAAAAACACAAGAAAAATATACCGCTCAGATAGTGCGGCATATTTTCTTTACAAATCTGCGTTGCAGATTTTACTTTATCCAACTGTTCGCTCCCGCGGACGCTTAAAAGGGGAAAATAATGATAACTAAAGTTCTTTCGGTTGGCGGATCAATTGTGGTTCCGGAAAAGCCTGATACAGAATTTCTTGCAGGATTTGTCACAATGGCAAAGGAATGGGTGTCAGAAGACTCATCCCGCCGCCTGATTCTCGTTGTAGGAGGAGGAGCACCGGCAAGAGTCTATCAGGATGCATACCGCAATGTATCAAAGACACTTGGTACAGAAGCTTCTAATGACGCAGCAGACTGGATTGGCGTAATGGCAACAAGGATAAATGCACAGCTGGTAAAGGCGGCTTTTGGCGGCCTTTGCAAAAATGATGTGGTTTACAATCCTACAGAAAATGTTTCTTTCGACGGGCAGATACTTGTTGCAGCAGGCTGGAAACCGGGATTTTCTTCTGATAATGACGCAGTGCTGCTTGCAGAAAAATTCAATGCAGATACAGTTGTAAATCTTTCCAACATTGAAAAGGTCTATACCGATGACCCAAGGAAAAATCCAGAGGCAAAACCTTTGGACAGCATTTCATGGGCTGATTTCAGGAAAATGGTTGGTGATGAATGGGTTCCTGGAAAGAACTGCCCGTTTGATCCGATTGCAAGTAAGAAGGCTGACAGCATGGGACTGACAGTAATCTGTGCTGCAGGAAAAAACATTGAAAACACAAGAAACATTCTGAACGGAACAGCATATGTAGGAACTACAATACATTGAACCGGAGCATATCCTGTCTTGTAAACTCAACCCAGCCGTTCTGGCAGAAAAATCCATGACGGCTCTGAAGATAGTTCAAAAAAAAGACTGCCAAGTTTAATCTGATATCCCCTTCCATTAGTCCAATAACAGGGGTACATATCAATCCCAGGCAGCCTCTTTTTTGTGCTTGAATATGTTATATGTTCATCAGTTTCAATTCACTTTTGCAAGTTCATTAAGAAGGCTGTCAAGCTTCCGGCCGTATTCCTTATCAGCCGCCCATGTTCCTGCAAGTTCAAACACTGTAGGAGCTTTTCCACGGGGATTCACATACTTATAACGACGGTCAACAAGTTCATTTGATAAAGGAACATAATCAGGAGTTCCATATGCATGAAGATGCTGGATATGTGCGCGGATTCCAGTCTTTTCATCCGGGAAATATTCACCGCGGCGTTCAGCATCAATGGCACCCAATCCGCAGAAATTATTCATATCCGGAGTAACAAGGTTCCCATAACGCAGGTAATTCGTCTCAAGGCACATCTGCACGAATGCAACATCTGAATTAATGCCTTCCATTTTTGCTTCTGAAACATAAATCTTTGCAACACGGAGGATTCTGTCCCTGTCAGCAGAAGGACATCTGATGAGGAAAAAATTACACAGCTGTACAGGTGTCTTTTTTCCTTCCGTATATATATTCCTTGAAAGTTTCTCTATTCCTCCATGTTCAGAATCCGGATAAGTTACGCACGAAAAAAACAATACAGGAACAAGGAGCAGAACAAGATATTTTGCCGGAGAAAAAATCCTTCCAGCAAAAAATTTAAAAGAGAAACCAGTCATAAAAATCCCACCAATATTTATTTACAAGTATTTCTACATGAAACCTCTAAAAATTGAACTCTCAGAGGCAACTTTTTTTTGCAGTGCTTTCAGCCTTATAATTTAAAGGGCAAAACCCACAGACAGCCCGAAAAGAATCTCCTGGACCGCACTGTAATTTTTTTGTTACCTCTTATATATCGGATTAATTCAGATTTTATTAAGGAATAATAGAAAACACTTTTTTGTCATTCATTTTAGTGAATTCTACCATAAAAAAGGATTTTCTGAAACACCGGTATATAAGAATTGAAATAATTTTGCAAATCTTTCTCCCTAAATAAAGGGAATTTCATCTACTTTTCCATATGTTCTATACGTGAATACAGATAGTCAGAATAAGCCGGACCTGAGGGAACGGGTAATGAAAATGGGACTGCACTACCCTACGGACAGTGAACTCCTTATGCTGATTCTCGGCAGCGGTACAAAAAAAGCCCCTGTCGAAATCCTTGCAGATAAAATACTCAGGCAGATTCAGTTTTCGGACAAGGAAAATCTTGTAGGAAACCTTCTTGCCATAAACGGAATAGGAACCGGCAAGGCACTTTCCGTTGCAGCCGCCATTGAACTGGGACGCAGGCAGACAAAGCACCTGACCGCCGTCATCAGGAAACCAACGGACATAATTCCTTATGTAAAGAATTATTCAATAGAAAAACGAGAACACCTTTTGTGCATCACTCTTTCCGGCGCACATGAAATACTGACCATAAGGGTCATATCCATCGGGACCTTGAACCAGGCCATAGTGCATCCCCGGGAAATATTCCATGAAGCAATAAAAGATAATGCATCTGCAATAATACTGTGCCATAACCATCCTTCAGGAAACTGCACGCCGTCGGAAAATGACATGACGACTACAAAGCGCATACGTTCCGCCTCGGAAATAATCGGCATAAGCCTGCTGGACCACATAATAATAAGCCAGAATGATTATTTCAGTTTTGCTGAAAGTAACTGGAATTGAAAATCATTGACTGCCAGAAGATGACGAGGGGGTGTCCCGAAAGTTCCGTCATGCTGCCCCTGAAATAAATTCAGGGTGAAAAATTCAGTATCTGCACCAGATATTGTGTAGAGATTCCGAAACTGTCATGCTGCCCCTGAAATAAATGATTCAGGATTGGAATGACACCATGAACTATACTTTTTGGACAGCCTCATCATCGTTCTAAGTGAAAATTGCATTTTTCAACGGCTACCTATAAAATGATAAGCATGAAAAAATTTCCAGTATTGACGGCAGCTTTATTTTTATTTCCAATCCTCATTGCACACAGCCAGGAGTTCCAGCGGCTGGAACCGGAATCAACGGAAATAATCCAGACAGCAGAAAGCCGGATAAGGATAATGTGCGGGTTGAAAAATGCAGGCGTATATATAAATGAAGATTTTTACGGCTACACTCCTCTGGAAATTGACCGTCTGATTCCAGGATTTTACCAGATTTCCATCAGGAAAGACGGATTCAGGAACAATGACAAAGAAATATTCATAGAAAACGGTCTGCTGAAAAATTACTTTTTTGAGATGGAACCGGAATATGGATTCCTATGCCTGACAGGAATCCCAGAAGACTCAATAATCACGCTTGATGGGAAAAGGCTGGATGACGGAAGCCCTTCTTTTACAGATAATGAAAGAAAAAAAAGATGGCAGATTCAGAGCGGTTCCCATATTCTGAAAATACAGGCTTTCGGCATGGAGACCATAAACAGAAAGATTGAGATAGTTCCAGATTCAGAAACCGGATTTACTCCAGATTTTACGGAAAAGCAGCTTGTATTGAAGCAATTTAAAGCCAGAACTGGGAAAATCAGTTTAAGTAAAATAATGGGAAAAAAGGAAATCGGTTTTTCATTTTTCATTTCAAAAAATGCTGATGTAAAGATAAGCATTGAAGATGAAAGTGGAAAAACGGTTGCAGAGGGAAACTTTACATCGTTTTCAACCGAAAAACAGAAAGCTGTATTGATCCTTGACGATGAGGAAACAGCAGGAATTACAGCCGGAAAATACAAGGCACGGATTCAGGCAGATGATGGAAAAAACATTTTATTTGATGAATGCAGTTTTTCCGTCCGTGTGGACAATTAACCTTATTCTGCTTAAAATAGGGGTATGTCCGTAAAAAGTGTTGCTAAAAAAACTGCATTACCGTGGAAAATGCGCCTGCGTGCAAAACACGCTGTCCCTCCGGTGCAACAAGTTGCAATGTCGGTCTGCCACCTTCGAAGCCCAGCTCCTCAGCATAGAGTAGAAGTGTTTCTATCAGAACATCGACACCTTGAGATTCGTCATTAATCAGCAACACTATAGATGGACATAGCCTAAAATAAAATCAGGACAAGTCAATGAAACTCTATTCTAAAAACCAGCTTATATTTTCAATGGTCATTACAGCCGTGATAGTTGCGGCAATATGTTCAGGAACTTCAATTTCAGTCTTCAGCCGTAAAGGCAGAATGCAAAAAGCACCAGAAGCAGACCAACTCCGGAATGAGGAGCCGCTGGTACAGGAACAGGAAAAAAATGATGTTGCAGCATTTGAAGTAAGTTCCGCAGCGGCGGTCTTTACGCAGGATGAACAACAGAATATTTCCGTCTATGAACGCTGTAATGAGGCTGTAGTCAACATCAACACAAAAGTCACAGGCGTGAACTGGTTTCTGGAGCCAGTATCTGAAGATGGCGGTTCCGGTTCTGGTTCAATAATTGACAGCCGCGGTTATGTGATTACCAACGTTCATGTAATCGAAAATGCCAGTAAAATATATATTTCACTTTTTGACGGAACACAGTACGAAGGAAAAATCATCGGTACAGATGTGGAAAGTGACATTGCGGTATTGAAATTTGACCCGCCGAAAAATGTAGTGCTGAAAACCATTTCCTTTGGTGAATCAGAAAAGCTGAAAGTCGGCCAGAAGGTCATTGCCATTGGAAATCCATTCGGTTTTGAAAGGACAATGACAACAGGAATAGTCTCTGCATTGGGACGGCCTATACGGAATTCCAATAATATAATAATCCGGGACATGATACAGACTGATGCTTCCATCAACCCGGGAAATTCAGGAGGCCCGCTCCTTGACACCCAGGGGCGGATTATCGGAATCAACACCATGATTTATACTTCCAGCGGTTCCAGTTCAGGAATCGGGTTTGCAGTACCGGCAAGTACAGCCCGCCGCGTCGTTTCGGACCTGCTGCAGTATGGAAAAGTGCGCCGCGGAATCATTCAAGCTAACATAGTACAGATGAACCGCTCCATAGCTGACTATGCAAGGCTGGACATTAATTACGGAATCCTCATTTCACAGGTTACGGAAGGCGGCAACGCACAGACAGCAGGACTTAAAGGCGGCACATACCAAGTCCGCTACGGTTCTTCAAGGAATGCAAAAACATTCTTCCTTGGCGGTGACATCATCGTGGCAATAAACGGTGAGCAGGTACTGACACTTGCGGATTATTTTTCACTGCTGGAAAACAAACGTCCGGGAGATTTCATAACGGTCACAATCCATCGCAATGGAAAGAATTATGATTACCAGATTAAGCTTGCGGAGGGCAGCATATGAAAAAATTCGTAGTCCATTCACCATATGAACCTTCAGGGGATCAGGGGCAGGCAATAGAAAGACTGTCGGAAGGATTCCTCCGTGGTGACCGTTTCCAGACATTAAAAGGCGTAACGGGCAGTGGAAAGACATTTACAATGGCGAAAATCATTGAAAAAGTACAGCGTCCTACCCTCATAATCAGCCATAACAAAACGCTTTCAGCACAGCTTTACAGGGAATTCAAGACATTCTTTCCGGAAAACGCCGTTGAATATTTCGTTTCATATTATGACTATTACCAGCCGGAAGCATATGTACCGGCCCGTGACCTTTATATAGAAAAGGATGCCTCCATCAACAAAGAAATAGACCAGATGAAGATGGCGGCTACCTACAGCCTGATGGAACGCAGGGACGTCATTGTAATTGCTACGGTTTCGTGCATTTACGGTCTTGGTATGCCGGAACTGTATAAAAGCATGCGGATTCACATGGAAAAAGGAGAGGTCATAGATCCCCACAAACTGGCTATAGAACTTTCACAGATTCAGTATACAAGGAATGACATGGTGCTTGAACGGGGAACATTCCGCATTAAAGGCGACGTAATTGAAATATATCCCCCATACATGGAATTTGATGAAGCATACCGCATTGAACTGGACTGGGAAGAAATCGTAAGGATACGGCGGTTCAATGTAATTTCCGGACAGATTACAGAAGAACTTGAAGAAACGGTAATTTATCCGGCAAAAAACTTTGTCGTTCCAAAAGAACAGCTGGGAACCGCTACAGACCGCATCCAGAAGGAGCTGGAAGAACGGCTTGAAGAACTGAAGATTCAGAACAAACTGCTGGAAGCGGACCGCTTAAAGACCCGCGTAACCTACGATATAGAAATGATGAAAGAAATGGGGTACTGCACAGGAATTGAAAATTATTCTGCCCCTATTGCAGGACGCGCTCCTGGTGAACCTCCGGCCACACTGCTGCATTATTTCCCGGATGATTTTCTCTGTCTTATAGACGAAGCCCATGTTACGGTACCTCAGATTGGTGCCATGTACGAAGGAGACCGGAGCCGGAAACAGAATCTTGTGGACTTCGGATTCCGGCTTCCCAGCGCATTGGATAACCGTCCTTTAAAAGCAGATGAATTTGCAAAAATGATGAACCAGATCATTTATGTAACGGCAACCCCCCGGGCTGAAGAAATAAAGCAGTGCACGCAGGTAGTTGAACAGATAATCCGTCCTACAGGCCTACTTGACCCGATAATCGAAGTCAGACCAAGCGAAGGACAGATGGAAGATATTTACAAAGAAATAAAACTCCGCATTGAACGTGGTGAAAGGAGCCTGATTCTGACGCTTACAAAGAAAATGGCCGAAGACCTTACGGATTATCTTTTGGGACTGAACCTTAAAGTTAAATATATCCATTCAGAAATTGACACGTTTGAACGGGTTGAAATCCTTAAATCCCTGCGTACCGGCGAAGTTGACGTACTTATAGGAATCAACCTGCTGAGGGAAGGCATTGACCTGCCGGAAGTTTCGTTCATTGCCCTGCTGGATGCAGACAAAATCGGCTTCCTGCGTTCTACAACAAGCCTTATCCAGATCATCGGCCGTGCAGCCCGTAATGCAGCCGGTACAGTCGTAATGTACGCCGACAGGATGAGTGACGCCATGAAGGAAGCCATTACAGAAACAAAACGGCGCCGTGCAATCCAGGAAGAATATAACCGCCAGCATGGAATTACACCAAAAACAATTAAAAAGGCTGTTGAAGACATCCTTGAACATAAAAAAGAGGAAGCAGAACAGGAAGTTGCAATCCAGACTGAAGTCCTTAAGAAAAATGCAAATCTTTTCAACAAGAAAGAAAGGCACAAACTGATAGAGGCACTGAAAAAAGAAATGGAAGATTATGCAGAACGGCTTGAATACGAACAGGCAGCAGCAGTAAGGGATCAGATAAAGGAAATTGAGGAACAGTTCGGAAAATAGGAAATTTCCACCTGTCCTGACAGTGGTAAGGGCATTTGAAGAAGGTAAAATTTACGGAATTCTTCCATGATTCTTAATTGACATTATAATACAATTAAGATATTATCTAAGAACTCACGTGTATTCTAAAGGTAGGTAAATATTATGTCCAGATCTTGTGATGTTTGCGGAAAATCTCCTATGAGCGGAAATAAAGTAAGTAAGACTTATCATCATACAAAGCGCACTTGGAGACCTAACATTCTTAAAGTTAAGACAATTCTTGACAATGGTGAAGTTCGCACAATCAATTGCTGCGCACGCTGTCTCCGCAGTGATTTCCTTGTAAAGAAAGTTCACGTTCCAAAGGAAGTTGCCGCTACAGAAGCAAAATAAATTGAGGAAGCAGTATAAGATATTGCTGAACGAAACAGTTTATTTTCTTACTCAAAAGTCGCCTGATGGCGGCTTTTTTTTTGGCTGCGTCAGCCCATAATGTTACTGCTGAATGACGGATATCGAGGTATCTATGTTCTGACAGGAAAACCGGGACCGAAGTATGGCAATATTGATAGATACGGAACACCGGTGCCAGCTGCTCCTCTTTTGCAGAAAGGACGCCATGACTGGCAATCATGAGCCATATTTACAAATCAGAGTTCAAAACTGAGTCCGTCATAAGCCGGTGCCACAGTGCCGCCTTTCTTTATGATTTCATTCAAAGCTTTATTACGACCAGCATATTCATCAACATAATCAATGATTGATTCATGACTTGAATCATGGGTAATATGGGTAAGCCAGATATGTTCAGGAGAAAGACATGCTGCAAAATCCATTGCCTGGATGAAATTAAAGTGGGTGGTATGTTTTTTTTCCCGCAGTCCGTCAATCACTACATGATCAAGGATTCCTGCATTTTTCCTGATGATTACGGCAGATTCTTCAGAAATAAAACTGCAATCCGTAAGGTAAGCGATTGAATGCTTCCTGTCGTCATCATCATAGACAGAAACCAGATAGCCTGAAACAGGAAGCTTTCCATGCAGCATGGGAATAGAAATGAATTCCATACCACCAAGTTTTAATGGATTTTCTGCCGTCATGGAACAGGTATCATACAGGTCAATTTTCGGCTTTCCGCCACCAATCTGGGTTTCCATGAATATATACGAAAAGGCACTTCTTATTGTGTTTAAAGTCATTTCATTGGCATAAACCGGCATTCCATTTCCAGAAGTTTCAAGATTCTTTCCGTTTTTTCCATAAAGGGATTCAAGCTTTGTATGACTGAAAATACGGACATCATCAAGGCCATGCAGATGGTCAGCGTGACCGTGGGTAAGGAGGACTGCATCAAGGGATTTTATATTATACTTCAATGCCTGAATCCGGAATTCAGGACCGACATCAATTACAATACTGTAATTTTTTCCTTCATGTTTATTAGTAATGTGTACGCTGGAACGGAGACGCTTATCCCGTGGGTCAGAAGAAGTACAAACGGCACACTCACAGGCGATGACAGGAACTCCATGACTGGTTCCGGTTCCCATTAAAGTAAATTTCATGAATCAATTATACAGAAAAAAATGGCATTAAGAAAGTAAAAATTCATTTTCTGACATGTAATGTAAATCAAAAATGTACAGTTAAATATCATCATTTATTGACGGCATTTATCAATAAATGTTAATATACGCAAAGGTATTGTGAACTGTAAGGACAGGAACGGATTAATCTTTTCTGATTCCCAATGATTCGCATTGCCATAATTCTGCATTCCAGATGCACGGGTTAATGCATGGATGCAGTCCGATTATCGGAGACTTAAAAAAACAGAGGTCTGAATAATGCCGTATTCCGAACCATCAAACTTAGCGATTGTAGCTTGCCCGGGTGGTGAAGCATTTGCTGATGAAGTTATCACGCATCTTCGCCGCATGTACAAACATCGTTTTACATTGAAAAATGATGTTATTTCAAAGCGCTATCAGATTGAGAAAAGCGATCTGGTTAAACAAATCAACTTCAAAAGTGATGTGAATACTTCTGACATCAGCATGAAGGGCGCAATTGACAAATACCGTCCTCCTGTATTCAAGGTAAAGACAAGATTTACTTACTTCATGAATGGTGAAGTTAAGACGGAACTCCTTGAATGTGTACGCGGAAAAGAAGTTTTCATCTTCCAGGATGTTGAAAACCACGAACCATTGGCATTAAATGACGGAAAAAACATAGTTTCCCTTTCTGTCAACGACCATGTAATGTCACTTCTGGTCACAGTTGACGCTGTACGCCAGGCAGGTGCCGCAAATATTACGCTGGTCGTTCCGGCATATCCATACAGCCGTCAGCATAAAAAGAAGAGCCGCGAAGGTCTTACAGCAAGCATGCTGGGACACATTTACGAACTCTTAGGTGTAAGACGGATCATCACTCTTGACATCCACTCACGCGAAATCATCAATGCGTTTAATTCATGCTCTTTGGAGAACCTCCATGCAAGCTACCAGATCATCCGTGAACTTGCAAAGATTGTTGACCTTAAGGGCAAGACTGAAGATATGGTTGTAGTATCTCCAGACACAGGCGCAATTGACAGGAATAAATTCTATGCATCAGGATTGAAGCTCCCACTTGCAATGATTTACAAGGAAAGGGATTACTCAATCGTAACCCAGGATGCACACAGTACAAACATAAAATCCATCAAGCTTCTTGGTGACGTACGGGGCAAGGTTGCATTCCTTGCTGACGATATGCTTGGAACAGGCGGTACACTGCTCAAGGCAATGGGCTTCCTTAAAGAACAGGGAGCAACAAAAGTCATTTGTGCAATCAGCCTTCCATTCTTTACAGGAAACGCAATCGAACTCTTTGATGAAGCTTATAAACAGGGGCTTTTCTACAGAATCATCGGTACGAATGCCGTTTACCACGATGCCCTCAAGGACAAGGAATGGTACATCAACACAGATGTAAGCGGACTCTTTGCAAACGTAATTACCCGTGTGCACCACAACCAGTCACTCAGCGACCTTCTTGATAACCGCAACATCATTGAAAAGCTGGTTAAGCAGGACACAGTACTGGAAGAGGATGAAGAAGAGGATGATGAATAATTCTGTACTTTGTGCAGATATAGGAACCACATCCCTTAAGGCGGCACTGATTTCTTCAGACGGAACAGTGCTGGCCTTTTCAAAACAGCACTTTTCTAAATATAAAACGGCACAGACCGGCGGAAAATGGCTTATGGCATTAAAGGATGCCTGCTCAGAAATGAAAAGTCATTCAGCAGGGATCTGTGCCGCCTGTTTTTCGGGTAATGGTCCTACAATCGTTTCAGAAGACGGGACTGCCGTAATGTGGAATGATAAAATCCCGGAATCCCTGATCATTCCTGAATCCTGCAGGACATCCCTTTTCATTCCGAAACTGCTGACATTCCGCATGGTTCATCCTGAACAGTGGGAAAAAAGCAGATGGTTATTTTCAGGACCGGAATACCTTATTTTCCGGCTGACCGGCCACCGCCTCACTATACTTCCAGAAAAACGTTTTACAGCCGCATATTGGATGGATTCCCAGCTAAAAGAGCTTGAAATTCCAGAGGAAAAGCTTCCGGAATTTCTTCCGCCTGCCGCAAATGCAGGACTTACCACAGACAGCATTACAGAATATCTGGGGCTTGCAAAACCTGTTCCTGTATTCTGTGGCGGCCCTGATTTTACAGTAGCAATGCTGGGAACAGGAACAATAAAGCCGGGTTGCCTATGTGACCGTGCAGGCTCCAGTGAAGGAATCAACATGTGCACTCCGTTCCCAGTCCGTGCAGAAGGTTTGCGGACTTTGCCGGGAATGATTCCTGAATTATGGAATGCATCATGGCTTATTCCAGAAAGCGGAACGGAAATAGCTTCATGCAGGCTCGAGTATGGAAAATATGAAGGGCACGAAATTTCATTCAGGGAACTGATTGAAGACTCATATAATGGAAAAAATGATGAAGGCAGGTTAATTCTTGACGGTCTCTTGAAAAAATTTGCAGATGGAATAAGGACATTAAGGGAAAGTGCAGCAGCCAACGGAATTCCTGTTTCTGACATAATAATGGCGACAGGCGGCCAGACAGCCAACAGCCTGTGGATGCAGAAAAAAGCTGATGCCGCTGGAATCAGGATTGGAATAACGGAATGTACTGATGCAGAACTGATGGGTGATGCCATTCTTGCATTTACAGGGCTTGGTGAATATAATTCCATACACGAGGCTGCAGCAGGAATGGTACGCCCCGCAAAAATATATGTTCCCTCAAAAAACTAATTGAGGCAACCGAAAATATTCGCCCGTAATAACCGGCAAAATTCTATACCGATCATTTACACTTTCAAAGGATTTATATTATGAAGACATACCGCATTCCCAAAAACTGCCGCACTATAATTTTTGATATTGATTCAACCTTGTACACAAATGCGGATTATGCTTTTGAGCAGGTAGACTGTCAGGTGCGGCATTTTGCAGAATTACGGGGCATCACTGCGGATGAAGCCCGGAATATGGTGGCAGGTTACCGCAGGAAGTGGGCTGCTGAACATGAAGGAAAGGCCATCAGCCTTGGAAACACACTTACAGCTTTTGGAATCCCTATTGAAGACAGCATAAAATGGCGCAAGGAACTTCTTGAACCGGCAGACTTTCTTTCAAAAGACCAGAGGTTGATTGAAACACTTACAAAACTGTCTGGTTCATTTAAAATGATCTGCGTAACAAACAATCCTGTACTTCCAGCATATAAAACTCTTGAAGCCATCGGAATTGAGAAAATCATTCCAGAAATAATAGGGCTTGATACATGTGGAAAATCAAAACCTGCACTTGAACCTTTCAGGCTGGCCTTGAAAAAAACCGCCTCACAGCCAGAAGAATGTGTAAGCATCGGCGACCGTTATGATCTGGACATTGCACTACCCCTTGAAATGGGTATGGGCGGAATCCTTGTGGATGGAGTAGATGATGTGTACAGGCTGCCGGAAATCCTGTCATAAATCCTGAAAGTCATACAGTAAATAAGCATTGCTGAAAACTCTGCACCACCGTGGAAAATGTGCCTGCGTGTAAAACACGCCCCCTCCGGTGCAACAAGTTGTCCCTTACGCCTTCGAAGCATAGCTTCTCGGAGACTCGCTAAAATTGCTTTCGCAATTTTCCGGCTTTGCCGTCGCTCCCTTACGCCTTCGAAGCATAGCTTCTCGGAGACTCGCTGAAATTGCTTTCGCAATTTTCCGGCTTTGCCATCGCTCCCTTACACCTTCGAAGCATAGCTTCTCGGAGACTCGCTGAAATCGCTTTCGCGATTTTCCGGCTTTGCCGTCGCTCCCTTACGCCTTCGAAGCATAGCTTCTCGGAGACTCGCTAAAATTGCTTTCGCAATTTTCCGGCTTTGCCATCGCTCCCTACATTTTTATCGTACCCGATATTTCCATGACTTTTATTTTTTTCTCGAATCTGATATACTAAAAATTGGGGCAGTTTTAAATGAAAATAAGAAAGTTGAATGGAACACTTGAACTCAAAAATGACGGTCACCTGTCACTGTTCTTTATAGGTACAGGGAGTGCATTTTCGAAAAGACATTTCCAGAATAACCTGCTTGTCATAAAAGGCGAAGACCATCTTCTTATTGACTGTGGTTCTTTGTGTCCATATGCCATAGAGGAATATGGGAGAAAAATAACAGATATACGCAATTTTTACCTTACCCATTCACATGCAGACCATATCGGCGGAATGGAAGAAGTTGCCCTCCGCAATTATTACGAAATCCGGCAGCGCCCTAAAATAATCATTACAGATGAATACAAGAAAATACTCTGGAACGAGTCACTACACGGTGGATGTGCCTATGGTGAAACTACGGATGGCCATTCAATCTCCTTTGAAGACTATTTTTTACAAATAAGGCCGGTAAAGATTTCCGGTACAAAATATCCTTTGCTGGAAGCCAGTATCGGCAGTATAAACATAAAGATTTTTGACACAGTTCATCTTACCGGAATAAATTCAAAAGGGCATCATTTCCATTCTACAGGTATCATAATTGACGACAAAGTCATCTTTAGCGGAGACGCCAGATTTGATTATGACAAAATAATGTGGCTGGTAAAACGTTTCAACATCGAATGCATATTCCATGACAGCCAGAAAGAAAGCGGTGGTGTCCATGCCGCATACAATGACCTGAAATCATTGCCGGAAGATATACGGGGAAAAACATTCCTGTGTCATTATTCGGATAAACCGGAAATTGAGAATCCCGAAAAAGACGGCTTCTTAGGTTATGCAAAAAGGGCTCATTATTACAATTTTTGACATGCCCATACTTCCCAGCTGCTGCAAGTTTTCAGGATTCCCTTGAAAAAAAAAAATATTTACTATATGATTAACACATATGATCCATTAGCTCAGTTGGATAGAGCGGCCGCCTCCTAAGCGGCAGGTAGTGCGTTCGAATCGCATATGGGTCAAAAAGACTTTGGCTTTTCAGCCAAAGTCTTTTTTTATGTTAATATAATTTTCTAGCAAATTAACGGCAGCTTAAATCCATTCCCATTTTTTTACAGGTTCCGGTTCGGAATCATGGGGGCCTGTCATTTTTTCCATCCAGACCATTTCATGCCATTTTCCCATCTTAAAGCCGCAATCCTTAAAATCAGCAACCTGGACAAAACCAAGCCGTTCATGGAATTTTATGCTGTCACGGGACGGAGTTGCTGTAATGCAGGCATACAGGTTACGGATATTCTGGGCAGCAAGAAGTTTTTCAAGTTTTCCATACAAAAGTCTTCCTGCACCCTTTCCGCGGTAATCTTGATCAACATAAACCGACAGTTCCACGCTCCAGTCATAGGCAGCCCGGCTTTTAAATGCCGAAGCATATGCATAAGCAATGATTTTCCCACCGGATTCACAGACAATGTACGGATACTTTTCCGTTATTGAAGAAATCCGGTTTTCAAATTCCTTTACGGAAGGAACTTCATATTCAAAAGTAATCGCCGTATTCAGGACATAGGGCGCATATATTTCAACCAGCCGCGCCGCATCCTGAATTCCTGCAGGCCTGAGTTTGAATTCCATTTTACTTTACGATGATTACAGCACCAAGCATAAGAAGGTGATTTGCCAGAGTCTGAATGAAAGAAAAGAATGCATTGCGGCTTGAAAAGATATTTCCGCCAAGCAATCCTTTTGAGCCAAGTATATCCTGAATGATGATCAGGGCTGCGATTGCAATTATAATGATGAACATAAGGCATGCATTAAGCTTTGCACCTACATGAACAATCATCTGCAGGAAAAGGATCACACCGGAAACAAGTTCCACGATTCCAAGAGCCATAGAAAGGATGTTACTAAGCTCACCATTTCCGAAAATCACACCAAGGGATTCCCGGCCGTAAAAAACAACATTAATGCCATCCACAATGAACAGAATTGCCAGCGCAATGTGGAGAAGGACTACACCAAAAGTTTTTTTTGAATCATGCATAAAAAATACCTCTCATTCTATTTTCGTCAGAATGGAGGCTTTATTTCAATGAAATCTTTACAAGTTTTTCACTATGGCAACACAAGGCTCAAAAAAAACATTTTCAGAGCATTCCTCTTAAAAAACAGGATTAATTTCCTGAATACACAAGATTGAACGACATGAACACAAGCTTCATATCCGGTGCAAAGTCAAAACCTACGATTGCTCCTTCGTCTTCCAGATATTCCTGCTGTTTTGCACGCCATTCTTCAAGATTCCGGTCTTCGCCTTCAAGCTGAGCCATAGGCCACGTAACATCCTGGAATTCCAGCACTGAAACTTCTGAAACTTCTATGATGCAGCGGGCTTCTCCGTTATTATCCAATACTACATAGAATTCACCGGAAACAGGAAGAGGTTCATTATCAATTGCATATGTTGCAAAACTTGTAAATACGGCCTTTTTCTGTCCTGAAAGTACCAGGGAAAGTTTTTCATTCCCGACAAATCCCTTTGCTTCAAAAGAAAAATCACCGGCATACATTTCATCTGCTGACATTCCGGCAGCATTTCTATATGCATTCCACATTGAATCAGGCGTCATGCTTACCTCCGAAAATTATCTTAAAAGTCGCCTTAAAAATTCAAATTTTAAAGGCCTCCTTTAGAATTCCTGTAAATCAGGATTGAAATTGAAGTTATAAGAAAAAGGAATGGAATTACGGCAAAAAGTACCGACAGCAGGGGAATTCCAAAGATTGCGACACCTGACGGCACAATTATCCCAAGTTCCAGCATGAGACTGTAGACTATCTGGGCATATTCAGTTATTACGGCTGCAACCAGTGCCATCCACGCTGCATCCCTTGATTTTGCCCAAAGGATAATGGAAAGAAAGCAGGCAACTCCTCCCAGAAAAAGCTTTATTATGTATATGATTACAGAATTTTCTGTCATACAGGCGGATTCCTAGAAAGGACGGTTTTTGAGTGCCGTAAATACACCCCGGTCTGCACCAAACGGAACTATGGATTCACCATCAGGAGACGGATTAATGACAATACCGCAGTCCAGGCAATGAAGCACGAAATCATCATATTTTTCAGCAGACACCTTTGGAACCAGATAAGGACCTTTGCGGGTCCAGTATTTTGTAAGTACAGGATCGTAAATGAACCAATGTTTTTCAAGACGGATTTTTTCTTCCGCAATCAGGTCGTAAATGGAACGGGCAGCCGCAGCAAGCACAGGAGCAGGCTTTTTTTCCGGCACCAGTCCGGCTTCAAGGAGTTTTCCGGAATAATCTGTTCCTTCATTTCTTACTGCTGCAATCCATAAATCCGGTGTCCACGGCAACGGCGGTATTACAAGGAATGCATTTACTTCCGTCTTTGAATCCTGACAGAAAGGTTTATATGTCGAATAAGCAGCAGAAATTGATTCAAGGGCTTTTCTGGCGGATGATCCAGAAGAAAAAAGGAATACAGAACATGAAAATCCCAATAAATCTGAAACAGCTTTTTCCAGCCTGTAAAAATGATCAGTATTGAACGAACCGGTAATCCCGCGGCTAAGAACATCTTTAAATACTGTAAAGACACTGCCACCCCAGCCTAATATGGCACGGCCGTTTTCCTGATACATATCCGTAAGCCGGACACCTTTTGCTGTATAAAGAAAACAGTTCCTGGCTCGCTTTACTTTTCCATATCTTGCTGTAATTTCTGAATACAATTTTTCTTCTGGAGTCATTTTTCCTGCCTATTCAAGTCACCTTAACCGATGCCTATATGATTGAAAGGAATTCCATACGGCGTTCCATGTCCGTATTGAATATACCACGGGCTGTAACAGTCTTTGTAACGGCGCCCGGTTTTTTTATGCCGCGGGAAGTCATGCAGGAATGTTCACCCGTAATGACAACCATCACGTCTTCAGTATCAAGCACCATCGAAAGTATTTCTGCAATATCACTTCCAATCCTTTCCTGAAGCTGCAGCCTTTTAGTCACCATATCCACAATCCGCGGAATTTTACTCAGACCGATTATTTTATCCTTAGGAATATACGCAACATTCACCTTCATATTGTACATGAGGGCAAGATGATGTTCACAGTAGCTGAATGCGTCAATTCCCGTCATTACCACCATATTTCCAGCACTGTCCCTGCCGGCAGGAGATGTAAAACAGCGGCCACACTGCATTGCAATTTCTTCATTGGAAAAACGCATGCCTTCAAAAACTTCATCATACATGCGGCATACGCGGTCAGGCGTATCTTTCAGCCCTTCCCTGTCAGGATCTTCTCCCAATGCTTCCAGTATTTCCCGGACAGCCTTCTGTATTTTTGATTTCTGTTCTTCAGAAAGATGTCTTACTTCGCATTCCATAAAAAAACGGCCTCCGGAATTTTCATAAGGTTATCATGATTTCCTCCGGAAATGAAATTTCCAGAGCCTTCCCTATAATACCGTAAACAGTAAAAATATAAAAGGGCACCTGAAAAAGTTGAAAAGCCAGATGAAAACAGATTCCATATGCGGTATAAAAAAAGCGGCAGCCGAAAAGGAGATAAAAAACGGCTGCCGCTCCTGGAGGTTTGAAAAAACCAGCTCATGTTTGCAGTATGACATATGCTTCTGAACTGTACATAAACATAAGCAAATGACGGAATGAATGGTTACAAAAAAAATAAAAAAAAATGTTATTTTTAAGGCTATATACATGAAAAGAGAACCGCCTATCCACTGCAGGTAATTTTTCTATTAATTCAGGGACATGATCTCGATAAAATAACATTAATTTTATCAACTATACATCTTTACAGTTACTTCAATATTGCCAATTTTCTGTTCTGGGTATATCATAATTACATGACAATTGATGAAGCATTCAGTAAAATTATTCCAGACCAGGAAACTGTTTTAACAAGATTTTCAGGAATGAAAGACCTCATGGAAATGTATGTCCTGAAATTCCCTGCAGATAAGACAGTTGCAGCTTTTAAGAATTCATCACAGACAAAGGACTGGCACCAGATTGAAGTTGATGCTCATACTTTAAAAGGTATTGCCGGCAATCTTGGATTTGATACATTATTCAAATCATCAGCGGCAGTTGTCAGTGCAATCCGTTCACAGAAATTTGAAGAAGCTGAAAAAAATATACCGGAAGTATTAAAAGATATAGATGACATCATTTCAGTAATCCAGCAGATTGACTGAACATGATTTCATTTTTCTGATCAACAGGCTTTTAATAACCAGCCTTTTTGCGGCAGGGCATGCATTATTTTCTGATGATGCAGAACTTGCCAGTATTTCAGACAAAAAAACATGGTAAACATGGCAAATATAGAAGAAAAACGAAAAAAACTGATTATAATAGATGATGTTGAGCTTAACCGTGTAATCCTGAGGGAAGCATTTAACAAAGAATATGACATTCTAGAAGCTGAAGATGGCTCCATCGGTCTTGAACTGATACTCCAATACAGGAATGAACTTGCAGCAATTTTCCTTGATATCATCATGCCTGAAATGGATGGATTTACGGTCCTGCAGGAACTTGAATACAACAACATAATAAAAACAATTCCTCTGTTCCTCATAACGACAGAGGCAACTGATTATGTTGTAGAAAAAGCTTATGATTATGGTGCAATCGATGTAATTCCGAAACCGTTCAATCTGGTTGTAATTTCAAGGCGAGTGCGTAATGTAATTGAACTGTTTGAAGCAAGGCGCAGGATAGAAGGCCTTTACAACCAGCAAAAGGAGAAAATCCGTGAGCAGGGAATGCGTATTCAGGAAAACAGCTGGGACATCATCAATGCATTGAACTCTGCAATTGAGACCCGTAGCGATGAAACCGGTGTGCACACAAACAGGGTTCAGCATGTTACAGAATACATTGCCAGAATGCTCGCTGCAAAACATCCTGAATACAGTCTGACCGAAGAAAAAATCAGGGCCATTTCAAAGGCATCAACACTTCATGACTGTGGTAAGATTGCAGTTCCAGACCACATTCTTAACAAGCCGGCTTCTGCCGGACGGCTTACACCGGAAGAATACAATGAAATGAAGAAACATACAGTTGCAGGTTACAACCTCATCCATTCAATTAACGGACTTGATGAACCGCTGTATACATATTCAATGGAAATATGCCGCAGCCATCATGAACGCTGGGATGGAAACGGTTATCCGGACGGACTTATAGGAAACCAGATTCCGCTTTCGGCACAGATTGTTTCAATTGCAGACGTATTTGATGCATTGCTCAGTCCGCGCGTTTACAAGAATGCCTATACTTACGAGCAATCCATTAAAATGATAAATAACGGTGAATGCGGTGTGTTCAATCCTGCACTTCTTTCCTGTTTTAATGAGATTTCAGAAGAATTATACAAGCAGTTTTACAAGATACCTGTAAATGCCTAAAGCAGTATCATTTTTTTGAGCGGAAAATCAAGGGAACTGGTAAAAGATTTCCATTTCTTACTGGTTCCCTTCTTTATGTTCAAGCCATTATATTGAGGATGCTATGAAAGATTCATTTAAGGAATATGCAGTAAAGTCTGGTTCTCCAAAATGGGAAGACAGTATAAAACGGGAACATTCATTATATCCCCGGGGAAATGACATACGGTCAGATTTTGAACGGGATTATACAAGACTTCTGCATTGTCCGGCATACAGAAGGCTCAAGCATAAGACTCAGGTATTCTACGCAACACATAATGACCACATCTGTACAAGAATGGAACATGTAAGTCATGTGGCATCAGTAGCATCAACCATTACAAAATACCTGGGTCTGAATGACCAGCTGGCCAGTGCAATAGCAATCGGACATGACATAGGGCATGCACCATTTGGTCATCATGGGGAAGACTGTCTTAACGCACTCCTGCAACAGAAAACAGGATTCAATGCACCTAAAAAATTCTGGCATGAACGGAACAGCCTCTTTTTTGCTGACTATATAGAAACACTCCCGGATCCGAACGGAATTGAAAGAAACCTTGACCTGAGTTATGCAGTCCGTGACGGTCTTATCTGCCATTGTGGAGAAATCCACCAGCAGGGAATCAAGCCAAGGGATGAGGCCATAGACCTGTATTCAATAAAAAGGCCAGGCATAATACAACCGTTCACATGGGAAGGATGTATCGTAAAGGTTGCAGACAAAATTTCTTTCCTTGGACGGGATCTTGAAGACGCAAGACAATACCACATTCTGGACATGGGGTCATACCGGCAATTAAGGGATATAGTGGGATCTACACTGGGCTTTGACCGGAAAGGACGCAAATCAAGCGGTAAAGCAGTAAATACCACAGTCCTTATGAATGACATGATTATAGACCTATGCGAACAGAGCTCACCAGAAAAAGGCATATGCTTTTCCGATGAGTATTTCAAATTCATTCTTGAACTGACTAAATTCAATCTGGCACATATTTATAAACACTGGCGGCTTGTAGAATTTGAGAATTATTCAAAAAATGTAATAGAAACAATTTACAGAGTCCTCGAAATGACAAGGGTTTATGTTGAACGCGGAAGGGTTCAATCAGCACTGAAATATTTCCCGATATTATGCAGTACTTATGAAGACTGGCTGGTAAAGTATACAAATTACAAACCGCATGGCCAGCCGGACAGGAAGCGCTTGTGCAGATATGCCACACCGGAAGTTTTTGATATTCATTCAGATGAATCATTCCAGAAATGTCTGATTGAGTTCATTTCAGGAATGACGGATAATTTTGCAATCCAGATTTATGAGGAAATAATTTCTTTTTAGGAATACCAGATGGCACGGGGAATGTCCAAAAGGTTCTGTCATGATGAATTTACTTCGGAACGATGATATCATCTAAACTTATCCGGCATTCCGGCCGTCATTCTTAAAGGAAATTGCACTCCGGTTCTAATCCCCTTCATACTATGCAGAACATGGAGGATGTTTTTTCAACCAAGTATCAGCCCCATCAGCACAAATAAAAAAGCGGACTCATGAAATGCATGAAATCCGCTTTCTTATCAGCTTTTAAGCGTCAGCCTGTTGAATTCCGTAAGGAAAACTACACACGGTGCATGGCTGAAAATACACGTTCATTCATTACGTTTATTTCAAGTTCCATATCGTGACCGCGTTTTGTAAGTTCTTCCCTGAGTCCGTCGATTGTAACATCAGCATCATCAAGGGAAACCATAAGCATCATGACAAAATTTCCAGAAAGGATTGCCTGAGTGATATCAATAATATTTATTGAATGTTCAGCAAGAAAAGCGGTGACATTGGAAACGATACCAACTTTGTCAGCGCCGACTACAGTAATAATTGCGTTCATGCATTCCATTTTACTGAATTTATAAAATGCTTGCAATCCACGCAAGTCAATATCAGATACCTCTGAAAAATACTTTTGCTATGACCGTAGAAAGTGTTGCCAAAAAAATCTGAATTACCATGGAAAATATGCCACTGTGTAAAGCATGCTAAGCCACTCAGGTACAACAAGTTGTTTCTTCCGCCTTCGAAGCCAGTTTCTCGGAGACTTCGTTGCCGTCGCTCCCTAACTGCAGTAGTTTCCAGTATCATTTAGTTAATTTTCCCATTAATTCTACACAGCATTTTTTTACATAGCCATACTTTTTACGATGCCCCGCTTTGATTCTGGAAATTATATAACATTCGGCTGGCTACGGCTGAAAACTACGCATTTTCAAAGTCATCCTCAAAAATTGCAATTTTCAGAGTTTCACATTAAAATCATATTCATGGCTAGTAAATCTCGGAAAAAATTAAAAATCAAAGTAAATGCACCGGTAACAATTGCAATGACAATGGCATGCCTTCTTTTTGTGATAATCACACAGCAGGTCTTAAAACATTTTTCCATTAATCTGGTGGAAAAAATATTTTCTGCTGTCGGCAATGCAAAAAGTACTGTTCCATTCAATTTTAAAAATCCCATACATTACCTGCGGATCCTGCTCCACGTTTTTGGGCATGCAAGCTGGATCCATTTTGCATGTAATTTTTCACTGATTCTCATTTTGGGACCGATTCTTGAAGAGCGGTATGGCAGCCCGGCAATCATAATAATGAGTTCCGTTGCAATAACCGTCAGCGGACTTTTGAATGCATGCTTTTTTCCTTCGGCAATAATGGGGGCCGACAGCATCGTTTTTATGATGATATTGCTTTCATCGTATGCAGCACTCACAAAAGGAGAAATACAGATTCCAGTGGTAATGCTTATAGTCCTTTACATATGCATGGAATTCTTTATGGAAGTTTCAGGCGGAGTAAAGGACATTGCAAAGATTGCACAGCTGGCAGGCGGAATATGCGGCAGCATGTTCGGATTCCTGGTTGCACCAAAAAATCCTAAAACCCAGAAAGAAAAGACCATTACGCTTGAAGAAATAAATGCCGCTTCGCCACGGAAGGAAAAAAAGTCACTTGCCGGCAAAGCTTCCAAAATGCAGGAAGAACCAGAAGTCACGGAAACAGAAGAAACCATAATCGGTTCTATTGACATATAGACTTGCAGGACACTTGAGAAAACAGCACTGTAAAAAGCCCCGGCTCTGAAATGTACTCCAAAAGTTGGAAATAATTTTTGAAAGTGCACTTCACTCATGAACCGGGGCTTTTTTTATTTGGCTATGTCCGGCTATAGTGTTGCTGAGTGATAACGAATTTCGAGATATTTATGTTCTGATAGAAGCACTTCTACTCTATGCTGTTGAAGGCTATGTAGAATTAATGGTGAAATTAATTGCATAATTGTGAAAAAAAAGTGGGACGTAGGGAGCGACGGCATCAGCCGGCAAAACTCACGAGGTGAGTTTTGAGCGAGTCTCCGAGAAGCTGTGCTTCGAAGGCGGTAGGGAACGACGGCAGAGCCGGAAAATTGCGAAAGCAATTTTAGTGACTCTCGAAGCAGCTGTGCTGTGCACGTTGCCTCTGGGGGATACAAGGCTCCTGAAGGAGCCGGCTTTTTTCCCGTCGCTGGGACCCGCTTTTTTTAGTAAAATGCAGATTTTTAGCAACACTTTTTACGGACATAGCCTTAAAAAAATAATTATTATCTTTTCATGTTTACAACTTTAGAAATTCTCCTATATTAGTATTGAAAAGAATAGACGTAGATAAAAGTATCGTCCAATGGTGCGGCACTTTTATCTTTACAGATCTGCGTTACGCAACGGTAAATTATAATTGAACTGTCCACTCGGGCGGACGGTAAAAAGTCATTTGCAAAATTGATATTTTACGCATGACTTTTTATAGGAGGATTTTTATGGCAGAAGAAAATTGCAGCTTGGAATTTTATGCATCTGGAGAATTTGCACAGGAATTCAAGAAACTTTGTGAAGACTGTGGAGTAAAAACGGATTCAGTCTTGTATAATTACATGAAGCGTGTCGTTCTCTCAAATGAAATTGTCTTTACCGGTACAAATAAAAAGACTGTGGAAGGTGCCTCAAAAAAAATGGAGGTGCTCGACTTTTTCAATCAGACAGATCCGCGCTTTCTTATTGAAGCGTTGAATGGGGAAGCTCCATATCTTGTGGCACTTTTTCTTTCTGTACTGAACAGTCCTTCGAAAGTTTC
The DNA here is from genome assembly GCA_045616425.1 of Treponema sp. Classification (GTDB taxonomy): domain Bacteria; phylum Spirochaetota; class Spirochaetia; order Treponematales; family Treponemataceae; genus Treponema_D. The sequence goes on from JAZLGS010000050.1 coordinate 73,420, forward strand.
ATTAATCCTGCAGAACCTGCCGGAGGAAATGTTATGCTCTGTAAGTGAAATCCTTGCACAGGGAATTGTGACGGACGAAAACCTTATGAATGATGCAGCCCTTTATTTCAAGAAAAAAATTGAAATAGCTAATTCGGATGGTAAAATTGTTGCAGGTGGAATTGATTTTTTTGTGAATGTTGTAAACCTGATGGACCGGTCTGTTGAAAAGACAATGCTGGAGGATATGGAAGAACGTAATCCTGACCTGGCAGAGGAAATCAAGAAAAGGATGTTTGTCTTTGAGGATATCGTCATGCTTGATGACAGGTCGGTACAGAAAATTTTAAGGGAAGTTGATGCGCAGGAACTTGCAAAAGCCTTGAAAGGAACTGAGGCAGCAGTTGAAGAAAAAATAAAAAAGAACATGTCAACCAGAGCCTGGCAGATGCTTAAGGAAGATATTGATTTTATGGGGCCTGTCCGGGTAAAAGATGTTGAGGAAGTCCAGCAGAAAATTGTTTCCATAATCCGGCGGCTTGAAGACTGCGGTGAAATCGTCATCGCGCGTTCATATGGCGAAATGATTGTTTAACTCTAATTTCGAGTTTTTGAAAATTCATAAACAAGAATTTCTTTTATCAAAATACGATTCATTTTGTCATGCTGAATTTATTTCAACATCTGATTTGTTGCTATAAAACAGATTCCGAATCTGTCATCCTGAACTTGTTTCAAGACCGGGATGACAAACTTCAAAACCCGACATTCAGGCTGTTTAACGGAGTGCGGTATAAGATTACCAGTTGTACAGGACATTTCCAAGAATATTTTTCCGGGATGTCCTGTACAGCTTTTTACAGATCCATCATTTAGTCTTGAAGGTTATTGAGCCGTCCCAGTTTTCAGGAGGATTTTCAATAAAGTCTTTGCAACGGTCCAGCATAAGGGATGAAGCCTTTTCTTCTGGAACTTCTGCCAATGCTTTTTCAAAATATTCCTTTGCAAGATGGAAAATTCCCTGCTTGTAAAGTTCCATTCCTTTTGAATAGCAGTCTTTGAAAAGCGGAGAGAATTCATCCGGACTGCTGTCAACTCCGTAAATCGGCACGGACTTTGCTTTTCCTTTTACCTTTACATCATCAAGATAGCGGATTGAAAATTCATTAATTGCGCCTGAATCCTCAATGTCTTTTTTCGTTGAATCAGAAATAAGGATCATGCTGCCGTAAGTTTTTGTAAGTCCTTCAAGACGGCTTGCAAGGTTTACGTTGTCACCGATTACAGAATAATCAGTTTTGTCATTGGAACCGATTGAACCGACGATTACATCGCCATAATTGATTCCGATTCCGATGCTGAACTTCATTCCATTTGGAAGTACGACTCCTTCCGTTGAAACTGTTCCTAATGCCTCGCGCATTTCACAGGCAGCGGCAACAGCACGGCGGCAGTTGTCTTCATAACTTACCGGTGCACCAAACAAAGCCATGATTGCATCCCCGATGAATTTGTCAATTGTTCCGCCGTGCTTCTTAATTATGTTGACCATGATTGTAAAATACCGGTTAAGGAAACTGACTATGACTTCCGGTTTATTGCATTCGCTTATATTTGTAAATGAACGGATGTCACTGAAAAGGACGGCCACATTTCTTTTTTCGCCCACGGAAACTTTATCGGTAAAGTCACTGGAAACAAGGTCGTCAATAATCTGTTCCGGAACAAACCTGCTGAATGCACGGCGGATTCTCTTTTCAAAGAAAATCTTTTTCTTGAGCACCAGTGCATTTTCAAAAAGCAATGCGGACTGGCTGGTGCAATATGTCATGAGCTGCTGGTCATTGGGCGTAAAGCTGTTTTCAGAAATGACGTGGACTGTTGCAAAAATTTCATTTGCGGAATTCCGCATTTCAAAGAATTCATAACTGGAAAGTTTTTCGTCAAGAATCCTGTAAACTTCAAGCGGCTTTGAAGCTGGCAGTTCAACGGAACTTATATTTTCATTTTTTGCGTTGATTCCAAGATTGTCAAAATCACTTTTGCAGACATCAAGGAATTCTTTAATTTCAGAATCGGTAATGTTTCCAGCCTTTACATAATAACCGGAAGTTTCCAGAGAATCTTTTATGATGATTGCACAGCATGGAACTTCTCCGGTTTCACAGATAAGGTTCAGGAATTCGCCTGCAATTTTTTCAATTGAATCCAGGGATTTTATCTGGGTATACACATTCTGTAATACGGCAGTTTTCCTGCTGAAGTTTTCCAATGCATTTATTGCATTTTCAGAAACAGACTTCATTCCTATTTCCGGAACTGAAACATTCTTTTCTTCCTTGATGGTTCCAAGAAGCCGCCTTATTCCTTTTTCGTAATCATCATTTGTAATATGTACAAAAATATCGGCACCTGCTTCTTCAATCCTGTTTTTTTCAAAAGGAAGATTTGCATTGCAATAAAGTCCGATTTTTATTTCACTGAGTTCTTCAATATTTTTTAAAGTCCTTGCAATTTCAATTCCACTTGGAGAATGAAAGTTTGCATTTATCAGAATCAGTTCTGGATTTATTTCTGAAATTTCTTTCAGAAAAACTTCAAATGAATTCTCAAAAGTAAGGCTGATATTTTCATTTTCAACTGCTTCTTCAAAAAGTTCTGCTGTTACCTGCGAATTATCTAAAACTAAAACCTTCATATTTTATTCTCCAATATATTCTGCAATTTTCCTGATGAACAGGTTTCTGTCAAAATCATTTTTTGCCATAAAGAATCCTGCACCTTTATCCATATATTGATCTTTCAGATAGTCTTCCGTTGTTACTATGATTACCGGAGTTCCGGAGTATTGCTCCATTCTGAAAAGATTGTCCATAAAAATCAGACCATCCATACGCGGCATTTTTGTATCGCTGATTATCAGGTCAAATTTTTCAAGCTTGCATTTTTCCAGCGCCTCGATTCCATCTTCTGCTTCTTCGACAATATAATCGTGGCCTTTCAAAATTGAATTGAGGATATCCCTTGCACTTTTTGAATCGTCAGCAATCAGGATGCGCTTCTGCTTTTTTCTTGTGGCTGCTTCATATTTCTTTACTTCAAATCCCCGCATTTCTTTGAAACGCCGCATCAGTTCCGGAACATACAGAATCGGTACAATGCTGAATGTTTCGTCAAAACAGATTCCATGCAGGATGTTGAAGTAGTCAAATGCATGGGGAAGTTTCTTCATTACAAGGGCCGTATATTTCTGTACAAAGTCAACTTCAATTCCGAGCATTTCAGAATTATGTTCTGCAACCAGAACTACGGATGTATCATTTTTCTTAACCTGCTGATTGTCAAAGAGGGACGTAAGTGCGTAAACAGGAATGTTGGTGTCCTGCCGTACAATATATTTCTGGTTCTGGGCAATGACGTATTCATTCTGCTTTACATAGATTACATCCGTTATTGAAAACGATGGTACAAAATATTTTTCATTATTTGATTTTATGAAGAATCCCTGATATGTGGTTTCCCAAAGCGGAACCTGAATTGTGAATGCAGTACCTTTTCCAAGTTCGCTTTCTACAAATATTTCTGCATTTATTTTCTCGAGATTTTCAGAAACATATTGAATTCCTGTCTTGTTCTTTAAAAGCCCGTTAGCTTCCTTTTGTGTAAATTCCTTTGTGAACAGAAAGCGGGAAAGTTCTTTTTGTGTATAAGAACTGATCTGGGCAGCTTCTTTTGGAAAAAGTTCTTCCGCCTGTTTCCTTACGCTTTCAAAATCAATTCCCCGTCCGTCATCAATTAGCTTTAGTGCAATGCAGCCTGGTCCGTGGGAACATTCAATCCTGTAATTTCCATTTTCGGGTTTGCCAAGTTTGATTCTTTCGTCTGCCGGTTCAAGTCCGTATTCCATAAAGTTTCCGGCAAAAAGCACAAAGAGTTCTTCCAGAACTTCAAGGACAACTTTATCCATGGAAATTTCAGTTTCAGGAATGTGGCAGATGATTTTCTGTTTCTGATTTTTCTGTTGTGTTTCAACACGTTTCTTGAAATTTGCCAACGCTCTTGAAAGAGGGTGCGTCTTTAAGTCATAAATCTGATTCTGGAAATTTACAATGCGGGATTCCAGTGCAGCTGTTTCAGATTCAAGGTTTTTCCATACTTTCCTGAGTTCCCGGTTTTTTATCTGGTCTTCAATCCTGCGGAGAACTTCAATTTCATTCTTGATTTTTACTTCCCGGTTAATCAGATCCTGACATACGGAAAGCAGTGAATTGATTTTTTCTAATTTTATTTTCAGTTCCTGCTCATTGATTTTTTTGTAAATTGAATTGGAACTGTTCTTTCTTTTTGTCCGTTCACTTCTTTCTTTTTTGACTTCATTCAGGAAAAGTTCGTAATCAATTATTTCTCCAGCTGCAATCCTTACGCAGAAAGAAACAAGGGCAGCTATTTCAGTTCCGGAAATTTCTTCTGCACTAAGGACTGCTTTAGTCCTGTTGAGTCCGTACTGCATTATGAGATGGTTGTTGTCCGTGTATTTGATGCTCTTTTCGAGAATGCCGGAAAATATTCTGTAAAGTGTAAAAATCAGTTTAGAAACATTCCCGCTTTCCATGAAAACCGAATTGTCATAAATCAGTTTGAGTTTGTCAATTATTTCCTGATTCAGTTTTTTTGAGTATGCCGATTTCATCTGCTGGAGGCTTACAAGTATTTCATCCAGTATTTTTACAGATTCATCTTTAAATGTCTGTCTGATGTGTTTTCTTAATTTTGCCATTTCTATTTCTCCAGCCTTTTCTGAAAGTAAAAGACACTGCCTTCGGATTTCCTTTCCAGATTTTCAGGCAGCAGGCTTTTGTCTATGCTTGCAGTTTCATTCATGGAAACAAAAATATATCCGCCCGGATTCAGGCAGTTTTTTGTAATGAACGAAAGTATTTCTTTTTTTGTTTCCTGTTCAAAATAAATGAAGACATTCCGTATAAATACAATGTCCATATTCTTTGGAACATTAAAGGAACTTTTCATATCATAAAGATTGATTTCAGAAGTTGTGATCTTGCTCCGGGTGTCTCCGTCAAAAACAATTCCTTCGTTTGTGATGAATTCATTCAGGAGGAAAGAATATTTGCTGCCGTCAAATTTTCTTATGGAAGATTTTTTATAATGACCATCTTTTATTTTTTCCAATGAAAAAAGGTTTATGTCGCTGGCTCTTACTTCAGGTGTCAGGCCTGCGTATTTTGCTGCCAGATAAAGTGAATATGCTTCTTCACCGCTGGCACTTGCAGCTGACCAGATTTTTATTTTTCCGTCACTGCTGCCTTTGTATTTTGGAAAAACATTTTTTATGAGAAAATCAAACTGTTTTTCTTCCCTGAAAAAATATGTTTCACTTACAACAGCTGCATCAATGAAGGAATTGAATTCAATTTTATCAGTAAGGAAAATTTTGTATGGTGAATCGAATATGTTTTTCTGCCTGAGCTGTTCAGTATATTTTTCAAGATAATTTTTGATTCCAAGGATGTGGCTGTCCAGTGGGACTATCCCGGTATATTGAGAAAATAAATTTACTATATTGTTCAGTTCCTGCTGGTTCATCCGGTTTCCTTAATCTGCAAGCGTTATTGCCCTTGGCCCGATTTTATCACGGGGAAGGACTTCCGTTGCGCCTCCGATTTCTATTGCTGCTCCCGGCATTCCGAATACTGCACATGTGGATTTGTCTTCGGCAATTGTGTAGCCGCCGGCATCAACAATTTCCTTACATCCGTCTGCACCATCCCGGCCCATTCCCGTAAGCAGGATTGCAAGGGTAGTGCCTTTGTATTTTTCGGCAGCTGATTTAAAAAGCTTATTTACTGCCGGACGGAGGAAATGTTCTTCCGGTTCATCACTCAGGGACAATACCGGAAGTCCGTTTGCACTTACGGATTTTATTACAAGATGCCTGTTTGCAGGTGCCATATAAACACATCCCTGCTGTGCTGTTTCGCCATCTTCTGCAAGTTTAAAATCAAGATTGGTGCATACATCCTTGAACCATGCAGCCATTTTTTTGTCGGAACCTTCATCAATGTGCTGGACATACAGCACCGGAAGCGGAAAGTTCCTTCCAAGTGAACAGAGCACTTCCTTTACTGCTGAAGGACCGCCGGTGGATGCACCAATGCACAGCACCTTGAATTTTTCAATAATCTGTGCCGGTTTCGAAAAAGATGAAAAATCAATTTTAGATTTCAGGCTGGAATGAATCCTGCGTACTTCGCTGACCAGATTTGAAAAAAGGAATTTTTTATAATTCGTAAGATCCGGCTTTTCGATAAAACATTCTGCACCTGCATTTAAGGCTTCAGCTTTCTGTGCCGGATTTTCCGACAGTATGATTACCGGAATCTTCAACTCGTCATGCAATATTTTACATGCTTCAATTCCGGTGAGTTCCGGCATGTCAATGTCAGTAATGACTACATCAGGATTGGAGGATCTGGCAACATCGACAGCTTTGCGACCGTTGGAAACGGAATCAATGATTTCTATATCGGAAAATTCAGCAAATGATTTCTGCAAAAGTCCCCGCATGATGGCAGAATCATCGGCAAGTACAATCTTTATTTTTTCCATCCTAAATCCTTTTTCAGATTCCAGTCCAACTTGTTAACGTCAAGGACTGACACTGGTTTTCCGTTGTACATGAAAGCACCGGAACTGAATCTGTCATCTTTAATTTCAATCTCCGTTTCTGTTTCTTCTATATATTCACCATTCCAGTCACAGAATGAAAGTATTTCTGAAATCCTTAAACTTAGGTCATCGCCGTCAAGCTTGAATACAAGGAATACCAGGTCATCTGTTTTTTCCAGCCTGACGACTGTAAATGGTTCACCATGATAGTTAATCATGCCTTCTACATAGTCAGGAACAAAAGGAAGTCTGTAAATGCTGTTGTCTTTTAATATTTCCCGGACCAAAGCAGAATCAACGGCCATTACGTTTTCATTGATTCTGAAAATGATCATGCGGCTATTTCCGTTTTTTGTACTCATGGCCTAAACTTCTTTTACCTGATTGTTCAAGTCCTGTGCAATGACCCTCAGGTTCTCTGAAGATGAAGAAATTGAATCAGTTGCAAGTGTAAAGTTTTCAACGCCGGCAGAAATCTGTTTGAGTGCAATGAGTATCTGTTCGCTGGCAATTGACTGCTGCTGGATGATGTCTGTAATGTCACCAGCAGAATCAGCTGTAATTTCGGAAGCGCTCTTAATGCTTTCAAATTTCAGTTCAAGATTCTTTGCGCTGTCATAGCCGGAATTGATTTTTTCAGTTCCGCTTTCACTCATAAGGATAAGTGAATCGGAAGAGTGCTGTATCTCGTTGATTTTTTCCTTAATTTCCTTAGTTCCGTCAATGATGCCATCTGCAAGGCGGCGTATTTCATTTGCAACAATGTGGAAATTCTTTCCAGCTTCACCTGCGCTGCTGGCTTCCAGTTCTGCATTGAATGCAATGATTTTTGCCTGGTCTGCAACGCTATTGATGAGTGTGACTATATCCCAAATGCTTTCAATTTTTTCTGCCAGTTCTTTCATTCCGCGGATGGTAGTCTGGTTTGCTTCAAAGATTGCATGGAGCTGTTCAACATTCTGTTCTATTGATTTTACGCCTTCTGCAACGTCAGTTGAAGTCTTGCTTGCAACGGAAGAAACGTCTTTGATTTTGATTGAGATGTTTTCCGAAAGCTTGTTTGAATCTTCCATTGTGGCAACGATCTCTTTTACTGCTGCTGCCTGATCCTGGCTTGTGGCGGCATTTTCTTTTGCTGAAACTACAAGATTCTGGGTTTCTTCGTAAAGCTCTGCGCCAAGTTTCTGTTCTTTTTTCTGTACATGATGTATGAAGATAAGGTTGAAAACAGCACATGCAATGCTCAGTGCGATAAGCCCCAGGACTACAAGCCCCAGTGTTTTTGTAAAACTCTGGCTGAAATCAGAAATAGGACCGTCTGCTATGGCGTACCAGTCAGTTCCACGGATTTTCAGAGAAGCGTAGAAGTGGCCTTTCTTTATGAAGATGTTCGGTTTTGCAGTAAGGAAGGACTCTGGTGTTTCATCAAAATCCGTATCTTCAAAATAATTTCCTTTGAGGATAAGGTCTTTGCTTTTGTTGGTCAGGTAATTTCCTTCGTTATCAAGGACATATACGCGGCAGTTCTGGGTAAGCTTCATTTCATCGAGCTTGTTTGTAAGGTTATCCATGCCCATGTCCAGACCGACCATGCCGAGTATCTTCTGATCTGCATCCTTTATGGCTCTTGAGAATGTCAGTGAAATTTCACCAAGTTCGTCAATTTCCGGCTGCTGGATGAGCATTTCTCCATCGGCACTTATCGTTTTCTTGAACCAGTCAAAGTTTGCCGGTTCCCAGTTTTTTTCCGGTTCCCAGTCAGAGGAATCAATAAAAAATCCGTTTTTGGAAAAACGTGACTGGACTGTAGCATAATACATGGATGATACATAATCCATGTCCTTTGTAATTGCCTTGATAAGCGTTTTCAGGTCATCTTCGTCGTAATTTACATCTGCATATGCGCAGAATGTATTGATTCCTGTAATGGCCGGCCTGAAATATGACGTGACCCGTTCTGAAACGCGAAGTACGGTCCTGAATGCCTGGTCTTTAACGCTGGTGGTAACGATTTTCATTGTGATTGCAGAAAAAGTGCAGCATGAAAATATTGCTATCAGCAGTAATGGAAAGAAGCTTCCCATAAAAAATTTTAATGATTTCTGATTCTTGAAAATCCTGTGTGCCATAAAAGCTCCCGGTTTTTGTTTTTCTTTTAATACGGATATTATAGCACAAATGCACAAATATTGTGGAGAATGTAAAACGGGAACTTTAAAAACAATGACGAATCTTGACGCAAAGCACCGTGGTAGTAGACCCGCCGGCACGGATAAAGGCTATGTTGAATTTATTTCAGCATCTCTACACAGATCCCGAATTTGTCATCCTGATCTCGTTTCAAAATCGGGATGACAAACTTCAAAACCCGGCATTCAGGCTATGCAGATTTTCAAATATCAGCCTTTAATTTACTTTCGTCTTTCCGCAAAGGATGTTCTGGTAATCGTCGTAATTCTTCTTGAGCAGGGCAGGAATGTCCAGCCCGTAAGGACATCTTTTCTTGCAGGCGCCGCAACCTGTGCATGCCGGGATTTTCTTGAACTCATTCTGCCAGAAGTCATTGAGCCACGGTGCAGAAGGGCAGCGGCGCACAAGCTGGGACATGCGGGCGCAGTTGTTTATGAGTATGCCCTGCGGACATGGCATGCAATAACCGCATCCACGGCAGAAGTCATCCCCAAATGATTTTTTATCATTTTCAACGAAATCCTGCATTTCCTTATCATAGGCCGGGGAATTTTTCATGAAAAAAAGCCATTCTTCCAGTTCTGTCATGTGCTGGATTCCCCAGATTGGAACCACATTGTCAAACTGCGTCATATATGTGTAGGCGGCCCTGGAATTGGTAATCAATCCACCTGCCAGACCTTTCATGGCGATAAATCCTACATTCTTTTCTTTACATAGTTTGACAAGTTCAATTTCCCGCTGGCCGGAAAGGTAACTGAACGGAAACTGCATGGTTTCATAAAGTCCGGATTTTACGGATTCTTCTGCAATTCCGATTTTATGCGCTGTAATACCGATGTGGCGGATCATTCCCTGGCGCTTGAAGTCTTCCATGCATTCGTACATGCCTGTGCCGTCTCCCGGCCGGTAACACTGCTCAACACAATGGAACTGGTAAATGTCTACATAATCGGTTTTCAAATTCCTGAGTGATGTTTCAAGCTGCGCCTTCATTTCGTCGGGATTTTTTGCCATTGTCTTTGTGGCAATGGTTATCCTGTCCCTGACATCACTTAAGGCCAGGCCCATTTTTTCTTCGCTGTCAGAATATGCCCTGGCTGTATCAAAAAATGTCATTCCGCCTTCGTATGCACGGCGCAGGATTTTTGCAGCTGTGTCAAAATCATCCCGCTGTATGGGAAGTGCTCCAAATGCGTTCTGTGGTGTCTCGATTCCTGTTGAGCCTAATATGATTTTCTTCATGCCCGTCTCCCATAAAAAGTTGCTGTCTGAAAAGTGTAATTCATAATGCCGTCATGAATTTGATTGGAGCACTGGAAAATGCCGGTTTGCGGAACAAAATCTTGTTTAGTCCCGATTCCGTTTTTTTGAAAATTCATGAATATGAATCGGTTTTATAAAAATACGTTTCATTTTATCAAGCAGCCCCTGAAATAAATGAGGCCGCCGGAAAAGTCTGATTCAGTCATGTTGACAGATTCAGCATCTTTGAAACTCATTGTATTACAAAGGTTTACAGATTCCAAAATAAATTCGGAATGACAATTTTCAGGACTTTTTCAGTCCCTGGAATAAATTCAGGGTGACAGATTTGGTCCGTCATGCTGAATCTGTTTCAGTATCTGGTTGGTTGCCACAAAACAGATTCCGGAACTTATTCTGTATGACGGAAAATCAGTTTCCCAGTGCCTGTGCCTGATTCAGGAGCAGTATGCCAGAACTTTTTGAACAGTCCTGTTTGTATTGAATTCCTGAATTTCTACTGCCTGATTTCTTTTATTGAATTGTCGTCATTAAGAAGAACTACTTTAGGCTGCCATTTTTCAGCATCGTTTTCTTCTATTGTAGTGTATGTAACGATAATGACTTTGTCGCCGGTACATGCTTTTCTGGCTGCGGCACCATTAAGACAGATTTCGCCTTTTTTCCCCGGAATGATATATGTGGAAAAGCGTTCGCCATTATTTACATTCAGAATGTCTACTTTTTCCCAATTGTGCATTCCGGCTGCCTTGCATAGTTCGGTATCAATGCTGATGGAACCTTCATAATTCAAGTTTGCGTCTGTAACTGTAGCCCTGTGGAGTTTGGCTTTTAATACGGTAATATCCATTTTTTTATCCTTCCATACATAATATAGAGAATCGCCGAAAATTGCAATTTTCGCACCAATCACAGAAAAATGTTGTTGAAAAACTGGTTGAATCAATCCGGCTGCATTATATTAATATGAAATCCATGTTGGAAACAGGCAATGGCATTTCTGGAATGCACGGTTTACAGAGGTGACCTTTACTTTGGACTTTTTCTAAAATTCAATTTTAAAAAGCCGATAATCTATATTGAATTTTCAGCTGATTTGGTTACGGAGAAATATGAAAACTTCTTTTAATTCAGGCAAAGTTGCCGGTGCTGTTTTTTTTGCATTTGCCTTGTTTTTTTCTATTGCGTTGCTGGTAAATATATTTGATTTTGGAACAAGTGCAAGCGGATTTTACACTTTCTTAAAGGGAACAGGAAAACTCCTTTCCGATTCCTATGGATTATCAAGCATATTCATTCCATTATTCATGGCGGCTTCATCCATGATGTGTTTTGGAAGCAATCTTACATTCAAGAAATGTATTTACATAAGTTTCAGCCTGATTCCGTTTTTTACATCAGTATTAATAGAAAAGATTTACCGTGCAGTAACGGAAGTTCCAACAATAAGTGATGCCTACTCAGTTCCTACGGCTTTTAATGTCCTGCGTCTTCTTGTAACCATAATCGTTACGATTCTTGTAATGGCAGTAGAATTCCTTCTGGCAGGAATAATTGCGGAAAGGCTTCTTTTTGAAAAAGAGGACATGGATTCTGAACTGGCTGTAAAGGAACTGGAAGAATTCAACAGGAAGAAGCCGGTACAGCCGGAGGCTGAAATATTGGAAGCAGAAGAATCTGCGGAAATGGAAGAAGAAATGATTCCTGAAGATCCTGCTTTTGAAGAAATGCCGGCTGCATATGAGACAGAAATTATCGAAACTGAAGAAGAAGTGGCAGAACCGTCTGTTTTCACTGAACTTCCTGCATCTGAACCAGAATCCGAAGAAACTGTGGCAGTCATTCCTCCTGTAGTAAATATGGAAACTCCTGTACATGAACCGGAATGTGAACCTGCACCTTCCGGAAATACAGTGGATGCACCTGCAGTTCCGCTGGCAGAAGAACAGGTGCTTTCATTTACATCTGCAGTTGATGAAGATGAACAGGCATTCCTTGCTGAAGCCGCTGCAGAAGCCGTTTTACCGGAAAATCATGATGCCCAGGTTTTTACAGCTGAACCGGTCTCTGCAACTGCACCGGTTCCGGTTGAAGAACCACAGCCTCAGGCGGATGAGGAAAACGGAATCGCAGAGGAAGTGTCCCCAGAGCCTGCCGCACCTGTAATACCGGAAAAATATCTTCATGCTTTTGACAATCTTATTCTGGTAGAAGATGAACTTCCTGATTTTGACGAAGATGAAGATGTCGACATTCTTGCTTCTGTAAGAAAACCTGCTGTTCCTGAATATGAAGAAATCTTTCCGGGACAGGAAATATCTGACTCAAAACAGAATGCAAAAATCTATGCTGATCTCAACAGTTATATAACTTCAAAAGACCTCTTTTACGATGAAACCCAGGTGGCTGGGGATGTTTCCGGGGAAATTGACTTTCCACAGGAAGAAAGCGTTGATGCACAGCCGTTTAATATTGAAAAATATGACATTTCCCATATTACAGACAATGCCGTAGCAAATGTCCAGAATGAATCAGAGCCAGTGCCGGAAATTGAACCGCAAATAGAAGTTCCTGCACTTTCAGAAGAACAGGTGGAATATGAAGATGTGCCTGAAAACGAAGACCCTATGTACAATGATGATTCTGAATCCGCCGACGATGAACTGGATATGGCTATTCAGGAATATGAACTGGCTGACTCTGACATGGAAATGGATTATGTAGACGAAGATGAAATAGAAATGGACGATGAGCCAGAGTATGATGAGCCGTTTGCAGAACCGGAAATGGATGATGAATTTGAGGCAGAAAACCCCGGAAATATGGATGCTGATGGTTTCCATGATGATGCCGGTGACGACAGCTATGAAGATGATTTTGATGACAATTATATAGAAGAATCTGATGCTCCGGTTATGGCGGAAATTCAGGATGATGAAGAAAATCCATATGAAAATGAACAGACGGTTCCTGCCGTTGAAGCCGTTCCTGTAAGGAATCTTTCTACGGAAGCCATACTGGATGCTGCAGCTTCTGCCTTACGGAATGCTTCTTCTACAGTCTCTTATGAAAATCCGCCGGTAGTAAATGATGAACCGGTAGTGCAGGAAAATGTTCAGCCGGAAAACCGTCAGGTGACAGTTCCTGCTGGTGCTTTAAATGATGAACCGGCAGTACAGGAAAGTGTTCAGTCAGAAAACCACCAGCCGACGGCTCCTGCATATGCAGCAGATGATGCATATGATGAAATGGAAGTCCCGGAAATGGAAATGTCTGAATATGAAGATCCGTCAGCGTATGAAGAAAGTCCTGTAGTTGAAGAGATTGAAGAACCTGCATTTACTGTTCCTGAAATTGAAACTGATGAGTCCGGATTTGTTGATACTCCTGCTTCCCAGATAAAGCAGCCGATACCGTCATTTGTTCCGGTGTCAAAAGAAAACCCGGAACAGGCTGCGGTTCCAGCTCCGGTTGCTCCGTCGTCTCAGGCTCAAGGCGTAGTACCGGCAGCAGCATCTTCTGCCCGTGAGCCTATCCGTGCAATGGAAGCCCCTTCTCCAAGGAAGGTATTCCATGGACCGTACAGGGTTCCTGCTGAAGGCCTCCTGGATGAATACGAAGACCAGAAATACTGGGTTATTGATGAAGCCACCAATGCTGCTGCCGGCCAGCTCAAAAGTACTCTGGAAGAATTCAAGATAAGTGCAGAAGTTACCGGCATCAGGAAAGGTCCTGTAGTTACCATGTTTGAAATCCTTCCTGCACCGGGGGTAAAACTCAGCAAGATTGTTGCACTTCAGGATAATATTGCGCTCCGTCTTGCAGCCAGCAGTGTCCGTATTGTTGCCCCGATTCCGGGAAAGCGTGCAGTCGGTATTGAAGTCCCAAATAAAGAACGTGCCATAGTAAGCTTTAGGGAAATTATTGAACAGGAGCTTCCTGAGTACAAGAAGATGGCAGTTCCAGTAATTCTTGGAAAAGACATTCAGGGTGAAGCCCAGCTGATTGACCTTGTAAAGACTCCCCATCTTCTTATTGCCGGTTCTACCGGTGCTGGAAAATCAGTCTGTGTAAATTCAATCATACTTTCAATATTGTTTAAGCGCTCACCAAATGACGTAAAGCTTATCCTTATTGACCCTAAAATTGTTGAGCTTAAGCTGTATAACGATATTCCTCATCTTCTTACTCCTGTAATTACGGAACCTAAGCGTGCCCTGCAGTCTCTGCATTACTGTCTGTGCGAAATGGAACGGCGTTATGCATTGCTTGATGGAATGCATGTCCGGGATATTATGAGTTACAACAAGAAAATAGTGGACGAACATATTGCAGCCGAAAAAATTCCATACCTTGTAGTAATAATCGATGAATTTGCAGACCTTATGGCAACGACCGGTAAAGAGCTTGAAACCACGATTGCAAGATTGTGTGCCATGAGCCGTGCTGTCGGCATCCATCTTGTGCTTGCAACCCAGCGTCCTTCAATTGACGTTATTACGGGACTTATAAAAGCAAATATTCCAAGCCGTATTGCATTCATGGTTGCATCAAAGACCGACAGCCGCATCATTATTGATCAGGTTGGTGCTGATAAGCTTCTTGGTAAAGGTGACATGCTTTATGCCAGTGCAATTGAGCCGTTCCCGACCAGAATTCAGGGAACTTTCGTTACAGATGGTGAAGTTGAAAATGTCGTTGAATTCGTAAAGACCTTAGGCGAACCGGATTACATTGATGACGAAATCTTTGTGGATGACGAAGACGATGAAACCGCAGAACCTGGACTTTTCTCCGAAGGCGATGATCCGCTTTATCAGAAGGCCCTTGATATAGTAATTGAAGCCGGAAAAGCCAGTGCATCATATATACAGCGTCGTCTCAAAATCGGTTATAACCGTGCAGCCCGTCTTGTTGAAGAAATGGAAGCCCGTGGAATCGTCGGACCTGCAAACGGCAGTAAACCTAGGGAAATCATACATATTCCATAAGTCCATGTCCGTAAAAAGTGTTGCTAAAAATCTGCATTTTACTAAAAAAAGCGGGTCCCAGCGACGGGAAAAAAACGGCTCCTTCAGGAGCCTTGTATCCCCCAGAGGCAACGTGCACAGCACAGCTGCTTCGAGAGTCACTCAAAACAGTCCTCTACTGTTTTGCCGGCTAAAGCCGTCGCTCCCTTATATGTTGTGTCTCCTGTCAAGAAAAAAAGCGCAGGCGTCTCTGTAAGCTATTTTTTATAGATGTCTAAAATTCTGTTGCATTATAGTAGTGTTTACTATATACTTATATCGTGTCAGTATTGTATATAGTTGGAACTCCTATAGGGAACCTTGGAGATATAACATTCCGTGCGTTGGAAACATTTAAGAGTGTTGATGTGGTAGCTGCCGAAGATACCCGCCACACGCTGGAACTGCTGACTCATTTTGAAATAAGGAAACCGTTGATTTCTTGCCGTGCACAGAATGAAGATTCAGCAGCTGAAAAAATAATTGCCCTGCTGGATAAAGGTCAGACTGTTGCATATGCCAGCGATGCAGGTATGCCGGGAATCAGTGATCCTGGTTCTGTATTGGCATATAAAGTCAGGCAGGCTGGACATACGGTTACACCGGTTCCTGGTCCCAGTGCGTTTGCTACGCTTGTAAGTGTTGCAGGTCCCGGTGGAAAAACTTTGATTTTTGAAGGTTTCCTTTCACCAAGTCCGGGGAAAAGACGGCGGCGCTTAAGGGAATTGTTGGAAACTGGAGATGCGTTCGTTCTTTACGAGTCTCCGTTCCGTATTGTAAAACTTTTGACGGATCTTGCTGAAATTGATGGCGAGAGGCGTGTTGTGGTCGGCCGTGAACTTACGAAACTTCATGAAGAAATAGTTGACGGGCCTGCAAAAGAAGTGATGGAAGACTTTTCTGCAAGGCAGTCCATAAAGGGTGAGTTTGCAGTCTTTGTCGCAGGTTTAAATAAATTTAAGATTTTGGAGAATTCATCCGATAATTAATATATAAGGGCGGTTAAAATGAGAATAGATCAACTTGGAGGAATAAATCCTCTTAACAGTGTTCAGAATACAAATCGTGCTCATAAAGTAGATGGTGTAAAACATTCAGCTGATTCAATCAGTGTTTCAAGTGAAGCAAAGGAAATGGCAGAAATGTATTATCTGGATGAAGTCGCAGACGAAACTCCTGATGTACGCGCAGATTTAGTAGCACAGATTAAGGAAAAAATTAAGGATCCATCATATTTGAGTCCTGAAACTATCAGATCTGCTGCAGATAAAATCATGGCTGCATACGGGATTTAAATAGTTTTTTTGGATAAAGTAAATATAAATTTCTTTATTCTGTAAAGGCGGAAGGACATTCCGTCTTTTTTTATGTTAAAAATGGAGTGATTTATGGCAGATTTTATTTTTCGTGTTTCGCCTAATATAATCCTTGGTTCATATACTGTTACAAGGCTTGGTCAGTTTGCCAGTGAATATGGCAAAAAATACATAGTGATTCTTGATCCTATGCTGAAAGAAGTCGGTAGTTCCGAAAAGGTGCTCCAGCCTTTGGTTGACCGCAAGCTTGATTTCTTTATTTTTGACAATATTACGGAAGGAGCTACTTCAAAGGCTGTGGAGCAGGCTCTGTCACTTGCAAGACAGGCTCATATACACGGAATAATTGCCATTGGCGGTGACAAAGCCCTTTGCATCGGTAAGGCAGTTGCTGCTGTTTTTCATGAGAGCCATGATTTTTATGATTTTATGGATGGTGCAAGTCCTTCTGTTGCTCCAATGCCACTGATCTGTGTTCCTACTACAATCCGGGATCCGTTTGTCTTTTCAAGTAATATCCCGATAGTTGATTCCCGTTCGAACAGGACGAAAATCCTTAAGACTCAGAATGGAATCTGTAAAATGGTTCTTTTTGATCCGAACCTTTGTGTAACATTGTCAGAAAACCAGACTCAGGCAATGGCTATTGAGTCACTTTGTCTTGCTGTAGAAGCATATCTTTCTCCAAAGGCAACTTTTTTCAGTGACATGATTGCCGAAAAAGCTGTTGAATTGATTGGTTATGCACTTGATGGTGTTCCATCCCTTACCATAACAACTCCACAGGAAATCCTTCTTTCACAAGGCGGATGCATGGCTTCCCTTGCTTCTGCAACTGCGTCTCCCGGAGCTGCAACACTTCTTGCAATGACTATAAATGCCAAGTACAGAATTTCCAGAGCGCTCATAACTTCAATTTTCTTCCCATATATAATAGAAGATCATGCAAAATTTAAAGGCGAAAAAATCGCAAAACTTGCAAAACTTCTGAGGGCTGCTCCTGAATCTGCAACAAACGAGGAAGCTGCTGCTGCATTCTCTGAAAATATAAGGCAGCGTCTTGCGCAATCAAACCTGCCGGCCCGTTTAAAGGATCTTTCAGTTTCCATTGAACAGCTTGCCCTTGCTTCTGAAGATGCCGGGGAACTGGAACTGATGAACTTCCTTCCAAAGAGCATGACCTCTGATGATCTTTTTGACCTTGTGAAAACGGCATTCTGATTATGATTGATCCAAAAAAGCTTTCAGAGTTGTCTGGCGGACAGAAAAGACGCAAGCTTGCCTTATGTTTTGGTGCTCTTGAACGGGATATTGCCGGAATTGCTGAAAAAGGTGCTGAATATTCATTTAAATCTATGTCCAGACCGGATTATGTAAAGGCAATATGCCGTGTCCTGCTTGAGGATCCGAAACTGGAACCGGAAGCAGCAACGGAATTAAAAGGTCTTCTGGAAGCAGAACCGTTTGATGAACGTCGCGTGTGTAACTGCGCACGTAACCATCTGCTTACGATAATCGGTACATTTCCTGCGGAATGGGATCTTGTAATTGCGCCACATGCCGTTCCTGAACAGCTTCCGGATCAGGATGAACCTACACAGACATTGACTGGTACAAGGAATTTTTATCCCGGTGTCTGTATTTATGCCGAGGATATCCGCTCTCCGTTTAATCTGGGGTCAATTTTCAGGACTGCCGAAGGAATGGGGGCCGAAAAAGTATACCTTTCGCCATTTTGTACATCTGCTGAACATCCCCGTGCTGTCAGAAGCGGAATGGGATGCATAGAAACTATGGGCTATGAGCGCTGTTCTCTGGATGAGCTTCCAGAAGACATGCCTGTTTTTGTGCTTGAAACTGGCGGAACTCCTATAGATGAATTTGAATTTCCTGAAAATGGCATCTGTATAATCGGTTCCGAGGAATTAGGTGCAAGTCCGGAAGCTTTAAAGAAGGCATCATACGGCCGGGTGACAATCCCCATGATCGGATTGAAAGCATCACTGAATGTAGGTGTTGCGCTGGGAATTCTTATGGAAAAATGGGTTGAATACCTGCGGAATAAATAGCGTAATCCGGACATCGTCAAAAGTAAAAAGGAGATGTCCAATATCGAACCTCGACGCAAGCGTCCAGGATGCTTGCATCCAAGTATTAAACCCGTCGGCACGAATAAGTCTAGTTTATAGTGTCATTCCGAAACAAGTTCAGCATGACAGAACTTTCGTAACACTCCCTTTTTTATGATTCCCTTATAATTCTGATTCCTGTTCGAATGCTTGAAGCAGATGGTCGGAAATCTTTTTAAGCTGTTCTTCGTTTGTAATTCTGAACAATGCAAGGATTTCTGCATCAAATTGGTAAAACGAAACTTCTCCGCGCTGGTAATAAGTGAGCAGGTCTGAAAGGTATACTGTGGAAACCAGTTTCTTTAACTCAGGCGGCGCGCTCTGCGGATCATGATGTAATTTTATTGTTGATATGATTACATCAGGAAAATTCCATTTTTCGGCAATGGCTGCACCAATTGCACCATGATTTACACCGGCAAGGAGCTTTTCAAAAATACCGACGGAAAGTCCTCGTGTTTTGCATATTTCCTTTATGCGCGCAATAAAATCCGGATGGGCGGTTTCAAATATGATTTTTCCCATGTCATGAAGAAGTCCGCATACATAAGAATCTTCAATTACATTCCTGTCGCTGGCGCAGAAATTCCGGGCAATATTATATGAATAGAATGCAACCTGATAAGCATGTTTCCAAAGTCCGATTTTATCTTCACCGATTTCATTGAAAGTCTGCATGGAGCCAATGGAGAACAGCATGTTTTTTATTCCACGGAAGCCTACAAGTTTTACGGCATCTGCAATACTGCGGCAAGGAGATGCCAGTGCAAAGGCAGCAGAATTTACCATCTTCAGGAGCTCACCGGTAAGTGCCACATCATTTGAAATATGCATTGCCACATCGGACATTTTTGAATCCGGGTCATTAAGCAGCCGGTTGATTGTTGCAATATTGTCCGGGAACTGGGGCAGGTCTTCAATTGCATTTACAAATTCATTGGAAATTACATCAATTTCCTTCTGGGTCTTTTCGCTCAAAGGCAGGATGATTCTTGTAATTGTTTCGCCGTTTTCACATACGGTCTGGAAATTTTCTTCCGTAAGTCCGATTTTTTCCAGCATCAGGATCATGATTACAAGACCAAGACCTGCACCTTCCGTATCATCAAGAATCTGGGAAACGGCCTGATCAATTGAAGCGTACTGCTGTGCCCGGGAAAGTTTGTCGTGGATGCGCTTGTATTCAAATACTGTAAGTTCGCTGTTATTATGGACTTCAATTTTTATTTTGTTGTTCCTGAACTGGATGACCAGTTTTACATAAAGCCCGGCTTTCCTTTGGAGCTGAAGGTAATAATGGATGTTTGTCAGTGTATCTTCTTTAAAATCCTTCATGCCTATTTCATATTCAGAAGGATTCGTAATGTCCAGTTTTTTGTGTTTAAAATAAATGCGTTTTGTATTTGCTTTTTTTGCGTTTGTAACAAGTTCATTGAGGCAGTATGTCAGATACTCAACCATAAAACTCTGGTCAAGTTCTGTAAGAAAAGCAGAAAGTACCTCCGTCATGTACATTTCCATTTCGTGTGGAAGTGTATATGTAGTAATGGAAAGGGGAATCCCTGCGTTTATTGCAGTCTTTATTTTTGAGATATCAACTGTTATCTTTTTCTTTGCCGGTGTCATTTGAGAATTAAACCTCAATAAAGTACATCTCTAAAAAAAACAGATTATAGAGGTGCCTGCGAGTTTTAATCCTTGAAATTATAAGGCTTAAAACATCGCGTTTTTTAAGTTACCTCCAAAAATTGCAATTTTAGATGCATTCATAAAAAATCAATACTCTTGATTATAATATAGGTTTTCATAAAAAGGAAGTTAAAAGAATCTAATTTATGTAAAAACAGTATTTTTGTACTATAATAAATGGGTATACCCGTAAAGAGTGTTGTCCCTTCCGTCTTCGAAGCCCGGCTTCTCGGAGACTCGCTAAAATTGCTTTCGCGATTTTCCGGCTTTGCCGTCGCTCCCTACCTTAGCTTTTTTCTTATCATTCTGTGTGGCTGCATCAGTAAATCATCAGAATGGAAGATACGTGGATTTATTTCCGGGTAAAGCGGCTATCCACATTTTTGTTTTTTCATAAGACATCCTGCTGTCAAGAATCCACAGCATGTTGGACTTATGTTTTTTTATTACCGGAGGATTTCCTTCGCCGTCAGTAAAAATTATCAGTCCGTTGTATTCTGGATGGTCTGCAAAAAAATCTACCGGAGCCTGGAAATTTGTTCCCCCCTTTCCTTTGATTTCGTCAAAGCAAAAACGTTTTTTTAATGTCACTGGTTTTGTATATTTTAAATTCGTGTCAAAGAAAATTACGTCCAGCTTTTCGATTCCATAAACAAAAAAATTATTTATCACATGAAAAAAATTGGATAGGCTCTCGTCAGTAATTGAACCGCTTACATCTACTGCTGCAAGAATATTTGCCTTCCTTTCATAGCGGCAGCCCATTGCTTTAAAACCGTAACGGCGGCTTGGACGCATCCGTGTCAGGTTCCGTGCAGCTGTAATTACGTTTGCCCTGAACTGTGTAAGAATCCTTCTGTAGTCCATAGAAAAATCTGCTTCTTCTTTTATGGTCCGTTGAAGGTTTCCGCCGATGCCACCCCAGCCCTGTTCCTTTTCCGCTTTCTGTATCTGGGATTTTATTTCGTCAGCTGCTTCCTGATTTTCTTCCCACAGTTCTGAATACTCTTCCGACATTTCTGTAAAATTTGCAGCGGCAGCAGAATGACCTGCATTTTCTCCGCCGCCTGCCGAAAGTACAGAGATGAGGAAAAATATTTTTTTGTACCATTCTTCAAAAGTAAGGTCATCAATTGTTTCAAGTTCGCCTGTGTTCCGGTTTATATTAAGGTTCCGCATGAAAAATTTTTCTTCGTCAGAGCCAGACCATTTTTCGGTGAGTGGATTTAAAAGTGTCTTAAAACGTAATGACTGGTCTTTAAAATATTCTACACCGGCAAGGGGAACTTTTGCCTTATATAAATGATTTACCGTAACATCACTGGCGAGAATCAGAAGTGCTTTCTGGCAGTTATGGGGCTGGCGCGCATATGGATGTCCCAGAAGGATGCGGAACATTTCCACTTTCAGATACTCTTCAATTTCTGAATCGCTGAGTTTTGAAAAAATCAGTGGGGAATATTCAATCCTTTTTGCACCTGTCCTTACGGGAACGGAAATATTCTGATTCGGAATGACATTGTGAGTACAGAATATTGAAAAGAGTACTGGTTCCGTATAGAACCATTCTTTTGAAATGGCGCGGATTTTTTTTTCAATTTCATTCATACTGATTTTTTTTAATCCTGAATCAGTTTCATTATGCGCCTGTAAATTTCAAAGCAGTCTTCTGCAATGAAAACAAGGGTTTCAGGATAATCATCTGCTGAACACAGTGAGGCAAAATGTGCTTCAATTTCTTTCAATGAATGTCCTTCAAGAAAATCAAAATAGGCAATAAGGTTCCGTGCAATTTTCTGATTGTCGTCATCCCGGTTTTTGCATTCAATAAATCTGAATATGGAAGAATTCAAAAATGTGAAATCAGGAATTGAAAGTTTTTCCAGCTTTGGAACTACATCAGAAAAATTTCCGCACAAAAGTTCCTGCGCACCTGGGGTTTTATGTTCAAGGATGAATTTGTAAAAAAGGGCAGTGGTTTTGTTTCCGATTATTCCCGTCAGAATCGGTTTATGCAGTTCTGAAAGTTCCGGAAATTTCTTTAATATGTGGGAAGCCCGTTCCCAGCTGCGGCGGTCCGGTGTACGTTCAAAACTTCCGCTGTCTGGTGCGTCTTCGTTGCCATCAAGATATTCAGGATTGTTGTCAATAAAATCAATTATGCGTGAATCAATTCCTGCCTGTCCTGCCCAAGAAATCCAGTCGGTTACTGTCGGTGCAAATTCATAAATATTGAATCGGCTTACAAGTGCCGGATCCAGGTCTGTAAGCTGGTATTCATTTCCGTTGTTGACTGCACTTATGATGCGGCTTTCCGCCGGAAGTGATTTTCCTGCAAGTTTCCGGTTCAATGTAAGGTCCATTATTGTCTGGAGGACTTCAGGCCTTGCGCGGTTCAGTTCATCAAGAAAAAGTACAATGGGTTTACCATCTGTAGGAAACCAGTATGGAAGCATGAAATCGGTCTTTCCGCTTTCTTCATTTTTTTCAGGAAGTCCGATAAGGTCACCCGGGTCGCTCATCTGTCCAAGAAAGAGGGTAACAACCTTGCAGCCTTTTGAGGAATAAAAATCTTCAAGGATGCGGGATTTTCCGATTCCATGTTTTCCTACAAGCATTATGTTCTGTTCTGCCGGTGTGTTTTCAAGAATGAAAAAGAGCTGCTCTGTATTGATTGTCATGATTTGTCTCCAGTCCTGCTATTGTAGCAGAAAATGACATAAAGAAAAATACGTGCGGAGAAGGTGAAAAATGACAGTCATTACATGGCAGATTGAAAACAGATAAGTAGATTGTGTAAAAACTGAAAGCAGAATATTCGAGCCCAACGCACAGACTATTCCAGGAATCAATCCGCAAAGAGCTACTACAGAAATACTGAGAATTGAATCCAGATACAGCGGAAAAAAAATTATTTCCGCTAGAAGGGAACCACAGTAATTAATTCCGATTGAAAAAATAACATAAAAAATTGTAAACAAAATACTACGTTCCTTACAAAACAAGCCTTCCATTTTTAGATAATAACTCCAAAAATCTTTGCGATTTCCGGAACTTCCTTTT
>JAZLGS010000051.1:0-25116 GCA_045616425.1 Treponema sp.
TGGACGTGGTCCGAAAGAAATAATCTTCAAGTGATTCAAAGCGTAAACAGCTTTTGCGATTGGTGCAAATTCGTGAATCATATCTGCACACTGTTCAGCTGTTCCTACTGGATATTCAGGAATGTAAGCTTTGATGTTGCGGAGCTTAAGGTTGTAAGAAGCGTTGAGCATACCACAGTAAGCATCACCACGCCCCTGGATAAGACCACCGTCTTTAGATGTTTCTTCTGCAGCAGCGATGAACATCTTTGGACCTTCAAAGTGTTTTGCCAGCAATGTTTCAGCAATTTCCGGACCGAAGTTTCCGAGGTAAACACAAAGTGCGTTACATCCGGCTTTCTTAATGTCTTCCAAAGCCTGAACCATGTGGATTTCGCTTTCTACGATACAGATTGGACATTCGTAGATTTCAGCTGCACCATACTTTTTTGTGTAAGCTTCAACAAGAGCCTTTCTTCTGTTTACAGAAAGTGATTCAGGGAAGCAGTCGCGGCTAACAGCAACGATACCGATTTTGATTGAAGGTTTGTTCATAAAGTTCTCCATAAGTTATGATATAAAAATCAGCCAATAAGGCAGAGTTTCATTAAAAATAATGACAGAATAACGCCGGGCCAAGGTGCGCCGTAGCAGGAAACCTTGACCGCGCCGTTTTCAGATACTATTTTGCAATGTCGATATTCTTACCAGACAATCCGACAAAAGCACCTTTCTTTGCTTCATCTGAATCAGGATGTGCAATGAGCCACTTGTTCTTTGCCCAAAGCAGCTTGTCTTCCCAGTTCTTTTCTGCAAGCTGTGGCTTATCTGTATTTGTCTCGGCAGGAAGAACAATTACAACCCTGAAACCATCTGTGTTTACCACACCATTTACAACGCCGTTACAAGGAGCATAGTGGAGTGAAGTTTCATAAACTTCTACAACAGTTCCCTTTGGTGCGCTGAATGCTTCAACCATAGATGTATCAAGATGACCATTCTTTACAGCAGAAAGCGGAGCAAGTAAAAGCACCATGTCATCTGCAGGAATATTCAACTCAGAACCACGGTGATATTCAAGGCAGTTGAGTTTTGTATTATTTCCATTGCAATAGCCCAATTCAACCGGCATTCCGCCATATGCATTTACAGAAAATTCCTTAGCAATAGGAAGTGCTTCCATTTCAGCATGGTGCGGTTCATAAATTACAGCGTCGGCAGGCTTCTTTGTAGTCTTTTCAAGGACACTGAGAAGTTCAGTAGTGTCATAGCCACTCAGGACACGGCCATATTTTGCAAAGCTGTGGCTGTAAACAGATTTGATTTTCATGTAAGTTCTCCCAAAATTTTATTTATAAAGTGGTGAAACCGTATCAACCAGTTTCTGATAATTTTCGTAAGCCTTGTCATAAGCTGCAACATTTTCAGGAATTGGTTCAGCACCTTTTTCTACATCCAGCTTAATATGTTCAGCACAAAGTTCAGCAATGTCGCACTTGCCGGTCTGATTCCTGAGGCACCACAAAGCCTGCACAGCACCACCAAGGGCAGCAGCTTCATCAAGCACCGGAATGCGGACAGGAAGGTTCATTATGTCTGCTGCAATCTGACGCCACAGCGGAGATTTTGAACCGCCACCGATAAGGCGGATTTCCTTAGGCTGGAATCCAAGCTTACGGAATGCATCAAGACCACCGCGCATTGCAAATACGGCAGATTCAAGGGCTGCACGGCAGATGTTTGCACGGTTTGTATTTGCAGCTGTCATGCCGGTAATGCTTGCCCGTCCGTTTGGAAGGTTCGGTGTGCGTTCACCATTAAAGAACGGAAGTACAACCACACCTTCAGAACCAACAGGAGCTTCTGCAGCAACCTTATCCAGAGCCTTAACATCAAGTTCAAAAAGATTGCGGACAAATTCTGTAGCAACCGTACAGTTCATCGTACAAAGCAGTGGAAGCCATCCGCCTGTAGAAGAACAGAAACCACTCAGACCGTTTACCGGATCGTTAATAGGTTTTTCAGAATAACCGTAAAGAGTGCCGGAAGTTCCCATAGACATTGTAAGGAAACCATCAGCAACAGTACCAGTACCAATAGCACCCATCATGTTGTCACCGCCACCGGCAGAAACAGGGATTCCTGCAGGAATTCCATAAGCGGCAGCAGCTTCAGCACTTACCATTCCGGCAGGAGCTTCAGGTGCAATAAGTTCAGGAAGGAGTCCAAGAAGATTTGCATCAATGATGTCACAGATTTTCTTTGACCATGTCCTTGTCTTAGAATCAAAAAGTGCCGTACCGGAAGCATCCCCATATTCCATGACATATTTTCCAGTAAGCTTAAAGTTCAGGTAATCATGAGGAAGCATGATGTACTTAAGTGCAGCCCATGCTTCAGGCTTGTGACGTTTGAGCCACAGGATTTTAGGAGCAGTAAAACCAGGCAGCATAAGGTTTCCAAGAGCATCAATAACAGCCTTGTCACCACCGGCAGCGTCTGTAACAATCTTACATTCTTCAACAGTAGCAGTATCATTCCAGAGCTTTACATTATAAAGTGCCTTTCCATCTGCCCCAAGAGGAACAAAACCATGCTGGTGACCAGAAATACCTACAGCTTCGATTGTCTTTTTATTTTCAGCAGAAAGCTTTCCAAAACAAACTTCAAGTCCCTTGTCATACCATTCAGCTTTCTGTTCACGAGTACCATCGTTTTCAGAAATCAAATCCATAGGACAGGTTGCCTTTTCAATAATTTCATGCTTTTCATAGTCGTAAATAACAACCTTCATACTCTGGGTTCCAAGGTCGATACCGGCAACTGTTTTCATCGTTCATCCTCTCGAAAAAAATTATAGGCTTTACAGGGCTTTCCTTCGTCCGTTCGCATACGCTCACTACCTCAGGCCGGGCTTTACGGGCTTCCGCGTCTTACGCGCTCCATACCGCAAGCGGTACGCTCCGCGGCCCTCCAATCCCTAAGCCGCCCCTCGTGCACGAGCACGATTATAAATATAATATAGTGCCGTTTATGTAAATGGTCAACTGAATTCTAAAGATTAAACAAATAAATAACGATTTTTTTTTAGCATTGTCCGCCTCCGCCGTTCCCCTGAACAACGGAAGTTCTTCTATATTGAAGGATGGCGCAACAACTGGAAAAAGCCATATCCGCAAACACATTGCTAGAATTTCTCATGTATCATGCTGCAATGCCGTTTACTACATCAGTCCTTGCATAGCAGGCCCTCATTTTCTGCAAGGCACGGGCTTCAATCTGACGTACACGTTCCCGGCAGCATCCCATTACATCAGACACTTCAAAAAGTGACATCGGCTTGATATTGTCAAGGCCATAACGCATTGAAATTATACGGCATTCCTTTTCTGTAAGGCATTCAAGCAGGGAATGCACTTCTGAAACTATACTTGCATTTTCAAATTCTTCTTCTGCAGTAAGAATCCTGTCATCTTCAATAAGGGCATACCTTGGCACTGAATCACTCTCAGAACATTTTACTGCTTCATCAAGGCTCAAAAAATTCCAGTCCGGTGACTGCATTTCTTTATACATGTGTGCCGGAAATTTTATTCCTTTAGAAGTTTCGCGGATTGCTTTATGGACACATGCCTTAATCCACCACACTGCATATGTAACGAACCTTGTACCGCATTCAGGATTAAATCTGGAAGCAGCTTCCATAAGGCCGATGTTTGCTTCGTTTACCAAATCTTCCACATCAAGTCCGCAGTTTTTATAAGAGTGGGCAATTTTTACTGCAAAACGGAGGTTAGCCTTTACAAGCTTTTCCCGGGCGGAACGGTCACCTTTAAAGGCTCTGGCAGCAATTTCTTTTTCTTCTGCTGGGGTTAAAAGAGGAATTTTTTCAATTTCTTTAAAGTACAAATCCAATTCATTATTCATAAAACACTCCCTTTAAGCTGTTATATAAAATTGCATCATAAACATTCATAAAACACCGGATGTTTTCCAGTGTCCCATTCAGAGATAAAACACAGTCAGGCCTTTTCAGCCATCCTGCTGCTTAATTGATTCAACCATGAAAAAATTCCTTCAGCTGCCCGATAAGTTCCGCCGTGCCAGACATGCTCCGGCTGCTGCGCCATCCTTCCCTTCATTTTCAAAAAACTCAACTTCCCATGCCTGCCAGAGAGACATACGGAGGTTCTATTAATATAATGATTTCTACGCAATCGTCAAATTTTTTTTACAAATTTTTACAATTTTTTTTGCTATGTCCGGCTATAGTGTTGCTGAGTAATGCCGGATCTCGAGGTATCGATGGTCTGGTAAAAGCACTTCTACTCTATGCTTCGAAGGTGTAAGAGACAACACTTTTTACGGACACAGCCTTTTTTTTTCAAAGGCTGTTTTTAGACACCGGAAAACAGAGAAAGTTACAAAAAGAATATTTTTTTATATTTGTAACGGGGCTATAAGCAATCCGTTTAATTAGTGTTGTCACGATGAAGGAAACAGACAGACAACAGTTTTGCAAAACAAAATACTTTAAGACAGAAAAAACTTTTTTTACAGGAGTATATTATGAATAAAACATCAGGAACTAAAATTACGATGGCAGCTGCCATTCTTGCACTTGCAACTTCATCTGGAATCTTTGCACAGGAAAAGACTGAACGCAAAAGACCTGAACTTCCAGACACAGCTAAAGTAAAGAAGTACCACGATTCAATTTTTGATGCATTCACTGAAATTGAAAAAGCAAAAGTTGAAGCCGGGGTACTTTCACAGGAATGGGCAGATGCACAGATTGCATTGCTCAAGGCAGTCCAGTCAGACTGCAAAGGACAGTGCATCATCGAAAAACGCGACCATCTTACACCGCCAAGACCACACAATCCTGGCAAGATGAAGATGCACAATGGCGGAAAACACAAGGGACCTAAGCACAGAAATGCAAAAGGCCCGAAGCCGGAACACAAAATGAATAAGGAGGTAGTTGCAGAATAAGATTCAGAAAATATCCAACATAGCACACAATTAAGCGGTTCGTATTTCGTCCGGTCAGAAATGGCTGGACGATTTTTTTTGCAGACAGGGCTTCCTCCTCATGACATCACGGGGCAGCCTCAAATCAATCCGGACATAATCCGAGCAAAAAAAAGCCTTCAAGATAACTTGAAGGCTTTTGTCATCTCCTAGCAGAATTGAACTGCTGTTGTCGGGATGAAAACCCGATGTCCTAACCACTAGACGAAGGAGACATATTCACTGAGTGAATATAAAGATATTATAAAATATTCAGTTTTATGTCAAGGAGTAAAAATGGATTTTTTAAAAATTTCCATTTTTATAGCTGCCTGTCTGTAACTGCATCATGAATCACAATCTGGTTACCGTCTATAATATCAAATACATGCCATGTAATTCCATTCTGTTCGGGCTGGATTTTATATGTTGCCTTGTATTCATTATCAAAATAGACACGGACCTGGGCACCGGAATTTGAAAGCCGAGTGCCATACACTCCGCTGTCCCTGTCACTGTAATTGAATACATAATATTCATAAGGCACACCCGGCTTTACATCTTGAATCGTTATTGTTTCAGGACCATAGCTTGAAGTGTCGTCCCGGTCAAGGTTTATGCCGGCTTCATTCATGTTTGAATAATAAACATGATGGGAACCGCATATTACATGAGAATCCAGGTCCGTGGGATATTCTCCCCAGTCAAGAATGATTTTTATACGGCTGTAATCCACGGATTTTGGAATTGAAAACTGAGGCTGTTCCGGTATTACCGAATCCACGACCGTAAACATTCCTTTTGTCGGTACATATTCATCGCCACGGGTAACGGTCATTGTGTGTTCCCCGTCTTTGACTTCATCTGGTAAAAAAACTGCCCCCGATTCATTTGTGAGAGTATTCCATTTTTCGTCAATGTTCACATTTGCATTGCTTACAGGACTTCCGGTATCGCTGTCCTTTATTATGATTATGCGTTTTTCTTTCTGCCCTTCCGTGTATTCCGACGGAGTATCCATATTTTCCGGATTTTCAGGAATTTCTGGAAGTTTTGATTCTGGAACTGTAAAAGTACCTTCAGCAATTGCACCGTCCTTCATGTAGACAGTCATGGAATGTGTTCCAGGTTCAATTTCCAGCGGAAGGGAGGCAATTCCACGGGAATCAGAATGTACATTCCAGATTCCGTCAATATTCACATCCACATCCGGAACCTTACGGCCTTCTACATTTACAATAAGCTGGATTGGAAAAAGTGGAACATAATTTTCCTGCTTTATTGTACGGCATAACCACGCATTCTTTATTCCCATATCATAGAGAAACTCGTCATTCCACTGCCGCTTTACAGATTCTGCATCTCCCGGCCTGATAAAGGGTCTGTCAGCAAGTACCCGGTAATGCACTTCCTGTCCGCCGGCCTTGCGGTATTCAGAAATGAAGGTCTCAAGATTCCTTCTTTTAAATATTTCCACCAGATTCTGAGCCTGCAGTTTTTTTTCAAATGAACCAAGGCATATGTACCAGGCTTCAAAAGGCTCTGAAGTGTGCCATACATCATTAATGCCGGAACGTTTTACAATACTGTATCCTGCTGCTTTCCTGCGGAATTCTGCTGCGGATTCTGCATCTGTAAAGAGTTTTTCGTAAATCACACGGAACATCACATGCCCGTCCTGCTTCCTGTGTTCCGAGATGAATACAGGAATTTTATTCCTGTTCAATTTTCCTGCATAAGATATTGCATTCGTTTCATTTTCAAATGAACCAAGACACACATACCAGTAGTCTGCTGCAAAAAGCTGTACCGATACTGCCAGCATGCAAAGAACAGTTAAAAAGATTTTTTTCATTTTTCCACCCGCCGTAATTATAGTGTGGACTCCTGAGAATTTCAATTTGCAGAAATGCCCTGCGGATCATTTACCAACAGGGCATCTTATGATGTGAAAGAAGTTTATACAGAATTAATGGCAAAATTAACCGCATGGTAGTGGTAGGGAGCGACGGCTTCAGCCGGCAAAACTCACGAGGTGAGTTTTGAGCGAGTCTCCGAGAAGCTGTGCTTCGAAGGCGAAAGAGGCAACACTTTTTACGGACCTAGCCTTTACAGAAATGCCCTGTGGATTATTTATCAACAGGGCATGGATAAAATACTACTTGAGTTCTGCAAGTTCCTTGATGAGTTCTGGAATTTTTATATTCTGAGGACAATGTCCGGTACATGCACCGCAGCCGATACAGTCAGAAGGTTTTCCAGTAGAATCAATGTCCTTTAATGCAGACAATGCGCCGCTTCCGTTTACTTTGTAGGCATTATACACTTTAAGATATTCTGGAATATTAATCTGCATAGGACAGTCTTCGCAGCAATAACGGCAGGCTGTACAAGGAATCTTAATATCATTCTGGAAAATGTCGCAAGCCTGTTTCAATACTTCCTGTTCCTTTGCCCCGAATGAATCAGCTTCTGAAAAAGATGCCACATTTTCAATTACCTGATCCATATTGCTCATTCCACTCAAGGTTGTAAGTACAGCAGGAAGGGAGCGGACAAAGTTCAATGCCCATTTTGCATGACTCCATTCCGGACGGGCTGACTTCAGAATCTGACCGGCATTTTCCGTAAGGGCGGCAAGTTTTCCACCGCGCACCGGTTCCATGACGATTACAGGAATATTGCGTTCTTCAAGGATTTTATATTCTGCCTGGGATGAACCATAATACCAGTCGTAATAGTTTATCTGGAGTTGTCCAAAATCCCATGCATGATGGTCCGCAAATTTCCTTAAGGTCTCAAGGCTTGCATGACTTGAAAATCCAAGATACTTGATGCGTCCCTTTGCCTTCTGTTCAAGGAAGTAATCAATTGCCCCGCTGTCCAGATATTTCTGGTAATTTCCATCCAGCAGACAATGGATGAGATAAAAATCAATGTAATCCGTCTGAAGCCGTTTCAGCTGTTCTTCAAATACATATTTATAGTCAGGCTGTGCATCAATGTGGAATTTTGTTGCAAGGTAAAATGATTCCCGTGGATGTTTTTTCATGCATTCGCCAAGGCAGCGTTCGGATTCGCCATTATTATAAACCCATGCAGTATCAAAATAATTTACGCCATGCTCATATGCGTAATCAATGACTTTGTGTGCTTCCGGCCAGTCAATAGGAGCATTCTGGACAGCCGAATTTGTCGACGGAAGCCTCATGTTTCCCATTCCAAGTGTAGAAACCTGAATTCCCTTAAAATCTTTGCAAATCATAAAAAAGTCCTCCAATTCTCTTCCACTTATTTTAATATACATCCAGAATTTTTGGGTTATTTTTTTGTTATTTGCGCCGCCGGTTTTAAACAGCAACTCAATAGGCGGACATGACAATACTTTATATGTCAAATGCCGGGTTTTAAAGCTTTGCCATTTCTGAATAATCAAGTATCGCTCCAGGCTTGCCTTCGTCATCCCAAGTGTGTCATGTCATCCCGAACTTGTTCCGGAATCTTTTTATGCCGGCCGATGGAGATGCTGAATCAAGTTCAGCATGACGGACTGAATCTCTGCATGACAAACTGAAATGTGCATGACGGAGTAAAGTGTACATGACAAAATAAATCTGTCATTCCGAAAAATCCGGCATTAATCCGCAGCACTGAATACGGACATCACCTTGTAGAAAAATCATTTTCGATGAACTATAATCATAAAATGTTTTTGCACCGTAATTTTAAATTAGCCTCAATCCAGATGAAACCTGGAAATTCCATTGATGAAAATATTGACCATGCCGCCAGAAAAATACAGGAAGCAGCATCCGGTGGAACTGATCTGGTAATCCTTCCTGAAATGTTCTGCTGTCCATATAGTACCTGCAATTTTCCAAAATATGCACAGGAAGAAAAAGGGCCTGTCTGGCAGCGTCTTTCTGAATGCGCAAAGGAAAATGGTATCTATCTTGCTGCCGGTACAATGCCCGAACTGGCATATATTAATAGAAGAAAAGTGATTTTCAATACGGCTTATGTTTTTGACAGGAGCGGAAACCAGATTGCAAAACACCGGAAAATGCATCTCTTTAACTGTGACTACAAAGGCGGTCAGGTTTTCCACGAAAGCGACACACTTACAGCCGGCAGAGAAGTTACGGTATTTGAAACGGAATTCGGAAAGTTCGGACTGATGATATGCTTTGACATACGTTTCCCTGAATTATGCCGCCTTATGACTATGCAGGGTGCAGAATTCGTTATCGTCCCGGCTTCATTTAACATGACCAGCGGCCCAAGATGGTGGGACCTTATGTTCAGGAGCCGCAGCGTTGACAACCAGATTTTTATGGCAGGATGTTCTGCAGCCCGGGATGAAAGCGGCTCTTACATTGCATGGGGACATTCACTGGTCACAAATCCTTTTGGCGAAATACTGGCCCAGCTTGATGAAAAGGAAGGAATCCTGCGCACCAGTATTGACCTTGGACAAATTGAAGACATGCGGCAGCAAAGTCCTATATTGAAGAGCCTCCGCCATGACATTTACTCAACGGAACTGAAGAATGAACAGTATTGAACAGATGGAAGCCCCGGATTTTCTGGGTTCATTGAATGAAAAACAACGGCTTGCAGTTGAGACTACAGAAGGCTATGTACGTGTGATTGCAGGCGCAGGAACCGGCAAGACAAGGGCACTTACAAGCCGTTACTGTCATCTTGTCCAGAACATCGGAATTTCTCCCCAGAACATACTTTGCGTGACTTTTACGAACCGGGCAGCCGGCGAAATGCGGAACCGCGTCCGTAAAATGATCGGGGATCAGGATCTGGGATACATCTGCACATTCCATGCATTCTGCACACTGCTCCTCCACGAAGACATTAATAAAATCAATTTTCCAAAAGAATTCATAATACTTGACCGGGAAGACTGGCAGCAGATACTCCTGAGGATTTTTGAGGACATGCACCTTACCCTCAAGGAAACTACAGTTGAACAGAAAATTGATGAAGTCCTTGAAGGAAAGAAACTACAGGCTGATACCTATATTGAATATTTTTACAAGCTGAACAATGAGGAATTAAAGGCAAAATTTTCAGAACCCGGAATTTCCCAGAACCAGGAAATTTTTCTGAGGTTCCTTTATGAACAGAAAAAATGTTTCGGTGTCGATTTCAACGACCTTATAAATTTTACAACCTATATCCTTGAAAATTTTCCGGACGTCAGGGAAAAATGGCAGGACAGGATGCAGTACGTCATGGTGGATGAATTTCAGGATGTAAGCGGAAAGCAGTACCGTATTGCACAAATCCTTTCTGCAAAACACAAGAATCTTTTTATAGTCGGCGATTCTGACCAGACCATTTATTCATGGCGTGGAAGTCATGTAAAACTGATTCTGGATTTTGACAAGAAATATCCAGACGCAAAGACAATCATACTGAACAAAAATTACCGTAGCTCTCCGGAAATAATAAAAGCAAGCAATACTTTAATAAGTAAAAATACAGTACGGTTTCCAAAGAGCCTGACTGCCCTTAATCCCCATGGTGGGAAACCGGTATATTTCCATGCAGCCAGTGAAGCTGAACAGTCACAATGGATTTGCGATGAAATAAAGAAACTGGTTTCAGAAAAAGGAATAAAATACCATGACATTGCAATCCTTTACCGCGCCCACTATCTGACACGTTCACTGGAGGAAAATTTTATAAAAAATGACCTGCCCTACCAGATTCTTGCAGGAACTGAATTTTACGGACGGCGTGAAATAAAGGACATTGTCTGTTATCTGCGGATGCTTACAGCCGGAGATGACATTGCGTTTTACAGGACGGTCAATATGCCGTCACGGAAAATCGGAAAGACAAAGATTGCTGCAATAAAAAATTACGCGCAGACTCATGACATGTCTGCCTACGATTCCTTGAAAGCAATGGTTTCTGATAAAGAACAAAATATTTTCAAAGGAACAGGGGCACAGAATTACATTAATGCAATTGAAAATGTCCGCCAGATGAAAAATGCAAAACTTGGTGACATTCTGCAGGCGGTAATGGACCAGTCTGGTTACGAAGCCTTTTTACGGCTTGAAGCTGATCAGGAAAGGCTTGATAATGTGGCAGAATTCAAACAGGCAGTAAATGAAGAAAGTCTTGATGATGATGCAACGCTGGAAGGACTCCTGAATCATATTGCCCTTTTTACTGACCTTGATAAGGAAGACAAGAAAGACACTGTGCGCCTCCTTACAATCCATGCCGCAAAGGGAATGGAATTCAATTATGTTTTCATCAGTGACCTTAATGAAGGCGTTTTTCCAAGCCGCAAGGTAACTGTTCCGGAAGACATGGAAGAAGAAAGGCGGATTGCATATGTGGCAATGACGCGGGCTAAAAAAGCCTTATACCTTACTGACACAGAAGGCCGGGCCAATGACGGTATTTTTAAATACCCGAGCCGTTTTATTTTTGATGCTGAAATGGAAAATCTTGAGCCAGTCCATCCTTTGAATGAAAACCTGTTATTCCAGTCAAAAAGCGTCATTGCTTCCGATGAAAAACGCCTGAAGAACATGCGGAATATGTTCCGGAAAGGTGAACGTGTAAAGCATATGGCTTTTGGTGAAGGAACAGTCGTACTGGTCAACGAAAAAGCATACTGCTACACAATAAAGTTTGACAGCCTTATGACTGAGCGTTCAATCAGTTTCAAGGTACCGCTGGAACTGGTGGCTTCATCGGAAAACAGCTGAAAAAATACTATGGCTTTAAAAAGTGATGTTTCTTACACCTTCGAAGCAGCTGTACTGCGCACGTTACCTCTGGGGGACACAAGGCTCCTGAAGGAGCCGGCATTTGGATAAAATCAAACTCATTTTTCCAAAACACGTTTGATTTTGTCATGCAGACCATGAAATAAATTCAGGGTGACGCTCTCAGTTCGGGATGGTGGCTCAACGCTGGGATGACAAAACTTCAGAAACCGGCATTCAGGCTGTATAGACTATTTTCCGACTTATTTCACATAGCAAAAAAATGACCTCCGGACAAATTCCAGAGGTCTTCCAAAAATCATAACCATCCGTCATACAAACAAGTAGTCTACAGACTGTTAATAAATGTCGGCCTGCGAATCTTTTGTAAAAATAGCATAAAGCCGGTCCAGGTCATCGCGGCTGAAATAATCGATTACCAGAGAACCTTTATTGAGGTTTCCCTTCATGGTAACTTTAGTTCCCAGCGCAGTAATGAACTGCTGTTCCAAATCAACAATATCAGGATCTTTTTCAGCTTCCCGGGGAGGTACCGGATCTTTCTTTACAGGCGAACCGCCTTCATTCATTTCTGTAGCAATGCGCTCTGCTTCACGGACAGACATGCCGTTACCGACAATGCGACCGAAAAGGATGCGCTGGTCAGAAGGATTTACAACTGCCAGCAGTGCCCGGGCATGTCCCGAAGTAATCTGACCTTCTGCAAGCGCTTTCTGCATGTCTTCCGGAAGTTTCAAAAGGCGCAGTGCATTTGCAATAGTCGGACGCTTTTTTCCAACTTTTGAAGCAACTTCTTCCTGAGAAAATCCGCCTAACTGCATAAGGTTATAATATGCCTGGGCTTCTTCTACAGGATTCAAATCCGCACGCTGGATGTTTTCTATAAGTGCAACTTCAAGTTTTTTTTCTTCGCTGTATTTTCTAAGCTGAACCGGAACCCTTTCAAGCCCCGCAATAATGGAAGCCCTGGTACGCCGTTCACCGGCAATAATGTAAAATGTACCATCGCCAGCATCTTCAATTGTAATCGGCTGGACTACACCATGTTCCTTTATGGAATCAGCCAGTTCATTTAAAGCATCCTGTTCAAAATACTGACGCGGCTGATGAGGATTCGGTTTTAAAAGATGCGGATCAAGCCATAAAGTACCGTTTTCATCGGCTTCAATTCCAGCAGGAAGTTCAGACTGAATCCTTACGGCAACAGCTGATATACCAGCGTCCTGACTTCCACCCTCATCATTGTGCTCTGATTTTCCACCAAAAAGTGATTCATCTACTCCATCAGGAAGTAAGGAATCAAGACCACGGCCAGTAAGACCACCTTTTCTACTAGCCACGGTTAATCACCTCTTCGGCAAGTTTTTCATAACTTTTTGCGCCCTGACATGAAGGATCATATTTGCAGATTGGAAGTCCGCTGGATGGAGCTTCGGAAAGACGGATATTCCTTGGAATTATGGTACTGAAAACAGCATCCTTAAAGTAAGATTTAACATGCGTAACCACATCCTGTGCAAGACGTGTACGTGAATCATACATAGTAAAGAAAATTCCGCCAATAACAAGTTTTGGATTGATTGTCT
This sequence comes from Treponema sp., assembly GCA_045616425.1. Taxonomy (GTDB): domain Bacteria; phylum Spirochaetota; class Spirochaetia; order Treponematales; family Treponemataceae; genus Treponema_D. The sequence continues at coordinate 13,346 of JAZLGS010000051.1, forward strand.
TCTGCACCTTTTTTACAGTCTGCAAAAGGAGCGTAATTCCTTCAAGTGCAAAATATTCACACTGCATCGGGACAAGTACCGCATCAGCTGCAGCCAGTCCGTTCAAAGTAAGGATACCAAGCGAAGGCGGACAATCTATAAGGATGTAATCATATTCAGACTGAAGCGGCTCAAGTGCATTGCGGAGGAAATACTCACGTTGCTCCTGATCAACAAGTTCAATAGCAGCACCAGCAAGCTCAATAGAGGCACTTATGGCATCCAGAGTCGGTATCATGGTATGTTTTATAGTCTTTGCTGCAGGTGCAGTACCACTTAAAAGTTCATATACAGTAGGTTTATCTTTTGAAACACCGACACCACTAGACATGTTTCCCTGGGAGTCAAAGTCAACAAGAAGCACTTTTTTACCGGTTAAAGCAATATATGCACCTATATTTATGGCGGATGTTGTTTTTCCTACTCCACCCTTCTGATTTACAAAAACAAAAGTCTTAGCCATAACATTTACTATATCATTTTTCAACAAGTTAGTATAGAAGTACAAAACAAACGCTTTATAGTTGAAAAAGTAATGCAGCCGGCATCATTAAAAATCTTCTTCAAAGATGTCTTTTTACACCAAAGAAATGCGATTTGAAAAGACTTTGTATTGCAGACAGATTTTACTTTGTTTTATAATAAAGATGGTATCGTCTATCATCTGAACGGAGTGTAAGTGAATAATTTCTTTCTATATATATTAATTTTTTTTTCCTCATTTCTATATCTCTCATGTGGAAACCTGTTCGATGGAATAACTACAGACTCTGAAAGCATTATTTCTACAAATTCCAACAGTCCTTCTGAAGGCTGTGCAATCAAGCTTACTGGACTCCTTACACCTTGTGGAGCAATGCCTGGAGTTATTCAAGACTCCCTGAATTCGCCTGTTCCTGCTGGTTCCGGACAGGATGCAAAAAGTGCTGCACCGGAAATAAGTTCCGATACGGCAGATTACTCTATAGCTATTTCTGCAACCAACGGAACAGAAACCTGTTATGGAAATATAATTCCGGGCTCCGTTCCATTGGCATTCGAAATTTCACTGACACCGGGAACATGGACTGTTAAAGCTGAAGGAACCGTAACAGGCGGATTGGCACAGATTACAGCTTTACAGACAATTGTCCTGTCAGATGGAGAAATTCCTGCAGGCCTGAACCTGAAAATGTCTGCACCGCAGACAGCAACCGGCATAGGAAAGGTAGACCTGCTGATTTACTGCTGCATCAATCCTGTTTCGCATCCGGCCTCAAAAGTAAAAAAGGCAACGGTACAGTGTATTTCTGCTAACGCAGCAGACTGGAATGCCTACAGCCTTCTTGACCAGTCAACAGGAGAATTAAAAATTTATTCTGGGGCTACAAAAAGCGGCTCATATGAAATTGAAATAGATTTTTACAATGATGCAGGTTATCTTGTTTACAATACTGTCCAGCTTGTAAATGTTTTTGATAAATTCTCGACTAACAAATGGTTTGCAGGCGGAAGCGCTGATGCTGACGTAATACAAAGCGGACTGTTCAGTGTCGGAGAAGACCTGATGACGAATTTTGTCCAGTCTGCTTTCTTTGTTGACGGCCAGAATGGGACAAAGAAAGATGATGCTGCAAATCCGGCATCGGGAACATGGATAAAACCATTTGATACATTGGCAGAAGCAATCGATAAAATTGATGCATTTGGAATAACAGACGCAAAAGTTTACCTCAAAGGGCGGACAACAGAATCCACAGCCATCATCATAAGAAATAAGTGCCAACTCTTAACATGGCCCGGAGAATCAGAAGCATATGTTACCAGAGGCAGTACAGGCTACACAAATGAAAAACGCATGGTCGTAATTGAATCCACAGGAGACCTTACTGTTGACGGTATTTATTTTGATGGAAATAAAATAGGAACAGTCCAGTACGCAGCAGGAATAGAAATAAAAAATAACAACGGTTCAACTCCTGGAGGAAAACTTACCCTTAACAGCGGCGGACTCATCAACCAGAAATCCAATGTAGGCTCAGGAGTTTCCGTATATAAGCATGCTGAATTCATAATGAACGGCGGGGTTATAAAAGCTAATTCAAGCGCCTCTAGTGATAACTGTCCGGGCGTATCAGTCGGCGGAACATTTACATTAAAGGGCGGTTCCATTGAAGAAAACTCAGGATGCAGTGCCGGAGCAGTCAGTATTACAACAGCCAGCGGAATCTTCAATATGGAAGGCGGAGAAATCAAGAATAACCGGTGTACTGTAAGTGGTAAAGGCGGTGGAATCTACATGACCAATGGAACTGCAAATTTTACCGGCGGAACCATAAAGGGAAATACTGCAAGCATGTCAGGAAGCGGAATTTATCTGTCAGGCGGAACATTCAATATGAAAGGTTCTGCTTATGTGGCACCAGATAATGATTTTTATCTGGCAGATAATTCTGGTACGCCTTGCAAAATCAACATTACAGGAGAAATGACAAGTGACCCGGATGGTGATGCATTCAGTGCTGCACACCCATGTGCAATAATCACACCAAAAGCTTATCCAGCAACAGGCACAAGCAGGGATGCACTTTCCGGTACAGATGCGCTTTTAAAATCAAACTACACAAAATTTGCAGTCACTCCTGATAGTGCAGGAAAAAAATATTGCATTACGGATAAAGGAAAAATCATTTACTCAGAAATACTTGGACTTGCAGCTCCACCGACAAGCGGAACATTCAATTTCTATTTAAAGGAAGAGTTATTAAAACTTTCTGAATGGAGCAATGATGCAACCAGTCCTGCCACTTTTGCAGGAGTTACTTTTGTAATGCAGGATGACATTGACACAACTACAATTCCAGATTGGGAAATTCTGGCTGCCTGTGATTCCGACGGAAATTATAAAGAAGGCTACAGTTTTGACGGAACCCTTGACGGAAACGGACACACGCTTACAGTTTCAAAAAAGGCATCTCAAAGTGATGCTGCAGGTATAGCAGGCTTGAATAAGGGAACCATAAAAAACCTGTGCGTGTCTGTCAGCGGAGAATTGACAAATCCATCTCAAACCATGTTGCGGTATGCATCAGTCGTACATACAAACAAGGGAATCATCAGGAACTGTAAAGCTTCAGGATCCCTTACAGTAAAGACTCATGCCGACATAGCAGGAATAGCTATATATAATGACAACCTGATAGAAAACTGTATTAATGAAACGAATCTTACGGTCATAAAATATGAACTTTGGGGAGGAGAATATACCGCAGCAGGAGGTATCTGTTGCAGCAACGGAGATTCAAACCATCAAAAATCCGGAGCAGGAGAAATAAGGAACTGCATAAACTATGGAAACATAAAGGCACAATCTGCTCAAGTAAGTTCGTCATATTTTAATGGCCGTCCTGGTTCTATTTTTGTCGGACAGAACCCTAATGCAACAACAGAAAACTGTTACTGGCTAAAAGACTGTACAACATTAGACATCAGTCCAAATACATTAAATACAATTGGTATTTTCGGAACTTTTGGCGGCAGTTACCAAAAAGATGAAACTGAAGGAACCATTACGGGATGCGGCTTCTTTACAGGCACTACAATCACTGCAGGCGGAACTGAACACTGTAAGACTGTCCAGACATTGCAATATGGAACAAATCTGATGAATGCCTTGAACGGCTATGTAACTGCACACCCTGGAAATGACTTAAAATCATGGGAAACAAAAGACGGCAGAGTAACGTTAAAATTCACAGATTGACGGCTGAAAACAACAGACAACAGTTTTATTTTAGGATATGTCCGCCTGTACTGTTGCTGGATAATGGCGAACTTGGACGCGGCATAGGAGGGTTCTGGCACATTTTCCACGGTAATGCAGATTTTTTGCAACACTTTTTACGGACGCAGCCTTATTTAAACAGGTTAACCGTATTTTCGTGCCTTGCGCCATTCTCCCCTCGTGCCATACCTTGTTTAATTTCCTGTTTCAAAACTTTTTTGACTGCTACCTCACATGCAGGAATCCCGTCCCCTTCATGACTTTCCTGTTTTGACTGCCAATATCAGCAGGCTTATGAAATAATGCAGGCGGCATAAGGCAGGCTCTATATGGGCAGATTCTTTCCATAAACGTTGCATGTTACCGTATCAGTCCCGTCCGCATTAGATGTACGGCGGAAAACTATAGCCACTGCAGGAATATGGCCGAGGACAGTTCCATTTTCATTCAGTTCCCTTGCTGTTTTTTCATCTATATAATCAATACCGGTAATAAGTGCAAGGGGCGGCTTTTTTTTGTATGGTTCCCACCGCTCATCTTCAGGAACATTCAGGATATGGCGGAAAAGCCAGCGCATTTTGCATTTTGCATCGTCTTTCCACCAGTCGGAAATAAATCCTTCCGGCCTGTCAAATGCCTCACGTAAAAACTCAAGGTTCCCGGTAATCTCCCTGAACATGGGATATTCAAGAAGAATCCTGTCTTTATATCCTGTGACACTCAAAGGAATCACCCTGTGAGGCTCCGGGCCGGTCATTTTAAAAAGCAGGTTCATAGGATACAACGGAAGTCCGTCCTCACTGCCGGAAAGCCTGAGGAGCTCTGAAGCCTGAGGATTTTCAAGCCTGAGGATCTGACGCCACCAGTCGGGGTACAATTCATACAAAGCATAATTTGTAGTGTGACGCCCCAAAGAAATACAGGACTCCCGTTCAAGTTTTCCAGGCTGGATTACAACCCGGTGTTTATATGCGCATGGAGGCAGCCGGCGGTTTGAGTACTGTAATGCGGTTTTATCAATTTCACGCTTCATGCGCTTTACAAGACTGCGTGGTTCAAGGACTTTTACAGCTGATCCCAGCGAAAGGAAAAGCTGTACTGCATCGTCAAGCTGATTCGTATCGAATTCAATTATGCGCCGGTCAAAATACCATTCAACACTTATGTGGTCAAACCATTTCTGATAAGTAATCATATCTGCTGCTCTATGGTCAACACTTAATTTTATGTGCTCGCTCCTGCTGCTGCAAAGCCATTTTTTTATAAGCCTGTCAACGGAATAATCATCAGGCACTGAAAATTTTTCATCAAGGACGGTTATTATTCCCATTGAGTTCACATGGACACCTGTAATGAACTCGCCGGCTTTTGAAATTACTTTACCGAAAAGATAAGAACGGAATCCATGAGAAATGAATGAATAAGGTTCAAAGGTACAGTCCTTGAAATAAAACCTAACGTCTTTTGGAATTCCGAATGCAGAGGAAGAATTGATTCCGCCAAAATTAATGCGCTTCTTCAATTCAATTGCTTTTGAGATTTTCCTGAAATTGTCTTCATCCTTTATGACTTCTTTCTGTTCAAGCTGGTTTTCTGTAATCGCAAAATTGACAGAATTTGCATCATGAAGAACTGCTTCGTTTATTTTTTCTGAAAGGGATTTTTCAATCTGATTTCCCGGGGAAGCTTTATACACCAGCTGGCGGAGAAGCATTTTTTCTGCCGGAGTCAGGAAAAGACGCACTTCATTCTGATAACCTTCCTGAACATACCAGCGCTTTCCGCTTGTAGCAGCATCCGGGTCAGCCTTTGTAAAAAGAGGAATATCCATTTTTTCAAGATCGTCAATCCGCCTGTAGAAAGTCCGTTCATTTATTTCAAGTTCGCGGCAGACTTCTTTTACAGAGGCTCCCTGGGCACGGCTGAACATTTCTATAATGCGGTTTGTCTGGACTATTACATCTATTCTTTGAGATTTCTGTGGCATGAAATAATTATAGTTTCCAAAGTGTGAACCGTCAATTTTCAAATTCCAAAAAGCCGCGTATAAAAAAATTGCTAAAACATTTTATCAGGGCATATGTCAAGTTTCAAAACCTTGACATTTCCGAATGCTCAAACATCCGCCCTGAGTTGAGTATGTCATCCCGGACTTGTTTCGGGATTTTTTTTCACACGACAAATTCAGTCTGTCATCCCGATTTTATTTCAGAAGGGTTTCTATTTTCCGGCACATTTTCTTTTGAGCCAGCTGGCATTCCTTAATACGGACAGGCCCTGTCATCTGCATCTGGTGTTTTATAGTTGAAGCAACCAGTTCCGGAAGGACTGCAAAAATCCGTTCTGCTTCATCATTGGTACAGATTTTCAGGACAAATGCAATTTCGTTTACAGTAAAGGAACTGAACACATTCTTTAATGTGGCATCATCATGTTTAAGCAGGTCACCAAAAGAAACGGTGCAGCCAGGCTCTTTCTTTTCCACATTCCCCAGCCGGATCTGGGATTTAAAATATGGTTCACATATTTTAATATCTTCAAAGAAAAGTGATTTTGAAAGTTTCCTTGAATTTTCATATCCTGTAAGGAAAAGAAGTTTCTTGAACGTGTCTTCAGAAAAATATTCATCGCTGTTCCGGCGGATAAGGAGCAGCCCTTCAAGAATGAGTGTAAGGCACAACCTGTCGTTTCCTTTCAGGGAACTCTGGCTGATATAAGAATTTCCAAATGCCCTTACAGCTTCATCATATTCACCATCAGCCATTACCTCCAGAAGCGTGGAACCGAATAAATGGATTTCTTCCTCCGAAACTGATTTAAAATAATCTCCGCATACTCCGTAAAAGGCAAGGAAACCTTCTTCTTTTGCCGTAATTGAAATTTTATAAAGTTCGATTATTATATTTTCCAGATTTTCCATTCAACCTCCAATAAAGGTTTCCAATTTTGCAGCCACTTCATCTGAGAAGAACTTTTACCCCACATTTACAAATCTACGATTCAAAACATTTTTTGAATGAATTGAAATTTTTATCCAGTAAATCATTATGGTCAGCTTTGATTGCAAAAACCACTTTCTTAAAACGGCCTTTATACATACTGCTTTCCAATTCCTGCTTAAAAAGCAAAGCCATTTCTGACGGAGGATTATGAAAAGCCCCGCAACCGAATGCACTCAGAATCAGTGTCTTATGTCCATGCAATGCAGCCACATTCAATATGGTGCGGATTTTATTCAGCGTCATTTCCTTGTCAGCGGAAATATATTTTCCATCTACAAGTTCCGGATTCCGCAATGCTGCAACGGCAACGAAATTTATCTTAAAAGGATTCTCCAAAAGCGGATAACCTTCTGATTCTGTACCACGGAATACGGTTACATTAGATGAATATACGGCTCCGGAATTCCGGTCCAGCGGATAATTTTTCCACTGCCTGTATAAGGTTGCAGTATAATTTGATGAACGGCACAACGATTCTTCCTGCGCACCAGCTCCGCCTTCGACTCCACCACCAGGCACATGACGGCTTGCCATATTCAATACGATTGGATTTTCATCCCGCAGCCGCATTGCAGTTTTCAGGCAGTCTTCATTTTCCACTGAATAAGCTGTATCAAAAATTTCTGCTGCCGGTTCCAGTTTTATTTCTGAATCATATAAAATACTTTCATCAGGTTCATCGAGATTAATACGGATTCCATTCACAGTATATGAATAAAGCAGGCTGCGTGTAGAAAGGTAAACTTCGGTCCGCAATGCATGAAGGTCTTTGCTGCTTTTCCTTTCGGAAGCTTTTTTAAATTCCTCAAGCCATCCTGCCGCATTCCATTCCATGTCCATATTAAAATGATGACGGTCAACATCAGGCACACATGCATCCACGGCGGCTTCCATTGCAGGATAACGGTGCCGGATTTCCTTTAATTTCCGGCCAAGCTGCAGCCTTACATTTTCATCCACAGGATCAAAGGAAGTATAATAGCGGTATACTTTCCATTGTCCATGACGCTTTACGACAATAAATGCATATCCATGCACACCATTGAATATTTTAATCTGATCGAAACTTTCATTTATTATCTGCCGGAATGTCCTTCCGTCTGAACGGACAAAAACATATTTTCCGTCATCCCGTTTTGCCATTCCAATAAACCGGGCACATCCGTCATCACAAAATAGCATCTGCAATTCATATTTCTTTGCAGCTTCAAGCGAATCATCAAATTGAAACATTTTTCCTCCTACCAATCAGCATCACTATAGATGAACATAACCAACACAAGTGCTTCATTCACTCACTGTTGTTGACGGCAAGAAGCGGCCGGATGCAAAATATGTCCTGCGCCAATACGAACTGTCCAGAGCACCGACTACTACACCTGTTTCCTTTCCCTTACTCTGACAGTTGATGAACAACTCCCTGCCATGTAAGGGGCCTTCTCCCGGATAGCGGCCAAGATAAATTCCTACATGCGTTACTTTTCCAAATGGAAAAGATTTGAAAAATACAAGGTCGCCAGGTTCACGCTGGGATTCAGGAATACTTTCCGTTGCATAGTACTGCTGGTTTGCGGTGCGGGGAAGATTTACGCCGGTTCCATTTTTTGCAGCCAGCTGGGTAAAGGAACTGCAGTCAAGTCCGACTTCCGGATCCGTACAGCCAAGGATATAGGGAGTCCCCCGGAACTTCATGCCGGATGAAATAAATGCCTGCCTTAAGGATGAAGCATCGGCAATGGAATACTGTTCAAAATCCAGCTGTACGCCTTCTGTCCTGCTGGCGTCATCAATGGAAGCAGATGCAACAATTGCTTTTGGAGCCGCAGGCTTTTTTGGTTCCAGATTTAAATCTATACCGGCCTTATCTGCTATATCCGTCAGGACGTTTTTTCCAATCCTGAAAACTTTTTTTGAATGCTTCTGGACAGTGTCAACCGCAGATTTCAGTTTCTGGTTTGAATTAATATGTTCAACACCTTTCTGGTAAATATTTTTTCCTAAGGCAATTGCCCTGTCTTTGTTTTTCTTAAATGTAGAAGCAACTTCCGCACTGACGGCATTGGATGATATCATACTGTCAATATCATCAATAGTACCGCCATTCCTGTACCAGCAGTAGCCGCCATAACAAATTGCACCAATCAAAATAAGCTTCAACAGTTTCAACATGAACCTCCATATTTCATGCATTCAATTTTACAGACTCAGTCACCTTTTTCATATGTCAACGGCTAACATACGTAAGTGCATTCCTCTGCATCCATTTTTCAAACACATCAAGATCCTTATCCGCCAGCTTTGCATTTCTCAGCCCTAATGCCTGGACAACTTCTTTCTGATTCAGTTCAATGCAGATCCGGCAGCGTCCTTCTTTTTCCGCATATATGACCAGCGACCTTCTTTCAGAAACTTCACGGGCGTAACTTGCGACACAATTGTGCATCTTTACGCCGACATAAATAAGTTCAGCAGAATCCTTTGGCAGTTTGAATTCATATCCGTCATATTTCCATTCATAGTTTTTTTCATCTTCATCATACTCAAAGGCAATATAATCATTTTCAAGAACCTGTGAAAGTTCCGAAAGCACATCATGATTATATTCTGTAAATCCTTCGTGCATGATTTTATTTACAACATCTTCTCCAATATCCTTCCTGTAATTTTTAAACATGCGCAGGGAATCTTCAAGTTCCCAGCCGGGAATGAATTTCAAAAGCAAAGTACATGCAGATTTTTCTCCACGGCGGCGGACCAGCTCCTTTATGAAAAATGTAACATCGTCATCTGGTTCATCCTCATTATAAAAATCTTCATTTTTATAAAGGATGGGACACATTTCAGATTCCAGAATCCGCATCATCAGATTTACATCCGTAAAACCGCATTCAACGAGTTTTTTATATGCGAACATCACCATGGGATTTTTTATATAATCAATGCGCAGTTTTCTGAAATCATCTATACCGAGACCACGGCAGAACTGTTTGTAACATTCAGGATTATTGCGTTCAACTTTTATGTCACGGGAAAAATACGACGACATGACTACATAAAGATTCGGGTCATAAGGATACCTGCACAATGCATCCAGCAAAGTGAATCCTTTTAGCTCTGTTGATGTTGAAAGTTCACGGCCTGCATATACATTACGGAGCTTAAAGAAATTTTCCTGAAACAGGGAAAATATTTTTTCCGGAACAGTCACCGCAGTTTTATCCCATCCGGAAGCTCCGTAATTCTTTCCATTTGAAAACGCATACGACCTGAACCGCCTGCCTTTCTGAAGGGCATTTGTTTTTGAATATTCAACAGCAGGTTCTGTAAAAGTAAAATATTCTTCAAAAACGCATATTTTTTTTTCCCAGTCAAATTTCAGAATGTATTTGTAAACTGATTTTTTCAGGCCTGAACCGTCAACTTCAAAAAGTGCACGCTTAACGGAATTTTTTTTTATGAAATATAACTTGTAAGCCAGAGCCAGGTCGTTTCCTATTCCGTCCATAAAACCTGCTGCAGGAGTTTCTACACAGTTCTGCCAGTTTACTTTTTTACGGGCCGGACTGCCAGCATAAGGAACAGCTAATGACGGATATACAGCGATGTTCCTGAAAGAGTCATTTTCAATTTCATCATCGTGAATCGGATTCCATTTTTTCTGTCCGGCTTTCCAGACATATCGCTCCGGTTCAATACAGTCAACAAGAATGAATCTTTCTTTTTTATTTTCTGATTCCTCAAGCTGTTCAAAAATTCCGGTTTCAAAATTCCTGTAAAACACAACCCGTTGGATTCCACATTTTAACTCATGTTTCATAAAACACTCCTGCAAAAAAATCTGGAAAAATCAGCTTCCACTACACCAGTTCGCAGGTACCAGGCATGATTGCTTCGCCTTTTTCAATAAGTTCCTTTACTATCCTGATTATCTGTTCCTGTGATTCTTCCACATCAGAAATGCGCACCGGCCCCATGAACTCCATATCTTCAAGAATCATCGAAGCTGCCCGCCGCGACATATTCTTGGTGATTTTATCAATTACATCCTGTGTAGTATTTTTCATGGCCCTTGCAAGAACCTGAGACTCTGTTTCCCGCAGGACTTTCTGGATTGCACGGTCATCAAGATAAACCAGGTCTTCAAAAATGAAACTGTTTTTATTAAGGATGATTCCAAGCAGCGGATTTGACTCCATCAGTTTTTCTATAGTTTCTGCATACACTTTTGAATCTACAGAATGATGCAGCTTTAATGCATTCTGGACTGCTTCATCACAGGCAGAGGAATCATTATTGATGACTGCGGCGGTGGCAGAAAGTCTTTTACCTTCATCTGTTTCAGTTTCCATAAAATTTTCAATTTTCTTTTTCTGGTCATCTGTGAATCCTGAAAGGATGGATTCTGTCCCTACGGATTTTTTTTTGAGATAAGAAAGTATCAAGGCAATGTTCTTCAGATAGCCGCCGTTTACATATTCATACAGGATGCTCTTCATCTGGCTGTCTGCATTCTCCACTGCGGCAAAAAAGTTTTTACGGTTTTCATCATTGTTTTTTTGTGTCATAAATCTGCCTCTGCTATATATTATAGGGCAATATCAGATTTTGTCCAAAAAAAAGGCTATGTCCGTAAAAAGTGTTGCTAAAAAAAGCTGCGTTACCGTGGAAAATGCGCCTGCGTGTAAAGCACGCTGCCCCTCCGGTGCAACAAGTTGCAATGTCGCTCCCTTATATGTTGTGTCTCCTGTCAAGAAAAAAAAGCAGGAAAGATAATTCGGCAATTTACCAACTCTTATATTCTTGGATAATGAACATGTTCATCCCGTAAGGTCAATGGATTCGCCAAAGTTCTTTCTGTCTATCATCGGGCATAGCTCTTTGTTTCCAAAGGCCGCCATGTAGGGAGCTCAAAGATAACTAATCCTTGCTGCCTGCTTTAACTTCTTGATGGTTTTTGCTTAAAAAAG
>JAZLGS010000052.1:0-23844 GCA_045616425.1 Treponema sp.
ATAAGTTCAGCATAAACTGGCATAGAAGCAGGATAAACATTCAAAAGGAACTTACCGTTTCCAGTATCTTTACCTTTAAGAATATCAGCTGCTGCACAGATATTTTCAAATCCACCACCGGCACAACCAGCAATAACACCCTGATCAACGTAAAGTTTTCCGTCGATTACTTTTTCTTTAAGGCTGAAGTTTACTTTATCACCAAAAGAAACCTTTGCACGTTTTTCAGTTTCAGCAAGAACATCCATCAAGTTAGCATTTACCTCTTCAATTGTATAAGCACAAGAAGGATGGAATGGCATTGCAATCATTGGACGGATTTCGCTCAAGTCAAGTTCAATTGCGCCGTCGTAGTAAGCACCGTCTGCAGGATTAAGTTCAGCATAATCCCCTTCACGACCGTGGATTGCATAGAATTCGCGGATTTTGTCATCAGTACGCCAGATAGAAGACAGACAAGTTGTTTCTGTAGTCATTACATCAACGCCAATACGGAAATCGCTAGACAAGTTTTCAACACCAGGTCCTACAAATTCCATTACCTTGTTTTTTACATAGCCGTTATCAAATACAGCCTTGATGATTGCCAATGCAACGTCCTGAGGACCAACACCTGGAACTGGTTCACCAGTCAAATAAATTGCAACAACTCCAGGATAAGCAACATCGTAAGTTTTGTTCAAAAGCTGTTTTGCAAGTTCTCCACCGCCTTCACCAATAGCCATTGTACCAAGAGCACCATAGCGGGTGTGAGAGTCAGAACCCAAAATCATGTCGCCACATTTTGCAAGCATTTCGCGGGCAAACTGATGGATTACAGCCTGATGAGGAGGAACGTAAATTCCGCCATATTTCTGAGCACATGTAAGACCGAACATGTGGTCATCTTCATTGATTGTTCCACCTACAGCACAAAGAGAGTTGTGGCAGTTTGTGAGAACATAAGGAAGAGGGAATTTTTCCAATCCTGAAGCACGAGCTGTCTGGATAATTCCGACATAAGTAATATCGTGAGAAGTGATTTTGTCAAACTTGATTTTTAATTTTGCAGCATCACCAGATGTGTTGTGTTTCTGCAAAATTGAATAAGCAATTGTCTTCTTGGCAGCATCAGCTGGATTAGCACCTGCCAGATTGTCAGTTAATTTTCCATTAGAAAGGTATGCACCCTTTTCCCAAAGTTTCACGTTATTGCTCCTTAAAATAAGAAATACAGCCAAAAGACTTTGCAAAGTCTTATATACAGCATTCTCCTCATATTCTTTTTCTGTACTATACCATAAATTGAAATATGAAACTATAGGAATGCAGTAGAATTTTATAACGGGGATTTTCTAAAAAAATGATATACGGCAGCAATTTGAGAAGCGCAATATTTTATGCGATTTTTCCCGATACCATCAACCGTTTTTTGTAATTTTTTTCGAAAATTATTCTCGTTAGTAAAAGGCTATGTCCGGCCATAGTGTTGCTGATTAATGAGGAATCTCGAGGTATTGATGTTCTGACAGAAGCACTTCTACTCTATGCTTCGAAGGCGGTAGGGAGCAACACTTTTTACGGACATAGCCTGGTAAAAAACGTGACTTTTTCCACCCGGGATTTCTTTGTAAAAATCTTCTATTGAAAAAAAATTGATTCAGAACTATAGTATGTTCAGGGGAGCTGGCAGACCGGCTGAGAGGGAACTTTGCGTTCCGACCCATAACCTGATTTGGGTAATGCCAACGTAGGGATGAATCTGATTTTTACGGATATGTCAATACAGGCATATCCTTTTTTTTTGGGAGGTGCGATAAAAATTACGTTCATGTAATTTTTATCACTACTGTTTGTTCATGAGTTGCATTCGCAAACTTTAATACAATGCCTCCTGCGTTGCCGCTAACACGGTGTTTTTTTGGGAGTATTCATGATAATTCTGAATGGGGAACAGTTGGAAGGTGCCGCCGGAAAAACCGTAACGGAACTTCTTGCAGAAAACGGTTTCCAGGACAAAATGCTTGCAGTGGAAATAAATGGTTCCATTGTTACAAGACGCAGCTGGCCTGAAACAAAACTGTCAGATGGTGACAAAGTAGAAGTAGTCCGTTTTGTAGGTGGCGGCTGATTATGGAAATAAATCTTAACGGAAAAAAATACGGAACATCCTGCAACAGACTCAGTCCGTTAAAAAATGAAATTTATGGAAAGCAGCTGGTTCCGCCGGAAAAGCAGACTGATACAATCTGGATTGTAGACGGATTCCAGACAGATGCCGACATGGATCTGCACGAAGGAATCAATGTAAGTTACATTACAAAGGGCACTTTTCCACCGGAAGATGAACTGGAAAGCATGATGGCTGCAAGGCACACACCGGGACTGCACAAAAAATTAAAGGAGGCACATGTAGCGGTTGCCGGTCTTGGTGGTCTTGGTTCAAACATTGCAGTAATGCTTGCCCGTATAGGTGTCGGCCACCTCCATCTTATTGATTTTGATGTGGTAGAACCCAGCAACCTGAACCGGCAGCAGTATTTCATTTCCCATCTTGGAATGAAAAAAACAGAAGCCATGAAGCAGCTGCTTTCGCAGATAAATCCTTATATCAAGGTCACGACAGATGATGTCGAGGTAGATGAAGGAAACTGCCACAGTCTCTTTGCCGGTGACGCGATAATCTGTGAGGCATTTGACAAAACAGATGCAAAGGTAATGCTGGCAGAAACCGTACTCAGCGGAATGCCTGACAAAATACTTATCTCTGCATCAGGAATGGCAGGATACGAAGACAGCAACCTGATTGTCACAAAGCAGGTGGGGGAAAATTTCTTTGTCTGCGGTGACATGGTAAATGGGGCACGTCCGGGAATGGGACTCATGGCTCCACGGGTAACCATATGTGCCGCACATCAGGCAAATCTGGTTGTCAGGTTGATTGCAAAAAAACCGGGGCATAATGAAGATTAATGGAGTCTCTGAAAATTGTAATATTTAGAGACAACTTTGAAAATGCGATGAGGATTATTTATGGAAAGAAATGATACATGGAAACTTGGAAACCACGAATTCAAATCAAGGTTCATTCTTGGTTCCGGAAAATACAACCTTAACCTGATTAAGGCTGCAGTAGAAAATGCCGGGGCCGAAATCATCACCCTTGCATTAAGACGGGCAAATACAAAGGAAAGTGAAAACATCCTTGACTTTATTCCAAAAGGCGTTACCCTGCTCCCGAATACATCAGGTGCAAGAAATGCAGACGAAGCAGTACGCATTGCCCTTCTCGCCCGGGAAATGGGTTGCGGTGATTTTGTAAAAATTGAAATAATGCATGATACAAAATATCTGCTTCCGGACAATTACGAGACAATCAAGGCAACTGAACGCCTTGCAAAAGAAGGATTTGTGGTAATGCCTTACATGTTTCCGGACCTTAACGCAGCCCGTGACCTTGTAAATGCCGGAGCCGCATGTGTAATGCCACTGGCTTCTCCAATCGGTTCCAACAAGGGACTTAGTGCAAAGGCATTCATACAGATCCTCATAAACGAAATTGACCTTCCTGTAATTGTGGATGCAGGAATTGGAAAACCGTCCCAGGCCTGTGAAGCAATGGAAATGGGAGCTGCTGCAATCATGGCAAATACGGCAATTGCAACTGCAGGAAACATTCCACTTATGGCGGAAGCCTTCAAAAATGCGATTGAAGCTGGACGCAGTGCATATCTTTCCGGAATGGGAAGAGTCATCGAAAGCGGAGCCAGTGCTTCTGATCCGCTTACAGGATTCTTAAGATAAAATGGAACAGGAATATTTAATTGAACGGCCGGATTTAAGCGAAGAAGCCCGGAAAAAGAAATATCAGCTTGAAAATGATCCTTCCTGCCGCACTGACCACATGGCGTATATGGAAGGCATGGAACAGATTGAATCTGATGTAATGGAGAAAGTCATGGGAAACGTAAAATCCTATGATGAGAATATCTACACGGAAGCAGATGTAAAAAATGCCCTTGCCCACGATATCTGTACAATGGAAGATTTTAAGGCACTTCTTTCGCCGGCTGCTTTTCCATTCCTTGAACAGATGGCTTTACGGGCACAGGATGAAACCCGACGGCATTTTGGTAAATGTGTTTATCTTTTTACGCCGCTTTACATTGCAAACTATTGCGAAAATTATTGCGTTTACTGTGGATTCAACTGCTACAACAAAATCCAGCGGAAGAAACTGTCGACGGAAGAAATTGAAAAGGAAATGCAGGTCATTGCAAAAAGCGGGATTGAAGAAATCCTCATGCTCACGGGAGAAAGCCGGAGTATGAGCAATGTGGAATACATTGGTGAAGCATGTAAACTTGCACGGAAATATTTCAGGAATGTGGGACTGGAAATTTATCCTGTAAATACTGATGAATATAAATACCTTCATGAATGTGGCGCAGACTACATTACGGTCTTTCAGGAAACTTACAATCCTGACAAATACGAAACACTTCACCTTATGGGACACAAACGTGTCTGGCCTTACCGTTTTGAAGCCCAGGAACGCGCCCTTAAAGGCGGAATGCGTGGCGTAGGTTTTTCAGCACTGCTGGGACTTGATGACTTTAGGAAAGATGCACTGGCAACAGGACTGCATGTTCACTTTCTGCAACGGAAATATCCTCATGCGGAAATGTCACTTTCATGTCCCCGCTTACGACCAATTGTAAATAATGACAAAATCAATCCCAAGGACGTACACGAAAAACAGCTGTGCCAGATTCTGTGCGCATACAGGATTTTCCTTCCGTTCGCAGGAATTACGGTTTCCTCAAGGGAGGATGCAAGGTTCAGGGATGGAATCATAAACATTGCGGCCACGAAAATTTCTGCCGGTGTATCAACAGGAATCGGTGACCACGATGAAAAATACAACGGAAAGACAGAGGACGGAGATGCAGGCGATGAACAGTTCGAAATTGCAGACAGCCGCAGCTTTACCGAAATTTATGACGCAATCCGCAGGCAGGGATTACAGCCTGTATTAAACGATTATATTTATGTTTAAGAATCTTATTGCAGTTACCAACAGAAACCTTTGTCAGGGAAGTTTTTTTGAAAGGATTGAACTTCTCTGCCAGACAGAAATTGAAGCAATCATTCTCCGTGAAAAAGATCTTTCTGAAAATGATTACAGGATTCTTGCACAGAGGGTAATTGAAATATGCGGCTGCCACAAGAAGAAGCTGATTCTTCATAATTTTTTCCGGACGGCTCAGGCACTGCATCAGGAATCAATACACCTGCCCTTTCCGGTATTTCTGGAAAATGCTGGAAAGCTGGATTGCTTCACGGAAAAAGGAACTTCCGTTCATTCCGTTGAAGATGCCATCCTCGCTGAAAAAAATGGAGCCAACTATATAACAGCCGGCCACATTTTTGAAACTGACTGCAAGAAAGGACTGCCGGGCCGTGGTCTTGATTTTTTAAATTCAGTGTGTCAGGCGGTCAGTATTCCTGTCTATGCAATCGGCGGAATTACTCCACGGAATCTGGATGAAGTACTGGCATGTGGAGCAAAAGCCGGCTGCTTAATGTCGCTTGCAATGCAGTTTTAATAACAGCTATGTCTGTAAAAAGTGTTGCTAAAAAAATCTGCGTTACCGCGGAAAATGCGGTTCGTTTTGTCATGCAGCTCCTGAAATGACTTCAGGGTGACAGATTCTGTTTGTCATGCCGGATTCATTTCAGCATCCATTCAAAATCCCGAACCTAGTCCGGGATGACAGGCTCAACTCCTGAATGACGGGTTCAACGTCGGGATGACACCTGACTATTCGGAAATGACAAAGCTTCAAAACCCGGCATCCAGACTTTTGTTATTGAAGCATTTTTTCCAATGCCTTGTAAACCGGTTTCTGATTGTAGTCTTTGTCATAAAGGCAGGCATTTCCGTAAGACGGGAATGTGGCAGGGACCCAGTTTGTCTTGTCATAAAGTCCCCACACAATGTAGCTTTTTACATTCGGTTCTGTCAGGGCAATTTCCATAAGTGTCGTATAAATGTCAGACTGTTTCTGGATTTCTGCAGGATCGTTGAATTTGCTTTCTGGAAGCCTTACGTCAATTTCGCTGAAAGAAATATCCACACCGATTTCTGCATAACGGCGGATGTTTGCACGGATTGCATCGGCATCAAAAGGAAGGTCTGTTGCAAGATGGAGCTGCATTCCCACACCATCAACCGGGACACCGTTTTCCTTAAGGTGCTTTACATATTCATACATGGCATCTGCCTTTGGATGTCCCAAAGCTTCGTTGTTGTATTCATTCAGATAAAGTTTTGTATCAGGATCAACAGCCCTTGCAACCGTCAGCGCATGTTCAATATAACTTTCTCCAAGGATATTGTACCAGAGTGTCTTTCTGAAAGTTCCGTCTTCGTTGAACATTTCATTTACAACATCATAATATTTTATGCGGCCTTTATAACGCTGCATGATTGTTTCAATATGTTCATCCATCATCCTGATTGCATCAGCTTCAGTCTTCATGTTTGAAAGGAACCCTGGATTCTGCTGATGCCAGAAAAGCGTATGCCACTTTACACTGATTTTGTTTTCTTCTGCAAATTTCATTGCATTGTCAATGTCGCTCCAGTTCCAGAATTTTGCATTCGGACGCAGATTCGCCCACTTCATTGAATTTTCAGCAACAATCAGATTTGAAAATTCCTTAATGCGTTTCTGTCCTTCCGGATCAAAAATATCACTTGCGAAAGCGGTACCGACATCAAGTTTATGTTTTGCAGCTCCCTGAGCCACAGTCTTTTTTCCGCAACCTGTCAGCGCAAGCGCAACCCCCGCCAGCACTGCAGTAAAAATAATTTTCTTCACACCTTTCCTCCTATAAAAATGCCGCATTGTTCAAGCGGTACTTTAATCGCACATAAATAAAAAATCGTGTATCGATTATGTTAATCCCAGAAAATCTAAAAGTCAAATAAATTTTGAGTATCTTCTGTTTACGGACAAAGCTGCATTGAATATAATCATAAATAAATGGAAAAAATTTATCCGTCCAGATTTGAATATGAATACAGATATATTTTTGAAACCCGGCTTGCAAAGAATGAGGCAGCGAAAATTCTTTTGGACAACATCCAGAACAGGGATGGCCTTTTGGAAGAAGATCCGGATAAACCTTTCAATGGAATTTTTCAAGACGGAATCTATCACCTGGGATTGAATTTTTACACTAGCAGATTTGATGAATTCATAAAACTTACAGCTGAAATTCAGGAAACAGAAAAAGGATGCAGGCTTATATTTAAATCGAACATCCGCCATATGCCACTTCTCCAGATTATTGCATGTTTAATTATAGTGGTGGCAGTAAAGAAAGAAATTTTTCCGCTTGCATTAATCATGTGCGTGACGTTGATTTTTGCAGGAATATTTGCACTGAACTATCACAGCATTACAAAAGAGTTTGCAGAAGAAGCAGAATTCATTTTCGGTGACTACGAAGTTCAGCCTTAAAAACAGAGCATTCCGGAAATGCCATTAATGACGCTGCTTCCTGTATTCCACCGGAGTCATGGAATAAGATTCTTTAAAGGCGGCTGAAAATTTACTCTGGCTTACGTAGCCCACCTGGTACGCAATTTCATTTATGCTCATCTCCGTTGCTCCCAGCAGTTCCGCAGCCCGTTCCATCCGGTGTTCCTTTATGTGTGCCGCAACAGAAGTGCCGTACACATCTTTAAATACGGTTTTCAGCGTCGTAGGATTCATGTAGAATTCCTTTGCCAGTTCTTCTATCGTAATGCGTCTGGAAAGATTTTCCGTCAGACGGTCATGAATTTTTTTTATCACCTCAACCTGATTGTCAAGGAACCGGCTGTTTTCATTTATTTTTTCGTGACTGGAATTAAAATCAGGACAGGAAATTTCCATGAGTTTTTCCATCATTTCATGAAGCACACTATTCCCAGGATTCCGGGATGCAGTATAAAAAACTTCTTTTCCATCGCGGTAACTTTCAATAAGTCCTGACTCTTTTAAAACCCGCAGATGATGGGAAACGGCCGGCATTGTCATTTTCATGATGTGGGAAATATTAATGACACACTCCTTTGTATGACAAAGAAGCCAGAAAATCTTAAGGCGGGTTGAATCAGACAGCAGGGAAAAATTCTGGGCCACAGTCTGGAACATCCCGTCATTAGAAATTTCATCTTTTATAAAATCGAGTTTAAAGTACTCGTCATGTTCATGAGGCGAATCCGGCATAAGGACAATTATACACCGCCAGACCTTTTTACATCAACAAAGATTGAGTTTTTCAGATCTGCTTTGATTTTAGAACTTATTAGTCCAGAACACTATCTCCCGTTCCCTTTTCAGTTCCTCTGGAGTTTTTTTAGCGTCTTCCATCATCTGAACTATTGTCAGATAGAAATAATCTAGGCTATGTCCGTCTATAGTGTTGTTGCTGGATAATGAGGAATCTCGACGTATCGATGCACTGGAAGGAAACTATACTCTATGCTGATGAAGGCGGAAGGGAGCGACGGCAACGCCGGAAAATTGCGGAAGCAATTTCAGCGAGTCTCCGAGAAGCTGGGCTTCGAAGGCTGCGGAGATAACACTTTTTACGGACATAGCCATTGTTTTATGTTTTACGAGATTATCCCCTTACGGACAGAATCTAAATAAAACTTAAAGAAATACTGCCAGACAGTCCGCAACTACAAAAACCGCTTGCCAGCGTCTCTACACGCGCAAGTCAGCAAGGAAACTATCGTTCCGCCATGCGAGTGTTTTTGTCAGTCGCTGCCTTCCTTCCCGTTTTTTTTCCGTCGAAATCCATCATTGCACAATAACGTTATATGCTGTAGATTTTTAGAAAACAATCATCCTGTCATAAAAAAAGGAAAAATCATGAAGATAAAATTAAAAAACATTCTGACAGTCATTGCCGCCGCATTATTTATTTTTGTATCTGCATCATGCAAAACCACATCGTCACTTTGTGAACCTGAAAAGCAGGCCGGGCGTATGTTCTGGAAAATAGAAGGAACGGATAAAAAAGGAAATCCTTCAGCAGTTTACATTCTTGGAACCATACACATCGGTGACCAGCGGCTTTATCCGCTGCCAGATGAAATAGCGGATGCATTCACAATGGCAGACAGGATTGCCGCCGAAATTTCAAGCAGTGACATGGCTATATTGGAACAGGAAATACAGCTGAAAATCAAAGGCAGTTACCTGCGGGCAGACGGCAGAAACGTAATGAAATATCTGGAACCTGAGCAGCAGGAAACCGTAAAGGAACTTATGGGGCAAAATGCCGCACCACTTGCACTTTTCGAACCTTGGGTACTGCAGCTGGTCATAAATCAGGTCATGATGCAGAAGGCAGGTTACAATCCGGAATACGGTCTTGACAACCAGCTTATAAATACTGCAAAACTTGCCGGAAAAAAATGGACAGGACTTGATGATATTGAAACACAACTGGATATTCTGTCAGCCGGTTCCTATAACGATCAGATTTACTGGCTTAAGGAAATCCTCGATTCAGCTTTCGGGGACGGAGATTTCAAAGAGCAGATTGATGAACTCTACAATGCCTATCTGGAAGATGACATTCAGAAAATCGCCCAGCTCTATGAAGAATCCCGGACAGCAAAGGATCCTTCAATGCAGAAAGCAACAGATGAAAAAAATAAGATGATGAATGACGAAAGGAATAAAAAGTGGGCAGCAAAAATAAAGAAATGGCTTAATGAAGGCGGAAACACTTTCATTTTTGCAGGATGCCTCCACTTTGCCGGTGACAGGTCAGTTTTCACATTCCTTAAGTAAACGGACTGTCCAGCTAATCCCAATCAGAAATAGTTTTGTTCCAAAAAGCAATAGTTTCTGAAAAAAACTTGTATTTTCAAACTTCTGGCTGTATAGTCTTAGCATAAAGATTAAACAGTTGCTTAAATGTTAGCAAAACTTTCGGAGGTTATGAAATGAAAAAAACATACAAGATTGAAGTAGACTGTGCAAACTGTGCGAACAAAATGGAAGACGCCGCAAAAAAGACAGCCGGAGTAGCAGATGCAACTGTAAACTTCATGGCGTTGAAAATGGATGTAGTGTTTGCAGACGGTGCCGATGAAAAAGCCGTCATGAAGGAAGTCCTTAAAGCCTGCCGTAAAGTAGAACCTGACTGCGAAATTGAGTTCTGATACAAAATCATTCTCTGATTTTATCATGTGCTCCGCCTGCCGGAGCACCCCCTTCCCACCATTCAAGGAACATACATGACAAAAAAACAGAAAAAAATGCTCCGGCACATAATTGCAACTTCGGTTTCATTAATCATTCTTGGAATAATTTCAAAAACTGTAAAAATCAACGGCACCTCTTTTGAAGGTTTCTTCTACGGAATTCCAAAACTTATCCTTTATGTTGCAGTATATATAATCATCGGTGGCGGCATAGTAAAAAAGGCATTTACAGGAATCCTGAACCGCCAGTTTTTTGATGAAAATTTCCTTATGACAGCAGCAACTGCCGGAGCATTCGCCCTGGCAATCTACACAAAAAGCGGTGACTATGTTGAAGCAATTGCCGTAATGCTTTTCTACCAGATTGGTGAACTTTTTCAAGGAATTGCCGTTGGAAAAAGCAGGAAGAACATCAGTGCCCTTATGGACATCAGGCCTGATTATGCAAATATCGAAAAAGACGGAAAGCTTGAACGGGTCAGCCCGGATGAAGTTGCAGCCGGCAGCATAATAATAATTCAGCCTGGTGAAAAAGTCCCGATAGATGGAACGGTAGAAGAAGGAACTTCCACCCTTAACACCAGTGCACTTACCGGTGAAAGCATTCCTCGGAATGTAAAACCTGGTGACGGAATAATAAGCGGGTGCATCAACCTTACCGGCGTAATCAAGGTAAAGACATCAAGGGCATTCGGGGAATCAACAGTTTCAAAAATACTTGAGTTGGTAGAAAATTCAACTTCAAGAAAATCAAAATCCGAAGATTTCATTGCAAAGTTTGCAAAAATCTACACACCGGCAGTATGTTACAGTGCACTGGCACTGGCTGTGTTCCCGCCATTGGCAAGAATGATCTTTCAACATGCCTCGCCATGCTGGAATGAATGGATTTACAGGTCACTTACTTTCCTTGTAATCAGCTGCCCTTGCGCCCTTGTAATCAGCATCCCGCTTTCTTTCTTTGCAGGAATTGGAGGAGCCAGCCGTGAAGGAATACTGGTAAAAGGTTCAAACTACCTGGAGACACTTTCAAAGGTAAAAACTGTAGTTTTTGACAAAACCGGCACATTGACAGAAGGCGTATTTGAAGTTGATACGATCCACCATTCACCAGTTGAAGAAGCACGGCTTCTTGAACTGGCTGCCCATGTGGAATGTTCTTCTAGTCATCCCATAAGCCTCAGCATCCAGAATGCCTATGGCAGGGAAATTGACAGATCTCGGGTCACAGAAATTGCCGAACATAGCGGAAAAGGAATTACGGCAAAAGTAGATGGTTCCAAAATAGCCATTGGAAATATAAAACTGATGAATCAGCTTGGAATAGATGCAAAGGACTGTCACCGCACAGGAACGATTGTCCATATTGCCATTAATGATGAATATGCCGGACACATAGTAATTTCGGACAAGATAAAAAAAGAGTCCAAACCTGCAATAGATGCATTAAAAAAAGCCGGAATAGAAAAAACAGTGATGCTTACCGGAGATGCGCAAAAAGTTGCAGATCAGGTAGCAGAAAAACTCGGGCTGGATTTTGTACGGAGCGAACTCCTTCCCGGTGATAAAGTAACAGAAGTTGAAAAGCTCCTTTCAGAAGGACGGAAACTTGCATTTGTCGGTGACGGTGTAAATGATGCACCAGTACTGGCACGGGCAGACATTGGAATTGCCATGGGATCAAAAGGAAGCGATGCTGCCATCGAAGCTGCCGATGTAGTCCTTATGGATGACAATCCAAAAAAAATTGCAAAAGCAATCAATATTTCCAGAAAATGCCTTGGAATAGTTTCCCAGAACATTACATTTGCGTTGGGAATCAAGTTTGCATGTCTTATTCTTGGTGCGGCAGGAATTGCAAACATGTGGCTTGCAATTTTTGCTGATGTAGGTGTAATGATAATAGCAATATTAAATGCAATACGGGCACTTAATGTAAACAAATGCTGAAAACAGCACGCTGGATTATTTCAAAATCCAGCGTGTATATGGGCATCTCTAAAAATAATTTTCGAAATGCCTGCGGGTTTTAACCCTGTAAGTACAAGGTTAAAACATCTGTTTTTACTGTCTTTCTTCTGGATTTTCTTCCGGCCTTCCTTTTGGTGCATTTTTCAAAAGCAGCTTCAGGAAAAGCGGCTGTAATATAAGGATTACAAAATATCCTACAATCAGACTCATTATGACTGAAGGAACAAGGGCATGAGCTACAGATGGAATCCTGTCAGCAGGAGCACCTGCGGCAATTGCCTTTTTTGCAGCTCCACCGACCATCATTACAACCATTGCAACCGTAATCACCGGAGTATAAATCAGGTCTGAAACAACACTGCTCATAAGATTTCCCTTAAATGATTCAGGAATGATTCCGCATTTATTGCATGCAGCATCGCACACCTTTTTTACAGGAACAATAAAACCTATCAGCAGGGAAATCAGAAAGGAAATTCCGAACGAAAATATCCATGCAGGAACAGAAAAATGACCACTGCTGGCCACTCCAAGCAAGGAAAGAACAAGACTCATTGAAAATCCCATCAGGATTGTCATCATCATCATTATCTTTTTCATACGTTCTCCAGTCAGAAGTACAATCAAACTGTCTTTACAGAATTCTTTTTTGATTCAAGGAATCTGAAGAAAACATATGCTGCAAGGCCAGCAGCTACAATGATTACTCCCAGTACAGTATCTTCCTTTGAAATATCAAAGAAACATTCACCTTCAAGAACACTTGCAATTCCGTCAACAGACCACATTACCGCAGCTGCCCAGAACATAAGCATTGTTGAAAACACAGGTTTTGAAACAATGCCTTCTTTTTTCTGGAACAGATATGCGGTACTAAAAGCAAGTGCCGCTATAATTGTCATTATAAGGCACATAAAATTCTCCTATTGCTCTTTTATTTTGCAACTGTCATACAGCAGCTACAGTCGTACCAGTGGATGACTTTGCTTTTTTCAAAAGCTTTGAAACAAATGTTGCTGCACCCCATACAGCAGTAGTCAGGACCGCCATTCCTACACCAACAGTAGCAAGTTCATGAAGCATTACTGGAATTTCTTCTGCCGTCTGCATTGCCGTAAGGAAAGGTGGAACAAAAGTAACTTCACCATGATAAATATGTTCAATGGCAAGAAGGAAACTTCCGCCAAAAAGCATTCTCTGAAGGTTACCAAGATCTTTGCGGATTGCAGAAATCTTATCCATAGATTTTAATTCCTTAGATTCATTTACAGTGTCTGCAGCACTCTTCTTTCTGTTTGCAAGAATCAGGCTGACTGCTGTAACTGCAAGTCCTTCAACAAGTGGAACTGTAAAACATGCCATAATTATTTCTCCTCTGCAGGAAATGCTCCTGCAATTTTTTCAAATACATATTTATAAGAAAGATTTTCTTTCCTTGCAATTTCTGCAACGCATTCATATTCAGGATAAAATCTTTTCTTTTCTTCTATGTAGACGCATTTAGCCCTTACCGTACCAAATGGAGTCTCAAGATCAACAAGTTCCCTTTCTAAAATGGAACGATGCATCTTCTGGAACCTTACACCGATTGTCGTTGTCTGCCTGAAAATTATTTTCTGCATTACATCAATATGCTTTTCATCGCAGATTACATTCAAAATGAAAGCCGGCCGGTTCTTTTTCATATAACATGGAACATAATAAACATCCCGTGCACCGTTTTCAAAAAGTTCATCCATTACAAAACCAAGATTTTCACCGGTACAGTCATCAATATTGGTTTCAATCTTTATTATTTCATCAGCATCCGGAGAGTTTCTTTCAACTTCAACCTGAATTACCCGCAAGATGCTTGGACGCTCATAATTTCTTTTTCCGGCTCCATATCCACTTTTTACAATCCTGCATCCACCGGGAAGTTTTTCATCCGTACGGATTGCAGCCGCAAAGGCTGCACCGGTAGGAGTTATGAATTCCCCTTTGTCTTCTGACATAGAAAGTACAAGTCCATATTCAGAAGCAATATTCATTACGGCAGGAACGGGTACAGGAAGGATTCCATGCTGGCAACGAACTGTACCACTACCTTCAAAAATTTTTGGTATGTAAACCCGGGACGGATTAAGGTCATCATAACATACGGCAAACGCAATTACATCTACAATGGAATCCACCGCGCCCACTTCATGGAAGTG
Organism: Treponema sp.; assembly: GCA_045616425.1. GTDB lineage: Bacteria > Spirochaetota > Spirochaetia > Treponematales > Treponemataceae > Treponema_D. The sequence goes on from JAZLGS010000052.1 coordinate 14,428, forward strand.
AACCTGCTCCTTTGAAATTCCATGAGCCTTTGCTTCGCTTTCTGCAATTACGTCAAAGACCTTCAATGCCAGTCTTCTGGCATTTTCTGTCATGGAAGTACCATTTATAATCTGGACAATTTCATTCATGCCGCGGTGGGCATGAGAATGCGCATGTTCTTCATGAGAATGATGTTCTTCATGAGAATGATGTTCATCATGAGAATGCGCATGTTCTTCATGAGAATGATGGTCATGTCCGAAAAGCCATTCCATATCGTGGTCATGATTCTCTTCATTCAGGATTACATTAAAATCACAACAGTCAATACCAGCTTTATTTACCCGTGTAATTTCAGTCCTGAAACCGTCAAGAGGAACAGATGCAAGTACAGAATTCAATTTCTCAACATCAGCACCTAAATCAAGAAGTGCTGCAACTGTCATGTCTCCAGAAATTCCAGAGGCGCATTCAAAGTATAAATCCATTTATTCCTCCAGATTTAATCATGCTTTAGTGCCAGACGGTTTATCATTGATGCATTATATCCGGCGCCATATCCATTATCGATATTCACAACGGAAATACCATTAGCACACGAATTTATCATGGTAAGGAGAGCCGAAAGCCCTCCCAGGTTTGCACCATATCCCACTGAAGTAGGAACCGCAATTACAGGAACGCTTACAAGTCCTGCAATTACACTAGCCAAAGCACCTTCCATACCAGCTACAGTAATTATGCAGTTAGCTTTACGAATTTCCTCTATTTTTGACAAAAGCCGATGCAAACCTGTAACTCCAACATCGTAAAAGCGGTCCACATTTGCCCCGAAATACTCCGCCGTAAGGGCTGCTTCTTCCGCCACAGGAATATCAGCAGTTCCAGCAGTACATACAGCAATGCAGCCGGATTTCTGTTTTGGCTTTTCAATTTTCACAATATGGGAAATATTGTCATAAACAACCTCAGGAAAAGCCTTTTTCAAGATTCCGTATTGCTCAGGACTGCATCTTGTTCCAAGAAATTCGCCGTCAGATTCATAAATCTGCCGGACTATTTCCACAAGATGAGAATCCGTTTTTCCATGACAGAAAACAACCTCACTGAAACCAGTCCGCCTCTTTCTATCAGAATCAACTTTTGCAAAACCTAAATCAATATATTTTTCTTCCATACATCAGTAACAATATCAATAACACAATAGATATTAATAACAGTTTAACATACTATTAAAAATCTATATTACAATTTGCAGAAAAAGCCCTTTATATTTTCCAGTAATCATGTATTGCCATTCTGCATATTCCATCAGAATACTCTTCAAGACTCATTATTGCTTTTTAAGATTTCATTCATGCTTCCACTTCTGAACCCCTGCAAGTCAAGAGCCACATAATTAAAACCTATTTTTTTAAATTCTTCTACCAGTTGTTCCCTTAATGAAATTATCAGAGGGAAAGCTTCAGGAAACACTTCAATTCTTGCCATAAAACCGGCATTTGTCCCATCACCTGATGAGTGTATTCGCACCCTTTCCTGCACGAACCCATTGGCAAGAAGATAGCTTTCTGCCTGTTCTACCATAGAAAGCTTTTCAGCCGATATCATTTCTCCATAAGGAAAACGACTGGCAAGACAGGCAAAAGACGGCTTATCCCATGTCTCAAGTCCAAGCATTTTTGAAAACTCCCGGATTTCAGATTTGAACAACCCGCACATCCGTAAGGGACTTTGGATTCCTAATTCAGAAACAGCTTTAAGTCCAGGTCTGTAATCTCCTAAATCATCCATATTACTCCCTTCACAGACAATATCAATTCCCTGACTGGCAGCAATTTCACTGATTTTCGAAAAAATTCCACGTTTACAGATGTAACAGCGGTTTTCAGGATTTTCCTTAAATCCCGGAATATTCAGCTCCTCTGAATCAAATACAATCTGCCGGATACCTTCTTTTCTGCAAAAAGCAACAGACTCTTCATATTCCCTCCCGGGAAATGAATGGGATTTCGCCGTAATTGCAATAACGCCATCGCCCAATACGTCATGGGCAGTTTTTAAAAGAAACGTAGAATCAACACCGCTGGAATATGCAACCGCAACTCTTCCAACTGATTCAAAATATTTCTTTAAAGTTTCAAATTTATCCACTTATGCCTCAACCTAATTATATTCTGAAAAATTGAATAACAAAAGTGCATATTTTATATAAAAAAAGAAATACCTGTTATTTTATTTCAGCTGAACTTCCGTATTCACATCAACTTTTAAAATAATCTGACTGCATGCAGCTCACCTATTTTCTAAAAAAAAGTTTATTGACAAGCCCTACAGGAATTACAGTTACAGCAAGACCTATTGAAATTGCCCATTCCTTGATTCCCACAGGCACACAATTGAAAACAAGCCCAATATTCCGGAATATCCCGCCTGGCAGCACACCGATACATATAATAACTGCCTGAATAAATACAATCATAAAGAAAACCTTAAGGAAATTCATGTTTTCTTTCAGTCCGGTTATAATGTCATAACCTGAAGAACGGCAGTTAAAACCATTATATAAAGCTGACCAGATGAAATATATGAAAAACATTGTCTGCAATACTTCATTATTCCCATGCATACTGGTTAACAGAAACACTCCCACGGCTGACATCCATAAAGATGGAATTATTATATTCCCCATCATGGATTTTCCGATCATACTTTCGTCCCGACGGCGTGGTTTTTCACGCATATACTTTTCTAATGCCGGTTCTGTGCCGAACATGAGGCTTCCCAGGGAATCACACACAAGATTTACAAAAAGAAGCATTACAACTGTCAATGGCGTTATCGTATGAAAAAGTGGTGCAAGCAAGGTAACAAGTACGGCAACCACATTTATGGACAACTGGAATTTCACGAACTTCAATATATTGTGGTAAATAGTGCGGCCATACAGCACAGCATCTTTTATTGATTTGAAATTATCATCAAGGACAACAATATCACCGGCTTCCTTTGCAGCTTCAGTTCCACTGCCCATTGCAAAACCTACATCAGCCTTCTTTAATGCAGGAGAATCATTCACACCGTCACCAGTCATGCCGCATACAAGATTCATCTCCTGACACAGGCGCACCATCCTTGATTTATCCGTAGGCAGAGCCCTTGCAATGACCCGTATTTCAGGAATAACCTGCTTTATTTCTTCATCTGACATTGCATTAAGTTCTGCCGATGAATATATGCGGTCTGAAACTGATTTTACAAGTCCGGCATCCTTTGCAATCGCCCTCGCCGTTTCCAGCCTGTCACCGGTAATCATTACAACCTGTATTCCTGCTTTCTGGACTTCTTCTATGGCATTCTTTGCTTCAGGACGCACATCATCCCTTATGGAAACAACTCCGGCAAGAATCAGGCCGGACTGGAGTTCATTTTCAATAAACACCCCGTTTTCTTTATAAGCAAAAGCAAGGAGGCGCAAGGCATCTCCGGCCATTTCATCAATCTTTTCATTCAATGCACCAGCATTAAAGGGAGCTAAAGTCCCGTCAGATAAAAGGAATCTGGTGCAATGTTCCAATATTTTTTCAGGTGCACCTTTATACACCAGCCTTCCGTCCGCAAGCTGCGCCTGACTGAATTTATTAACAGAATTAAATCCCTGCATCTTTACGATACCATCAGCCGATGTCTCCAGACCATGGGATATAGCATACTTCATGAGAGCCTGATCCGTTGAATTTCCACCGGCAATCTTTCCATCTGCAGCTATCACAGACTGGGTATTCTTCATGATGCACTCAGCAACTGCACGGACTATGACCGGAGCAGATACAGGTTTTCCATTTCCATCAAAAAGTTCAGTAACTTCCAGATGCCCTTTCGTAATCGTTCCGGTCTTGTCACTGAAAAGTATATTCAATGAACCGGCAGTTTCAATTCCCTGCGCTTTACGGACAAGGACATTATGATCAAGCATGCGGCTTGTATTCTGCATAAGGACAAGGGAAATCATGAGTGGAAGTCCTTCCGGAACTGCACACACGATAATAAGGATTGCCAGATCAGCCGCTTCAATAAGTGTATTTACCACATGCTGCCAGCCGGAACCAACAAAACCGGACACACCTCCGTCATTGACAATTCCTATGGTAACATAAAGAACCACTATCAATGCCGCCGAAATGTAGCCGAATATGGAAATCTGTCCGGCAAGTTTCCCGAGTTTTACCTTAAGAGGTGAATCTACTTCATCACCAGTCAGCTCCTGAGCCATCTTTCCCATCATGGTATCCAGACCCGTTTTCTGAACCTTAAGATATCCTTCGCCGTCAAATACAACTGCACCACGGAAAAGGGATGAGGAATCGACAAAAGTATCACCGGTTATTTCATCAGGTATGGTTCCTTCAGGAAAAGCATTTTTATGACATTCCTCTGATTCACCATTCAATGCAGAATTATCAACTGTCAGACTGCCGGAAACAAGGGTTCCGTCTGCCGGTATTTTATTGCCAGACTGGAGCAATACAAGATCCCCAACAACAACTTCTTCTATATTTATGATTACTATTTTTCCATCCCGGATGACTTTGCACTTCTCTTTCTCAGTACGGTTTTTCAATTCCCGGTACTTACGGTCACTGGAAACACCGGTTTTTGCAGAAATGACTGCCACCAGAAAAACTGCAACCAGCGTTCCCACCGGTTCAAAAATATTCTGGGTAATTCCAAAGTCTGGAAAAATACGGCTTACAGCAAACATTCCTATCATCAGGAATGCAATTGCCAGAAGGATTTTTATCATCGGATCACCAAAAGTTTCCTTGAATTCATCCCAGAAAGCAGCAGGTTCACTGTCAGGAATTTCATTCGTGCCATATTTATTTCTGGAGTCAACCACCTGACTTTCAGACAATCCGGTCAGTGTTGTTTCTAAACTCATATCAATTCTCCATATAAATTAAAGAATATTGATTCCAATCAATCATATATATTATAACGCTATATTTGAATAGTAGTCAATTATTTTTTAACTATACAAAAGAAAGTGAGTTGTATCAGGAACTCAAGCCGTAAACTCGACACACTGTCTTTCCATTATAAGTTTATACGCAACAAAGCTTATAAAAGCTGACAAAAACTTATCAATAAGATTTTCGACAATACCGGCAAGATTATTCGCAAGACTCTGATTATTAAATGCAACATAAATACATTGGACTACAATATTTGCCTGAGGCATTGGAGGCGACGAACCAAAAGCAAGATTTGCAATAAGATTTCCTAAAATTGCATTTGCAATGGCTGCCCATAATCCTGCCCAGAAAAATGCATCAATGGAAATTTCTGATTTTTTTATACCTGACTGTTGATTCATTTTTGTTTCTGCATAGAAAACACACCATGCAAAAAGAGCAGTACAAATATGACAAACAGAAAATAAAATACTGGAATTAGTCCAAATAGATAGAATGAAATTACTTATAAATGCACAAAGTAAACTTGGAATGAGGCCACAAAGAGCAGCAACACTAATAGTTAAAATTGAATCCAGATACAATGGAAAAACAATTATTTCTGCAATCAATGAACCAAGATAGTTTATTCCAATTGCAAAAAATGTATAACAAATTATAAATATAATTCTTTTCGAGGAAATAACTTCTTGCTTTTTAAATCCGAATAATTCTTTCATTTCCATTTATAAAATAAGTCCCAGTTCTCGTGTTTTTTCTAGAAGATCCAACCGGTCACGAATATTCATTTTTGAATAAATAATAGATTTTTGATTTATTACAGTTTTTACTGACTTGCCAAGTATTTTTGCAATCTCAAGCGGATCATTTTTTTGAGCCAGATAATAAAACACATCTTTTTCTTTTTGGGTAAGCCCAGAGTAAGAAAGGTAGACTCTGTCAGTTTCATTTTTATGCCCAGAATCGTTCAAATTTGATTTTTTGCTCAGCATTATTTTCATAATGTTTTTTGACTGAGTGCTGAAATATAAATTTCCAGAAGCTACAGCAATAATTGCTTTTCTAAGTTCTTCAATGGTAGCGTCTTTTGAAATAAAGCCCTGAACATCATTACCAAGAGCCTGTTCAATATGAATGGGATCGTTATACATGGAATAAATCAAAACCTGAAGTTCCGGCCGGATTCTTCTAAGCTCGCTTACAACATCAAGACCGTTTGTCCCATTTAAATTCAAATCCATAATCACAGTAGAAATTTCAGAATTAGATTTTATAATTTCAAGAGATTCTTCTTTATTTGTTGCAACGGAAAATTCAAAATCATTTTTATTTTGAGTAAGACTTGTGATGATTGCATCCCGCACTCCAATATGATCATCAACGAACAGCAGTTTTAATGGTAATGGCAACTGTAGTTCCTCCTTCTGTTATAAATTCAACTTTTCCACCAAAATTGCAAACTCTTTCTTTTATATTCTGCAAACCGTAATGTTTAGTTTTGTCACCGTTTTCTTTCTGTTTTTGTATATCAAAGCCTGTACCGTTGTCGCTGAATGTAATTCTTATTCCTTATGAAAAATCAATAATTTTAAGAACTACCTGTGTTGCCCCAGAATGCCGTGCTGTATTGCTTAGGGCTTCCTGAATTATTCTGATGATCTCGACTTTTGTTGTTTGTGGTAAGTCTTTAAGTTTTTCAGAGGCATAATTAAATTCAGTTGTAATGTTGTAATTAGATTCAAAGGCTGTAAGCATTCCTTCCAAAATCGATTTTATTCCGCTGGATAAATCTAAATGAAGTGAATCAATCAGGTAGCGAATTTCTTTAAAAGCATGATCTGCATAAACTTTAGATTTTTCTTTGTTGTCTTGCTCCAGATATAATTTCAAAGCCATAATATCCTGAGCTGCTCCGTCGTGAAGGTCTCTGCTGAACTGACGATGAGCTTCTGTTGTAGCTTTTATACGCAGCAGTTCATTTTTTTGCATAAGGTTTTTGTATATGAAAATCAGAGTTGTAAGGACAATCAAAATGAATGATGAAAAAATCAGGGAATCATAACCAAAGTCTAACTGCTTCTTTTTATTCAGAAGCAACATCTGGAAGTTTACTGAATCTGTTAGAAAATCCTGATTGTGATTTGTAAAACTGTTGATGAGGGCAGAAAGACTTTCGTTAATTTCGGAATTGAAATTCGAAAAAGGTTGGAAATCCTTTTGAACAGATAAGATAAGGTTTGAATCTCCCCTCTCTATACTATTATATTGTGTTTGTAAAGTAAAAATATCATTTTCCAATGTATTAAACTTTTGTAGGGAGGTCTTTCTTGTATAAAGGCTAAAAAGAAATGTTAAGACAGAAAGTACAAGTATTATGTATTCACTTTTAAGCAAATGCTGGAATTTTCTTAAAATCATAGATTTTAGTATACCACAAAAGACTTAATCCGTTTCGGGAAAAAAATCCCGAAACAGAAGGGAATTAATGTTTCAGTGAATATAAAAGCTAAGCATTGGAAGGTTTTGACTGGCTAGATTGCATGATCTCTTCTTCTGATATTCCTGTAACTTTAAAAATTGTCTCAAAATCTATATTGCATTCCATCATTTTTCTGGCATTTTCAAGATTTTGCTGAGTAGCACCTTCTTTAATGCCTTGCTGTAAGCCTTGTTCTAAGCCTTGCTGTAAGCCTTGTTCCATGCCTTTAGCTAAGCCTTCTTCCATACCCTTGGCTATACCTTTAGCCATACCAGTTTCGATAGCGTGACGTTCAGCGGTTTTCATATCTGAAACATGCATCCAGTATCGGCTTTCATGATACCAGTTCATTTCGTCCTGACTGACGTGTTCAAGTACTGTTACTGCCATATTAATCCCCCTGTTATGAGAGCAAAGCTCTTTTACAAAGTCCTGCTTATCCTTATTGGAAGCGTATAGGAAGAATTTACCCCACATCTGGGTTTTCGTCAATTTTGAAACATCATCCGGGAGGTGTTTTATTTTGGGTAATTCAATGAAAATAATATTCAACAGGTTTTCAATTTGTCGTCCACCGACATTTTTCATGTTGTACCAGTTAATACAATTTTCTTCTTCTTCATCAAAAATGAAATTGAGAACTGAAATCTGGAAAACCTGCGGAATGTCCTGCCAACCTTTCCCACGTGGAGTGTAATGATTCAATAAGTGTGCAACATGATATTCTGCACGCTTTCCGTAACAGGCGTGTTCATTTCTGCCTTGCATCTCAATATTAACAGCTTTTCCATCGATTTTGCAGTTAATGTCGAATTCGGACTGTTTGTCGTCCAGAGATTCTCCTGAAAGCTCATTGGGTTGAAGAACTACATCTGTAACCAGCTTGTCCAGAATATCAGACAGAAAGCAGGTAAGAGCGCCACGAGATTCATCAGAATCATCAGTAAAAATAATTTTGAAAGTAGGATCTGCACAAGGATTTAAAAGTGCAGTACGAGATGGTCTATAAGATAAAGCCATACACGTCTCCTGAAATTGGAATAAAGACACAACTGTGCCTTAGTCCTTCAGTCCCAATTCTGAAGACGTGTGGTAAAAATCGTATAGCCGGTAAAAGAATCAGAAAGATTCAATTAACAAATAATCACAATATTGGGAACCTAAACAGAACCAACTACAACCCTTTACATAAGTAAAGTAGTGTAAGTTGAGTAAAAAGTCAACAAAAAAAATTGAAAAGCGGAAAAAACAGCTAGTGGAAAACTTTTAAGATAAAAAATATGATTATATTGAGAATAAAAACAAAAAAATCATACGAGGGAAAAACAATGAAATGCAATAACTGTGGAAAAGAAGTATCGGATGATGCAAAATTCTGCTCTGAATGTGGAACAAAAATTGAACGCCCGATGTTAGCAGAAACTGTTTCATCAGCAAAAATAACAATGTTAAAGCCATATCTTGATGAATGAAAAAAAGCAGAAAGATCAAATATTACTACTTATAACCATGTAACAGAAAAAATTCTTATAAATTATACTGTGGATGAATTGATTCAGATTGAACAGCAGTCTCCTGATGAAATTCTTGAGCTGGTATTATTCAACATAAAAGAAGTTCCAAACCGTTATGAATACGGAAAAAAGTCCTTGGAAAAGGAAACTCCGATTGCTTATTGTACTCTTGCCAATGACATTGATTTTATGGTTGAAGTTTACGAAGGTGAGGATGATGCTTTTGCAGAACTGTACAACAAGGGAATTGCTGCAGGAGATATCCGCGGATACCTGGCTATGGCAAGCGGATTTGCTGGATCTTTTGGTGTAACAAATGATTCTAAAAAAGCAACTGAATACTTGAATAAAGTAATGAAATGTAAAGATTATCCTATACTGCAGGCTAAAGCAGCAATGGAAATGGGAAAACGGAACGATGATGAAGAGTGGTACAAAAAAGCCTATGAATTTGATTCGTCTGTAAAA
>JAZLGS010000053.1:0-3042 GCA_045616425.1 Treponema sp.
AAAACCTCCCTTTTTTCTTTACGGTTTCCGGCTGGTGCGTCAGTGCCGGTGACGGAAAGCAGGATGCGGGATTCATGCCCGGAACACAGGATTCCTCCGGCACAGAAAATGTGACTATAGTATGATTTTTGTGGGGACAGGCAGGTATGACGGCTGTTTTGCTGCACAATGAAAAACTGCCGGAAAAAAAGGGAAAACTGCGGTGGGGACACGGCTCCCAATTTCCAGTACAGTAGCCGGTTCTTTCCCCGCCGCCTGGTTCTACTTTTTTATAATGCATCGAATTTTTATCAACGCCTTTTACGGACATATTTTTTGTTTTCAGGAGCGGATGCCTCTGTCTTATTGATTCCTGACTTCAGGTCGTCTCCTGCAAAGCCCCTTGCTGCATGGGGTAAGCCCTTCATATTGCATCCTTTTTACTGGAACCGGTAGAAGAACAGGAGCACTGCTGAAATGCTTTTCTGATCATTACAGTTCTTCTCCGGTTTCAAGTAAATCAACTGATTTTTTTCCATTCCGATTTTCAGTGAAAAACTGATTTTCAGGTACAAACAGCCCGTTAAGTTTTATGAAGGAATATAAGGTGGGAGTTGTTACTCCGAAAAAACGTGCAATCTGGGCTTTGGGAATTCTGAATGCAAGGAGATCCATAATTTCTTCCATATAAATGCTTAGTTTCCGCCTTGAGTTTATCATTCCTTTCGGATGTCCCAGTTTTACACCGATTGCCTTTTTCCTGGCCAGGGCTTCTTTTGTCCTCTGGCTTATCAGATTTCTTTCTATTTCTGCACTCAGGCTGAACGCAAAGGCAAGGACTTTGCTCTGTATGTCATCTCCCAAACGGTAATTGTCTTTTATCGTCCAGACTCTTACATTCCTTTCCATTAATTGGTTCAAGATTGACATTATCATGAAAAGTGAGCGTCCAAGTCTTGAAAGTTCTGAACAGATGATCAGGTCATTTTGCTGGACAAGATGGAGAAGTTTTCCGAGTTCCCGCTTTTCAGGTTCCTTAGTACCGCTTACAGTTTCCTCAATCCATGCATTTATCTGGATTCCTTTTTCCATACAGTATCTGTTGATTTCGAACCTCTGGTTTTCAACTGTCTGAAGGTCTGTGCTTACACGGATATAACCATAAATCATAAATAAACTCCTATAAATATTTGTTATGATTTTTATATTATACTGAAGTAAAAAATATGGATAAAAAGTAAGAAAAATATAAATTTTTTCATATATGTGTAACCTTTTTAAATTTATCAAATAAAAAACTTGACGGCTGAAATAAAAGGTGTTAGACTGAATACAAACAGATGTATATCTGTAAAAAAAATAAGGAGGTTTTTTCATCATGAAAAAATTGATTGGAAGTGTAGCTATCGCAGCTATGGTTGCTGGTGCTGCTTTCGCTGAAATCGGAATCGGAGCTTGGGGTCGTGGTGTCTGGATGCCAGTATCCAGCTCAGGAAATGAAATCTTTACAAGGAACACAACATCTTGGGGTGGTGTTGACTCTGGTGACAACTGGTCTAACCCACGTGCAGGTATCGGATTCCATGCTGCATCTGAAAATGTTGGATTCAACCTTGACTACAATGGTGACGGTGGAACTCCTGGTGTACACGATAATGCACACCTGTGGGCAAAGCCTGTTGATGCTGTAAAGATTACCCTTGGAAAATATGACTTCCAGACATACCGTCAGAACGGTGCATACGGTCTCTTCAACTGGTTCCGTATCGGTGGTGGTACAGAAGGTGAAGGCCTTGCAATGGAAGGTGCAGGAACAACTGGTGCAGTTGTTGAAATCACTCCTGTAGAAGGACTTGCTTTTGCTGCTGCTATGCCAAGCCAGAACATTGGTAAGGAAGCTTACAAAGTATACATGTGGGAATCTACATACATTGCATCTTATACAATGGCTGATACATTCCAGATCAAGGCTCAGTGGAAGTGTGCTGCAGACGGTACAAATGAAAAGAAAGAAAAGATTGGATACGGAAAGATCCAGGCTGCATTCGACCTTTTTGCTGTAGAAAACCTCTACCTCACAGTAGGTGCAAGTATTCCAACAGCTGTTGTTAACGAAGCAGACCCAATCGTTGCAGCATATGCAAGATACAACATGGATGCACTTACATTCCACGTTTTGGGAAAATTCAAGCTTCCTAACTCTGTAAAGAATGACGATGCACAGCCAGTTAAGAAGGGTAACCTCGGATTCATCGCTGGTTTCGGTGTTGACTATGACTTTGGAAACAGCTACAGCCTGAACGCAGACGTTCGCTACAGCTCAAAGGAAATGGTTTCTGGCTCTAACTACGGTGACGATGCAGTTGTATTCCTCGTAGGTCTCAACAAGGCTCTCACAAACGGTAAGTGTGGTATCGGTTTCGAAGGCGGTGCTTACAACGTTGGTCCTAACAAGTACGAAGGTGGAAAGTCTAATGATACATTCACTTGGGCAATCCCTGTTGTTATCGAAATGTTCTTCTAATCTAGCTTAGTTTAGATTCCATATGAAAGGGCTTCCAGTCTTATGATTGGAAGCCCTTTTTTTGTGTCCATAGCCTGTAAAAAAAAATGAAGCGCAGCGGATTTTTTTCATGATACCTCCACTGCTAAAAGTGATGCCGTCAAGGTCTTGATTGTGTGTGTTTGAACGGATTTCCATTTTTTTTTGCATCGAATAAATTGAATTACTACAGCCAGCTTTCGGAATCATTCTGACAGATTGCATGAACTTCTGTTCCATGCGCAAAAAAAGGCCTCTGCCCGAGGATGGGCAGAAGCCTTATAAATCTGAAAGATTATGTCAGATTAGAACCAACAATTGATTACGATTGGAACAGACCAAGTGAATACACCTGCATCAAGTTTGGAAGCCTTATAAGGAACACCACAGTTTCCACCGAATTCAAATCCACATCCGATAGAACCGTTTGTAAGTGCCTTGTTAAGTCCAACCAGACCGTAAAGAGCATCGTTCTTACCCATGTCAGCAAGGTAGTACTGTGTTGCATAGCGGAAGTCTGT
>JAZLGS010000054.1:0-20484 GCA_045616425.1 Treponema sp.
TACATGCATAAACATGATATTAAGTGATTATAATCCGGTCTGGGCAAAGTATTGAAAACTGGTTGAGATTATAAAACAGGTCAACAGGATATGTGGATGGCCGGGAGTAGGAGCAAAATGAAAAAAATTGGAATTTGTTTAATTTTTGTGTTGTATTTATTATCGTCGTATTTATGGGCAGATAATTTCAAGAAAAGAGGTGCAAAAACTCCTGAACGAGCTGTGGCACAATATTTGAATGCTCTGAAAACTTGTGACTATAATCAGATTATCAGCTGTTATCCTGTAGAAACGTATGTAAAAAATTATGATGTCAGCCAGCTTGTTGAAAAACTGCATTGTGCTACTCCGACTATGAAGATGGTTAACGCAAAGGATGGACTTCTTATGCAGACTGGCAGATATGAAGTTCTGGATTCAATTACCAGAATGATAAAGTATCAGATATGGAATCTGAGTAAAAATGATTTCTTTATGAAAGGGAATACTGTTATGATGGAAAATAGTGCCCAAGATGTGGTAAATAAAGTATTTCCATTGCAAGCGGAAAAAAATCTGACCAGCATAGAATTTTCAGATGAATTCATTGCGGCTGATGTTCTTCTGCTTTATCCGATGACAGGAGTTCTTTCTTGTGATATTTCAGATTACGAAGAAGAATTGGAAATGGAAGAAAAACGCATGAATAAAATGCATGATGTGACAAAAAAAATATATGGATGCCAAAACATTCAGGATGTTGCAGCATGTTTTTACATAAACGGAAAAAAATATATTTATATTACCGAAACAATTGAATATGGAAATAAATGGTATGTAAGTCCGAATCAGGGATTTTTGGCAAGTGTTTTAGGAATTGCTGTTTCCAATGGATGTATTGTTGAAGCTGATGTGTTCTTTTAATGGCCATGCGGTTTGTCTGTCTGGAGGGAATTAATGGAAGGAAAAAGGAATTTTATAATTAAACTGTTATTGATTTCAGCTGGATTAACCGTGGTTTTTCTATTTGTGCTTCCTTTAGTTCTTTTCGGAATTCTGAGTATTGGAAATATGCTGGGGATTGCCGCCGGACTGGTTTTACTGCTTACGGGAATTTTCCATTCTGTAATTATTGATGGAATTAAGACTTTGTTCAAAAAAAAATGCGGCAGGGTATTCTTTATATTTCTGTCAGCGGTTTGTGCCGCCGGATTTACGGTTTTCATATATGCCACTTCATTGATGATTTCAAAAATATCAATGAAACTGCAGCCGGCTGATACTGTAATTGTACTGGGGTGTCAGGTAATTGGGAATTCTCCAAGCATAATGTTAAATGAACGGATAAATGCCTGTTATGAATATTTAACTGTATGTCCTGATTCAACAGTGATTCTTTCCGGTGGCCAGGGATCAGATGAAAGGATTTCTGAAGCTGAATGTATGTACAGGGCTTTGACAGGGAAGGGGATTCCTGGCAGCAGGCTCATTAAAGAAGATAAATCAACATCAACAAGGGAAAATCTGTTGTTTTCAAAGAAAATAATCCAAGAGGAAAATTTATCTGACCACATCCTGATAATAACCAGCGGTTTTCATTGTTACAGGGCAACATATTTTGCAAGTAAACTGGGGTTGAAGCCTGATACATACAGTGCAAAGACTCATTGGTATTTATTACCAACTTTTTACATGCGGGAAATTTGCGCAATAATTGCACAGTGCATATTTTCTAAATAGCTGTGTTTGTAAAAAGTGTTGTCTCTTCCGCCTTCGAAGCTTAGCTCCTCGGAGACTCGCTCAAAACTCACCTCGTGAGTTTTGCCGGCTGATGCCGTCGCTCCCTATGTACCACTTTTTTAATACCATCCAATTAGTTTACCATTAATTCTACATAGCCTTTTGTTACAACAGCCAGCGGAGCAAAAAGCAGAAAGGGACTGAACCCAAAATTGCAATTTTTGAAAATTCTTTATATACTGCTCTCATGAATTTTCTTGAAGAACGTATAATAAAAGACGGAATCGTTAAGCCTGGCAATGTCCTGAAGGTTGACAGTTTTCTGAATCACCAGATTGACATTGACCTGCTTGACCTGATGGGAAAAGAATTCCATAAACGATTTTCAGAAGAAAAAGTCACAAAAATCCTGACGATTGAAGCATCAGGCATCGGCATTGCCTGCATGACTGCCAGACATTTCAGGGTTCCTGTGGTTTTTGCAAAAAAAAGCCAGACTGTTGTCCAGGATGATGACAAATATGTTTCTGATGTTACTTCATATACCCACAAAGTGACGAATCATGTTTTTGTCTCAAAAAAATACATCAATCCTGATGACAGAATCCTTATCATTGATGATTTCATGGCCCACGGACAGGCTTCACTTGGCCTCATAGATATTGTAAAGCAGGCAGGCGGAGTCGTCGTCGGAATCGGCATAGCCATTGAAAAAGGATTCCAGCAGGGCGGACAGCTGCTCAGGGACAAAGGCTACAAACTGGAATCCCTTGCGATTGTAGAAAGCATGGATTCAGAAACCGGCAGGATAGAATTCAGAAAGCAATAATGCAAAACTCTGGAAATTGCAATTTTTAGAGATGACTTGATTCTGACAATAATTTTTTCGGGAGAAAAAAATGACAAGTTCTAGCGTAGACAACATCTACAGGCTGGAAGGCCGCGTGCCGCTTACAAAGGCCGTTCCATTAGGATTGCAGCACATTCTTGCAATGTTCGTTTCAAACATTACTCCGGTAATGATTATTGCCAGCGTTCTAGGACTGGATTCATCCATTTCGGTACGCATCATCCAGAATGCAATGATTGTTGCAGGTATCGGAACACTATTACAGCTTAATCCTATATGGCGGATCGGCTCCGGTCTTCCAATCGTAATGGGAATCAGCTTTACATTCCTGAATACTGCAATTTTCATCGGCAGCACCTATGGCTACGGAACAGTAATCGGGTGCATCATTGTAGGCGGTATCATCGAAGGACTTCTGGGACTCTTTGCAAAATACTGGATGAAAATAATTTCTCCAATCGTAGCAGCAACTGTAGTTACAGCAATCGGTTTTTCACTCCTTACTGTAGGAGCCGCTTCATTCGCAGGTGGACAAGGTGCAGAAACTTTCGGTTCAATGAACAACTGGATTGTAGGAACAGTGACGCTCATCAGCTGTCTCTGCTTTTCAATCTTCCTTAAAGGCTACCTCAAGGTAATTTCAGTACTCTTCGGACTTATAACCGGATACATTCTTTCAGCATGTCTCGGAATGGTTGATTTTTCAGTAATGAAAGGAACTGCAATAATTTCTGTTCCTGCAATCCTTCCTTTCAAGCCGGAATTCAATCTGGGAGCAATCCTTTCAATGACTGTGATTTACCTTGTGTCAGCGACAGAAACAATCGGTGACTCCACAGCAGTTGCAGAAACAGGATTGAACAGACCCATTACAGAAAAAGAACTTTCAGGTTCACTTGTAGTTGACGGATTCGTAAGTTCCATTGCCGGTATTTTCGGATGTACACCGATTACATCATTCAGCCAGAACGTCGGTCTTGTTGCAATGACAAAAGTCGTAAACAGATTCGTAATCGGAACAGGGGCCGTAATCATGATTATTGCCGGCATTTTCCCTGTCGCAGGCGCATTCCTTACCACAGTTCCACAGGCAGTCCTCGGCGGCTGTACAATCATGATGTTCGGAAACATCGTTGTGGCAGGATTCCAGATGCTTGGCAAGTGCGGATATTCATCAAGAAACATTACAATTTCATCCCTTTCGCTGAGTGTTGGTCTTGGCTTTACACAGATTGAGGATATGTTCGGCATATTCCCGCCAATCGTCCAGAGTGTATTTGCAGAA
Source organism: Treponema sp. (assembly GCA_045616425.1). Classification (GTDB taxonomy): domain Bacteria; phylum Spirochaetota; class Spirochaetia; order Treponematales; family Treponemataceae; genus Treponema_D. The sequence goes on from JAZLGS010000054.1 coordinate 3,855, forward strand.
AACTGCGTTGCAGTAGTATTCATGCTTGCCCTTATCCTGAACCTCGTCCTTCCTAAAGACAAAGAATAAAGGTTAAAACAAAAAAGGATGCACACTGTAAAATACAGAGAAGCATCCTTTTTTTTCATGCATGCCCCGAAATACATCCAAGGTGGCAGTTTCATTCATTTTGTCATGTTCATTTCAATCTGTCATGCTGAACTCGTTTCAGCAGCTGATCGGTTGGCACAAAACAAGATTCCAAAACAAGTCCGGGATGACGGGAGCGGTTTCGGGATACATGGTTCCTGAAAAAGCCAGCTTTTTTCCGTCGCCGGGACCCGCTTTTTAAAGTGAAGATTTTTTGTAACACTTATTACTACACAGCCTTCATATTATGCAAATTTATCCAGCTGTTCCCCAATCTGCGAAATGGAGTTTTCCATGTTATTGGTGATTTCAGAAAGAGACTTTTCAGTTTCGCTGATTTTCCGGGCCTCACTGTTCATGCGGTTCATACCATCTTTCATTATTTCCGTTGCCGACCTGAGGCTCTGCATTTGGGAAAGTATTTCCCGGTTTCCATGCGCCATCTGGTCACTTGCCGATTTTACCTCTCCGGTTGCACCGTTCAATGTAGAAAGTGCATCCGTAATCAGGTTTGAACCGGAAGACTGTTCACGCATTGAATCTGAAATCTGCTGAACGATAAGGCCGGTGCTCTTGATTTCATCTGACACCTGACCAAAGGCCTGTGTAGAATCATTACTGATGCCTACGATATTCGTAATTGACTCCTCAATGGCAGAAAGCTGTTCCCCGATTGTCCTTGACTGCCCCGCAGAATCTTCCGCTAGTTTACGGATTTCGTCCGCAACCACAGAAAATCCTTTTCCAGCTTCACCGGCATGGGCAGCTTCTATTGCCGCATTCATGGCAAGCAGGTTCGTCTGTTCCGCAATTGCAGAAATGACAGTGTTTGCTTCCTGCAGCGTCTGGCTCTGGGCCTGAATTTCCACGATTTTTGCATTCACTTCATTCTGCCTTGAAATTCCAGTCTGCACATTTGATTCAAGGACATTGTAAGATTCCGTAAGCGTATTTACATTTGCATTTACTTCCGAAATATTGCGGATCATGTCTTCAATTGCAGAAGAAGCCCGGGTCACGCTGTTTCCCTGAGTCGAAATGAGTGAAGTAAGGGAATTTATGCTGGAAGAAACCTGATCTACCACAATTGCAGTTTCATGTACGCTTTTGGACTGATTTTCAATAGTAGAATCAAAGTTCCCGATGTTCTCAAGCATTTCTTCAATAGATTTTGATGTAAGCTCAGAGCAGTTCCTGAGGCTGATACCTTTCTGCACCAGATTTTCCTTTGAATCTTTTACATTTGAAATGATTCCCTGAAGCTGTCCGATAAATCCGTTAAAGCCGTTGCACAAGTCTGAAAGCAGCTTTATCGAACCGTCCTTAAGACCAATCCTGCGGCTCAAGTCAGCATCCCCGGAAGAAAGGCTGTTAGTTGCACGGATGATTTCCTTAATCGGCGTTATGAAATTCTTTGTAATATGTATGAACATAAGCAAGATGATGATCATCAAGACAAGTACAGCAGGAACAGCCATGTTTTCAAAAAATTCTTTTATGCCGAACGTCCTGTACAGGACAAAATCCCAGCCAATGGCTGCCAGCGGTTCAACGGAATAAATTGAAAGTGCATCAGAAAAAAAGTTTTTGCCATCTGACAGTAAAAGGGCTTCCCTTCCTTTCAGAGCAGGGATTACATCTGTAAGCGGAGTCTTGTCTTCCAGATATTTCAAGTTGGTTGCCCCCGTAATTTCGAGCCTGTCATTATAGATGAACATTTTTACATCTTTTGGAAGATTCTTATACATTGTATCTACAAAGTCAGAAAGCGGGATTCCCGTTCCTATGAGCCCCAGTGCCCTTCCTGCCCTGTTTCTTGTAATTGCATTTACCCAAAGGTAAGTCTTTCCAAGGCCAATATCAAAATCCACGTTAAAATCAAAAGCCTTATCCATTTTCATTGTATTTATGTACCATACGCTGGACGGATCAGACTTATCCAAAGTGTACAGAGGTTTATTATCTGAATAATAAATCAGGTCTGCATCATTAATCATGAATGACAGTTTACTCAAAAATGAATTCTGGTAGGCCATGACTTCATCAAAAGCAAGGGCCTTAAGCTGTTCATCGTAAGGATTTTCAAAGTAAGAAGAAATCAGTGGAGATTTTGACATTTGAACAGAAAGTGCCAGCTGCTCGTTCAAGTCCGTTGAAAACTGAAGGCTCAAGTTCTGCTGGATTTGTGACAGCTCATACCTGCCCCTGAATTCAAAAAAGAAACGGCTTCCCAATCCCAGAAACAGAAGGACAGCGAAAGCAACACAGGAATAAATCACTTTTTTTCTCATTTTCTCATTCATAAAAACTCCGTCCTAACAGTATAACATGAAACGAGAATCTGTCATTAAAAATCAGCCTTGACCATATCCCTGGGCATCCAAAAATGCAATAATTTCTGCAAAAGAGAGTTCATTTATAAGGGAATTGAATTTTTTCAGTGCTGAATCATATGCAGCTTCATCAATCCTGTGAAAATACAGCTTTTTTATCCCCACAAGGTCCGCTGCCAGCATCTGGCACAGATACATAAGTTCCTTGTTGTTACCAAAATTACCGCATCCCCAGTTTCCCGTATGAACTTCGGCAAAAGGCTTTTTGCATTTCTTTCCCTGCCGCTGGATTCCGCCAAAACCTGCCATCAGCGTACCAAAGATGAAAATAAGGATGTTTGCAGAATATCCGCCATTCATATGAACCGGAGCCATCATGGAAACTATGTTGTTCCACTTTTCCTTAAAAACAGCATCTTTGGGCCTGCAGTTTTCATCAATGCTCATCCATTGGGGAACGCTTTCAAACAAAATGGGCGTAGGATTAAAAAATCCTTTTTCCTTGTGAATGGCATAAGGCGTAATTCCTGTTTCCGGGTGTTCATGCAGGAAACGGTTCACCTTGTATAAAAGCGGCATCAGCATTACCTGGCTTTCTTCAAGACCGTTAAATGGAGAATCCCATTCATTAAAAGGTTCATTGCTGGCAAAATTCATGTACCAGACGCGGGTATCTTCCCGGCTGCTTCCTGCATAGTCAAAACTGCCGTCAACCTTACAGACTTCAAGCCCATTACGTTTTAAATATCTTTCAAATCCACATTTTGAATTGAAAAAATACTGGGAAACCTTCATTATCCCATGCTGGTTCCGGTGACAGTATTTTGCATCCAGATATATCTGTTTTTTCCTTTCATCCTTAAAACCGTCATCCGGAAATTTTATCAGTTCCTGAATCTTGAATGAAAAAGAGCCTCTTTCTTTTGCATATTTGAGGGAAATATTTTCCATAAATTAGAATATAAGCCTGCATTTTTGAATTTGCAATTTGCGCTGTGGAAATTTCCCGGATTTTTCAACTTGTTCAATGTATGGTGTTTAATTTTACTGAAATTTTCACGCATACAGGATTCCGGAAATCCTTGAAAATGCACATTTCAGGGACTTCCTGCAAAAAAATTGCAATATTCACTAAATTTAAATTTGCCAACGACGCAGTATTAGTGTATAATATCAACTAACAGATGTTTAACATCATAAATCAAGCTATGGAGGCTAAGATGAAAAAATTATTAGGCATTCTTGCAGTTGCATTCATTGCATCGACAGGGCTTTTTGCTCAGGCAGTACAGCCAGACGGAACTGTTGCACAGTGGCCACAGGGAAGATGGACTGATGAAAAGTACAACGCTGACTGGGTATTCCAGATTGACCCATTGATGCAGAAAATTGCAGAACTTTATGATTCAAACACTGGAGAGTTGATTTTCACATTCACAAGCAAAAACATTCAGGATTTTAAGATGGAAGCATCAGACGGCGGAGTTACACTCAGCTGGAAGTGTGCAGCAACAAACAGGTCTTACAGCTTCAGAAAAGACCTTACAGCTGACAAATCACTTCATATGGATATTCACAACGACAAATTCAATGAAGACCACAGCGTACAGATTCCGTTCAAATAAGGACATCTCTAAAAATACCTTTTAGAGACACCAAGAAAATTCAGTCTGAATAGAAATCACGTTGAAAACATAAGACTGCCCGGAAGTCATCAGGCTTCGTAAGGGCAGTCTTTTTTTTGTCCATGAATAATTGACACAATACCCCTATAGGGTATATTTTTACTTTCAGGAACAGACTTGCATCAGGAGGAAGATAAAAGCACAGCTCAAATAGCGCGGCACTTTTATCTTTACAAATTTGCGTTGCAAAGATGCCTATTGAACTGTTCGCTCACGCGAACGCTAAAAAGTCAATGAGCAGAAATTGATATTTTGCTCACCGACTTTTTATGGAGGATTTTATGCAGGAAGAAAATGGATGCTGCTGTCAGCGGAAAAAACAGCGGACGGAGGATGAATACAGGAAACTGATGAACAGACTGAACCGGATAGAAGGCCAGGTACGGGGAATAAAAGGCATGATAGAAAAAGACGCATGGTGTACCGACATAATCATACAGGTGTCCGCCATAAATGCCGCCCTCAACGCATTTAACCGCGAACTCCTGTCAAGCCACATCAAGACCTGCGTTGCCACCGACATCCGGAACGGCAAGGACGAAACCATAGACGACCTTGTAATGACGCTACAGAAATTAATGAAATGACGGAGGAAATGATGATAAACGTAATACTGATTCTGATTATAGCAGTTGCAGTTTTCTTTGCATTCCGCTCAAGCATGAAACACCTTAAAGGTCAGGGTGGCTGTTGCGGAGGTGGAAGTCCGGATCCAGCTGGGTCTGGTAAAAAGCTTCATGGAAAAATCCTTGGAACTAAGAAAATCCTTATAAGCGGAATGCACTGCCAGCACTGCAGGGCCTCAGTAGAAAATTCCCTGAATGAAATTGAACATGCAGTTTCCCAGGTGAACCTGAAAAAGAATGCTGCCACCGTAAAATATGACGCACCGGTTTCTGATGACGAACTCAGGAAGGCAGTGGAAAAAGCAGGTTTTTCCGTTACGGAAATCAGGGAGGTATGATGCAGCAGTATTCAGTCACAGGAATGAGCTGCGCCGCCTGTTCAAGCCGTGTAGAAAAGGCAGTTTCAAAAGTGCCCGGCGTAAGTTCATGTTCAGTCAGCCTTCTTACTAATTCCATGGGAGTTGAAGGAAATGCAGAACCCCGGGAAATAATACAGGCCGTAATTAATGCAGGCTACGGCGCAAGCATAAAGACAGACAGCATTGAAGGACACCCAGAGGAAAACGGCAGCAGTAATGAAACTGATTCCTTAAAGGATACGGAAACTCCAAAACTGAAAAAACGTCTGGCTGCTTCTTCCGCATTCCTTATGGCATTAATGTATTTTTCCATGGGACACATGATGTGGAACTGGCCGCTTCCGCCCTTCTTTGACGGGAACCACATTGCCATGGGACTGGTGCAGCTCCTGCTTTCCGCAGCAATCATGGTAGTAAACCAGCGTTTTTTCATAAGCGGATTCAAAAGCCTTTTGCACCGTGCCCCGAACATGGACACCCTTGTAGCCCTCGGTTCAACGGCATCCTTTGCATACAGCACCTATGTACTTTTTGCAATGACAGCTGCACAGCTCAATGGAAATGACGGACAGGTAATGGCATACATGCACGAATTCTATTTTGAATCCGCAGCCATGATCCTTACCCTGATTACTGTAGGAAAAATGCTGGAAGCCCGTTCAAAAGGCAAAACCACAGATGCGTTAAAGAAACTCATGCAGTTAAAACCCCAGACGGCAACTGTCATCCGTGAAGGAAAGGAAATGACCATTCCTGCTTCCCAGGTAAAAGCCGGAGATTTTTTTACAGTCCGCCCGGGCGAACACATTCCTGTAGATGGGACGATAATAGAAGGTAATACATCAGTTGACGAATCCGCAATTACAGGAGAAAGCATTCCTGTAGACAAAAAAGAAGGAGATGCAGTTACTTCTGCCACACTGAACCAGAACGGATTCATAAAATGCCGGGCCGAAAAAGTAGGACAGGATACCGTAATTTCCCAGATTATAAAAATGGTAAGCGATGCCGCAGCAACAAAAGCCCCGGTAGCAAAAATTGCAGACAAAGTTTCAGGAATTTTCGTGCCTTCAGTAATTGCAGTTTCCATAATCACCGTCACAGTATGGCTGCTTCTTGGTAAAGACACAGGCTTTGCACTTGCCCGGGGAATTTCGGTTCTTGTAATAAGCTGCCCATGTGCACTGGGACTTGCCACACCGGTTGCAATAATGGTCGGTAACGGAGTCGGTGCAAGGAACGGAATTCTCTTTAAGACGGCAGCTTCACTGGAGATGGCCGGAAAAGTAAAGACCGTGGCGCTTGATAAAACAGGAACGATTACAGAAGGAAAGCCGGTGGTCACAGACATAATTCCTGCCGGCGGTTTTTCTGAACACGAACTTCTATCAATTGCGTTTTCCCTTGAAGCAAAAAGTGAACATCCACTTGCCCGGGCAATCGTAAAGAAAGCAGAAGAAGAAAAAGTTCATGCAGCACAAATTTCTGATTTTAAGGCAATGGCAGGAAACGGGCTTTCAGGTTTTATGACGGAAGGTGAATCAGGAAACAGGATTGAACTTCTCGGCGGCAAGATTGATTTTATAAAAAGTTCAGTTGATGTTCCCGCCGGAATGCTTGCAAATGCAGAAGCACTTTCTGAATCAGGAAAAACACCTATGCTCTTTTCAAAAGGTGGAAAGACAGCAGGACTGATTGCGGTAGCCGATACCATAAAGGCCGGAAGCCGGGAAGCAGTAAAGGAACTGCAGGACATGGGCATCCAGGTCATAATGATTACCGGTGACAACCAGAAGACTGCAGCCGAAATCGGCAGACAGGCAGGAGTAGACAGGGTAATTTCCGGTGTTCTCCCTGATGGAAAGGCAAAAGTCATTTCGGAACTGAAAAAATCAGGCCTGACTGCCATGACCGGTGACGGGATAAACGATGCCCCAGCCCTCACCGCCGCTGACACAGGAATCGCCATTGGAGCCGGCACCGATATTGCAATTGATGCCGCAGACATAGTCCTTATGAAAGATTCCCTTATGGCAGTTCCCCTTGCCATAAGACTCAGCCGCGCCACATTAAGAAACATAAAGGAAAACCTTTTCTGGGCCTTTTTCTACAATGTGACCGGCATACCGCTGGCGGCCGGAGTATGGATCGGCTTAACGGGCTGGAAACTGAACCCGATGTTTGGAGCTGCTGCCATGAGCCTTTCAAGCTTCTGTGTAGTAACCAATGCCCTGCGGCTCAACTTCTTTAAGGCCGGCCGCAACAAAGTAAGTGAAAACAATTCCATAAATAAGGAGGAATCAAATATGGAAAAAATAATGAAGATTGAAGGAATGATGTGCGAACATTGCGAAGGCCGCGTAAAGAAGGTTCTGGAATCAATCGACGGCGTTACATCAGCAATTCCTAGCCACAAAGAAGGCAATGCCATCGTCACTATGTCAAAAGAAGTTTCAGACGACATTCTGAAAAAAGCTGTTGAAGATCAGGATTACAAAGTCCTGGAAATTTCAGCAAAATAACCAGTCCCGGTCCTTTATGCTGAAAAGGCTATGTCCGTAAAAAAAACGCTTCCAGAAAAACCGGAAGCGTTTATGGCACATCCGGAAAAAGTTCCCGGAAGATGCCGTATATATAATCGGAACGTGGCTTTGCCTATGCGTCCCGTAAAAGAAAAGGCTTGCACGAAGCAAGCCTTTTCATAAGGAGTGGATAGGAGTCGAACCTACCAATGATGGTTTTGCAGACCAGTCCCTTACCGCTTGGGTACCACTCCATAACAGTGTTATTAATATATAACATTTTTACGGATTCGTGTCTATAGCAAATTCCGCAATTTTTGATTTTTTATCTCGAAAATTATTTACCGGAAATGCCAGCAATATTTTCCTCAACGGCTTTCCCCGCTGCTGCATATTCCGTTTCCGATGCAAAGACAAGCTGCACAGATTTTTCAGACTTTAATGTAGCCGTCAGCATCAATAATTCAGGATTGCGGACTATGCTTTTTATTGAATCATATTCAATATAAACACCTGACACCACAATTCCTTTACCGTAAATTCCGTTATTCCGGTTATAACTGTCTTCGCGGCAGGTAAGATACATAGCACAATCAGAAATTCCGCACATAAGGAGGATTACAAGGAAACTGGAACGGGTTACAAGTGCAAGGAAAATCAGCAGGAAGCATACAATCCAGATTGTTACAGTCATTTTCCTTGAAGGTACAGCCAGCGGAATTTTCTTTTCTCCTGCTTGTGCCGCAACCTTCTGAATACGAAGTTTCTGTGTGCACAATTCCACGACACAGAACAAAGATGTAAATCCTAATACGGAAAGTAAAATAATTTTATGCATGCAAGCCTCCCTTTCAGCCTCTTGATTTCAGCCATTCATTCAATGCAAGTTTTGCAGAATTGAATGCCAGCGGCAGTTTTTCCACATCCTCCGCAGATCCAACCTTCTGAACTGAAAATTCAGCAACTTCGCTTTCCTGTGGATGAAGGATTTCCAGAAGCGGCTTTTCGTTTCCAGATCCATCCCTGCAAACCACTTCCGCAGAAAAGAATATGTCACAGGTCTTGTAGGTAATTCCTTTATATTCATAGGTATTGGGAAATGTAGCAATGTATTTTATATTCCGGGGAACAGTTCCGGTTTCTTCAATACATTCGCGGACAGCCCCTTCTTCTGCACTTTCATCCATATCACAGAATCCGCCGGGAAGTGCAAGAAAACCTTTCCGTGGTTCCTTTGCCCGCTTTTCAAAAAGCACATTTCCCTGCCCGTCACAGATTACCAGACCTACAGCAGCGGCCACATTATTGTACAAAGTAAATCCGCAATCAGGACACTTCCACTTCTTCAGGCCAAGGGTCTCGATTTTTTTTGAACCACATTCAGGACAGAAATTAAAAACATTACTCATAAAAAGCTCCTAAAATCTCAAAAGGCTATATCTGCAAAATCGCCACGGTCAGTTACAATTTCATACCCGGTAGAAGAAATGCGTCTTTCAAGGCACATTCGGCATTCCGCGGCTTCTTCACCAGTACAGATTTTTGACTCATAAAGGTCATATTTTTTCCGGACAGCCAACGGAGAAAGGTTTGGCATTATGACATTTGCACCACACAAAATCCCCTGCTCCCGGCCATCATGCAATATGGTTCCCAGGGCTGTGGTTGCAGGAATAAGGGCTTTTGGAAACATCAGGCGCAATACGGAAATAAGGAACAGAGTCATTTCAGCAGTTCCGTCAGCATATCCGGCAAAGGGCGTCTTGTCATGATGGATGAAAGGACCGATGCCTATCATTTCCGGCTGCAGTTCCTTTAAAAAAGCCAGATCCTCCGCAATGTGCTCCAAAGTCTGGAAAGGGCTTCCAACCATGAAACCGGCACCAGTCTGGTAACCAAGTTCTTTTAAATCATAAAGACAGCGTTTCCGGTTTTCCAGGGACATTTCTGAGGGATGCAGTTTTAAATAATGGGAATCTGACGCAGTTTCATGCCTCAGGAGATAACGGTCGGCTCCGGCATTGCGCCACATTGCATAAGTTTTACGGCTCCGTTCTCCCACAGAAAGGGTCACGGCACAATCAGGATAGAGATTTTTAATGGAAGAAACAATTGAAGCAATGTCTTCATCAGAATAATGAAAATCTTCGCCTCCCTGAAGCACGAAAGTCCTGTAGCCTAAATCATAACCGGAACTACAGCAGTCAAGAATCTGGGCAGCAGTCAGGCGGTAGCGGTCGCAGGAAGAATTACTTCTGCGGATTCCGCAATAAAAACAGTCATTACGGCAGAAATTGGTAAATTCAATAAGCCCCCGGATAAAGACTTTCTTTCCGTAAATTGAATCGGCAGCAGCCCGGGCCTTTTCCGAAAGAAGTTTCCGGACGTGTCCGCGGTTTTCCATAAGGAATACGGCTTCGTCCGCCGTGAGGCTTCCGCTTTCAATCAACTTTTCCGCAATTACGGCCACATCTGCCGTCATAAGCTATTCATCCTGTTCTATATCCGCATTCTGCCGTTCACGGATGAAACGCCCCAGCATTTTCAGCTCGGAATCAAAAACCTTTACATCATCACTTACAAAAATCTGGTCGCACAAAGAACTTACTTTTGTAATTTCCTGAGCCAGAGCCTGTTCAAATTTACCGGCACGGACAGAAACACTGGGAGCAATGGCCATTACCTGCTCATAATATTCATTTATCTGTTTTTTCTGTTCAGGATACTTTTCTTCTATATTTTTTGTCTTTTCGTTGAGGATTCCAAAGGATTTCTGGATGTTTTTCATGGATTCTTCTGCAGCAAGTACACTTTCTGCAGACTGAAGGCGCTGTTTTTTAAATCCGGAGAACAACTTCCCCAAAACACTGTCTTTTTTCATGCCGCTAATTTTATTAGACAAAAGAAGATTTGTAAAGGATGCCCCGGTTCATATGACAATTGAAAAATCGGGAAAAAACAGCTATTATTCAGGAATGACGGCAATCTCCATAAGATGCCGCGAATCTTATCACTCAACAGGAAAATCATATGAAAGAACTTGAACTTAAGTATGGCTGCAACCCTAATCAGAAGCCGGCAAGAGTTTACATGGAAGACGGTGAACTTCCGATTACAGTTGTAAACGGACGCCCTGGCTACATCAACCTTCTTGATGCTCTCAACGGATGGCAGCTTGTAAAGGAACTTAAAGAAGCAACAGGACTCCCTGCAGCTACATCATTCAAGCACGTAAGTCCGGCCGGAGCTGCAGTAGGCATTCCACTTTCCGATACACTCAGGCAGATTTATTTTACAGACGGCGTTGAACTTACTCCACTTGCATGTGCTTATGCCCGCGCCCGTGGTGCAGACCGCATGTCTTCATTTGGTGACTTCATTTCTTTGAGTGACAACTGTGACAAGGCAACTGCACAGCTTATTGCAAAAGAAGTTTCAGACGGAATCATTGCTCCGGGTTACGATGCTGATGCATTGGAAATCCTCAAGGCAAAGAAAAAAGGCGGCTACTGCATCATCCAGATTGATCCTGATTATGTTCCGGCAGAAATCGAAAAGAAGCAGGTTTTCGGCGTGACATTTGAACAGGGACACAATTTCCTTAAGATTGATGACTCATGCCTCCAGAACATCGTAACAAAAAACAAGGAACTTTCAGAAGATGAAAAGCGCAACCTGATCATCTCCCTCATCGTCCTTAAATATACACAGTCAAACAGTGTATGCTATGTAAAAGACGGACAGGCCATCGGTATTGGTGCCGGACAGCAGAGCCGCGTACACTGTACACGCCTTGCCGGTGACAAAGCCGACAAATGGTGGTTGCGCCAGAGCCCAAAAGTACTGGGACTCAAATTCGTTGATGGAATCAAACGGGCAGACAGGGACAATGCAATTGACGTTTACACCGGCAACGAATATATGGACGTACTTGCAGAAGGAAAATGGCAGGCAATATTCAAGGAAAAGCCGTCTGTATTTACAGAAGAAGAAAAGCGCGCATGGCTTGACCAGAACAAAGATGTTGCAATCGGTTCTGATGCATTCTTCCCATTCGGTGACAACATTGAACGGGCATTCAAGTCAGGCGTAAAAGTAGTTGCACAGCCAGGCGGGTCAATCCGTGACGACAATGTAATTGAAGCATGTGACAACCACGGAATGACAATGGCATTTACAGGAATCCGCCTGTTCCACCATTAATCAGCAACAGTGTTGGCGGACACAGCCAGATGACGGAATTCCGGAAAGCATTCCAGATACCGCCATCATAAAAGGGCATCATATCCGCCGGCACAAAAAAAAAGCTGCCGGACAAAGGACATACGGTAAATAATACCGTATTTCCCTGCGGCAGCTTTTTTTATTTTTTACATCAGGCCATGTCCGGCTATGTGTTGCCGGGTAATGACGAATCTTGCGGTATCGATTTTCCGCGGTTACCCTATTCATCTTTTTTGAATGCATCCTTCAGTTTTCCGGCTGCATTCTTGAATGCGTGGCCAACTTCCGTTGCGCCGTCCTTTACAGCTTCACCGAATTTTTCTCCGGCTTCATTCAGGTTTTCACCAGCTGATTTTCCGTCATCTTTATTTTCCTTCTTTGCGCCAGACTTTTTTTCAGATTTTCCGTCAGACTCAGCAGTAAGCTTTTCTTTTACGGTTTCCGAACCTTTGTTCACATTCAGTTTTGCGTATGCAATCTTGAATCTGGCTGCATAAGAATTGTAATCCCGCTTATTTTCCGGAGACATTTTATTTCCCTTTTCTTCCAGAGTCGCCTTACGCAGGTCAAGCTTTTTATCCTGTGTCTTTATTGAAGGAAGCTTGTCATATTCCTTTTTATCTGCGTTTTTTTCTACGGATTCAACAAAGGCCTTATAATCCTTTATAAAACCGTCAAACGAATCTGCAAAAACAGATGCAGAACCAAAACAAAGCAAAAGTACAAGAACAGAAAATATTTTTTTCATCTTTTTTCCTCATAAGAATAACGCTATGAGTTTATTATAATAACAATCCGGGACAATTGCAATTTTCGGCCATATCGTTATAATGGGGATAATTTTCAATTCCAGTACACTAAAATGATTACACAATACCTTATTATCTGTCCTTTGATTTTTACAGCCGGATTCATTGATGCAATTGCAGGAGGAGGCGGACTCATTTCCCTTCCTGCATACCTTCTTGCAGGACTTCCTGTACATCAGGCTATCGGTACCAACAAAATGAGTTCTGCAATGGGCACAACGACAGCCACAATAAAATTTGCAGCAAACGGATTCATTCATTGGAAAAGCGCAATTCCATGCGTCATTTTTGCAGCAGCCGGTTCTTACATTGGTTCCAACCTGTCCATGATGGTCAGCGAAAAAATATTTTCCATATTCATGCTCTGCGCACTTCCTGTAATTGCATTTTACGTATTAAAGACAAAAAAGCTGGACAATGTTTCAGAAACCGTTTACACATTCAGGACTTATGCCATATGTGGGGCTGCAGCTTTTACAGTGGGAATGTATGACGGCTTTTATGGACCTGGCACAGGAACTTTCCTGATCCTTGCGCTAACAGGTCTGGCCCGCATCAGCCTTAACCAGGCCGCCGGAACTACAAAAATCATCAACCTTACCACAAACCTTATGGCACTGACAGTATTCCTGCTGCACAAGCAGGTTGTCATTCCACTGGGGCTTACGGCAGGACTTTTCAGCATTGCAGGAAATTACATAGGCGCAAGTTTCTTTACCAAAAAAGGAACAAAATTCGTACGTCCTGTAATTTTTACAGTCCTTGCATTGCTGGCGGTAAAAATAATCACACAGATGATGTAAAACACGATGAGCTGGAAAACAACTTTTTCTACTTTTTAGAGGTTCCCATTTCAAGGAAACTGCGGAGTTCCTGCATACGTGAAATCATCTGGTTGCGGCCCGCATCATACACCCGCTGCAGTTCATCAGGATCCTTTTCCGTCCTGCTGATTCCAAGATTCTGTTCCGGGCAAATGACAAGAACTGCAGATTTTCTTTCCCGGTCAAAAACATATGCGGTTTCTTCATTATAAAGAATGTGACGGCGGGCCATGGCATCCACAAGTGCAGGATATTTCCGCAGCACCAGACGCATAAGCCAGATCAAAGAACTCTTTTCTTTTACAAAATTCCTTGGCTGTGTAAGCACCACCACATTTTTTGAATAACCAATGGATTCAAAATATTTCAACGGAATGGAATCAGTCATTCCCCCGTCAAGAAGCAGATGATCTTCCAGCTCAACAAGGCGGGAGGCCAGCGGCATGGAAGCAGAAGCCCGCATCCATTCAAGAGCCTCGTCATCACATTTTTCAAGTTTTTTGTAAACAGGTGTACCGGATACAGCGTCACTTGCAACCACATAAAATTCCATGGGATTTTCAGAAAAAGCCCGTCTGTTGAAAACATCAAGGACATTCGGAATCTGGTTATAACAGAAATCAGCACCATAAAGGTCCCCGGTTGTCAGAAGTGAATAAAGGCTGCAATACCTTTTATCCCGGCAGAACTGCTTATTGTAACGGATTGTACGGCCAACCTGTCCTGATTTGAAATTGCATCCAAAAACAGCACCGGCAGAAACACCAATGGCACCATCAAAGGTAATGCCGTTTTCCATCATTACATCCATTACGCCGGCGGAAAACATTCCACGCATTGCACCGCCTTCAAGTATAAGACCAGTTTTTTCCATACAGATATTCTAACCATAAAGAAAGACTGAGACAAGAAAATCACAGTTTTAAATTTTGAACTTTTTTTAATTTTTTTGCTTGCATTATCCGGAATGTGTGGTATTATTAAATTGTGGTCAGGCAAAGAGATGAGGACTTTACACCGGCTGCTTGATGGAGGCAATATGCAAATTCCGACAAAAATAATACGCCTTAACAAGGCTAAATGTTAGACTTTTATCCACCGGTTTACCGGAAACCATATTTTACACGGCCAGTCATTTTCATGAACTTGAGCCTAAAACATAACACCGCGTCAGGCGGTGTTTTTTTTTGCCATATCAGCCTGTAAGGAAAGAAGCACATCTAAACTATGCCTGCATGTACGCTTTATTTAGCCTGAATTTCGAATTTCTGGAGATTCATAAATAAGAATTGCTTTTATCAAAATACGGTTCATTTTGTCATGTTGAATTCATTTCAGCATCTGTTTATAGATTCCGGATCAAGTCCGGAATGACAATCCGCTAGTCCGGAATGACATCAACTGGCACGAAACAGATTCCGGATCTGTCATGCTTAGCACAGTTGCGTCGAGACTCGCTCAAAACTCACCTCGTGAGTTTTGCCGGCTCTGCCGTCGCTCCCTTCCGCCTTCGAAGCTCAGCTTCTCGGAGACTCACTCAAAACTCACCTCGTGAGTTTTGCCGGCTCTGCCGTCGCTCCCTACCGCCTGTGGCCTTTAATTCCAGCCTTCCCAGATTTTCTGCTCAAGGCCAACTGTTGCAAGATTCTTTCCATTACGGCATACAGGAAGCTTCAGAAGCTTAAGCTGATTTTCAAACAGTTTATCCGCCTTATCAGAATCATCAAGGTAGGCAATTGATGCATAATCCCTGCTGTCCTTGTCAATCATCACATCAAGGGCACCGGCACGGCTTCCGGCAGATTTTGCAATGGCATCAAATACGGAATCAAATTCCCCCCGGGACATTTCCTTTTCCTTTAAATCTACAAACTGAAACTGTATGCGCCGTTCCTTAAACCAGCGCTGTGCAGTCTTACAGTCAAAACTCTTATTAGTACCAAAAATCTGAATCATAATCACTCCTGTAAAAAGTACCGCATTTTTTCAGCGGCGCTTTTTTCTTAAAAATTTTACAACGAAAACCTTAAGCAGACGGAACTGTACATCCTCCACCAAATGCTTCCATCAGAAACGCCGTAACGGACATTCTGAAATTTTTATTTTGCTGCACAAATCTTGCATACCTGAAGACATGAAGTAATCTGAAAGCACATCTTCTGTTACCAGCGCCTGAGGGCCAATGCAGATTTCTTCAAACAGGTCTGAATATTTTATTCCAAGCCGTCTGCATACATCCCGCAACTTAAGGATGTAATATTTTTTTATATTGGTTTCTTCAACAAAAAAATGAGGCTTACCGAGATGTTCATTTAAATTGTAAGGAAGGGAAACAAGCCGGTATTCTTTTTCACTTATAAAAGACGGGTGCTTAAAAAGCGGCGAACTGGCTATAAGGCTGTTGAACATTCCCCGTATCTTATCATCATCACATTCCGGACACTGAATCATTGCAGCCAGATCCTTTACAATCTCAAGCCCCTCAATGTCTCTGGAATAATTCACGCGGCACAAAGGAGCGTGTCCTGCCTCCCCGATTTTTTCAAGCAGTTCCTTATTAAACGCAATACAGACCCCCATTCCGTTTTTTGAATAACGCGCCCATTGAGCTGCATCATCGGCATATTCACTGAAACAGCTGGCATAGCTGCAAAGACTGTCAAAGTTCTTTAAATTGGCATCAAAAAGCTCTTCCATCTTTCCATGAAATCCAGAAGGCAGAAGCTCTTTTACGGCAGCCTTCAACTCCTTGATGAAATACAGCATTTCCTGACTGTCATTCATGCGGCGCAGATTCCACAACCATATTTCGCCATTGGTAATGATTCCACGCATGGCATTAAAGTCCGTGTAATGGTAAAGTCTGTTTATTTCCTGAATCATAAAGTGATTTTACAGCAAAAACCGCCAAACGAAAAGAAGGAGCCGGTGCCATGCAACCCCGGATTCGTCCTGCAAGCGGAAGCCCCTTAAAACACAAGGCTATGTCCGTAAAAAGTGTTGCTAAAAATCTGCATTTTACTAAAAAAAGCGGGTCCCAGCGACGGTAAAAAAGCCAAGGTATCCCCCAGAGGCAACGTGCACAGCACAGCTGCTTCGAGAGTCACTAAAATTGCTTT
>JAZLGS010000055.1:0-5539 GCA_045616425.1 Treponema sp.
GATGGAACCATGGTGCTGGATATAAAACCATACTATCCGGTGTACGATAAAAAAGATGCCACAGTTCCAGAGTGGGTGGACCGTTTGATGGAACATTATTTTTAATCAGAAAAAAACAAAATGCAGGAAGTAACTGCCCTGCTTATCTGGTGGAGAAAAGAACACAATGCGTATTGAAATTAACAAACTTGATGCAGATTTATTTTTGTCGCTATATACATCTGTTGGCTGGGAACCGCCATGCAGGGAGCAGATTGAAAAAGCACAGCCATTTTATGAAAAGATGGGTTTTGAACCGCGTCCTTGTGAATGGGATGGATCTGGAATGTTCAAAATGATCAGGAGATTATAAATGAATTACAAAATTATAGACAAAGAAACATATTACAGGAAAGGCGTTTTCAGACATTTTACACAGGACTGCAAGTGCTCGACTTCCATTACTGCAAGAATAGATGTAACTGATCTGGTTCAACATTCAAAAAAGAAGGGCACAAAGTTCTACATAAATTTCCTGTACATTCTGTCAAAGGTATTGAATTCCCGCGATGACTACAGGATGGCGTATTTGTGGCAGACTGAAGAATTGATCTGCTACGATGTCATAAATCCAATCCAGTATGTGTTCCATGAAGATACGGAAACATGCACGCCCGTGTATACCACCTACTGCGAGGATTACAATGTCTTTTATGAGAAGGCACTTATGGATGTAGAAAAAGCCAAGAAAACCAGGGAATATGGCCTTGATTCTGCGAATCATCCAAACTGGTTTGATGCGTCCTATATTTCATGGCTGTCCTATGATTCGCTCAATATTGAACTACCGGACGGGTATCTTTATTTTTTACCAATTGTGAACTGGGGAAAATACCGTGAAGAAAACGGAAGACTCATGATGCCGGTCAGCGTCAGACTGAATCATGCAGTGGCAGATGGATTTTTGATAGCCAATGTGTTCAGGCTGCTGGAAAAGGAAATTGCAGATTTTATAAGGAGGGAAAATAACAATGGATAAAGAATGGTCTGAAAAAAACAAAAGGATGCAGACACTGTTGAACAAAAAGGAAAGCTTCAAGGAAGCAATTGCCTTGCTCATCGAACTAAGAAGCGATGTCTTCAATCAGATTACCCAGATATTGAATGGCTATCCTGAAGAAGCATTTTACCAGATGCCTTTCGCCAAGGCAGAGGGCTACCACAGCAAGACCTTGAGCTATTCCATCTGGCACATATTCAGAATCGAGGACATTGTTGCCCATGAAATGATTGCAGAGGATGAGCAGATTTTTTTCCGTGATGGTTATGCAGAAAAAATCAAAAGCCCAATCATCACAACCGGAAATGAACTTTGCGGAGATGGCATTGCAGAATTTTCAAAAAGCCTTGACCGATGGGAATTGTACAATTATGCAAAGGCAGTTCTTGAGTCCACGAACCAGATTCTTCAGAAACTTGAATACGCTGACCTGAAGAAAAAATTCGGTGATGAGTTCAAGAAGAAACTTGTGGAATCAAAATGCGTGAGCAGCGATGAAAAGGCTGTCTGGCTCATTGACTACTGGTGCGAAAAAGACTTGAAGGGACTTATAAAAATGCCTTTCTCTCGCCACCATATCATGCACGTGGAAGCTATGAGGCGCATCAAGGACGAACTATGCAAAAAGGCACGAAAGGGAGTGGATCCCATAGCCTACTGCGGTTTTTCATGCAACCACTGTTTTCTTTCCCAGTGGTGCGGTTCATGCAGGACGGAATACAACACCTGTTCTTTTGCAACCTGTTCACCGGATGGAATTTGCCCAAACACAAAATGCTGCAAGGAAAAAGGATTTGACGGTTGCTGGGAATGTTCGGAAATTGAAGGCTGCAACAAAGGTTTTTATGTACCGGAATGTGATGGTGCAAATGCGGCAAAGGCCCAGGCCCTTTACATACGGAAGCATGGCAAAAAAGAATTCCTAAAATTGCAGGACAGGCTTCATAAGAAATTCAATTTTTCAAAGACCCAGGAAATCCTCGGGCAGGACATCATGGAAGGCCTCAGGATTCTGGAAGAAAACTAATTTTTATGGAGATTAAACTTATGACTCATGCAGAAAAAGCAGTGAAGTATTATGACAGCAACTTTAATTGTTCCCAGGGAGTTTTCACAGCATTTGCAACGGAACATGGAATAGATGAGAAAACAGCACTGCGGTTGGGAACCAATTTCGGTGGCGGAGAAAGAAAAGGTGAATTATGTGGAGCCGTGGCAGGTGCGCTTATGGTACTTGGGCTTCTTTACGGACATGATGACAGCAACGATCTGGAAAGCAAAAAAAGATCGTATAAAATTGCTGTAGATTTCATGAACCGCTTTACAGAAAAAAACGGAAGCGTGGTATGCCGCAAACTTTTAGGCTACGACATTTCCAAGGAGACTGACTTAAAAATCATTCAGGAAAAAAATCTGTTCAGGACATTTTGCCCGGAAATGGTAAAAAGTGCAGCAGACATACTGGACGAAATGATAAGCGAAGGAATTGGCAGGGCTGTCTAATAAGTCATGTCATGCTGAATTTATTTCAGCATCCACACTAGATATTGTGTAAAGATTCCGAATCGAGTTCGTAATGACAGTATGAATTATATTTTTTAGTAATACCGAGAGGTAAAACGGAAAATGGAACAGAGAGCATTGGATGAAAAACAGGTTGTGGATTCGGCAAAGTCATTTGTGGAATCCATATTTGCAGGTGATTCCAGCTGGCACGATGCGGATGACCATAAACTGTTCAACACGGAGAACAATCACAACGCACGGACTTTCTTGAATGGGCAGCACATGGGCGAGATGAATGGTGAGAGATAGGAAATTCCTGTCCGCAGCAAAAAGAGGTGCTTCATTTGAGTAAAGAAGTTTTGGTATACGATGCATTTTCTAAAATTCCTAACAAGGGCAATCCGGCCGGTGTGGTATTGGATGCAGAGGGATTATGTGAAAGCGACATGCAGCTCATGGCAAAAAAACTCGGTTTCAATGAAACTGCATTTGTTTTTGTTCGTGGAAATGAAATCAGCATCAGATATTTTACACCGGGACATGAAGTTCCTCTTTGCGGCCATGCGACAATAGCAGCCATGACGGCACTGTATGAGAATGATGCAATCAGCACCGGAATGTGGGAAATAAATACAGGAAATGGAAAAATTCAAATTGATGTAAAGGACAATGAGGGGATATTTATTGGAATGCAGCAGACGCTGTACAAGGAACTGCCCTATCGCGGAGACACGGCGGAACTTGCAAAGGTGATAAATCTTGATGAAAATTCGTTTGATTCAATGTTTCCGATAAAATATGTGAATACGGGACTGTGGACTTTGTTGGTACCGGTCAGGAAACTGTCATCCTTCAAAGACATGAAACCCAGAACATCAGATTTTCCAAAAATTCTGACCGATATTGAGAATTCATCGATTCATCCTTTCTGCCTGGAAACCTACGATGAAAGCTGTGCAATGCATGGAAGACATTTTTCATCTCCTTACTCAGGAACTGTTGAAGATGCTGTCACCGGAACGGCATCCGGCGCAATGGGTGTTTATTATGCAAAACATGTGGATCCGGCCGCATACGGAAGCAGCATCAAAATAGAACAGGGACATGAGATAGGAAAAGAAGGAATTGTTGAAGTAAGCATTCCGGAAAATCTGTCTGCACCAGTGAAAATATACGGAACAGCAGCATGGCGGAAAAACGTCCGCTGCTAAAATAAAACGGAGGTAATTATGAAGCGGCTTTTTGAAATTGATCTGCATGATTATGAAAAAGACGACAAAGTTTTTCGAAGACCATCAGCACGGGGAATAATTTTTGATGACTGCGGAAGACTTGCCTTGGTTTACAGCAAGAAAGAGAAATTCTACAAATTCCCCGGCGGCGGAATTCAGGATGACGAAGATAAAAAAGAAGCCTTGATCCGTGAAGTCAGGGAAGAAACAGGATTGGTTGTCATTCCTGAATCAATTGAAGAATTCGGAAGTGTCCTTCGCCGGCAGAAAGACGACAAGGAACCGAAGGTCATTTTTGAGCAGGAAAATTTCTACTATCTTTGCAAGGTGGAAAATAAAATCGTCGGGCAAAACCTTGATGACTATGAAGCAGAATATGAGTTCGTCCTTGAATACGTGAGCCTGGATCATGCGATTAATGTCAATTCATCATACAGGACGGAAAATCATTTCAATGAAATCATGATAAAACGTGAGACACAGCTGCTGCAATTGATTAGGGAAAAAAGGATCAAAAAATGATTCAAATAAAATATGCTGAAAATGAAGACAAGGAATTCTGGTTTACTTTGGATAAACATTTGCCGGAGCGGGAATTCGAAAAGAAAGTCCGTGACAGGCAGGGCTATGTCCTGACCGATGATGGAATTAAAGTCGGACTGTTGCGGTACAACCTGTTCTGGGACAGCATTCCATTTTGCACAATGCTTTTTGTTGACCGGGCAAATCAGAAAAAGGGATATGGTCGAGAACTGATGATGCACTGGGAAAAGGACATGAAAAAGCAGGGTCATGGAATGATAATGACTTCAACCCGGGTTGATGAAACTTTCCAGCATTTCTACAGAAAACTCGGCTACAAGGACTGCGGCGGATTGACTCTGGATATTTCCGGATATGAGCAGCCCATGGAAATGTTTTTGACCAAGGCAATATGAAAACCGTTTTGAGAAGGACGAAATGATGATAGAAACGGAAAGACTGATTTTAAGAAAATGGACGCTTTAACTGTTTGCTCACGCGAACGCCCAAAAGTCATTCGAAAAAATTGATATTTTGCTCATCGAAGTTTTATGTCTATGGAGGAAAAATGAAAATGAACCGTATTCCCGTTTATTTGGTTGCAGCAGTTTTAATGACATTCATAATCATTACAATTGTCGACATGTTCCTTGTAGGTGTCGTTACACCGTATTTTTCATTCAAAAAAAACAAAGGCAGTTTCATAATCCAGACACCGAACAGATTTGAAATGCAGAGCAGCAATGAATGCTCCGGCTATTCAAGTGCCTATCTGTTGCGGCATTTTGGGATTGAAGCAGATGGCCTTGCAGTATATGAAAAGATGCCGGATAAAATGGCCAATGGTTATGTTTATCCAAAGGAAGTAAAGAGAATGCTGGAAAGTTATGGAATAAAAACCAGATTTTCTGTTGCAACATTAAAAGCCTTAAAGACTGAAATTGACCGTGGAAATCCCGTCATCGTTTTAATTCGTATCAGACCGGATAAAGATTGGCTTCATTATGTAACTGTAGTAGGATATGATACTGAAAACATATATCTGGCAGAATCACTTCCTGAGTTTGTTAATTCGGATAATGAAAAATACAACAGGGTTATTAGCACAAAAGAATTCCTTAAATTGTGGAATACTTCCATGCTGAAAATGCCTCTCTACAGGCACATTATGTATTCAAAAAAATGAAAGGCTATGTCCGTAAAAAATATTGCTAAAAAATCTGCATTACCGTGGAAAAAT
>JAZLGS010000056.1:0-10715 GCA_045616425.1 Treponema sp.
TTGCTTTTTTACCTGCGTCCCACTTTTTTTTAACAATTATGCAGTTAATTTCACCATTAATTCTACATAGCCTTCATCAGCATAGAGTAGAAGTGCCTCTATCAGAACATCAATATCTCGAAATTCGTTATCACTTAGCAACACTATAGCCGGACATAGCCAATCAAAAAAAACTCCTGTCCGGATGGATGGGAGCTTTTTTTTGCCTGATAGTTTTTATGGATGAAGTCTATTTTTTATGTTTTATAAAGCAGGCTGTTCCTAATGAAAGTCCGAATATGATCATCAGGAAACACAATATCTGTCCTGTTGAAATATTCATCATCGATGTGTTTTTATAAATTACCGCATCAGCAGAAGTCGAGAAACGATAGCCGATATCTGCATCCGGCATCCTGAAATATTCAATGAAAAATCTTACAAGTCCATATCCGGTTATGTAGAATGCTGAGAAAAATCCGGGGAAAAACCGTTTTTTCCTGAGCATGAACATTATTGTAAAGAGAAAGATGCCTTCAAAAAATGCTTCGTAAAGCTGGCTTGGATGCCGTGGAAGGTTTACTGGTCCAGATGCCGGAAGCTGCATGCCGATTTCTGCTGCAAAATCCTTGACCCACTGGATGCCCGATGAAAATTTCTCTGCATATGGAAACACCATACCTACAGGTGCAGTGGTTATCCTTCCGTAGAGTTCCCCATTCAGAAAGTTTCCCAGCCGTCCGAAAGTATAGCCGCAAGGTATTGCAATAGCCATGGTATCACACCATTTGAAGAAATTCCTTTTGTGTTTCCATGTCCAGAATACCATTCCAAGAAATCCGCCTATAAATCCGCCGTGGTATGACATTCCTGCCAGTCCGGTAAAATTCCCCTCGGAATCAAATGGCCAGAAAATAAGCCACGGTTTTGCACGGTAGATTCCTGTGGTGTCATAGACTAATGTGGAAAATACCCTGGCACCTACCAGCAGGAAAAATATCCCGGTGGCAATGAAATTTATTACATCGTCTTCTGTTGTCGTAAAGCCTTCTTCTTCAAGTGCACCTTCGCGGTACATTTTCTGCAGGACTTTATACGCAAATCCGAATGCAAAAATATACATGAGGCCGTACCAGCGCAGAAAACCAAAAAACGGAACTCCCGGAAATATTTCCGGATGTATCCATGAC
Organism: Treponema sp.; assembly: GCA_045616425.1. GTDB lineage: Bacteria > Spirochaetota > Spirochaetia > Treponematales > Treponemataceae > Treponema_D. Next base: position 1,170 of record JAZLGS010000056.1, read on the forward strand.
GGATAATTTACATAAAGAAAATTCATTTAAATTTTAAATCCCTGCTGGGCTGCTCTTAATAGTTTTGACTTGAGAAGGACATTTTCTTTCCTTACCTGTGTAAGTTCGTATGCCTGGGTCTTGATGGTTTCTACCAGTTCACCTGTAGAAAGGGCCCCGCTTCCAAGCAGGTCTTCAATGCCTGACATTTTCAGTTCAAAATCTTCTGCTGCCTGTTCTGCCGCGGCTTCAAAAGAAATTGCACTTGCATCCTGCTCCGGTGTAAAGTCGTCACCAAAATTCAATGTTTCAGAAGCCATTACTTTTTCAGCAATCCTGTAGATTGCCTGTGAAAGCACACTCTGCGGCTTATAGATTATGATGGGAAGCCTTGATGCAAGAGCCCTGTCTTCTAACGAATCCCTGTACATAATGCCCAGATGGTCTATTTCAAGCCCCAGGTACTGACTGCATGAACGCCGTATTTTCTGAGCTTTGTCGGCATCCTTCGGATCTTCAATCATGTTCATGATGAGGCGCGGCCGGAAAATCTTCATGTTTTTGATGAATGTTTCGGCGCTTTTAGGATCAATCTTGCTGATTTCTTCCAGCATCTTCGGAATGTAAAGCCGCTGCAATGATGCTGAGTCCTGCTTTACCTTATTGAACCATTTTGCAGCAGGAGAACCAGGTTTGAATGTGGAGCTCATCAGCTTGAATACTGCATTCTTAAGGAAAAGGTATCCGTCAACTGTTGCCGTCACTGCCGGTGAAGTCACCATGATTCCCTGTGGCGAAAGGAGGAACATATCCAGAATTATCTGATGTGTTCCGGCTCCCAGGTCAATGATGAGGTAATCAGCATCAAGTTCTTTGAAATTCTTTATAAGTTTATTGCGCTGTGCAACTTTCAAGGATGTCAGTCCAGGAATTTCACTGTCACCGGCAATAAAATCTACATTTTCATATTCAGAAGGGGCAATTATGTCTTTGAATTCCCCGTGGCCGGTAAGCCATGTTCCTATTCCGAATTTCGGGGCACTCTGTCCCAGTACAAGATGGAGGTTTGATGCTCCTAAGTCTAAATCTGCAAGAACTACTTTTTTTCCGCTCTGGCCAAGAGCTATTGCAAGGTTTGCGGATAAAAGGCTTTTTCCGACTCCGCCTTTTCCGCTGGCCACAGGAATAATTTGCATAAATATAGTATAACACATTAGTTTTGTGTGTGCATAGTTGCATTTTTATGACAGTTGAAATTTTCAGTGTCAAGTCGTAAAATGAAGTATGATAAAGGATAGTAAATTTTCCCCAGGCCGCAGAATCTTTAAGGCAACTGCTTTTGCTGCCATTTTTTTTGTTTCCGGCTTTTTTGTTTCTCATTGTTTTGCTCAGACCCAGAAGAAAAGTGATGCAGAACGTGCAGAAGAATCAATGGAATACCTCCGTACGATTTATCAGGTGTTCAATTCACTCCAGCAGCGTTATGTAGAAGAAATAGACCCGAAAATCCTCTATGAGGGGGCGCTGAAGGGTATGATGGATTCTATAGGTGATCCGTATACGGTATATCTTGATGTTGCCGAAATGCGGGGACTTAACGATACTACATCAGGAAATTTTTATGGTGTCGGACTTTCAATTTCCAAGGCAAATGTTTCTACTCCTGAAAAGCCGGCATATGTTGATGTTATTTCCCCGATTGAAAATACACCGGGATTCAAGGCGGGCATTCAGGCCGGAGATAAGCTGATAGAAATAAACGGGGAACCTACTCCTGAAATGTCAATGGAGACGGTTCTTTCTAAACTCCGCGGTCCAAAGGGAGAAGGTGTAGAAGTGACGGTCCTCCGTGGAAAAACCGTTACTTTCAAGCGTACTCTTGTCCGTGACCTTATTGAGGTTCCTACCGTTGAATATGGAATGATTGATGAAATCGGTTATGTACGTCTCATTCAGTTTACTCCTGAAACTGTTGACCGCTTTCAGGATGCACTGGACAGTTTTGCTAAGAATGGTTACAAAGGCCTTATAATCGATCTCCGTAACAATCCTGGAGGACTTCTTGACAGTGCGGCAAGAATTGCTGATAAGTTCATTGATGAAGGTCCTCTTGTGTCTACAAAAAGCCGTTTTGCATCGGAAACCCGCACGATTGAAGCCCACAAGTCCGCAACAAAGGTTGAAAAAGGCCTGCCTGTTGTGGTTCTGATTAACCGTGGTTCAGCCAGTGCATCGGAAATTCTTTCAGGTGCATTAAAAGACAATCATCTTGCATATCTTGTCGGCCAGCGTACATATGGAAAAGGCTCTGTTCAGCAAGTGTTCGGGCTCAGGGAAAATGACGGGGTAAAAATGACGGTTGCCCGCTATTATACTCCTAGCGATACGAATATTGATAAGATTGGAATTCCTCCTGACATGGAAATAGCACTTTCTCCTGAGTATACTGATGAACAGACGAAGGCATTCATAAAGCTTTCAGAAGATGAGGTGATCAGGAAATATGTGGAAACCCATCCGGGCCTTACAGAAGCCCAGATTGCATCTTATGCAGCTGAACTCCAGAAGTCTTATGACCTTGACCTGCGTTTCCTCCGCCGTCTTGTCCGTGTAGAAGTGAACCGCACGAAGGGGCTTATGCTTTATGACCTGGATTATGATGTCCAGCTTAATGCTGCCATTGATGTAATCCGCAGCGGAAGATTCAAAATCCTTGTAAAGGAAACAAAGACATTGAAGGAACTCCAGCAGGAAGTTGAATCCAAGTCTGAAAATAAATAACGATGAGACAGTTCATTGCGTCTACTGAAACGGATTCTTCCGGTATTCTTGAAATTACCGGCAAAGATTTCCGGTATATGCGTCAGGTGTTACGGCTTTGTCCCGGTGATATGGTCAGCGTGTCTGTACCTTCGGGGCGTCAGCTGCAGATGACTGTGTGTACAGCTGATGATAAATCAAAGAGACTTATTCTCCAGCAGTGTGATTCCGGGGAAATTCCAGAGACTGACATCCAGCCTGAGCCTGATACTGTTTATGTATTGTTCCAGTTCATCCCGAAACCTCAGAAAATGGAAATGATTGTCCGTCAGGCTGTGGAGTGTGGGGTCAGTGTGATTGTGCCGGTGATTGGTGATTATACCCAGTCCGGCAGCGAAAAATCACTTATGGAAAAGTCTTCAGCCGGTGGCAGCGGCCGTAATGACCGGTATTCCCGGATTATCCGTGAAGCCCGCCAGCAGAGCGGTTCTCCTGTGGATACAAAACTGCTTGCGCCTGTAAAACTTGACGGAGCTGTTTCATATTGGAAGGAACTCGTTTCCGGTGCAGAAAATCCATCTGTTGCCATTGTGCTGTATGAAAGACGCGATGGCGTAATTGAGATGAAAGATATAGTTGCAGAATGTGCCGGAAATAAAATAAAATATGCAGCTGTGTTCGTCGGCTCCGAAGGCGGCATAAGTCCGGATGAAATCAGTTATCTGATGGAAAACGGATTCAAGGCAGTCCATTTCAAGACTAATATACTGCGCTGTGAAACGGCATCGCTTTATGGGGTGGCTTCACTGCAAACTGCAATTACAAATTTCATGAGGTAAAAAAAAGTGGCGATTCAAAGAATAAATCTTATTGGTGTTCCTGTTGATATATGTCCTCCTGAAGAACTTGAAGCAGCAGTTCTTGAACTTCTTGCAAAGCCGGGAACAAAGCAGATTGTCTTTCTTTCTGTCTGGGGACTGTTAAAAGCCCGGGGTAAAAATGAATATTCTGAATGCATAAAGAATGCTGACCTCATAATTCCCGTATCAAAAAGCATTCTGAAAGGTGCTGAATTCCTGAAAAAAACTGTGCCTTACAGGTATAATCCGTTCAGGATGGTGATAGAAATACTCTCCATTCTTGATACTCATTATAAATCCCTTTATCTTCTGGGGGGACGTAAAAAGACATTGCATAAAGCTGCCGGAAATGTACGCCGGACTTTTCCCAATCTTGCTCTTGTCGGCCGTTTTGTTGGAAGACATTCAAAAAATGTTGAAAATGATGTCATTCAGGCAATTTACAAAGCATCTCCGTCTCTGGTCCTTTTAAGTGATGGTGTAAAAGAAAAAGACTGCTGGGCATATAACCGGCGGAACCGTTTTTCATCCAGCATATTTATTTATTATCATGATGCAATAGGAATTTTTTCTGAACACATTAGAAAAATCAATGAAAAGACTTTTTCAAACGGCAATGAAATCTGGGTTGAGATATTCCGTAATCCTTTAAAGATTTTCTTGCTTTTTCCTTATTTGTATTATAAGCTTATTTTAATCTGGTATCGAATTTCTAAAAAATAGGCTCTGAAAATTTAAATTTTCAGGAATGTAGAAATTTGGTTATGCTAAAAAATAGTAATTTTTCCTCTTTATTCCTGTTTTCTGCAAATCAGAAGATAGTGTCTTATTGTGAGCTGGTTGTTTCAAAGCTTTATGGATTTAATGTATTCAATCTGAATCCTGAAAAACCTGCAGATCTGCCCTGTGTTCAGGGTGCTGTGGTTCTTGTGGATGCATGTACGGCCGTAAAATTCCGTATGTCTGGAATGTGGCGGTTACTGCAGGAACGGATTTCTGCTCCTCTTGTGGTGTTTCAAGATTCCAGTGAGCTGAAATTGCTCAGATCTGTCTTTGTTGGCGAAAATCTGAATTATCTGTGTTTTCCCTTTGTCCCATATGATATTTTTTTATTCCAGTCTGGCAGTCAGAGTACGTTAAATGGTTCCAGCTGCATTACGGATGATGCCCTTGGTTCCCTGATTGGTATTTCCCCTGCAATGATGGAAGTAAAAAGACTTCTGGTGACGGCTTCTGCTTCGGATTTTCCGATGCTTTTTCTGGGGGAAAGCGGTACTGGAAAAACTGTCGCAGCCCGGACTTGTCATGAAATGTCAGCAAGGAAAAACAAGCCGTTTTTTATGGTGAATATGGCAAACATAACGCCTGAACTGGCAGACAGCAATCTTTTTGGTTCTGTCCGTGGTGCGTATACCGGAGCTGTAAACAGAAAGGGGTATTTTGCTTCTGCTGATGGTGGTACGCTTTTCCTTGATGAAATCGGCGAAATGCCTTTGGACTGCCAGGCAAAGCTGCTCCACGTGATTGAAAACGGCACTTACAGGAGCCTTGGCTCTGATGATGTCAAGACTGTGGATGTACGTCTTGTTTTTGCAACAAATGCAGACCTTAAGCAGATGGTAAAAGAACACCGGTTCAGGGAAGACCTTTACTGGAGGATTGCTGATTTTCCAATCCGTATGCCTCCTCTGCGTGAAAGGGGTGAAGATATTCCTATCCTTGCAGAACATTTTCTAAAGGAATACCGTAAAAAGTACAAAATCCCATATACTCTTACAGACAGTGCGTTGACAAAGCTCCGTATGGGATTCTGGTCTGGGAATATCCGTCAGTTCAGGAGTTGCCTGAACAGAGCCTGCATATATTCAATGCAGACAGGAAAAATCTTGCCGGAATCAATAATACTTGATTAAAAGGCTGTAACTGCAGCCTTGGATTGGAAGAAGATTTATTCCTGCCTGTTTTTCGATGCAAGTCCTGCTGCTTTTGTAAAGATTTTTTCAATATATTGGGCTTCTCCTTCAGATAATCCTGCCCGGGACAGTATCTCAGTCCAGAAACGTTCCATGTCAGGCCGTCCTGTTATGCTGAAAAAGCCGATATCTTTTAGTTTGTCGCCAATGGTTGTGACTGTTTTTCCAAGCCGCTCCAGACTGACAGGCGTATAACCGCATTTGCCGTTGTTGTTTTGCCTGAATAGGTGATAACACATTATCTGTACAGCATGTGAAAGATTCAGTGAAGCAAAATCATCGCAAGAAGGAATTGTGACCGCCGTGGTACATTCGTCAACTTCTTCGTCTGTCAGGCCTGTCCTTTCATTTCCGAATACGACAGCAATTTTTCCACCGGAAGAAGGCTGTGTATCGTTTTTTTGAATGGATCCGCTGAGTCTGTCGGCCATTTCTGCAAATTCCTCAGGATAGAGTAGTTTTCCCTTCCGCTTTTTCCCTTTGCGCCTTGTAGTTGCTGCAGAGATGGTACAGTCTGCAGCAGCTTCTGTTATAGAATCAAAAAATTCTGCATTTTCCCAGATATGGTATGCATGGATGGAAAGTATCCTGACCCTTTCTTCATCGTAATCTTCTTTTTTTCCTACAATCCTCAAGTGCTTGATGTTATTGTTTGCCATTGCCCTGCAGGCGGCACCGATGTTCCGGCTTTCATCCGGCCTTGCTAATATGATGTAAATATTATCGAAAATCATGTCAGTTTCCTCAAAATGAACAGGATAACACTAACAGACTTTTTTAACTGCCTCAATATGGATATATTATAACCATGTGTGTCTTTGAAGGAAAAAAAGCAGTGGTCGTAGGTGGTTCAGGTGGAATAGGAAGTGCAGTTTCACGGATGCTGGTAAAAAACGGGGCATCTGTGGTGATTCATGGCAGCCGCCGGAGTGAGAAATTTTCCAGACTGGGAGACGAATTGAATTTGCTTGCATCTTCCGGACCTGCCGGCCAGAAAATTGAATGTGTAACGCAGGAAATTAATCCGGTTGACTTCATGAAATTTGAAAATTCCCTTTTGGGCAGACATATAAAATCTGCTGACATTCTGTGCATTTGCTATGGACCGTTCTTGCAGGTTCCCTGCCATGAAATGACGTCTTCCCGGTGGAATGATGTTGCGTTGATGGATTTTGCATTTCCGGGGCTGTGTGCCACTCTTTCACTCAGCAATATGCTTGAAAAAAAATGGGGCAGGATGCTTTTTTTTGGAGGAACAAGAACATATCAGATAAATGGATTTAAAACAAATGCTGCTTATGGTGCCGCAAAAACAGCTTTGTCATCTTTTGTAAAGTCTTTGAGCCTGTCATATTCATCTGTTGGGATTACGGCGAATTTGATTTGTCCAGGGTTCACTGAAACTGAATATCAGCCGGATTCATTGCTGGAAAGCTTAAAAATGAAAATGCCGTCCGGAAAACTGGTTCAGCCTGATTCCATTGCAGAAAAAGCATTTATGCTGTTGTCTTCACCAGATGTTAACGGAGTTCTGCTGCCTGTGGATTATGGGTGGATTCCATGATATGTCTGTGACATTGCCTGTCATCTCAAAAAACTCCAAAATTTAAAATGATTTGTTTGACATTTCTGCTATATTTCGTGTATCATAAAATGAATTGTAATTTGTTTTAATTAACAGAGGGTATTTTATGGGTGATAATAACAGTCTTGTTCCTGGTTTTAATGACGAGAAAGATGACAGTCTTAAGATCACATTAAATAAAATTGAAGATGTTCCAAATTGTCTGAGCATTATGCTTAACGGATATGTGGATACTTATAACTCAAGTTTCTTCCAGAAGAGAATTGCAAAAGTTGTTGAAGCTGGATTCGTTAATCTTATTTTCAACTGTTCGGCCCTGAATTATGTTTCTTCTACGGGTATCGGTTCTTTTACAGCATTCCTCAAGCTGGTTAAGCCGAAGGGTGGGGATATAGTCCTTCTTGAAATCCAGCCTAAAGTATATGAAGTTTTCCAGCTTCTTGGTTTTTCTCAATTCTTCAATATCAAGAATTCTACGGATGAAGCCATAGCCTTTTATAAATCTGGTGCTCCTGAAACAGCAAGCATTTTTCCTAAGGTTTTTGCATGTCCTGTATGTTCTAAAAAGCTTAAGGCAACAAAGGCTGGACGTTTCAGATGTTCAGAGTGTAAGTCTATATTGGCAATTGATGGTCAGGGGCAAGTATTCCTCGGATAATTATTTCGCTTGATTGTTTAGGATTGGAAGTTGGGCGGCTGACATGCTCCTCTTCCAGAAAAAAATTGGATGCTTTGTATTGCACCTTGAAAGGACTTGGTTCCGTACCGTTGTATGGGGCTGGGTCTTTTTGTTTTATCCGTCTGCTGTTGTTGCGGTCAATGTAAATAAGCAGTTATATTTCTTTTGGCTATGTCCGTAAAAAGTGTTGTCTCTTCCGCCTTCGAAGCACAGCTTCTCGGAGACTCGCTAAAATCGCTTCTGCGATTTTCCGGCTCTGCCGTCGCTCCCTACCGCCTTCGAAGCATAGAGTAGAAGTGCTTCTATCAGAACATCAATACCTCGAAATTCGTTGTCACTCAGCAACACTATAGCCGGACATAGCCTATCAAAAAAGTATTTTTTATATGGCCTTATCCGTAAAATTGTTACTAAAAAATTTACATTTTTTGAAAATTCTCAGTTAAACTCAAAATTCAGGATGTTGTAACAAACTTTGGAAATCCGCTATGCTTCTGCGGAATCCGGAATTTTCAGCCGGTACTTACTAAAAAAAACTGGAGGCAAATGTGAAAAAAGTTATGGACTCTATTGCAGTGCTGTTAATGTCTGCTGCACTGTTCGGCCTGGCAGGATGCGCCCAGGCTTCTGACTCGGGGGGTGGCCTCAGGAGGAGGCAGCAATGGCAGTACAAGCAAAAGTTACAAGGTTTCTGACATTATAACCTTTGGCACATACCCCCAGTCAGAAAAGGCTGCCGGAGTTACCGTAAATACAGGTGAATATAAAAATGTCGGCGGCAACATTTATTACAAAGGCAGCGACGGTGCCTGGTATGCAAATAAAGCCAGTAAATATTACAAGGTTGAGCCAATTAAGTGGAAAATAATAGATTTTAACAGCAGCGGTGAGGCTTTTTTACCGGCAGAAGGCATTCTTGCTATATCACCGTTTTTTCAATATTATGGTAGTGGTACAAGAAATGTTGACGGGATTGAAATAGAACCCAATGAATATTTTTACAGCATGGTAAATGCTTTTCTTACTGGCCAGATATATTACGATGAAAATAATAATGAAAAAGACGACTATGATCAACGCGGCTTTTTGCAACAAGCCTTTACAGAGGCAGAACAGGCAAGAATCTCAAATTGGGCCGGAAATAAAATTTTTTTACCTGCAAACTCGGATGTATCATCCAATAGTTTTTTTCCGTATTCATCTGTAACCGGAGCTGCCAGTTTACGCCAGAAAACAAATTCAGCCTATTCAGGGACTGACGAAACACTTGTCGGCAAATGGTGGCTTAGTAGCAAATATTTAGACAGCGCAGCCTCTGGATCCACTAATAATGAAGCATACTTTGTTAACAGGGACGGCTTCTGTGATAACCATGAATTTGTACATGTTCCACTTGGAGTTGTTCCTGCACTGTTCCTGAAACTTTAGGGGCTGTACGTCAGATTCCCGGCAACCTGCTGTCGGGACGCCCTGACCTGCTTTTTATACTGCCTGCCCCAGATATTTTTCTATAATAACCTGTTTAACAAACTCTGCTTTTAGCCGGGCCCCACCGACAAGAAAGCCTGTGGCACCCGGGGCTTTAATCCTTGCAGGCTATCCCCTTATCCCGGTCCTTGTCCGGATGACGGCCGTGCCGCTGTCCGGACAGGGAGGCGTGGCGGAGCGTGCCAGTGGCGGTACGGGTCCGGCCGGAAAAAAAAGTGAAAA
>JAZLGS010000057.1:0-3783 GCA_045616425.1 Treponema sp.
ATATTCCGACAGGAAATAAAAAGTTTCATCTGGTGAAGGATTTATAAATGACACATACAGAAAAAGCGGTGAATTATTTTTCGCAGAAATTACATTGTTCTCAGTCTGTTCTTGCTGCTTATGCAGAGGAATGTGGAATTACTGAAGAAAAGGCCATTAAATTAGGAAGTTGCTTGGGAACAGGCATGCGCAAAGGTGAAGTTTGTGGAGCGGTTACTGGAGCTTTGATGGTACTTGGGCTGCTTTACGGACAGAACAAAGCTGGCGATGTTGAAGGTCGTCAGCGCTCTAATGAAGTTAATGATTTGATGATGAATCGCTTCAAAGAAAAATGTGGTTCATATATCTGCAATGATTTATTGGGTTGCGATATAAAGACGAAAGAAGGCATTCAGTTCGCATTGGATAATAAACTGTTCACTGATTTTTGCCCAAAAATGGTTGCAGTAGCAGTAGAAATTATAGAAGAAATTGAAAATGAAAAAAAATAACAATAAACCATTTCCACAACAGACACACTTTTTGGGTGTGCTGGTTCCGGAAGACATAACCCTAACTTTGGAAGATTGCCGGCGCTACATGAAAGAGGCTTACGGCTGCAAGTCTGGATATGGAACTCCAATTCATGTGACTTTGGTGCCACCATTTCATCTTCCTGACGAATATTCGACTGCAGATTTAGTTCAGGCAATCCAGGAAGAGCTTCTGCCTTCAGCTGGTGATCTGAAATTTGATGCACACATAGACAACTTTGACGCCTTTGGTGACAGAACGATTTTTGCAAATGTAATCCGTAATGAAAAATGGACAGCGTTGCGGGATAAGGTTCTTGCTGCTGTTTTAAAGGCGGCTCCTGGCTGCACAAAGAAAGATCAGAGGCCATTCCAGCCGCATTTGACAGTTGCCAACCGTGACATTCCGGCGGGTGCTTCTACAGGAGCATTGCAAGTCATGAATGAACTGAATCTTGTGGAAGATTTTCCTGTAGATAACATCACCATATTTGAACGAAAAGGCGGTAAGTGGGAAACTGCCTGGAGCGGGGAGTTGTAAATAGAATTTGGATACGCAACAAAAGAAGAAATAAATCAGCTAACGGAATTAAGGATTGCTTTGGTTTTGTGGCTAGGGATGGGAAAACAGTGGCTGCAGTTGCTCTTCTTCAGGTCATTGAAAAACCTGCAAATCCAAATTGGTTCGCTTCTTATTCAGCACTGAAAGGATTCTACTTCTCTCTATTATGGGTCACGATAAGTTCTTCTATGGGTCTGTTCAGAAGACGGCCCAGGAGCATGAGGTTGTCCAGGTTTGGCATTTTCTTTCCTGCAAGCCAGTCGTAAACGGCCTGAAGGGAGTGTCCTGTAATTCTTGAAATGATTTTTGGAGTTACATCTTCTTCTGCCATTATTCGCTTAAGGTTTTCAGCAGTTTTATCCATGTCGATTACGGGAACATCCGTGTTTTCTTTGTCTCTTGAAGAAACCTTGCATCCATCTGTATAAACTGGATCGTCTGCAAGGAAGTCGTGGGCTCGTATGAATTCCATTACACCTGAACCGAACGTCGAACATTCAAGAAGAAGGAGTCTGTATTCTTCCGTTGAGAAATAGGCATCAGATGAAATTTGGGACTCCCAAACGTCGTCGCACTCATCAAAATTATCTCCGCGCTCAACTCCAAGCTTAACGGCAAGTTTTTCTTTCTCTTCCGGATCCATATCTTTGGCAATAACTTCATAAAAAGCATCCTCTAGGCGTCCTTCGGTTATTCTGTTCATGATGAGGACATTGGGGAATACCCCGTAGCGGTCCTTGAAGATGTGGGCATAATCGTCAATCTGCTTTGGCCAGTCGGAATAGCGGCGGAAATAGGTGAAGTATCTTAAGTCATTGGGATTATTGTTGAAGTATTCATCAAGGGCTGGGTCTCCAGGCATATCCGACTGGTCTTCATTTTCATTGTATCTTTCTTTGTATTCGTCGATTGCTTCTTCATTTTCAAACATAGTTCACTTCCTTACTTATAGTTTAGGACGGGAATTCCGGTTTGGCAAACAAAAGGAATTCAACTACAAGTTGAATGCAATATCATCCTTTTCCACCTATATTCTAGTTGCTTGGGAGCAGTGGGCGATAGGGTAAGTCACTGAAATTTATTTCGGGAAATGCCGGTTCAAATCCGGCCTGCTCCGCTACAGGAGGAAGGAAATGTTTTTTACTCACATGCACGGCAAAGGATTTGATGTTCAGAAGAAAGAAAACGGATTTGATGCAGCAGAAAAAATTCGCGTGTCCTTCAGGTTGATTCCAAGGTACAACGAAAAGGATTTTACCGAGCAGCTGACTTTAGAAGAATTTAAAACCGTGAAATATGCAGTCTGGGTCAGGAGACATTTCATGGGCATTGATGATGCAGAGTATTTCATTTCTGATTTTTCAGACAACAATTTTCAGCCGGTTTTCATTCAGAAAATAAAATCCTTTGTAAAACATTTATGTCATGAAATGTCCTTACAGGATAACGGATGGACTTTCAATTTGTCTCCCTTTGAATATGAGTCTTCCGACGGCAGATTCAGGATGATGATAAATCCCGTAGAGCCGTTATACAAGGTTCGAAACGGAGAAAGAAATATCGTTGATGAATGCGTTGTAAAAATCTGGAGTGATTCCTGGAAGGATGACCGGAAAAAGGAAAGGTGCATTCGCTCCTTCAAGTTTACCGTCAGCAACATGGAGCTAAGATCTGCCCTCTATTCCTTCATTAAAGAAAACGAATATGAGATTGACCCATATACTTTCAGGACTGAACTGGAATACTGTTTTTCAGATTCATTGAGGTGCTACAAGCAGTCAAGGAAGCACAAGGAAAAACCGGTTCTTCTGGTTGATGTTAGGAGCCTGTTTTTTGATGAAGGAAAGGGATTCTGCTTTGATTATTGCCTCAGGAATTTTGACGAAAAATTTTCAAGATGCTTTGAACCTGTATATATATGGACGGGAGAAAAAATTACTGACTTTCAGAGGAAGGAATTCTTTCAGTATGTAAATGGGAAACTCTTTTATCATGCAGGAGACTACTTTAATCCGGGGTTTGTTCAGTGCTTCTACATTTCAAAAACTCTTGAACCCAAATTCAATAAAGCCTTCAGGCAGTTCTATGCAGTAACTTTTCTGCTATATACGGGGAATATGGAAAGCATTCTGGAAATTGCCAGGGACATGTACAAAACCCTTATTGCAAAGGAAAAATGCATTTTCAAAGGAAACTACATAAGTGCATTTAATTATAGCGAAAACATTTTTGAAGTGAACAGAAAGGCGCTTTCAAAGCTTCATGTCATGGACATGAGGTATCTGTTGGAAAATGACTACTGTGAAGTAATGGATAATTTTGTCTATGACAATGAGGCCCCTGAAGACTGCTACTTTTCTTTTTACAGGCGGAATGATGAAGTGATAATGGCTGGAGTTTTTCCTGATGACTGCCACCTGTATCAGAAATGGAGCAGGGTAGCAAACATCTTTTATGACTACACAGGAAGAATACCGACAGAAATAACTGCTTCACCAGACATCTGGAATGAAGATGATATTGAAGAAATCATTACGGATAGAATCCTGAATGAAGCAGATGAACTGACTGTAATTGACGGAGATGAATGTTATGCTTTTTTAGATTTTCTTGACCGGAGGAAGTTCAAGCAGAAAAAGTTTTATTATGGACGACAGATCATTGGTGAAGATGCGGATTCTGTTGGTCCGAAAAACAGGGCATGGTTTT
>JAZLGS010000058.1:0-2304 GCA_045616425.1 Treponema sp.
TAAAGGCATCTCTGAAAATTGATTTTCCGGGGTGCCTTTTTTTTGGGAGAAAGTTTGAATGGGAAAATTTAGTGACTACATTGGAAGTCAGTTTGGAAATCCTCATGGAATCGTGGGATTCATCTGCTGCATTCTGATGAATCTGATCAACAGGCGGATGTATAAAAAAACTGTATCACTTCTGGAACTTTCCAAAGACCAGAAACTGCTGGATATCGGATATGGAAACGGCTATCTATTAAAAGAGCTGGACCGTCATTTCAAGTGCCATCTTTATGGAATTGATATTTCAGAAGACATGAAACGACTTGCAACTAAGAATAATCCAAAGTCCGCAGCAGAAAACCGGCTTAATCTTGAACTTGGCGACTGCTGCCACTTGCAATATCAGGACGGATTTTTTGATGCAGTTACTTCTATTAATACGGTTTATTTTTGGAACGATACAGTAAAAGGACTTTCTGAAATCCGCAGATGTTTAAAGAAAAACGGAAAATTCATCAATGTGGTTTACACAAAGGACTGGCTTGATTCTTTAAAATATACGGAAAAGGGATTTAAGAAATTCGAACCGGCAGAACTTGTTGAACTCGGCAGGCAGGCAGGTTTTGAGGATATTGAAACAATACAGATTGTAAAAGGCAAAAGTTACGCAGTAATTTACAATTTCAGATAAGCAGCACCCGGACCGGATGTACAGATACCGCTTACCTGAAATTGGATGCAAGCATCATGGACGCTCTGCGTCGGGGGTTCGTCATTCCTTTATCAGCTTGCCAAGTCTTCTGATTCCTTCCATGATTATATCTTTTGAACTGTTTGTATAATTCAGTCTCATTGTGCTTGCTTCACGTTTGTCAGTGTAAAACGGATTTCCCGGAACAAATACGACATTTTCCAGTTTTGCTTTTTCAAAAAGCCTGATGGCAGATTGATTTTCCGGGAGCTCTGCCCAGATGAACATTCCACCTTCCGGCCTTGTGAATTTAACTTCTTCCGGAAAATATTTTTCCATTGCAGCAATCATGGTTGCACATTGTTCACTGTAAAGACTGCGGATCAACTGTATGTGGCTGTCCAGATCATTATGCGTAAGGTAATCATAAATTATGTACTGCGAAAATACGTTTGTATGCAGGTCCGCTGCTTCTTTTGCAGTATTTATCCTGAACCTTAAATCTTTATCTTTGATGACCATGTAGCCCAACCGCATTCCAGGTGTAACCGTCTTTGAAAACGACCCCATCAGGATGCTGCCAGCAGCATCTGCCTTACTGATATATCCATAAGGACTTCCTTCAAATTTCAAGTCTCCATACGGATCATCTTCAACAAGTATGCAGTTATATTTTTTTACCAGCTGGAAAAGCTTTTCCCGTTTTTCCCTGGAATATGTAAGTCCGCTAGGGTTCTGGAAATTAGGAACCGCATAAAGGAATTTTACAGGATTTGTTTTGAGTATGTCTTCAAGCTGCACCATGTCCATTCCATCATCTTCAAGTTTAACAGGATGGAATTTTGGAAAATACTGGCTGAATGCCTGAATTGCACCAAGATAGCCTGGTTCTTCAAGTATTATAGAATCACCTTCATTTATAAAGACTTTGCCTATTAAATCCAACGCCTGTTGTGAGCCTGTAGTAATGATTATGTCATCGGAATTTACATCTATTCCTTGTACAACTCTGAGCCGTTGCGCAATGAAATCCCTGAGCAGCAGAAGTCCTGCAGTCTGGGAATACTGGAAAACCTTACTTCCATAATTTTCAATCACTCTGGAAGCAGATTCGTTAATGGCCTCTTTTGGAAACGAAACAGGATTTGGAAGACCGCCTGCAAATGAAATTACATTTTCATTTTCCGTAGTCTTTAAAATACTCCTGATGAATGACGGTGGTGTTGCCAGACAGCGCTCTGATAATTTGTCCGTATACATTGATACCTCTCTCTGTTAATAAAAGTTTATATTTGCTGTGTCCAGATATAGTGCCACTGGTTAATGACGAATCTCGAAGCAGCTCTGTACTGCGCACGTTACCTGCGGAAGATACACGGTTCCCCTTCCAATATAAGAACCGGCCCTTTTTTACCGGCAGAACCAGCGTTTGCAGCAGCTCCAATTTCGAGTTTTCTGAAATTCATAAATAAGAATCGCTTTTATAAAAGGCTATGTCCGTAAAAAGTGTTGCTAAAAATCTGCATTTTACTAAAAAAAGCGGGTCCCAGCGACGGTAAAAAAGCCAAGGTATCCCCCAGAGGCAACGTGCACAGCACAGCTGCTTCGAGAGTCACTAAAATTGCTTT
>JAZLGS010000059.1:0-33184 GCA_045616425.1 Treponema sp.
TTATTTTTAATTTCGCCAGTAATCATTTTAGCACCTCGTTCTGATATTTCAGGGACCACAGCCCTGCATTTAGTTTTTAGATTCAGGGAACAGTTTCAGGATTGGAAAAGATGCAGTGACACTATATCAGTTCTGCCGGAAAATTACCTTATTACGCGGCCGGTTCCTGCAGAGCGTATGAGGTTTTCTACTTCTGCTACAGAAACATGATTGTAATCAGATTCAATGCTGTGTTTCAGGCATGATGCTGCAGCGGCAAAGTCAACTGCGTACTGCATGTCCTTTCCGCTCATCATTGAATAAATGAGTCCGGCCGCAAAGGAATCACCGGCGCCAACCCGTTCTATAATATGCACATCGTATTCACGGCTGAAATAGGAATCCTTTCCATCAAATAGCATTCCTGACCATATGTTGTTGCTGGCATTTATTGACTTACGCAATGTAATTGCAACTTTTTCAAATCCGAATTTTTCTGCCATAAGGCGTGCAGTCTGGCTGTATGCTTCTTTATCTATGATTCCTGCATCTGTATCAGTCTTTTCAGTTTTAATTCCAAATACATTAAATGCATCGTCTTCGTTTGCAATGCACACATCTACATAATCTGCAATTTCCGTCATTACAGACTGTGCTTTTTCCAAAGACCATAATTTGCTGCGGTAATTCAAATCGCATGAAACTTTGATTCCACGGGATTCTGCTTCTTTACATGCCTGGATTGTAATTTCTGCCATCTGGTCAGACAGGGCAGGTGTAATTCCAGTTACATGGAACCATGAAACACCGGAAAAAATTGCGTTCCAGTCATAATCTTCTGGCGACGACATTGCAAAAGATGAACCTTTCCTGTCATAAATGCACAGGCTGGAACGCTGGGAAGCACCTTTTTCAAGAAAATAGATTCCAAGTCTGTCTCCACCACGCTTTACAAATGAAACATCAACACCATATTTCCGCAGCGAATTGACTGCAGCCTGACCAATCTGGTTTTCAGGCATCTTAGAGACAAATATGCTTTTCATACCGAAATTTGCAAGGGAAAGTGCCACGTTTGCTTCTGCACCACCAAAAGAAACATCAAAACTTCCGGCCTGAACAAAACGGTTATAACCTTCAGGCATAAGACGAAGCATCAATTCACCAAATGTAACTATTCCAGACATAAAATAAAACTCCGCTTGTTCCTGACTATTTTTTCCAGAAATCAGGAATGAAAAATATGATTAAAGTATAAAGTTCAAGACGACCGGCAAGCATTGCAAACATATACCAGTATTTCAATGCTGACGGAAGAAATCCATAATTGCAGCTTGGACCTAACGCACCAAAGCCAGGACCAATGTTTCCAACCATTGAAAGAGCACCGGTAAATGCTTCAATGACTTCAAGCCCGGCAAATGCACCAAAAACAGAAGTCAGGAAAATCAGCATTGAATAAACCATCATGAATGATGTTACCGTAAATACAATATCTTTCCTTCCTGGCCGGGCATTAAGGCGGATACTGAAAACACCATGAGGATGCAGCATCCTCAATATTTCATTTTTTGCCTGCTTCTGGAGTATGACCCAGCGAACGACTTTTACACCACCGGATGTAGAACCGGAACTTCCTCCGATAAAGAAAAGGCTGAAAATCAAAAGCTGGGCAGCCTGTGGCCAGAATGTAAAATCAGTAGTTGCAAATCCTGTCGTACTTATAATAGTAGCAACTTGAAATGCAGAATACCGTAATGATGTAAAAAATGAACCATAAGACGGTTTTAATACTATTGTAATTGAAAGAATTGCAACTAAAACAATTCCCACATATGCCTTTAATTCTGAATTATTCCTTATGTCATCAAATTTTCCGGCAAGAAGATAAAAATAAAGGCTGAAATTTATTCCTGCCAGAAGCATGAAAACAGTACAGATTACATCAATGGCGACAGAATCATACGCACCGATGCTGGAATTTCTTGTAGAAAATCCACCTGTTCCCAATGTAGAAAAGGCATGGGCGACGGCATCCCAAAAATCCATTCCGGCAAACATAAGAAGTACCGCCTGAATTACCGTAAAGCCAAAATAAATAAGCCACAAAGCTTTTGCCGTATTTGTAATTTTCGGTGTTACTTTACCTTTTTCCGGACCTGTAGTTTCTGCCTTTATCAGCTGAAATCCACCAACGCCAAGCAGCGGAAAAAGTGCAACAGTCAGGGCAACAATTCCCATGCCGCCCAGCCAGTGTGTTTCACAACGCCACAAATTTACAGACATGGGAAGCGATTCAATTTCTGAAAGTATCGTTGCACCTGTGGTCGTAAATCCAGAAACGCTTTCAAAAAAGGCATCGCAGAAATCAGGAATCATACCGCTGAAATAAAAGGGGAGTGCACCAAGCAGGGAACTGAAAATCCAGGCTGATGCAACAATAATAAACGCACCACGGGTAGACATGGTGATTTTCCGCTTTCTTCCTGCATAGATTATTACCAGCGCAAGGAAAATGAATATTACCATAGGTACAAAGAAAAATGGAATCATGAACCATTCGCCGTATGAAGCAGCACATAAGATTGGGAAAATAAAGCAGATGCTGACAATGCCTAAAATTGAAAAATTTATCCTTAGGAAATCAAAAAAAGTCATTCTATTTTATCCCGAATTCTGTCAATACAGATTTTACCTTGTCTGCCTTTACAATCATAACAATCTGGTCATTGTTTTCTATTACGGTATTACCAACAGGAATTATGGATGTTGTAGTTCCGGCCTTTTTCATCAGCATGAACAGGTAAGTTCCGGGATTTGCAACTTCCATAAGAGTCTTTCCCACAATACTTGATGATGATGGCAAGGTAAATTCAATAATTTCAAGGTCGCCGCTTGAAACTGTATGGACACCGGTTACCGTCTTTCCACGGAGATGACTCATAATGCTGTCTACTATTGTATCACGCAACGGAACTGAAACATCAACACCAAGTTTCCTTGCAATTTCAGAGAACGAAGAACTTTCAACAAGGGTAACCGTTTTTCCAACACCAAGGGACTCAAGATAAGCCGCCACAACCATATTCAGTTCATGATTGTGTGTTGCACAGATTACAAGATCGTAATCCGTAAGGCCTTCTTCTTCAAGGAAACCTTCATCCGTTATGTCACCCCTGAACACGTGGGCCGTAGGATAACGCTCGGAAGCATCTTTTGTAAGCTGGTCATCGCTATCCACAATTGCAAATTCCGTGGCATTCTTATTGTGGCGGCCGAAAATCTTTGAAATGATGTTTTTCTTCTGCTTTGTAATCAGCCTGTCTGCAATCAGTGTTCCTATTTTTCCAGCACCAACCAGTGCAATTTTCTTGATTGCATCGAACTGGGTTCCACACAGCTCAAGCATTTCGCCAATATCACCTTTTTTTGTAAGCACGCCGATACTGTTTCCAGCTTCGAGAATTGTAGAACCGCTGGGAAGGGATGTCTTTCCGTTAGCTTCTATGTAAGCAATGAGAACCGGCTTATTCGTAAGACTACGCAGCGACTGTAGTTTCTGACCTGCAAGTGTGGCTCCTTTTTCGATAGTTACCCGGGAAAGCTCATAATCTGAATCTTCAAAGACAACAACATTACTTACGGCCCCACTTTCTATGGCACGGACAATTGCTTCTGCGGCCTCAACGTCAGGATGAATCATATAATCAATGCCATAAAGGGGACGCTGTTTATCACTGAATGAGCCAGCCTGTTTTTTTGTTACGGAAATACTGTTTGTATGATAAGAGTAATTGCGGACCCGGGCAATTTTCAGGATATCCGGATAAACGGCATCAACGAGAGAACATGTTATCATATTCACCTCATCATTACCTGTAACACAAATCAATGCATCAGCTTTTGCAATTCCTGCATCTTCAAGGACCTGAAGATTATTTCCATCTTCCGAAACAACGCTGCAATCAAGTCTGTTTGAAGCATGCCGGACGGTTTCTAAATCATTTTCTATTAAAGTAACTTCATTTTTTTCATTTATAAGCCTTTTTGCAAGCTGAATACCTGTAAATCCGGCCCCTACGATCACAATTCTCATTACTTTAGTATATTAAAAAAAAAAGCAGTTCATATCAAGGATAACCATGATATAAACTGCCATCTCAAAATATGGAGGCTTCCGTAAATTATGATTTACAGGAAAGCCCGGCTATGGTGTCGCTGAGTAATGACGAATCCCGAAACATCAACATTCTGGAAAGTATACTCTATGTTAACAAAGGCTATGTAGAATTAGTGGTAAAATTAACTGCATAATTGTAAAAAAAGTGCAGATTTTTTAGAAACACTTTTACGGACATATCCTATAAAGAAGCCGTACTATTCTGATTTACTTTCAGTTTCATTTTTTCCGGCAGAGCGGGCAAGGATATTTGCATAAACTGCACCGGAAATATTGTGCCATACACTGAATACTGCACCAGGAACAGTTGCAAGTGCCATTCCCGCAAAATGAGTTGCAGCAAGTGAAGTTGCAAGGCCGGAATTCTGCATACCGACTTCAATTGAAAGTGCACGGCATTTTGTACGGTCAAGCTTTAATACTTTTCCCACACCGTAACCACATGCATATCCAAGGATATTGTGGAGGATTACAACGATGATTACCAGGAATCCACATGTCATAAGGCGCTGTGCATTGTGTGATACAACAGTTGCAACAATCATGATGATTGCGATTGTAGAAATCAGCGGAAGGATGCGTACAATCTGCTGTGTGAACTTTTCAAAGAAATGATTGATTACAAATCCAAGAATGATAGGGACAAGGACAACCTTTACAATTGAAAGGAACATATTCAGAAGGTTTACATCAACTGTCTGTCCTGCATAAATTTTTGTAAGGACCGGTGTAAGCAGTGGTGCAAGGATTGTTGAAACTGCTGTCATTCCTACAGAAAGTGCCACATCACCCTTTGAAAGGTAAGTCATTACATTTGACGAAGTTCCACCTGGACAGGTTCCTACAAGAATTACACCGACGGCAAGTTCAGGAGGGAGGCTGAACACCTTTGTAAGGATAAATGCAAGAAGAGGCATGATGATGAACTGTGCAAGACATCCGATGATTACATCTTTCGGACGGCTGAAAACAACTTTAAAATCATTCAGTTTGAGGGTAAGTCCCATACCGAACATTACAATTCCAAGAAGATAGTTAACCCATTTTGTCTGAATCCAGAGACATGAACCAGGAACAAACAAAGCAAGGGCTGCTACAACAATTACAATGTAAGCCATGTACTTTCCAAAGAAATTGCTTACTTTTTCAAGAAAATTCATTTTTTCCTCCAATTTTATTTGTACTTATATTTTTTATCACCATTAAAGATATTTGTAAAGAAAAGAGCCGTTCCAAAAAATATAGTTCATAATGTCATTCAGAACAGGGGCCGGGCTGCTGCATATACTATGCATACGGTTCACTACTTTTTTGTGCCCAGGGTTCCCGATGGCAGCCGATTTTCTTATAATATGATTTATGGATAAAAAAAAGAATTTAAAACTGCTTTCATTCCTCAGCGCAATGTGCCTGTTCCTTTCTGCAATAGAATATTCAATTCCAAAACCGGTACCTTTTTTCAGACTTGGACTTGCAAACCTTCCGCTGATACTGGGGCTATATATCCTTCCGTCAAAAGAATACTTTGAACTTGCCGCATTAAAAATACTCGGCCAGAATCTGATTACAGGTTCACTTTTCTCTTATATCTGCCTTTTTTCGTTAAGCGGTACCATATCCGCCGCCCTGACAATGTTCATCCTGCACAGGCTTTTTTACAGACGGAAACTTATTTCCAATGTAGGAATTTCAACAGGCGGTGCACTTGCCAATTCCTTGTCCCAGATTTTCATTGCACGGATGGTTCTTTTTGGTGAAAATACAAAGTTCATTGCGCCGTTACTGCTTCTCATGAGCCTTATCACAGGAATTCTGCTGGGCGTTTTTACTGAATCATTCTGTCGAAAATCAGTCTGGTTTGAAACAGTAAAAATGATGCACCTGCATGAAAGTACGGAGGAAAAAAAGAATGTCTGAATTACTACGCATTGCAATATTATGGGGAATTGTGTTCATCCTTGCATTAACCGTCTTCATCATCAGAAAGAAAATCAGGATACTGCCATCAGTCATAATGACAGTTACAATCGTAGTATTTGCACTTTCAGTTCCCAGCGGAAAAATATTATTCCGCATCAGGAGTTTTCCAGTCACTCAGGGAGCTTTATTTTCAGGCCTTTATAAAAGTGCAGTCCTTCTGATTACTGTTTTTGCTTCACGGATTTTCATATCGTCAAAATTAACTTTCCCAGGAAAAACCGGCAGTCTGATTTCACAAATTTTCACTTATTATGGAAGATTTACCTCTGAAAAAATAACCTTTGGGAAAAAAAACATAAACGGTTCTAACTTAATCGATTCTATAGACAAGAAATTAATGGAAATCTGGAGCACAGAATCAGATGCAGAATAAATATCCTGAACAGATACAGTCACTTCCCATTACACCACATTTAGACGAAATATGTAATGCATTAAAGCAATCGCCATCCCGCTTCCTTGTCCTTACAGCAGAAACAGGTGCCGGAAAATCAACGGCTCTTCCGCTTGCCTTATTGGAAAACTTTCAGGACGAAATCCTCATGCTTGAACCCCGGCGTCTTGCAGCCCTGGCAATTGCAAACCGCGTGGCAGAATTGAAAGGTGAAGAATGTGGAAAGACTGTCGGGTATAAGATGTTCCTTGAATCAAAGACATCAGAAAACACACGCCTTACTGTAATGACAGAAGCAATCCTGACAAAAAGAATACAGCGGGATCCGTCGCTGGAAGGCATAAGTGCAGTCATTCTTGACGAATTCCACGAACGTTCCGTGCACACAGATCTGGCACTGGCATTCCTAAAGGAAGCAATGCAGTTGAGGGATGACCTTTATGTAATAATAATGTCAGCCACAATTGATACTGGAAAACTTTCCTCTTTTCTGGGTACAGAAAATGAACCTGCACCGGTAATGCATGTTTCAGGAAGGACTTTTCCTGTAGACATTCAATATGATGAAAAATCAAGTGTGGCACAGGCAGTCTTAAACGAACTGTCGGTAGTTTCGGATGATGACATCCATAAAGGAAGCAGTATTCTGGTATTCCTGCCAGGCTTATCCGAAATAAGAAAATGCATGGATGCCCTGTCCGGAACTTTACAGGAAAATACTGATTTTAAAACAAGCCTGCATATGCTGCACAGTTCCATTAATATTTCCGAACAGAAGAAAATACTGCAACCGGCTGAACCTGACTCTATAAGGATAATACTTTCCACATCCATTGCAGAAACCTCACTGACGGTTCCTGATGTAATTACAGTAATTGATTCAGGCCTTTCGAGAATAAGCCGCATGAATTTGAATCTTGGAATGTCACGCCTTGTTACTGAAACCGAATCAGAATTCTCAGCCCTTCAGCGGACAGGTAGGGCAGGACGTACACAAAGAGGAAAATGTATCCGCCTCTGGAATAAAAATGATTTGCGCCAGAAAGATTCACTTCCGGAAATTGAAAGGGCTGACCTTTCTTCTCTGGTTCTGGAATGTACTGAATGGGGAGTAAAAAAAGCATCCGGACTTCAATGGCTCGATCCTCCGCCCGAAGCAGCCTGGGCAGCTTCGGTGCAATTGCTACAGTCAATGAAATGTCTTGACAAAGAAGGAGCTGTAACTCCAACCGGAAAAGCGGTACTGAAACTTGGTATAAGTCCACGGCTTGCATGTACGATTCTTGCAGGAACACCAGAAGAAGCTCTACCTTTTTCCCAATATAAAGAAAGTGCACCGGCAATACAAAAACAGTTCTGTTCCCAAATGCAGAAACGTCTCAGTTCCCTTGATTCCGGCTTGAAAAACTCGATCATCAAAGAAAAAGAATGCCTTCTTGCCGGTTTCCCAGACAGGATAGCAATATTTTCGCCCGAAGAAAATGTATACCAGTTTCCTTCAGGACGCATAGCCTCTTTAAAAGGAAATCCTGTTTCCCCAAACCTGCCAAAATATATTGTATGTCCGGAAGTTGACGCAGGACAGACAAAAGGAATAATTTATTCATATAAGTCACTTGAGCCTCAATATGCTGAAAAATGGCTTTCCGAAAATGCCACAACAAGAATTGTTACAGAATTCATATCTGGAAGCAGCAAGGTCAGAAAAACAGAAATCAGGGCTTATGGAAAACTCATTCTTTCATCAAAGAACCTTCCTGTTTCCCAAGACGATGAAAAAGAAGCCATTTGCAATTCAGTAAGGAAAAACGGTTTCAAATCACTTCCTGCAGATGAACGCATTGAACTTTTCCTTACGAAGGTGAAATTTTACAACCAGCAGAGTGCAATAAAAATTAAACACGCTTCAAAAAATGAACTTTCCCAGAATCCGGAAGAATGGCTGCTACCGTTTCTTGTCAGCGGAAAAAAAATTTCGGCAGATACAGTTTACAACGCACTTTTTTATTATCTATCAGGCGACAGGGTAGAGCGGGAAGTTCCTTCAAAACTGCAACTGGAAAACGGAAAGAACGTGAAAATAATCTATCAGGATGGATCAGTAATCCAACCGGTGATAGAAATAATAATACAGCAGGTTTTCGGATGCTTTTCTACGCCAAAAATCATTGGAATGCCGGTATTAATGAAATTACTTTCCCCGGCGCGACGTCCGCTTCAAATTACACAGGATCTTGAAGGATTCTGGCAGAATACATGGCCCGAAATCTGTAAAGAAATGAAAGGCCGCTATCCAAAACACAACTGGGATTACCGCATCACTACTGATTGATAAAACACTGAATATCTCTTAGACTTAAACTCACCGCATGACACACTGGAGGAAATTATGGTAAAACATGTGATTCTTTGGACACTGAAAGACGAACTTTCTGATCAGGAAAAAGATTCTGTAAAGAAGAACATAAAAGAAGGACTCGAAGCCCTTAAAGGTAAAATTCCCGGAATGGTTGACATAAAAGTAAATATTTCACGACTTCCATCTTCAACAGCAGACCTTATGTTGGACAGTACATTTGAGAATGCAGAAGCATTAAAGGGATATTCAGTTCATCCTGAACATGTAAAAGTTGCAGATGGAGCCGTACGTCCTTACACAAAAATCCGTTCATGTCTTGATTTTGAGGCATAAAATGAATATACGTAAAGCTGAACTGACAGACCTGCCACAGATTCTTGAAGTCTACAAATGCGCAAAGGCATACATGAATTCTCATGGAAATCCTACACAATGGAAAGACGGATATCCGCTTCCAGAACTTCTTGAAGAAGACATTTCATCAGACCAGCTTTATGTCATTGAAAATGAAGATGCCATTCATGGTGCATTTGTGTTTGCTTTAGGTGAAGATCCTACATATAGGGAAATAGAGGGCGAACAATGGCATCTTGATGAACCCTACGGAACCATCCACCGTATCGCAAGTGATGGCAAGGTCAAAGGAATTTTCGGAGCCGCTTTGACATTCTGCAGGTCAATCTGCCGGTATGTCCGCGCAGACACACACGAAGCAAATCTCACAATGCAGAATGTAATGAAAAAATACGGCTTCCAGCAGCGGGGAATAATCATATGCGCAGACGGAACTCCACGCATTGCATTTGAATTACTCCCTAACCGATAAGCGGCTTCTGCTTTTTGCTGACTGCTTCACAAGTCAGGACTACACCAAGCTTCTTAAATATTTTCCTGTCCACTTCATTAAGCATTACAGTAGTATGAACCTGGCATCCTTTTAGTTTTGGAAGCTGCTCAAGGGCTTTCTTGCAGTTTTCGTCTTCTTTTGAAAGCATAGCCAGAGCAACCAGAACTTCATCCGTATGGAGGCGTGGATTATTACCGCTTAAATAAGTCACCTTCATCTGCTGGATAGGTTCAATCATATCTTTTGGAATAAGCTTTACTTTATGGTCGATTCCTGCAAGCTGTTTAGTTGCATTAAGAATCAAAGCCGCACATGTTCCCAGAAGGTCCGAAGTAGTTGAAGTAATGATAGTTCCATCAGCCAGTTCAATTGCTGCCGAATGAAGACCTGTTTTTTTACAACGCTCTTTTGCTGCCACGGTAACTTTTCTGTCATCTGTAGTAACGCCGGCCTGCTTCATGAGAAGTTCAATCTTGCTCACTTCATCTTCAGTTGCGTTTCCTTCAACCAGCTGGTTCAATGTGTTATAATATCTGCGGATTATTTCCTGGCGGCTTGCTTCACAGCAGGCTTCATCATCATAAATACAAAGGCCGGCCATATTGACACCCATGTCAGTCGGAGACTTATATGGATTAGTACCGTAAATGCCTTTGAATATAGCATCCAGAACAGGAAAAATCTCAATATCCCGGTTATAATTGACAGTAGTTTTTCCATATGCTTCAAGGTGCCATGGATCGATCATGTTAAGGTCATTCAAATCTGCTGTTGCAGCTTCATAAGCAAGATTTACAGGATGCTTTAGAGGAAGGTTCCAGATAGGGAATGTTTCAAATTTTGCATAACCCGCCTTAATTCCACGTTTGTTTTCATGGTAAAGCTGGCTTAGACAGGTAGCCATTTTTCCTGAACCCGGACCAGGTGCTGTAATTACAACCAGCGGGCGGACTGTTTCAATATAATCATTTTTTCCGTAGCCTTCATCACTGTCAATCAATGCTACATTTGAAGGATAGCCCGGAATCGTATAATGATAGTAGGATTTTATGTTTAATTTCTTGAGTTTTGCCCGGAAAGCTTTTGCAGCTTCCTGTCCCTTATAATGGGTAATGACAATACTGCCAACCATAAGTCCACGCTTCTGGAATTCATCCCGAAGGCGGAGCACATCTTTATCATAAGTAATGCCAAAATCACCACGGACCTTATTTTTTTCAATATCCACAGCGCTGATTACAATTACAATTTCAGCTACATCGGCCATCTGCATAAGCATTTTCAGCTTACTGTCCGGCTCAAAACCAGGAAGTACACGGGAAGCATGGTAATCATCAAAAAGCTTTCCACCAAATTCCAAATAGAGTTTATCGCCAAATTTGGCAATCCTTTCCTTAATGTGCTCTGACTGAATCTTCAGATATTTGTCATTATCAAAACCGTTTTTCATACGGTATTTAATTTTAGTATTTTTTCATGAAATATGGAATAAGTTCACATCTAAAAAAATTGACTTGGCGGACAAAATCCAGCTACGGAAAAAAGCTTTCCCAAGGATTTCCATGTACCGTCCAGCAGTTACATGCACAGGGACACAGCCTTCATTAACCGGTAACAAAATATCAACACAAAAAATTGGCAAAAAAAATCCCGCCAGTATGAAGTTGTTTTACTTCACATCTACAGCGGGATTCTGAAATTCCGTTTTACGGAAAAATCAATTAGTCTTTTGCTCTTTCAGAGAATTCACCTTCGCGGGTATCGATAACGATACGGTCACCAGTGTTACAGAACAATGGAACGCGAACTTCAATTCCTGTATCAAGAGTTGCCGGCTTGAGTGACTTACCAGATGTATCACCCTTAACACCAGGTTCACAATATGTGATTACACGTGTAACTTTTGTAGGAAGGGCAACACCAACTGCCTTTCCTTCATAATATGTTACTTTGAGTTCAAAGTCATCATCATCACCTTCTGATTCAGATGGCTTAAGGTATCCTGCGTTATCGCCGAGGTCTTCCTTTGTCAGGATTACATCATTGTATTCAGCATCCATGAAGTGATAATCATCACCATCAACATATGAAAGTTTTACTGCCTTTTCTTCCAGATCAACTTCCTGGAATTTTTCACCAGCATCGATACCAAGATCCTGTGTACCGCCAGTAACAATGTTCTTAACGCGAAGGTTTACAGTAATACCCTGACGTCCACCTTTCTGGCCAAGCTTCTTCTGTACGATAAATGGGTTGCCTTCAAACATGAATGCTGAGCCAACTCTGATTTCGTTTGTAGATATCATTTCCTATTCCTCTTATATAAGATTAATTTTCATTTTAACAATTTTTCATCTTTATTTCAATTCACAAATAAAAGAAAGTAAATGCGAAGTCAAATTGCCATTTTTAAAAAGTGAATCTGAAAAACTGCTGAATTTCGGTTTTAATCTGAAACTGTTTTTTAAAGCATTGAAAGTAAGTTCCTTCAGATTTCCTTCAAATCTTTCGTCACCGTTGTAAGCACGCCAGAATTCATTCATTTTTTCAAAATCTTTTGCAAAAAAAGGCCTCATCCGTTGTAGGAGTGCATCAACTTTTACCAGCTGGTAATTTTCATCTTGAATGTAGGCATTCCATACAAACGGTATTCCGGTAAGACATGCACGTGCCATGGAATCTTCGCCACGGATAAAAAGAAAATCCATTTCAAAGAACATTTTATCCCAATCTTCCTGCCGCAAAAATCCAAGCTTTTCCATTTCAAATGGAGAACCACATTTTTCCCAGCATTCAATAAAACTCTGATTTCCAATTCCCTGCGCAACATGCACCTTTACATGGAATTCTGGAACCGATTCTTTTATTGAATCTTCAAATTCCTTTATTGCATTTATTACAGGTGTAAATTCTTTTTCATAACTGAACATAAGGATATTGAATTCTTTTTTTCCAACCGGAATGTCTTCAATAATATCTACCTGTTCTGACTGGCGTCTCTTCCATTGTGAAACAAAAGGCTCATCAAGTACAAGTCCGCCTGTTTTTCCCGTAAATCCCGGCATGAAAAACTTTTTCTTTACCCGTGCCGATCTGGTTAATGACTGGAGACAATGAAAATTATCTGCATATTCTTCTGCGGTAAGATACTCAATATTCAGAATCTGGACAATCTCTTTTACACCATCATCAAACAGAAGTTTATCCAGCCAATCAGGACGGCCACATTGAAATGTTTCAAGAATTAATACCGGCTCATTTTCCCGGAAAGCTTTATAACAGACTTCATTATTATTCCAGTCATAGATTTCCCAGCCATTATAAATCTGAAACGGTTTGTTTTTATCAATTTCTGGAGCTAATTTCGAAAAGGACTCAAGATTACTTACAATTAATCTTAAATGCAAGTCTGAATCAAGAAGAGTCATATTTTTTGCAAGGCGGTAAACAAAACCTATATCACCGTAATTATCTACAACCTTGCAGAGGAGGGTAATATCTTTCATTGAATATATTTATCGAATATTTTCTTTACATCAGCTGCCTTACGCTGTGTATTGATTCTGCATATGTGTTTCTGTCCTTCAATTTCAAAACTTCCATCCAGAACAAATTTAGAATCATTAAAAAAGAAATCATACCATTTCTTTTCTTTCTGGTGGACTTCCAGATTTGTCACATTTTTAAAATCAAAGAACTGTTCCTTTGGTCCTTCATCATGACTGGCAACCCTTAACATTGCCATCATCATTGTTTCAGAAGGGTGTACATAAAAGAACAGTCCTTTTTCACAGGAGACAAGCAGCCCCCATAATACATCGGTTCCCGGCTGAGGAATAAGTCCCATCTTCTTAAATGTCTCATCATCGGCCTGAATATTAATCATTTCTATACATTCAACCTTATCGTTTACTCTTGCAGAAAATGATTCAAAAAATTTAGCTTTATAATCGTCTTTTTTTGTCATATCCATCGGGAACCTTAACGCCGGAACGTTTACTATTTTGCAGACACAAGTTCTACATCAAAACAGATGTATGAAGCTGGAGGAATTACACCAGGATATCCGGCTTCACCATATGCCATATCTGGTGGAAGGATGATTGTCCTCTGCTCGCCAAGCTTCATCTGCTGAACCATAACGTCAAAACCAGGTATCATCTGTCCACCATCTGTAGTAAATTCAAGAGGTCCGCGGCCTTTTGACTGGTCAAAGACACTTCCATCAAGAAGGTAACCTTTATATTCAACCTTTACATTTTTCTTACTTCCGCAACGATCGCCTTTTCCTTCTTTTGTAACCTTAAAGAAAATACCGTTTTCATCTCTTTCACAACCAGGCCACTTTTTGTCTATAAGCTGAACCTGTGTTGCATACTGAGCTTCTTTCTTAGCCTTTACTTCTGCACGGAGTTTTTCTAACATTGAATCAAAATCCTTCTGTGTTGCAGTAAACTTTTCAGCATCAGCACCCTGACGGATGATTTTTACAGATTCAATCGTATCATTCTGAAGGGTCTTATCAACTATGTCCTGACCTGCAATTACTTTTCCGAAAATCGTATGCTTTCCGTTAAGCCATCCTGTAGGAACATGTGTAATAAAGAACTGGCTTCCATTTGTTCCAGGACCTGCATTTGCCATTGCAAGGACTCCAGCCTTATCAAACTTATACTTGCTTACGATTTCATCAGGAAATCTGTAGCCAGGACCACCTGCACCAGTACCTGTAGGGTCGCCGCCCTGAATCATGAAATCCTGTCCATCACCATTTGCCTTGCTGATTACACGGTGGAATTTAAGACCGTCATAATATGGCTTACCTTTTGCAGCATCAAGAGTTCCTTCTGCAAGACCCGCAAAGTTTACAACTGTCAGCGGAGTATCCTTGTAATACAATTCAAGAACAATTTCTCCACGGTTTGTCTTCATTACAGCAAATACGCCTTCTTTACCATTAAGTACATCCATAGATTTTTTCCCCATATTTTGTCCGCATCCGAGTGTCACAAACAGACATCCGATTAAAACAAATAATATATTTTTTTTCATTTTAAAATCTCCCATCATATTTTGCTTTTCCACATATTTAAAACTGGACTAAAAACCAGTTATAAACAGCTTCAAGTCTTGCCATAAAAGAATTATTAAGCCGTTCCTTTAAGGCAGAAATAATACTGAATTCAGAATAAGTTCCCATGTAAATGATAAAACTGTCATCATTGTCAATAATGCTTACACACATCTTGAATGCTCCAGGTTTTACAACCTTAATTCCCTTATAACTCATATAGGTTGCATTTTCCATATACATTACAAGTTCATTTTCATTCTGTGAATATTTTACATTATAAACAGTCTTTCCAAATGTATGGTCATTCAACATTGCGTAGCAGCTTAAACCGTTGCCATTACCCTCTGTCTTATCAGCCACAGGAACCTGATTTTCAAGACTTTCTACAAAAAAGGCATCTTTATAAAGGATGTCCCACTTTTTCCTTGATCTTGAAAAATACATCATTCCCTGCATTTTGGAAATTGACCGCATTATTTCGGAAACTTTTTCTATCGAAAAATCAGTTTTTCCAGCAGAATCCTGAACTTTCAAATCAGATTTTTTTACTACATAAAGTTTTTCTGCGGCATATCCTACTTTTTTTGAAAATCCGCCGAAAACGTCATCTGCAGCTTTCTGTGCAAGTTCAGAAGATGGAATAAGTTTTCTTTCAGAAGATTCTTCCGTCAGAATATTAGTTGACTCAACATTTGCAGGATTCTCTGAAAAACAGTTTCCTCCAGCAAAAAGCAGTACAACAAAGGAAACCATTGTAAAAAAATTCAGGTTTCCATTCTTCATTTTTTTCATCAAATTAATATTCCTCAACATACAGCTCCAGTCTAATGAAATGAAACTGCAGTTTTCAGTCCATTAAACAAGGCCTTTATAGATAACCCTAACCTGTTTATATAAACCTTCGCCTTCTGATTTAGTTTCAATATCCGGAATATCATTCAAAGTTGTATGAATAAGTCTTCTTTCAAAAGGATTCATAGGTTCAAGGAGGATTGAATTCCTTGCAGAACGGACCTTATCAGCTGTAGTATAAGCAAGCCTTACAAGAGATTCTTCCCTGCGGATTCTGTAATTTTCAGTATCAAGGATGATCCTTACATCTTCACGGCCAAGGCGTCCTGCATAAACATTAAGAAGAAGCTGGAGTGCATCAAGATTCTTTCCTTTACGTCCGATGAGGATTGATGAACTTTCAGATTCAAGCTTGATTCCTATCTTGCGTTCTTCACGGAACATGATTTCAGCCTTTGACTGGTATCCCATTTTTCCAATTACTTCGTTAATGAAAGTAATGAGCTTTTCTTCAAATTCGCCCTGTGGAAGCGGGTCAGCTATAACTTTTGAAGTTTTTGCAGAAGTTCCTTTATAAGAACCAGAAGTCTTTTCAATATCTTCAGTATGGACTCTGATTTTTACAAACCCTTTCTTGAAAAGGGAATTTTTCTGAGTTTCAAGAATTTCAACATCGAACTGATCTTTTTCAAGACCAAGTTCACTAGCAGCTTTTTCAATAGCTTCCTTTTCTGTTTTTCCTTCAAATTCGTAAGTCATTATATATACCTCTATTTATTAAAGTCAGTTTATGAAAATACAGCATTCAGAACCGCCAGTTTACAACGGTTCCGAATCAGACAGTCTTCTGGGTGACCTTATTTCTTTGCTTTAGGATTCTTTGCCACTACAGGTTTAAGGCCTTCTTTATGATTCTTCATAGTCTTATTGATTATAAGCTGCTGTCCCATCTGAATAATGTTGCTGACAGTCCAGAAAAGAATCAGTCCTGAAGGAGCATTGTAGAACATAAAGAAGAACATAATCGGCATACCGTATGTCATGAATTTCATAGTACCGGCATTCTGTCCTGCACTCATTGAACTTCCAAGCTGGGTAATCTTTCCATAGAAAAGCTGTGAAGCAAGATAAATTACAGGAAGAATCCTTATATGGTTTCCGATAAACGGAAGTGTGGTCTTCAATACATAAATACTGTCGCCGGAAGAAAGGTCATCAATCCATCCCTTTACAAAACCTGCACCACGGAATTCAAAATAATTGTTGAAAAGGTTATACATTGCAAAGAGGAACAGCATCTGGAAAATCATCGGAAGACATCCAGACATAGGATTGTAGCCTGCTTCCTTGTAAAGTTTTGCTGTTTCTTCCTGCATCTTCTGTGGATTTTCCTTGTATTTTGCCTGAATAGCCTGCATTTTAGGCTGTATTTCCTGCATTTTCAAAGTTCCAAGTGAAGACTTCATTGTAAGAGGGAAGAGGGCAATCTTAAGGATTACTGTCAGGATTATGATACTTACGCCCCAGTTAGGAACTAAGCGGTAAATCATTTCCATGAACCATTTGAGGATTGCTTCAAGCCATCCAAGGAAACCGCTTGATTCAAGTGCTTCTGTAAGACGGTAATCAGACAGTCCCCACTTATTGTTTTCGGCTTGCAGATATTTTTTCAGTTCCTTTTCACTTCTCGGACCTACATAAATATCATACACGTCATTTACAACTCTATCGTTAATACCTTTTCTTTCGATAAAAGCCTGTGCATTTGCATAATCTCCAACTTCGATATTTGTTGAATAATATGCAGTCTGTGCAGTGTCCGGCTTTAAAGGAATAATAATTTCACAAAAATATTTTCCACCAATTCCAGCCCAGTCAAATGCCTTATTGAATTCCTTGAATTGTTTTGTTGAAAGACGGACCTTCTTTCCTTTATTGTCATGTGCAGAAAGGAAAGACCTGCTTTCGTAGCGGTCAATCTTTACGTCAAAATAAGGTCCGATCTGTGGCGAAGTCCTTAAAGTATATGAAGTATTAAGTCCGTTACTGTCATTTGAATTAAGACCTGTAAAAGAATCTTTTCCCTCTACGATTACATTAAGTCTGAACATATATTCATCAGGACGGAAAGTATACTGCTTTACGAGTGTAAAATCTGAATACTTCTTTGCAAATGCAATTTTCTTTTCTCCATCTGCTGATGCAGGGAATTCCTTTACAATGAAAAGATCATTAACAGCAGGTTTGTCAGCTCCACCAAAAGCAAGGGAAAATGCTCTGTTTCTTGATGTGATATTATCTGCCATTTCAACACTTTTTCCAGTCCTGCTGTCAAAATGGTCAAGTATCTCATAACTTATTACATCACCACCACGGTTTGTAAATGTGACCCTTACTTTATCTGTTGAAATTGTATAAGTCTTTTCTTCTACGATTTCATTATCAGGACCGGCTTCTACAATTGATCCTGTATCAACAGAAACAGGATTTTCTGACGGGGCAGAAACCGGAGTTTCTTCAATCTGTTCAACATTCTGATTTTCAGCAGGTACCGGCGGGAAAAATTTAACCTGCACGATAGTATATGCAATAAGGACGATTCCTGAGCATACTACCGCCATTATGGTATTTTTATTCATGATGCTCCAATATTTTTAAGAA
Organism: Treponema sp.; assembly: GCA_045616425.1. Taxonomy (GTDB): domain Bacteria; phylum Spirochaetota; class Spirochaetia; order Treponematales; family Treponemataceae; genus Treponema_D. The sequence continues at coordinate 18,267 of JAZLGS010000059.1, forward strand.
TAGAAAAAAATCAGTAAAAACTGAAATTGAAAAAAGAAAATACCTTATGGAACCTTATGGTAAAGGATCGTAACCGCCATCAAAGAATTTATTGCATCTGCAGATTCTTTTAAAAGACAGCCAGCCCCCCTTTGCCGGTCCATACTTTCTGAATGCCTGTAAAGCATAATTAGAACAAGTTGGATAAAACCTGCAGCACGGAGGAAAAAGAGGAGAGATACAGACTTGATACACACGGATTAAAAAACAGAAAAATTTCGTAATCAAATTTTTCACGTCTTTAAAATCCCTGCTTTAGTGCATAATGTACGAAATTGAACACACCTTGTGCTGAACGAGTCGTTTCCAGGATATACAAGAAATAAAATATCATATCCGGTGTTCAGGAATGTTTTAAAAAATCGATAGGCTTCGCGACTATAACGCTTAGAAGTATTACGCTCTACAGCATTGCCATAACCGCGTGGAAGAGGAAAAGCTATCCGGTTATATCCAATATCATTTTTTTTATAAAACAATTTGGCACCGGATATACTTACTCTCTTTCCATTTTTAAACAGATTATGAATCTCAGCAGTATTTTTTATTTTTTCTTTCCGACAAAATCTAAAACTACCTGCCGCTGCCAAGTCTGTTTCCATGGGTATTTGACCGAAGACTAGTACTTCTTGTTTTCGCTACAAACAGAAAGCTTTCTGCGTCCTTTTGCACGACGGCGAGCGAGAACCTTACGTCCACCCTTTGTGGCCATACGAGCGCGGAAACCGAACTTTCTATTACGCTTTACTTTGCTTGGCTGATATGTCCTTAACATGGCATACTCCTTATAATAAGAGCCTTCCGGCTCAAAAAATTACATATAAATGTAGTAACAGAATATATCATTATTCTTGACTATTGGTCAACATAGTATTTTTTAATTCGGCAAACAAATTCTTAAGTTCATCAGGAATCTCTGAAGGTTTTTCCTGCTTTTTAGTTGCAAAACCAAGTTCTTCCAGTTTTTTTTCTTCTGCTTCAGTTTTTTTAAGGAATTTATTCTTCTGAATCTGGTTTTGCTCTTCAAGTGTACTCAATCGAACGTCACTGCCCCTGATCCGGAATGCAAGTGTCTTTATCCCCAATTCCTTTGCATACATATCCAAGCCTTTAAGGATGAATTTTCTGTGCATCTGCAGCATCTGGTTCCATCCAGGATGGTCTGATTCTACAAGAAGCACTCCATTCTTTATATCCACAACGTTGGTATGGGCTGCAAGTTTTTCTCCGTTACCGGTAATCTTAGAAACGACATCACGCCATACTTTTACGATTTTATTGCTTCTGTCAAAATCTGAAGTTTCAAGGTTCGTAAAAACCCGGTTTATCATGTCTGAACATGAAATTACATTACCTTCCTCATTCATTCCAGACTCCTTTCTCTATAAAAAAAACTTTTGTTGTAGTCCTCCTGTACCTTTCATACGGTTCGCCAGGAAGGAAAGTACAGAAAAGCTGGTCATATTCCGGCAAGAGTGCCGTAAGTTTCTGCCTTTTGTCAGGATCCAGCTCAAGCATTACATCATCCATAAGCAGGACTGGTTTCTGACCAGTTATCTGGCTGTAAAAAACAGCCTGCGCCACTCGTAGGAGAAGGGCAATAAGCCGGCGCTGTCCCATTGAAGCTATAGGAATAAACTGCTTTCCCTGACGTATGAATCTTATCCTGTCACGGTGAGGACCACTCATGGTGGTAGACATGGCTTTATCCATATCCCTTTTATCCTTCAGAATATTAAAGACATCTGTTTCGGTAGGGAAGTGAGTGCCGTTTTCATCTGGAATCTCTTTCCATGACGGATCATAAGAAATCATAAGACCGTCAATGCCTGTAACCTGTTCATAAAGCCTTGAAAAAATCTGGTTAAACTGGAATACCGCATTTTTCCTTTTATGTTGAATTTCAAGACCGCTTTTTATAAGTTCAACATCATAAATATCAAGCATTTCATATTTTCTGCTTTTCAGCATCATATTGCGGCTTTTTAAGGCCTGACGGTACCTGCGGAGTACATCGATATAAAGGACATCATAAAGGGAAAGGCTCTGGTCAATAAAAAAACGGCGTCGTCCAGGTTCTCCTGTAACAAATTCCATATCATCATGACAGAAAAGTATACATGGCATCGTATTTATAAGTTCCTTTCTGTCCCTGACAGGCTTACCGTTTTTTTCTATACGTTTTTTACCATTGGAATAAAATACATTGATGCTTCTTGTTGCGCCGCCTTCTTCTTTATAAATTGCCCTGATGGAAAATTCCTTTTCCCCGATTTTTACTATGTCTGCATCAGTATGTGTACGGAAAGAATTTCCATAGGCACAATAATACAGGGATTCAAGTATATTACTTTTTCCCTGACCATTTTCACCAACAAAATAGACCTCCTTTGAAAGAAGGTCTATCCTGTCATTCTGGAGATTACGGAAATTACAGAAAGAAAGGGAAAGAAAAGGCATTACAGCAGGTTCATCGGCATGATGATGTGGAAATAATCAGAAGCCGGTTCATTCCTCATTGTTACAGCTTTCATGGACTCTGTAAAATCAAATGAAATTCTTTCTGAATCAGTAAGCTTGAGAGGTTCTTCGATGTACTTGTAATTGAATGCAATTGTAACTTCGTCACCGTCATACTGGCACGGAATGTCTTCATCAGCATTTCCCAAATCAGATTCTGGGGAAATGAGTGTAAGCACACCCGGAGCGACCCTGAAAAGAATCCTTGAAACTTTTTTATCAACCATAATTGAAATACGTTTCAATGCATCTTCAAGGTCATGTTTATTAACCTGGAAGTTGCTTGTCTGGTGGTCAGGAATTACCCTCTTGTAATCAGGGAACTGACCTTCACGGAGGAGGGAACTGAATTCATAATTTCCAAACTTAAAGAAAATCATATTGTCTACGACTGCAATGGAAATATTTCCTTCAGAAGGAGCATTCTTGACAATACAGTTGAGTATTTTGATAGGAATAATTGCATTCTGGAAATCTGGAAGACCGAGACCAAGATTTTTGCTGATGAACGAAAGGCGTCTTCCATCTGTGGCAACCATGTTCAGGGCATCTTCTTTCTTTTCAAAGAATACACCCATCATGAAGAAACGTTTTTCATCTTCTGATGCTGCAAAGGAAGTCTGCTTTATCATTTCCTTAAGTTCCTTTGACGGAACTTCAAAGAATACATCATCTTCAGGAATTTTGATTTCAGGAAATTTCTGGCTGGCAATGCTTTTAAGCTGAAATTTTATTTTCTTTGCAGCAGGTTTGATTGTTACCAGAATGTCTTTCTGTTCAAACTCAATTTCTCCAGAAGGAGATGAAGAAAGGATGCTCATGAATTTATCACAATAAATAGTAGTTGATCCTTCTTCTATAATTTCAACTGGAATTCTTGTTACATAACTGATGATTGCATCTGAAGCCTTGATTGTCAGTGTATTGTTTTCTGCTGCCAGAAAAATGTTTGACAGAATTGAAAGAGGACTTTTATTTGCAATGACTTCCTGAGCTATTGCAATTTCCTTGATCATCGAATCACGGTCGAATAAAAATTTCATATGAATCTCCTTTTTGTGGATACGTATTTCTTTTTTTTATTAATTATTAAATTTATATAAATTTAATAATAATAGTAATAAGACTTGTGAATTTGTTATTAAGTAATCTAATTCCTTATATTATAAAGAATTAATTATCTAATAACTTGCACTCTTAAATTCACATTTTGTTAACTTATTAACAGACTCAGTATTTATCAACAAGTTATCAACAGAATTATACTATTTTTTCAACTATTTTTATACAGTTTGTTCATTTTTTTGATTCCTTGATTTTCTTTATAATCAGCTTGATTGTAGATTCCAAAGTTGAATCTGTTTTCAGTGCATTTGCTATTACATTATAAGAATGCATGGCAGTTGTGTGGTCTTTTCCGCCGAATTCACCGCCAATATCAGGGAAAGAATATTCCGTAATTTCGCGGGTTATATAAATTGCAATCTGACGCGGGAAAACTATCTTGTGGCTGCGTGACCTTCCCTTTATGTCATTTACTGAAATATTGTAATATTCGGCAACGGTCTTCTGGATCAGTTCGATAGTAATATTTTCATTTCCAGAAGGATTAACCATATCCTTTAAAAGGTCTTTTGCAGTTTCAAGATCTATTTCTTTTTTTGTAAATTCACTGAAACCGATTATTTTAAGTATTGCTGATTCAAGGTCTCGGACATTGGTTTCTATATTAGATGCAATATAATCAATGACTTCCTGTGAAACTGATTTATTCAGCACTTCTATTTTTTTCTGAAGGATTGCACATCTGGTTTCGTAGTTAGGAATTGAGATATCAATGCGTAATCCTTTTGCAAACCTTGTACGTAGACGTTCTGCAATGCCTTTTACTTCTGTAATAGGCCGGTCACATGTAAAAATCATCTGGGAATGTTTTGCTTCCAATGCATCGAATGTATAGAACAAAGCTTCCTGGGTTGCTTCTTTACCCGGAAGGAAGTGGATGTCATCAAGGAGGAATACATCCAGTTTCCTGTATTTGTCATTGAATTTATCCGTTGTTTTTGTTGTAATGGATTTTGTAAACTCATTTGTAAAAGATTCGGCCGAAATATATGATATTTTTGCCTTACCCTTTGTGTTGTTGTATATGTAATTTCCTACAGCTTCCATAAGGTGGGTTTTTCCTAATCCTGAGCCACCATAAAGCAATATAGGATTATAACGCTGTCCTGGTTCTTTTGCGGCTGCCAGTGCTGCATTGTAAGCATACATACTGTTTTCACCTGGAACGAAAGTTTCAAATGTATAATTAGCATTAAGTTCCGGATGAGTAAATGTTTCTGCTGGTGAATTATCAGCAGGTTCTGTCATTTCTGGCAAATGATTTTCCTGTACCGGCGTTTCCAGTTTTGATACTGGTGCACTTATTTCATGTACTGTTTTTTCTTCTGGTGCGGCTGCCGGTTTTGTTTCTGGAACTATTGCCGTATTTTTTATAATGCAACGGATTTCTATATCTTCAATACCGGTAAGTTCCTTGATTTTGTTTTTTACAAGTTCCACATTCCCCATTGAAAGCATACGCTGCCATAAAAAGTCAGAAGCTACGGCAACTGTTATTGTGTTCCGTTCGTCTTCGATATATTCCATTCTGAACCAGAGTGTAAATTCAGTTTCGCGGCCTTCATTTACATATTGCGTCTTTATCTGATTCATTGCTTCCTGCCAGAGGGGCTCGTAATTGTGTTCACTCATGAAAAAGAGTATATCTTAATGAAAAAAAGTTTTCCACAGCTAAACTTTAGTATAGAAAAATATTGAAGTATTTTCCTGTGTTCCTTTACTTTTTACCCTTTAAAAAGTATAATAAATAGCTAATTCTTCCATATAATTAGTATAAAAATCAAAAAATCTTGGAGCCCAAAATGTCAGACGAAAAAAACAACTCTTATGGTGCTGAAAGCATTCAGGTCCTTCATGGACTTGAAGCTGTCCGTAAGCGTCCTGGTATGTACATCGGTTCTACTGGAGAGGGTGGTTTACATCACCTTGTATATGAAGTTGTAGATAACAGTATTGACGAAGCCATGGCCGGACATTGTGACAAGATTATAGTTGCACTTGAAAGGGATGATGTTTGCCGTGTTGAAGATAACGGACGTGGTATTCCGGTCGCCATCAATTCAAAGGAAAAGAAAAGTGCACTTGAGCTTGTTTTAAGCCAGCTTCATGCCGGTGGTAAATTTGATAAATCTACATATAAGGTTTCTGGTGGTCTCCATGGTGTTGGTGTTTCCTGCGTCAATGCCCTTTCTACATGGCTTACTGCAGATGTTTACCGCGATGGTGGACATTTTTATCAGAAATATGAAAAAGGAATTCCTAAGACAAAGGTAGAACGTCTGGAAGATTCTGACAGGCATGGAACCATCATCAGATGGAAAGCCGATAATACTATTTTTAAGGAAACGACGACTTATAAATTTGATATCCTTTCAGAGCGCCTCAGGGAACTTGCATTCCTTAATCCTGGAATAGTAATCATATTCCGTGATGAGCGTCTTGAGAATCCGAAGGAAGTTGAATTCAAATTTGAAGGCGGAATCAACGAATATACAAAATATCTTAATGAAGGAAAAAAAGTCATCCCGGAAGAACCGATTTACATTTCTGGTGAACAGAATGAAGTCATTGCTGAAATTTCAATGCAGTACAATGAAGGGTATGAAGAAAACATACATTCCTATGTAAATGATATTAATACACATGAAGGTGGAACCCATCTTGTAGGATTTAATAATGCCCTCACGTTTGTCCTTAACAAGGCTCTTGATGGGAATGATAAGCTGTTCAAGAAACTTAATCCAAAGGTTGATAAAAATAAGAAGGGTGGTGACAAAAAGTCTGATAAGGAAGTTCCTGTAGTTCATCTTACGGGCGATGATGTACGTACTGGTGTTACAGCTGTCATTTCGGTAAAAGTTCCTGAGCCACAGTTTGAAGGACAGACTAAACAGAAACTTGGAAATACAGAAGTCCGTTCAATAGTTTATTCCCTTGTTTCGGAAAAACTTACCCTCTGGTTTGAACAGAATCCGCAGATTTGCAACAGCATCCTTGAAAAGGCTGTAAACGAAGCAATTGGACGTCTTAAGGCTAGAAAAGCACTTGAAGCAAACCGTAAGTCAGGAATGGATTCATTCGGGCTTCCTGGAAAACTTGCAGACTGTTCTTCAAACAAACCTGAGGAATGTGAAGTATACATTGTCGAAGGAGATTCTGCCGGTGGTTCTGCAAAGCAGGGACGGAATCCAAAGACACAGGCAATACTTCCTCTTTGGGGTAAGATGCTTAATGTTGAAAAGGTTGCACCTGATAAGGTAATAAATAATGACAAGCTCCAGCCTGTCATTGCTTCCCTTGGAACTGGAATCGGTAAGAATTTCAATATTGAGAAACTCCGTTACCACAAAATCATCATCATGGCTGATGCCGATGTGGATGGTGCCCATATTTCAACATTGCTTATGACATTCTTTTTCCGCTTTATGCCTGAACTTATTGAAAAAGGTTATGTTTATATTGCCATGCCTCCGCTTTACCGGGTTGAATACAAAAAACAGAAATATAAGAAATTTGTTTTCAGTGATGAAGAACGTGATCAGGCCCTTGAAGAACTTGGAGAAAACCGTGATAAGGCTGAAGTCCAGCGTTATAAAGGTCTTGGTGAAATGGAATGGCAGGAACTTAAGGAAACTACAATGGCTCCTGAGAACCGTAAGATGAAACAGGTAAAGATAACTGATGCCCAGGTGGCAGATCAGATATTTTCCGTCCTTATGGGTGATGATGTTGATCCACGCCGCAAGTTTATAGAAGAAAATGCGGAATATGCAACACTGGATGTTTAATGCTTAAGTTGTGGATGTCCGGTAAGTTTGCATTGTAGTGTCATCCCGGACATAATCTGGGATTTCTTTTGAAAATATATTCTGAGTAAAATTCAGGATGACGGGATAATAAAATGATTGAAAAGATAAAATACGAAGAAAAACAGACTCCTGAAGGCGGATATGTTTTATCAGCACCAATTGAACATGAAATGCAGCGTTCATTTATTGACTATTCAATGTCAGTTATTGTAGAACGTGCTTTACCAGATGTCCGCGATGGTCTGAAGCCTGTTCACCGGAGGATTCTTTATGCAATGGCAGAAGAAAATCTGAACAGTAGTGCAAAGACAAAGAAATGTGCAACTGTTGTCGGTGACGTACTTGGTCGATATCATCCGCATGGTGATGCTTCTGTTTATGATGCAATGGTCCGTCTTGGACAGGCTTTTTCTTTACGCTATATGCCTGTTACTAAACAGGGAAACTTTGGTGGCATAGATGGATCACCTGCAGCCGCATACCGTTATACTGAGGCAAAGATGTCTAAGATTGCCGAAGTAATGGTTGAGGACATAAAGAAAGATACTGTTGACTTCAATCCTAACTTTGATGATACAAGACAGGAACCTAAGGTTCTTCCTGCTGCTTTCCCATTCCTTTTGTGTAACGGTTCAACCGGTATTGCTGTCGGTATGGCTACAAACATGCCTCCTCATAATCTTAAGGAAATAGGTGCTGCAATTTCATCCTATATCGATAATCCTGAATGTTCTGTTGAAGAATTGATGCAGTACATAAAAGGGCCTGATTTCCCGACTGGCGGAATTATTTTTGGAAAGAAAGGAATTTCTGATGCATATAAAACCGGACGTGGAAAAATCCTTCTCCGTGCACGTTTTACTATTGAAGTGGATACAAAGGGTAAAGAAAAAATCGTATTTACGGAAATTCCTTATCAGACAAGGACAACAGATCTTGTTACAAAGATTGGTGAACTTGCCCGTGATGGTGTAATTGAAGGAATTGAGCGTGTTAATGATGGAAGCCACGGCGATGATGTACGTATTGAAGTAGATATAAAAAAGACGGCCATTGCAAAGGTTGTAATCAACCAGCTTTTTGCAAAGACTCCGCTTCAGTCAAGTTATGGTATCATCAACCTTGCATTGGTTCCTTCCGGAAGCGGCCTTGCTCCACAGATTCTGAACCTTAAACAGCTTATAAAACATTTTGTAGATCATCGCGATCAGGTTATTACGCGCCGTACGAAATTTGAGCTTGCGGGTGCAAAGAAAAAAGAGCATATCCTTGAAGCTAAAATTACTGCGGTTGACTGTGTTGATGAAGTAATCCAGATAATCCGTTCAAGTAAAGATGAACCGGAAGCAAAGAAAAGACTTGAAGCAAGATTCGGTTTTGACGAGGAACAGAGTCAGGCAATTGTAGATCTCCGTCTTGGCGTCCTTACATCTCTACGTATTGATGAACTCAAATTTGAATTGGATCAGGTCCGTGCAGAAATTGCCCGTCTTGAAGATCTTCTTGCACATCATGAAAAAATTCTTGCTTTGATAAAAGAAGAAACAAATGCAATTGTTGACAAATTTGGTGATGAACGCCGTACCGATATTATTGCCAGCGAAGTTGAAAATATCAATGTAGAAGATATGATCAAGGAAGAGGATATGGTAATCCTTATTTCAAAACTTGGTTATATAAAGAGGATTTCTGCAAGTCAGTATAAGAGTCAGGGTAGGGGTGGAAAAGGTTCCATTTCTGCAAAACTTATAGAAGACGATTACATTAACCAGATGTTTGTTGCTTCTACACATGACCACCTTATGTTCATCACAAATCTTGGAAAAGCATATTGGGTCAAAGTTCATGAAATTCCGGAAGCTTCCAAGATTAGCCGTGGTTCACATATAAAGAGCCTTCTGCAGGTTTCAGCGAATGAAGAAATTACGATCGTTGAGCGCATAAGGGAATTCTCTGATACAGAATATCTTTTTATGGTAACTGCAAATGGTATAGTAAAGAAGACACCGACAAATGAATTTAGAAATGCAAAGTCCCGTGGAATGCAGGCAATAAGGCTTGATGATGGAGACAGGCTTGTAAGTTCTGTTCTTTCAACAGGTGATTTTGAAATCATGCTGATAAGCCGTCGTGGACAGGCATTGCGTATAATTGAATCAGAAGTAAGGCCAATGGGCAGAAGCAGCCGTGGTGTAATTGGAATGAAACTTTCCAGCGGTGATGAACTCTGTGCAGCAACTCCTGTAATTCCAGAAACAAGCATGCTTATAGTAACTGAACGTGGTTATGGTAAGCGTGTCAACTTTGATGAATTTTCTTCTCATGGAAGAGGTACAATCGGACAGAGGGTATTTGGTAATGTTGATGACCGTGGTGAAATTGTTGGTGCACAGACAGTTAAGGAAGATGACGGAATCATGTGTATTACAAGTCAGGGAACTTCATTACGGGTACAGGCTTCTGAAATTTCAAAACAGGGCAGGGTAAGTACTGGTGTCCGCGTTGTTGATATAAATGAACCTGATTATGTTGTTGGGATTGACAGGATTGCCAATAATGATGAAAAAGATGAGTAATTTTTCATATCTGTAAAAAGAGAGGCTATGCAAGATAAGTGGGAAAATAGATTGTAGAGCATGAATGTCAAGTTATGAAATTTTGTTATCCCGGAATTGAGTCCGCCATTACAAACTAGATTTGGAATCTGTTTTGTGACAAAAAATCAGATTCAGGAATGAATTCAGCTGACAGAACTCATTGTACGAGTTTTAGGCGAATCTCCGTGAATCTGGGCTTCGAAGGCGGAAGAGGCAACTTGTTGCACCGGAGGGTCCTGGCTCATTTTCCATGGTAATGCAGATTTTTTTAGCAATACTTTTTATGGATATAGCCAAAAGAAATAATTGATTTAAGATGGATGCTTCCTTATTTTTCAGGTAGCATCCTTTTTTTTTATGTGCGAATTAATAGGTTCAATTTTTGAGTTGTTATAAATTGTGGAACATAAGACTGGCTTATCTAATTTCAGAATCTTTATGGTTTCATTACGGTTTACAGAAGTTGCAAGGTCCTTGCGGTTGAATTCCTTCAGAATCTGCCTGATGTTTTCCTTATGGTTGAATATGCCATCCTGAATTTATTTCAGAGTCTGCATGACAAAATGAAGCGTATTTACTGTTTTTAATTAAGACACAGAAAAGTTTCAAAAACTTAAACTTGTAAGCAGGCAGATTATTCGTGCCGACTGGTCTAATACTTGGATGCAAAAATCCTGGACGCTCTACGTTGTATGAAGGGTATTGGACCTGGAGTACAATTTTCCTTAAGAACAACGGTACCCCGGCGCTCTGTGTCGAAGTTCGTCATTGAGGTTGAAAAACTTCTTGATATAGGACTTGAAGGAGACAGAAATATGGAGACTTTGCTGGAGATTCCTGAATGGGGCGGGATGATAAAGTATGACTTTTTCTGCAGAGTCTGAACTTTCATTTCTGATGCATGAAGGAAAATAGGTAGGGTAGGGGAGTTATGAAATAATGACAGGCTATTTCGTTATATTATAATAAAATAACTTGAATACTGACAAAAAATGGATATTTCGTTATAATTAAGATGAGGGGTGTGGTTCAGTAATGGACCGCAAAAAAATCATCAGGCGCCGGGGTTTTTCCCCGGTTTTTTTATTTGACTATGTCCGTCTATCGTGTTGCTGAGTAATGACGAACATCGATGCAGAGCGTGCAGGATGATAGTGGAAAATACGACAGGTAGGGAGCGACGGCAACGCCGGAAAATTGCGAAAGCAATTTTAGTGAGTCTCCGAGAAGCCGTGCTTCGAAGGTGGAAGGGAGAACTTGTTGCACCGGAAGAGGCTGGTGCATTTCCAACGGTAATGCAAATTTTTTATCAACAGTTTTTACAAACATAGCCTTTTACAAAATGTTTTGCAGACTGAATTTACGAATCGTGACCTCTCTCGGAAATATCAGATTTATGACTATGCTCCGAAAAATATTTATTCGTACCGACGGGTTTAATACCTCGATGCTTGCGTCGAGATTCGTCATTATCTTGTAAAATCATCAATTCTGACAATGTGTGGAACAATGCAAGCGGAGTTTTAGCATTTGTTTGTGATAGTTTAGAAATTTTTTTACAGTGCTATTTTCATACGGACATATAGATAAATTCTATACATAAAATTTAAATTTACCTTCTGTTTGTATACATAAAATTCTAGTTATTCACAGGATAATTCCATAGTGTTTCATGTGAAACATTCATGTATTAACAATATGTGCAAAACCTGTTTAAACTGTGAATAACTATCGTTAGTTTTCCACAGATTTTTGTTAAAAGTAGTTAATATGTGGAAAACTTTCGTTAGTTAGTCTTATGTTTCATGTGAAATTGTGAATAACTTGTTTAAATTGTGGATAAATTTCGGAATTATCCACAATTTATCTCAATTTTCGGTTAATATGTGGAAAACTAATATATAGTTTCACGTGAAACTGTTGATAACCTGTTTAAACTGTGAATAAAACATTAATAATTATAGATTTTATGTGCATAACTGCGTTTTTGTCTATAAAAAGTATTGTAAACATATCTTCTTACAGTTCATCGTTGTATTTAATCAACTATTTAAGTTAGAAAGTCAAAGTCTTAACCAAAAGGATATTTCTCATTATAAAATGAGTACCTGCTTTATTAATCCTTAGTAAGAGATGAGGTCATAGTAAAACAATTTTATTGAGCAGTTATGCAATCTAATATAAGAGATAATATGTATTTTCAATAGTTTGCTGAATAAGAGTATTATGTGTTTCATGTGAAACAGCTTATTGTATAAAGAAATGATTTGTTTTTGTATGACAAAATAGTATAAAAATGCTTATTTTTTAGAAGGTCGTTAAGAAATTGAAAATAGAATTCATTTCTCATGCATATTCTTTTCGACTTTTAATCAATCTACAGCCTGAAATCTAGACTTTCCAAACAAAGAATAACTCGTTAATTCATAGTATTATGTATACTCTATAGCGACTTTTGCCATTAATGTTTCATGTGAAACAATTTTCAAAAATATTTATAACTGCAAATGTAGTTATGTCCATGATAAAAGTAAGAAAAATAACTCCGATATTCGAAGAAAATATGGCAGGAACCTGTTTATTAGTGCCGACGGGTTTAATACTTGGATGCAAGTATTCTGGACGCTTGCGTCGAGGTTCGTTATTGCTTTGAGTATAAACAGGAAATGATGCTTTTAATTGACATAACATACGATATGTCAATTAAAATTATTTATATGGCTGGATTATAGATATACATATTACGACAAATGTTGAATGTCGGATAGTCAATTTTGTTATGCAACTAAAGACTGATGTTTTTTTCCTGGATATCAGACTGGAAAATAAGGTATGGTTACTGGAAAATTAGTGTGATATATAAATGCAATGTTTCATGTGAAACACTGTATATATCCAAAGTTTACATCAAAATTTTGAAATCAAAGTTCCAAAATTTAAACTGTTTGTGTTAGGACACATTTAAATTAATGTCCTTACAGGAATAAATAGCCCTTCCAAGTCTTCATGGAATAAAAATATAATCGAGATTATTATATATACTGTAAATAAACAATAATGTTTCACATGAAACATTATTGTTGACATATTAATGTTAGTTTGTAATAAGGAACAGTTTTTAGATATAAAAAGAAACTAACAATAGTTAATACTCACATTTTATATGAAAGTTTTCTCTAAATTTAACAGATTTGCTATGATAAATACCGTATTCCTTGTTTTAAAGTCATTTTGGAATCCTATTTTAGTAATAAAACAATTCAAGTATGACAGTTGGCAATATATTTGAGTAAAATCGAGTTGGATTTAGATTATGGTCATATTTAATGTTCCTGATTAATAAATACCATGCGGAACAGGTCAATAAACAAATTATAGTCTGGCAAAAAAAATGTTGTACAGGAAAAAGATGGAAAATAGAGGAGATGTTAAAACTTGGGCTTAGTGACATAGCTTTGTTGTGTACCTAATCTGTAATGAAGGCATAACTTTTTCTGTCTCTGAAACATGTTTTTCAATTAAGCTATGTCCGTAAAAGGTGTTGCTAAAAATCTGCATTTTACTAAAAAAACGGATCCCAGCGACGGTAAAAAAGCCGGCTCCTTCAGGAGCCTTGTATCCCCCAGAGGTAACGTGCGCAGTACAGCTGCTTCGAGAGTCACTAAAATTGCTTTTGCAATTTTCCGGTTCTGCCGTCGCTCCCTTCCGCCTTCGAAGCACAGCTTCTCGGAGACTCGCTAAAATTGCTTTCGCAATTTTCAGGCTTTGCCGTCGCTCCCTACCACAATTATGCAGTTAATTTCACCATTGATTCTACATAGCCTTCATCAGCATAGAGTAGAAGTGCTTCTATCAGAACAGCAATACCTCGAAATTCGTCATTAATCAGCAAAACTATAGACGGACATAGCCTTTAATTAAATGCAGTTTTATCAATGTTTTTTTTGGGAATAATCATTTCTAAAACTTTTTCTGGACAATGAAATGTTTCATGTGAAACAACTTAATAAGTGGAAAATATAGTAAAAAAGGTGCTGTCATGAAAAACAATCAGGAATTGAAAAAAACATAGACTATGTTCGTAAAAAGTGTTGCTAATAATATGTATTTTACAATTATGCAGTTAATTTTGCCGCTAATTCTACATAGGCTTTATTTGTATAGAGTAGAACATCGATATATCGAGATTCGTCGTTATCTAGCAAAACTATAGACGGACATAGCCAAAACATAATTGTTACTGAAAGAGTTAATTTCTGATTATAATTGAATTCAATCTGGAATGTTCGTGGATTTATAGGAGGATAACGCTGAATTGAGTAGCCCCATCATAATAAAACGAATTTTATGGTTCGGATTCAATTTTAGGGTAGAAGACAAGTTCAGAGTCAATTCCAAATCATCTATAATTAGCAATATTTTTGAATTACACATTGTTCTTGCGCGTATATTTTTTTCCTGAATGCTAATAAATCAAAAATAAGATGCATAATAACTAACGGTCGTTTCACATGAAACATATATTCATATGTTTTTCAATAACAAACAGTCATTAGTCTGCGAAATAAAAGGCTATGTCCGTAAAAAGTGTTGCTATAAATCTGTATTTTACTAAAAAAAGCGGGTCCCAGCGCCGGTAAAAAAGCCAAGGTATAGAGGTATCCCCTTTGCTTTTTTCCCTGCGTCCCACTTTTTTTTAAAAATTATGCAGTTAATTTCACCATTAATTCTACATAGCCTTCATCAGCATAGAGTAGAAGTGCCTCTATCAGAACATCAATATCTCGAAATTCGTTATCACTTAGCAACACTATAGCCGGACATAGCC
>JAZLGS010000060.1:0-89704 GCA_045616425.1 Treponema sp.
GGTCTTGGACACGGAAACCTTGGTGCACGTCTTCTTTCTGAAGAAACACAGTGTTTCGCATTCTTGGCTGGTCACGAATCTTTCGCTGCAGCTGAAGGTGCTATTAAAATCGCTGCTAACGCTAACAAAGTTCGCAAGAACAAGCTTCGCGTTATCTTGAACGGTCTTGGAAAAGACGCTGCTCAGATCATTTCTCGTATCAACGGCTTTACATACGTTCAGACAAAATTTGACTACTTCAATGGTCAGGGTACAGATAAAGCTTTAACAGTTGTTAAAGAAGTTCCATACGGAAACAACCCAGATCGTCTTATCGTAAAATGTTACGGTGCTGACGATGTACGTGAAGGTGTTGCAATTATGTGGCACGAAGATGTAGATGTTTCTATTACTGGTAACTCAACAAACCCAACTCGTTTCCAGCACCCAGTAGCTGGTACTTACAAGAAAGAAAGACTTCTTGAAGGTAAAAAATACTTCTCTGTAGCTTCTGGTGGTGGTACAGGTCGTACACTTCATCCAGATAACATGGCTGCAGGTCCTGCTTCTTATGGATTTACAGATACTCTCGGACGTATGCACTCAGATGCTCAGTTCGCAGGTTCTTCATCAGTTCCAGCTCACGTTGAAATGATGGGATTCATGGGAATGGGAAATAACCCAATGGTTGGTTGTACAGTAGCTTGTGCAGTAGCCGTAGCTGGTTCTTTCTAATTTAATTTAGAATAATGAAAATGGTCTTGCCTTATGGTAAGGCCATTTTTTTTGCTGAACATTTTTTTTGAATCATTATAATCAGCTTTATGAAAAAATATTTGTATTCTTTAATTGTTTTTTTTGCCATTAATAATGTTTTTGCTGCCGGATTTCTTAAGGATGGAATTTATTCCTTTGATTATGAAAGGGTTCTTCTTAGTGTGGATGCTGTCGAAATGTATAAACAGCATGGAATTAATGCACGGCAGGATGTATCAAAAGTGGCAACAGGTGCTGCGGTTTTGGTAGAAGACAGTTCATTTATTGATCCTGAAACCGGGTTGATTTTAAAGGTGAACTCTGGTGGTAAAATTTCCAGTCCTGATAATAACAGCATTCAGGGGAGCTGCAGGCATAACGGGCGAATCAGTTTTTTTGGAACCTACACAGAAAACAACCAGACAATTCAAATTGCGTTGGAAGGAACTTTGATTTTTAGTGAAGATTCTACCAGGGCAGGAAAAGTTTTTAGTGGTGAATATCATGCAACAGATCCAGGTTCTGGCAGGAATCAGATTATCTGGATTGACAATGGAATGTATTTTTGGAAATACGAGGATGCAACTGAGGATGATTTTTCTGGATGGCCAATGATTGTAAATGAAAACGGGGAATTCAACTATCTTTCTGAATATACAACCAGGGCTATTATGTACGGATTAAGTGAAACCTGTGTAAGCACAAAGACAAATACAATCGGAAAATTTGAGCCGGATGGAAGCTTAAAGCTTAGAATTCTTACGGTTAATAGCGGAACTGGACAAATGGAAGCAGAAGTTCCTGTAATTTATTCTGCAATAAAGGCAACAGAGATTTCTAATTCAGGCAATAATCAGGTTTATGTTGCAATGCAGAAAAAGGGGAATAAAAGTAAGCGTTCAAAAAATGCTGTTGTTTTTGGTGCAGATAAAAAGGAAGGGACAGTGCCTGAATGGTTTTCTGAAATGATGGAAGTTAAAGACGATTATGTTATAGCATGTGGTAAAAAGCAGAGTTATAATTCAGAAACAGCCGTTCAACTGGCATCGGCAATAGCATTGAATCAGGTGATTTCATATTTTGGTTCGGAAATAAGGTCATCCGTAAATGCCGGTTCCGTTAGAACTGAAACTGAAAATAAAAAATACTTCTATGCGACTTTGGAAAATTTATCACTAAAAAATATTCCCTTTGAAGTATTGAATCAATCATTTAATTCTGAATCACAATTTGCTTATGTAAAGATAAAGGTCAAAAATGATTTTTAGCAAGCACACCGGTGACAGAGCTAAAAAAATAGCGGCTTGGAAGGGCCGCTTTGCAAAGGTGTTTTATTCTTTTTTCAGGTCTACTGTTCCACCATATTCTTTTGCTAAAACTTGCCAGTGAGACATTTTTTCTGCAAGAGTTTTCTGGCTTTCTTCATCTTCGCGGAACGCTATTAATGTCCAGTCCATTTCAGTAAGTGCTTTTTCAAATTCCGGCAGCTTTTGAAAAGGAACCGCAATCATTCTTAATCCCTCTGGATATATTTTTCTTCTTTTGAGTCCATGGTAAAATCCTGTTGTAATATGGTTTACTTTCCCAGAAATAACAGGATATGCGTACATCCATGCACAGCTTAACACTGGAGAAGATTTGCTTTCCCATAAATCTCCAGAAATCCAGCTGGTAGCACGCATTATAATGTCTGCAGCAGGAAGGGAAGCTACAAAAATAATAACATCAGGATCAAAGCCACAGTCTGCCACAGGTGCAAACTCAACAAAATTTACAGTATGAGGTTCAATGACTGGCAGATTCTGGTAAAGATTCCGGCACGCAGCAGGAGTTGCGTAACAGCCAAAGTCGTATCCGGCCTGTCCGCTTGCAGTTACAGGTGGTTTTTCTATCATTCCCATTACAAGCTTTCCATAACATTCATCATCCTCTTTTGTAATGTAAAAATGTTTACCGGTTTTTTGAGCATAATTTACGTAAGTACAAAATGCAGATTTTTTATCTTCAAAATGCTGACAGTCAGGTTTTTCCAGACAATACTTTACTGCAACAGCTTTATAATCAAGGTTCAATTTGTTTATAAGAATTTTAAGATTTTCAGAAAGCATACTAACCTTTGTTTTATACTTATTTTTGTTTGAAAGGTACAGAACCAAAAAAAAGCCGGCTTTAACTACAAAAGAGTCCTGAAACCGGCACACTGGATAATGAGCATCTCTAAAAATACCTTTTAGAGACTCCCTAAATTTCAGAGGATATCGATTATTTCACCGGCAAGAGCCTTGTTCATGCTGCGGACTGCACAGAATTTTCCACACATTGAACATGCCTCGCTATGGTCATCCTCGGGTTTACGTGAATCCCGGATATTCCTTGCGGTCTCAGGATCCAATGCGTATTTAAACTGCTCCTCCCAATCCAGTTTATGTCTTGCATCAGCCATCATGTCATCAATCTTTCTTGCATTTGGAATTCCTTTTGCAATATCTGCAGCATGGGCTGCAATCTTTGATGCTATTATCCCCTGTTTTACATCATCCACATTTGGAAGGGCAAGATGTTCAGCAGGAGTTACATAACAGAGGAATGCGGCTCCGTTCATTGCTGCAATGGCTCCACCAATGGCAGATGTAATATGGTCATATCCAGGTGCAATGTCTGTTACTAAAGGACCAAGCACGTAGAATGGTGCGCCCTTACAGATAGTCTGCTGAACCTGCATATTAGCTGCAATCTGATTCATAGGAACGTGACCTGGACCTTCCACCATAACCTGTACATTGTGTTTCCATGCCCTGTCAGTCAATTCTCCAAGGCGCACCAATTCTTCTATCTGGCATACATCCGTTGCATCGGCAAGACATCCAGGACGGCAGGCATCACCAAGAGAAACTGTAACATCATATTCTTCACATATGTCAAGGATTTCGTCATAGTACTCATAGAACGGATTTTCATTCCCAGTCATTGCCATCCAGGCAAAAACAAGGCTGCCTCCACGGCTCACGATATTCATCTTGCGTCCGACCTGCTTAATCTGTTCAATTGTCTTACGGGTAATTCCGCAATGAACGGTTACAAAATCAACTCCATCCTGTGCGTGAAGCCGTACCACATCAATAAAGTCCTTTGCAGTAAGACTGGCCAGATCCCGCTGGTAATGGATTACGCTGTCATAAACCGGAACCGTACCAATCATCGCCTTACATTCAGAAGTAAGTTTCTGACGGAAAGGCTGTGTATTTCCGTGGCTTGAAAGATCCATTATTGCTTCTGCACCCATTTTTACAGCATTATTCACTTTTTCCATTTCAATGTCATAATCCTTGCAGTCTCTTGAAACACCGAGATTAACATTAATCTTTGTGCGGAGCATTGATCCGATTCCTTCCGGATCCAGGGATTTATGATTTTTATTTGCAGGAATGGCAACTTTTCCTTCTGCAACAAGCTGCATAAGTTTTGATGCATCCATGCCTTCTTTTTCTGCTACAATCTGCATCTGTGGAGTAAGGATTCCTTTACGGGCAGCATCCATCTGTGTCGTATATTTTTCCATGACAGGCAATTCCTTTCTTAGTAATTTCAAATCAGAGTTTTATCAATGACATCTCTAAAAATCGTAGAGTTTTTCTTAACTGTAATTTTAATCATTATTTAATCTTTTTCAAGGGAGCCTGTAAAAATTGCAATTTTAAGGAATTCTAATTATAATTATATGGAATGAAAATAAAAAACGTGCATCCGAAAATTCTCAAACTGGTTCTCATCCTCTTCATATTTTTCCAGATATTCACCGCCTGTAAAACCACAGAAGGAAAACACAATAAGGAAAATGAAAACCAGATAATGCCACTGCCTCCGGATTCCCTTTCCCTGGTATTTGCAGGAGATGTGATGTCACACACAGAAAATTTTACTACATCGGATTTCAATAAAATATGGGATTCCATAAGGGATGACGTATCCGCATGTGACCTGGCTTTCTGCAATCTTGAAGCCCCGGTAAACGAAAACCTGCCATTTGAATCCTACCCTACTTTCAATATGAAACATTCATATCCACAGGCTGCCATAGACTGCGGCTTTAATGTAATTTCCCTTTCCAACAATCACACCAACGACAAAGGCATAGCTGGAATTGCAGGAACAAGGGAATGGGCTTCATCGGTAATGGAAAAGACGGCAGAAAGCAGCAGGCCGGTTTATATGGCAGGATTAAAGGAAGACGGACAGTTTTCTTATTCAGTGATTAAAAAGAACGGTTTTACCATCCTTTACACCGCAATGACGGAAATATTGAATTCCATGACAGGACATTCGGAAATAAATTACGTTCCTGCAACAAAAAAAGACCGTTCCCATTTTGTGGAGTATGCAAAGAAGCTCAGGGAAAATCATCCATGTGATATTTTCGTAGTTTCAATCCATACAAACGAAAAAGAATATGTCCTGACAGTTGAACAGAACGTAAAAGAATTTTATTATGAACTCCTGCATTCCGGCGTAGATGTAATTACATCCAATCACCCCCATGTAATACGGCCAGTAGAATTATTCGGCAGCATGGAATCAGGAAAAATCATAAAGGCAATAATGTACGCAAATGGAAACACCATAAGCGGACAGCGACGCATAATGAATATGGAACATCCGGAAGATATCAGGCAGTACACAGGAGACGGACTTCTTGTGTATCTGACTTTTACAAGGGATTTTCTTTCAGAAAAAATATACATTTCCAATTCACGGACAGAATTCATTACAACTTATGTTGATGAAGAAAATGACTGGATTATAAAAAAGCTTGATGATAATTTCATAAGGAAACTTGAAGAACAAGGAAAAAACGGTAAAGCAGAATTTTTTTTGCAAAGGAAGAAACTGCTTGAACAGATTAAAGGAAATACAATATGGGAATAGAATACACAAAACTTCCTGTCTATGAGCAGAAACAGAGGATCCTGGATACGTTGGAAACAAATCAGGTAATAGTCGTGCAGAGTCCTACAGGATCAGGAAAAACAACCCAGATACCGGTAATCCTCCACGAAGCAGGATATTCTCAAAATGGAATAATTGCAGTTACACAGCCAAGACGGATTGCAGCACTTTCTGTAAGTGAGTTCATTTCAAAACAGCTGGGAACCACTTATCCGGGGCTTGTAGGCTATAAAATGCGTTTCGAAGACAAGACCGATTTAACTACTAAAATCAAAATCATGACAGACGGAATACTGCTTCAGGAAATGAAGCTCGACCCCATGATGATGAAATATTCCGTAATAATGGTAGACGAAGCCCATGAACGGAGCCTTAACATTGACTTTGTCCTTGGTTTGTTAAAAAGAGTCCTGAAAGTAAGGCATGACCTAAAAATAATTGTTTCTTCTGCTACCATGAATGCAGAATCATTCTCTGCCTATTTCGGAAATTGTCCTATCGTCACAATTGATACGGTAACTTATCCGGTAACTCTGATTTATGATCCACCTGCAATTCCAGCAAGTACGGCGACGGAAGCGGCAATGGATGCATTGCTTTCAAAAGTAGAAAGCGCAATATCAAGGACAATCCAGAACCGGGATGACGGCGACATCCTTATTTTCCTTCCAGGAGAAAAGGCCATCAGGGACTGCATGAACAGACTCTATTCTTCTCCATTTTCAAGGAAACTTTACGTCCTGCCTCTTTATGGACGGCTTCCAAAAGAAGAACAGGAACGGGTTTTTGAGCCTGCACCACACGGAAAACGGAAGGTCATAATTTCAACGAACATCGCAGAAACATCAGTAACAATCAACGGAATCACAACCGTTATTGATTCTGGACTGGCAAAGTTGAATTTCTATAATCCGGTGACATTCACATCAAGCCTTATTGAAACCCAGATTTCAAAAGCTTCATCAAACCAGCGGCGAGGCCGTGCCGGACGTACACAGGCCGGAACCTGCTACCGTCTTTACAGGATAAAAGATTTTGACTCGCGGGAAGAATATACGACAGAAGAAATTTTCCGTACAGATTTAAGTGAAGTCGTCCTCCGCATGGCAGAACTGGGAATTACAGATTTTGAACAGTTCGATTTTATTTCCCAGCCGCAGAGGGAAGGAATCCGGGGTGCCATTGAAACATTGAAAATGTTAAAAGCATTAAACGATGACCATACTCTTTCTGCCATTGGAAAAATGATGGTAATTTTCCCGTTGGAACCTAGAATCAGCCGCATGATTGTAGAATCCATAATGCGCTACCCTGACGTACTTGAAGAAGTGCTCATAGCAGCAGCCTTTCTTTCAGCCCATTCACCATTCATACTTCCACCGGGAGAAGAAATGGAAGCCAGGAACGCCCATCACTATTTTGCAGACGTACAGGGAGATTTTGTTTCTTATGTCCGGCTCTACAGAATGTACATTAAGAATAAGAAAAGGCCGGATTTCTGTAAAATAAATTATCTCGATGAACGTGTACTTGCCGAGATTGAAAACATCGTAGTGCAGCTTTCGCAGATTATTTCCGATCAGGGAATTCCGGTATCAAAAGATGGCGATATGAATGATTTCCTGTGCTGTATTGCATCTGGAATGATACAGTTCCTCTGCATCAGGGAAGGAAAAGATAATTTCAGAAGTCTTACTGCTGACCATATTTCCATTCACCCAGGCTCATGTATGTTCAGAAATGATCCGCTCTACATTGTGGCAGGCGAAATAGTACGTACCAGCAGGATGTTTGCCATGAGTGTTTCACCTTTGACAAAAAAAATCCTGTCCCAGCTGGATCCGTCGCTGGAAGGAAGACTGGATACCATAAGAAAGAAAAAAATCAACAGTCAGGAAACAGATGAACGGGAATTAAAAAAGCAAAGGGCCTTAAAAACTGCTGAAAAAAAGCTGTCTGAATCTGTGATAATCGGAAATATACAGTTTGATTTAAAGAAAATAAAAGGAAAACAGACTGCCATCCTTTCTTACCAAAGGCTTAAAGAAGCAGCATCTTTTGAAGAAGAAGAAAATCTACGCAAGAAATATTCATCATATAAGGGTAAAATTACTTATGATGATAATTATGAACTTATGTCCGGCGAAAGGCTTGATGTAATAATCAAAACTGTAAAGAAACTCAATCTTGTTCCAATCAATGAACAGGGCTTCAACAGGAAAATGAATATAAATCTTTGTGATGAAAAAACAGCAACAGAATTATGTTCAGCAATGGAATATGCGTTAAGGGTTGCAATTGCAAAAAGCAAGAGCCGCGAACTGGGATTCATCTGTGCATTTACAGACGGAAATGGAAACTATTGGTTTAAGATTTCCAGGGGACTGTCTACCGCCTTGAGTGAAACTATTTCTACACTGGAAGTCCTTTCTGATTCAGCAACAAAGTATTTCAACGAAGAACAGAAGCAGAAACTGAATGCACTTTACAGGCTGGCATCAGAATTACTGTAATCCATAGGGCATAAAAGCATCTCCAATTGAATACCGTCGCCGGTTGTTCCTTTCTGAACTTACCGGCGTTTTTTTCGCCTATATGGAATCAACTCCATAGGCACGGACAATCAGTGGAGATGCCGCCAACCCTGCCACTATTCCATTTTCAAGATTTTTTTTGCTTTTTTCTGATTGTTACCGGCCTTATCATTTTCTGCAAGTTCCCGTACAATTCCATCAGTTCCCGGATAACGGCCGGAAGCAAACATTTCCAGTCCTAATGCGCATGTGGCTGCATCCTTTGATTTTAGATAAAGCTTGCAGCTTTCTGCAAAAGATGAGTCAGGATATTTCACAATGAGTTTTCCAAAAGCATAACGTGTACTCTTTCTTTTATCATCAGTTGCAATTTTTTCAGTAATATCAGCAATTTCCCGGCGGCCGGCATTTCCATACTTCAACAAAGATTCTGCAACTTTTATTTTCGGGCCATCCGCAAATTTCTCGTCTTTTACAAGATCCACAAGATAACCGTTTGATTCTCCATTATTGAACTTTGCGAGGACTTCATAGGCCTTATTCTTTACGCTGTTTTCAGGATCATTCTTAGCCCTGTATATTATGAATGGAACCGCATCCTTGATTCCCATTTCTTCAGCTTTTTCCATAGAAACAAGCCGCACTTTCTGATGCGCATCCCTGATTCCCTGTATTATTACATCCTCTGCTTCCTTGGTCTTAAAATTAGAAATTCCCCTTACGACATATTCCCTGAAATTCGGATCGGAACTTTCAAAAAGCTTTAAAAGAATAGGAATGGAAGCAGGATTCTTCATCTGTCCGATTGCTTCTGCTGCATACATCCGGACAAAAGTATTTTCATCTTCATCCTGTGCAATTTCACTGAGTTTGTCCCATGTATCAACAGCCTGGATTTTTCCAAGAACTTTCATCAATGACTGACGCTGCGGTGCAGTAAGGTCAGTGCGGTCAAGATAATCGACAAGGTATTCTGCTTCTTTAGTGCCACCAATGTCACCAAGACAGTTGAGCGCAGCATTGAAATATTTTTCATTTTCACTTTCAAGCAAGGTAACGACAGCCGGAACTGCAGCCTTACATTTTACTTTTGATACATACTTGAAACAGGATTCCACAGTCGTATTTTTTTCTTCATACGGATCATTCAGAATTGTTACTGCATAATCTTCGAGACATGGATCTTCAAGATTGATGAAGTAATCCATTATTTTTTCCCGGATTACAGGCGACTTTGAATTCTGGAAAAGGTCATAAAGTTCGTTGGAAAACCGCGGATCTTCGTTATCGGTAAGTTTTTTTATAAGATCCATTATTTCGGATTCAATTCCAAACTTTATCGTATCTGCAGTTTCCTTTTTGTAGTCCTTACCTTCATCCTTCAGTTCTGCGGCCTGCACTTTCTTTGAATCAGGTGATTTCGGCCTTTTTGCAGCAGGTACTTCACTTATACCCGCAAGCTGGATTTTCTTCTTTTCATTCTCCGCTTCCGGTTCATCATCCGTAACTTCAACAGAAGTCAAAGGCTTCAATGACTCATCGGATTCAGTTACAGCATCCTGGGCAAAAATATTTCCTGCGGAAAAAGAAAATAAAGCAATAAAAAAACAAGTCAGGATTTTCTTCATTTCAACTCCAAAATCTATTTGAATCTCTAACAGTAACTTCTAAAAACTTCATTTCTTGAGATTGCCATGAAAGCGGGCAAGGAAAGAAGCTTTATATTCTTCAAAACGGTCTTCATTTATGGCTGTCCTGATTTCTTCCAGCATATTATGAAGAAAATACAGATTGTGATAAGTTGCCAGCATGGAACTTAAAATTTCCTGACTTTTGAAAATATGGCGGAGATATGCACGGCTGTAGTTCCTGCATACCTTACAGTTACATTCACCGTCCAAAGGAGAAAAGTCATGGGCAAAACGTTCCTGCTTGATTGAAAGCATTCCGTTTTTTGTAAAATAAGAGCCGTTACGTGCATTTCTTGTAGGAAGGACACAGTCAAACATGTCAATTCCGTCTGCTACAGCTTCAAGGATATATTCAGGGGTTCCGATTCCCATCACATATTTAGGCTTATCCTCAGGAAGATATTCCACCGTATGCCTTAAAAAATGTGCAAACTGTTCGGCAGGTTCTCCAACTGAAAGACCTCCGATGGCTATTCCCGGAAAATCAAGGGCAGATACAAAACCTGCACTTTCCTTCCTTAAGTCTTCAAAGAAATTTCCCTGAACTATTGGAAAAAGTAGGCCTTTGTAGCCTTTTTCGGCCTGAACCTTTTCCCATTCCTTCTTTGCCCGGAGGAGCCAGTCACATGTAACCTTAAGCGCATCTTCAGCTTCCTTTCTTTTTACATCCCAACCTGTACACACATCAAGCTGCATCTGTATGTCACTGTTAAACTGCGCCTGCACCTGCACAACTTTTTCTGGGGTAAACATATGGTACGAACCATCGATATTACTCTGAAAACGGGCACCTTCCGCAGTAATCTTACGGAGTTTTGAAAGTGAGAAAACCTGGAATCCGCCGGAATCAGTCAGGAAATTCTTTTTCCATCCGGAAAATCCATGAAGTCCGCCGGCTTCTTCAATCAAGTCTGAGCCAGGACGGAGGTAAAGGTGATACGTGTTTGCAAGTATTATTTCAAAGCCGATTTCATCGAGATCATCCTTTGTAATAGCCTTGACGGTGGCATTAGTTCCTACCGGCATGAACACCGGCGTCTGTACTGGCCCATGAGGAAGGTTCAACACACCTGTCCTTGCCTTTGAATTTACGCATTTATGCTTAATCTTGAATATTTCATCCATAAATAAAAACTCCTAAAAAAGTACAGTTCTATTTTATTTCAACAGAACTTTCATCATAAATCCATTAAGTACGCGTAAATTTCAAAAGTACGCCGCTTAATATGATAAATATAAAAACAGGAAACCACGCACCAACAATAGGCGATACGTTCCCGAATTTTGCCATAAGCATGGTAACCATTTGGGTTACATAAAATAAAACAGCAGCACCTACGGAAAGTGTCAGACTTATTACAAAAACATTGCGTTCAGATTTTCCGGAAATTCCTATGGAAAGGAATACAACAATAAGCATTACAAATGGAAAAGAAAACTTATTATAGTATTGCGATAATGCTTCAGAAAAAGGAAGCCCTGTATTTTTAAGATGTTCAACATAAGCTTTTGCTTCTTTAACAGTAGCCTGTTCAACCGAAATGGTATTATTCTGGAATGTCTCAGGTGGTTCCACAAGGACAGCTTCTGCTGCAGTCTTTACGGTTCCGGCAATAAGATTATTTCCGTCATAATCATATTGGACTCCGTTACTCAGGAACCAGTGGCCTTCTTCTTTATTCCATGAAGCATAATCAGTTTTTATAATGCATTTCAGACTTCTGTCTTCATTCCGCAATATAAGGTAAAGATTGTGCAGCCTCTGGAGCGAATCATCATAAAAATCTGCCTTATAAATAACCTGCCCCATATTTGAAAGTATTACTATGTGGTCATTGTTCAGATTTTCTTTCTGCCCCAAAGCTTCATTCTTTATAGTCTCATATTCACCGTTAAATGGTACCACCACTTTGTCTTGGAAAAAGAAAAAACAAACCGAAAGTACAGTTGCAAAAACAATAAGAGGACTGGTAAAACGGAGGAGTGATACCCCGGAAGCAAAAAGCGCAGTAAGTTCATTGCGGGAATAAAGCATGCTGAGCATGTAACACGAGGCAAACAATATGGAAAGCGGTAATGCCCACGTCAGGCTCTTAGGCAGGTAAAGCATCTGGATTCTGGCAATGACAGATGGAGGAACCGAATTATAAATATATTTCCAGATATTCATCATAAGGTCCACCAGTTCAAGTACAAACGTAAAAATCAACATTGCACCAATAAAAAGAGGAAGGAATAATCTGAAAAGATATGCAACCAGTTTCATTTACGCCTCAGCTTGTTATAGAAAAATACCGAAGACATACCGACTATAAAATTCGGAAGCCACATGAGGACAAGTCCGTTAAATCCATTCCTGTAACCAAGCTGGATTCCAATCATCATCATTGCCCAATAAAACACCGAAATAAAAATACCAACTATAAGACCTATAGTCTGTCCGTTGTTTTTTCCAAAAATCAAAGCAAGCGGCATGGCAAGGAATGCAAAAAAGAATGAAGCAAATGGAAGTGAAAATTTCTTGTTATATTCCAGCACATTCATATTCAGTTCAAACTTATTAGTCTCAGGCGAGGCTTTCATCTTTTTTATCTTTTTACCAAGGTCATAAGAAGTCATTTCCTGCGGAGAAACTGAAGCCTCAAAATTGAATACAGCAGATTCAAATATGTTCAATATCATTAAATCTGCACATATTACATCGAATGATTTGGAAGTCCTTTTTGAAAAAGTCGAAACTATGGCATCATGCATATTGAAACGCATGGACACCCCTTCTGTTTTTGGTGCATCAACATTCGATTTTCCGGCGATGATGATACGCTGTTCACCATCAGGATCCTGTCCAAAAAAAACAATATCACTTATTTCTTTATCTTTTACTTCACCGATTATTACGGTAGAATTGTTGAGACGTTTCACACTCTGCCGTTCAATTTCAATCGCCGGATTTGAAGAAATGCTTTTCCTGAGCTGTTGTCTGGTTTTTATTGTTCCAATAGGAAGAAGATAGTCATTCACAAAAAAAGAAAATATGGAAATTATGATTCCCAATGCCAATACAGGTCTGAGTATTATTTTTGAAAGTGACTGCCCGGAAGCCCTGAGGATCAGGATTTCATTATCACTCATCATGCGGCCAAGGCACATAAGGAAGCCTGTCAACGTTGCAAAAGGAGCAGACTGTGCAATTATGAATGGCAATGAATAAATAATCAGGCGCATTACGTCTGCAAATGGAATCCTTTTCCCGAGAAGCTGCTTCATAAAGAGCATTATCTGGTTCACGAAAAAAATCAGGAAGAAAAAAAGATACATAACGGCAAAATAAAGCAGAAGTTCCCGAAGGATGTACCTGAACAGCGTATTGTCTTTATAATTGCGCCGTTCAAATGAAACATGAACGAAAATTCTTTTTAGCCACTTAAAAGGCCTGAGAAAAATATTATGCCTGTTTTTTTTCTGCACCGTAGCCAATATTTTATTTTCCCGCAACCCCGGTAGAACCAAATCCGCCTGCACCACGTACAGTCTCGCCAAGTTCATTAACAGGAATGAAATTACCAACAGTAACAGGTGCTACAACAATCTGTGCAATTCTGTCGCCGTTACGGATGACAAAATCTTCATCGCCAAGATTTATAAGGATGACCTTTACTTCACCACGATAATCACTGTCAATAGTTCCCGGAGTATTTAAAACCGTCACTCCGTTTTTTGCAGCAAGACCGCTTCTTGGACGGACTTGAATTTCAAAACCTTCAGGAATTTCAAAGAAAAGACCTGTAGGAATCATCATCCTGCATCCTTTTTTTAGAAGCACATCTTCTTCAAGTAATGCACAAATATCAGCTCCTGCAGCCCCAGCTGTTTTATAAGCAGGAATTACGGCACCTTCTGATGCCTTTAACTTAATATCAATTGAATTCAAAATCTGCCTCCATAGTATCATCCGGTCATGCCCTGAAACTGCATGCTTTAGAGATGACATTAGTGATTGCCCTTTTGTCTTTTTCCGAATAATCCGGACCAAAAACGACAAAAGCCATATTTTCCTGAACAAATAGTTTTGATGCCATGTTCATTACATCATCAAAAGTAATATCCCGGATTTTCTTTATTATATTTCCAGCTTGTTCATATTTAAAACCGAACAGGAAATTCCTGTACAGCCGTTTCATCCTGTATTCTACATCATCACTTGCAATAAGTTCTTCACCTGCCAGATGTTCCTTTGCCATCTGGATTTCTTCTTGAGATGGCGGATTTGTAAAAAAGAGCCTCATTTCATCAAAAAGGTCTTCAATAAGTTTCTTTCCCTGGGATTTTGCAGAAGATGCATACGCATACCAGGAACCGGCACCTTCATACAGGTTCAGGAAACTGTATACATTATAGCAATAACCACCTTTCTCCCTCAGCCGTTGGAAAAGACGGGAACTCATGGTATCACCTATGATGGCATTCAAAACAAGGAATGAATAATAATCTTTTTCTGTCTCAATCCTGTTCAACGGAAAAAGAAGGAAAAACTGTTCCTGCTGGAAGTCCGCCTTTATAAAATTTATCCCCGGTTTCCATTTTACATCAACATCATAATGGATAGTCCTGAAAGGCTCATGTACACCGAGTTTTTCTGAAAGCTCCGTTATTTCTTTAAGGTCAAAACCACCAGAAATACAGATGCACAACTCACCTTTTTTGAAATACTTTTCATACCAGTCAAAAAGTTTTTTCCGGCTAAGCCGTGCAATATCCTTTACGGAACCGCTTATAGTCTGACTCAAGGCCTGCCTTGGCCACACACAGGAGGATACTGCATCAAGAGCTGCTTCTTCCGGATCATCCCGGGAAGTGACTATTTCTGTCTGCACCACTTTCCGTTCCTTTTCAAGTTCGGAAGAATCAAACACAGCCCGCTCCGCCATTTCCGACATAATGGAAAAAGCCTTTCCTGCATAAGCGGAAGGAACTACACAATATACACAAACATCTTCCCTTTCAGTAAAGGCGTTTATATATCCGCCAATCCTGTCAAAGGAAGATGCTATCCCGTAGGACGAAAGCGTTTCTGTTCCTTTAAAAAGCATATGCTCAACAAAATGTGTCACACCGCGGTCTTCCTTAGCTTCATTCCGAGAACCGATAGAAAACCAAAAACCGATTGCACAGGTCTTCCCTGATACAACCGGTTCTGCTATCAATGTAACATTATTCCGCAGCACTTGCGAAAATGTTTTCATCTGTCAGTATTTTTTTTGATACTATTTCTTTTCTTCAAGGGCATCAATGTATGAAAGCTGGAGACGGCCACGCTGGTCAACTTCAAGCAGCTTTACAGGAATCACCTGACCTTCCTTGAGGACATCAGTTACTTTTTCAACTCTCTGGCGCGAAAGTTTTGAAATATGACAGAGACCTTCTTTTCCTGGAAGAATTTCTACAAATGCACCGAAATCTTTAATACTCTTTACAGTTCCCTGATAAATTGTACCTGGTTCCGGATCTTCTGTTATACCCTTAACCGCTTTCTTTGCTTCTTCTGCAGCAGTTCCAGTCTTACCGTAGATTGTTACTGTTCCATCATCATCAGTGTTGATTGTTACACCATACTGAGCGCAGAGAGCCTTAACATTCTTTCCGCCTGGACCAATAAGAGCACCAATACGGTCTACAGGAATCTTCATGGAAAGAATTTTTGGTGCATATGGACTGATTTCTGCAGGTTTATCAATGCATTTTTCCATAATCGAAAGGATGTGGAGACGACCCTGACGAGCCTGTTCCATGGCTTTCTTCATGATTTCAGTCGTAACACCTGCAATCTTAATATCCATCTGGAAACCTGTAATACCGTCTTTTGTTCCAGCTACCTTAAAGTCCATATCACCAAGGTGGTCTTCTTCACCAAGGATGTCAGAAAGGATTGAATAGCGGCCATATGGATTATCGCCTTCAGCCTCTGTAATAAGTCCCATGGCAATACCTGCAACCATTTTCTTCATTGGTACGCCAGCAGCCAGCATTGCAAGACAGCCACCACAAGTAGAAGCCTGTGATGATGAACCGTTTGATTCCATGATTTCAGATACTACGCGGACTGTATATGGGAATTCATCGCGGTTTGGAACCATAGCGGCCAAAGAACGGCGTGCCAGGTTTCCGTGACCGATTTCGCGGCGTCCTGTAGTAAGCTTTCCTGTTTCACCAACAGAGTATGGAGGGAAATTATAATGAAGGATAAAGTGTTCACTTCTATCCCCATCAATATCATCATAAACCTGTTCATCCATCGTAGTACCAAGAGTACATACTGCCAGGGACTGAGTTTCACCACGGGTAAACAATGCAGATCCATGCGGACGTGGCAGGACATTGATTTCACAGGTAATAGGACGGATTTCATCAACCTTACGGCCATCAACACGGACACCATCATCAAGGATTGACTTGCGGAGGAGATTATACTGGATGTCATCCATCAATGCAGAGAAAAGTTTAGCCTGAACAGAATCTTCCAGCTGTTCTGCATACTTTGCTGCAACTTCTTTTATAGCCTTGTTGATTGCAATGCCACGGTTAATCTTGCTGTCTTTGAAACAGGCTTCCTTAAGAAGAGGAACGGCATCAGCTTCAATGGCTTCTTTGTTTGCAAGTGTAACATCAAGAGGATTAAGAGGAAGCTTTTCTTTTCCAGCCTTTTTCGCAAGTTCTTCCTGCAGGAGACACATATCAGTGATAAAACCCTGAGCCTTTTCCAATGCACCAAGCATCACTTCTTCAGAAACTTCATTAGCTCCACCTTCAACCATTGTGAATCCGTCTTTAGTTCCGGCTACAACGATTTCAAGGTCACCTTCTTCAATCTGCTTGAATGTAGGGTTGATGATGTATTCACCATTAACATAGCCGATACGGGCAGCAGCAACAGGACCATGGAACGGAATGTCAGAAATTGTAGTTGCAGCAGAAGCTGCAATTACAGCAAGAATGTCCTGTGTGTGAACGCCATCAGCAGAAACACATGTAGGAACAATCTGAAGCTCATGACCAAAAGAAGGTTCAAAAAGCGGGCGCATAGGACGGTCGATAAGACGGCTGACAAGAATCTCCTTATCCTTTGGACGACCTTCACGCTTCACAAAACCGCCAGGAATTTTTCCGGCAGCATAAAATTTTTCATTGTACTCAACTGTAACAGGTACAAAATCCTGTCCTTCAGTAACTGAACTTGATGCACAGATGGTTGCAACAACAGCTGCACCACCCCACTGGGCATAAACACATCCATTTGCCTGTTTTCCAATTTTTCCTGTCTCAAGGATAAGGTCGGCATCACCTAATCTGTAAGTTACTCTTTCTACAGACATGTAAAACTCCTTAAACGGCTCTTGATTTTTATAAGGAACAAGATCAATTGCACTGAAAAAATGCGATTAACCTTGTTTCCTATCCTTAAATCAAGAACCATAAAATTTCAAATAAAACCTGATTATATAATAGAAGAAATAAAAGATATATGCAATAGAACCATAACACAGAACACCGTAGTACCGGTTTCCATAAACGGACCTGACCACCGGTTGCTGTAACAAAAGTCCTGACTCCGCCATTTCCACGGTCTGTCATATCACCTGAACAAAAAAAATCCCGAAAGGCAGATACCAATCGGGATTCTTGAAAAAACCAGACTACTTGCGGAGTCCAAGTTCCTTAATAAGTGCACGGTATGCTTCAAGATTTGTTCTCTGGAGATACTTCAAGAACTTCTTACGCTGACCGATGATTTTCATCATTCCACGCTTTGCGCTCTTATCCTTTGGATAGTTTGTAACGTGTGCTGTAAGCTGGTTGATGCGTTCTGTAAGAAGTGCAACCTGAACTCTTGTATTTCCTGTATCTTTTTCATTTGCACCAAATTTTGTAATGATTGCAGATGACTGTTCCTTTGAAAGTGCCATAATATTTGCTCCTTAAAACAACTTGTTTCAACTTATGAAGAAGATTTTTTCAACTGACAAGTATTCACATTCATGTTCAAGTGGAACTTCCAGGCGAAGGAAATCGGGCTCCACATAAAGTATTCCGCAGCACTCCTCATAAAATCCGGGACAACCGCATGAATCTTCACCAGCAAATGTTACACTGACCTTATACATGCCGGATGGCGGCATAATCTGTGTACCACTTCTGTCTGCAATAAATAAAGATGGAACCAGCGACGAGTCTTTCTTCCATACATGGGAAGATGCATCAATACAGTACCTGTGTCCAAGAAGTTCATTTGCATAATCAATTGAACCTTCGGAAACGGCTTTCCGTATAAGGCTTGAGCTTATACGCTGATTTCCAGCCAAGACAGCATCAAGCACCTGAAACTCTAAACCATTGCTTGTCATATAATCCGATAATTCGGCAACGCCGGTATCAAGATTATGTCCACAACGGAAATCGGATCCCACAGTTAAAAACTGCATAGAACAGAATTTTCTTATCATGTTAAGAAAATCATTCCCTTTAATTCTACTGAAATCATAAGAAAAGTCAATCATTATACAGAAATCAAAGCCACAGGCTTCTAAAAAACTGCATTTAATTCCTGTTGTCGTCAAGTCACCGGAAAATTTTCCATGATCTTTAAATGACCTTGGTGATTTTGAAAATGTAATTACGCCGGCGCACATCCCGTCATGATTTTTTTTATATTCCAGGACCTTATCAAACAGACAGCAATGTCCCTTATGAGGGCCATCAAAACCGCCTATGGTTACTGCGCTTCCAGTTCCAAATGTAAAACCGGACGGCAGCACACCAGTTATTACATCATTCCATGAAAATACTTTCATTCTGCCGATTCTCCACTGGGAATGACACAGCTATATTTCAGTTTTCCATTTTCAGAATGAATGATTCCTGTAAAAACTCCGGCTACTGTAAAAGCAGCATATTGAACTGCATCATCAACATCAGACCTTTCCATCTGCTTTCCAGATTCCATGAAATCAAACATTCCCGCATAAAGAGGCTTTCCTGTATAAAAATGAGATTCCTTCCCCTTATGAATAAAAACAGATTTCATTGAACATGCGGATGCAAGCTCCGGAGTCATCAGACGGAGTTTCACAGGAATTTCAGATTTCAATACATCAAAAGAGGATTCTGAAGGCGCATATGAAAGATTTTCTATTACATTTTTTATGGTAAAATCATATAAAAGCCCTGTCCCGGCAGCATCTTCTAGATTAAACATTCCGACTTTCGTCCTTAAAAGCCCGGCAAGGTGAGCTGAACTTCCACAGGCAATGCCAATATCCCTTGCAAGACTACGGATATAAGTACCTTTACTTACACAAAAACGGATTCTTGCATATTTTACAAGCCTCTGCTCCACTTGTTCACTTTCACTTTCAAAATGAACTTCCAGAATTTCATGACTGAATACGGTAACCGGGCGGGCCTCCAGTTCAACAGCATACCCCTGCCTGCACAAATCACTAGCTCTCTTTCCATCAACATGCAAGGCACTGAAAGCTGGAGGACACTGCATTATTTCACCATTAAACTGTTCAAGGGATTTCTGAAATGTCTCATAAGCCGGCAGTCCTGTAGATTTTATGACATTTCCAGTTGGATCAAGAGTATCAGTTTCAGTACCGAATTCAATTACGGCTTCGTATTCTTTATCAAAACCAGTAATTTTCTGAGACAGGCGTGTAAGATTTCCAGCACATACGACTAAAAGCCCTTGTGCAAAAGAATCTAATGTTCCAGTATGTC
Source organism: Treponema sp. (assembly GCA_045616425.1). Classification (GTDB taxonomy): domain Bacteria; phylum Spirochaetota; class Spirochaetia; order Treponematales; family Treponemataceae; genus Treponema_D. The sequence goes on from JAZLGS010000060.1 coordinate 19,682, forward strand.
CCACTTTCTTTGTGCCAAGAGCTTTTTTTACTGTATATAGCGACGAAAAACTCGTAATTCCAGGCTGTTTTGCCAATAAAACAATCCCGGAAATTTTTGAATCATGCATCAGCTGTTACTCGCCATCATTTTCAGAAGCTTTATTTAAAGAAGCACGTTCTGCATCTTCTTTTATAATGGCATCAATTTTTTTTACCATTTCAAACTCATCCCTGATACTTGTATCTGCAATAAACCTGAGTTTTGGAAACTGCCGTATAGTAAGTTTCTTTGCAATAGAAGACTGGATGAAACCGGCTGCACTCTGCAAACCGGCAACACCTTTTTCAAGCTGGGATTCAGCAAGGAATGTTGAAACAAAAACTTTTGCATAAGCAAGGTCTGCTGCAACATCAACATGATTTATAGTAAGGAATTCAGACACACGGGGATCCTTTATTTCCTTACGGAGTATCATAGTAGAAATTTCTCCGCGTATCTGTTCTCCAAGCCTTATAAGTCTGTATTCACCCATATCTTATTCCTGAGCCCTTCTTGCTTTTGCAGCAGCTTTTTCTGCAGCAATTCTTTCAGCTTCCAAAGCAGCTTCAGCTTCAGCCTTTTCCTTTAATTCGGCAGAACGCTGTGCAGCCTTAGCTTCGTTCTGGGCTTTTTCATCAACAAGGGCATCACCAAGCTTACGGGCAACTTCAATGTATTCAAAGGCTTCAATCTGGTCACCAACCCTGATATCCTGCCAGTCTGTAATACCAACACCACACTCAAAGCCTTTTGAAACTTCCTTTGCATCGTCCTTAAAGCGCTTGAGGGAAGCAACCTTTCCAGTAAAGATTACAATACCATCGCGAATGATGTTTATGCCGCAAGTACGCTTTATCATACCATCTGTTACATAACAACCTGCAATGATGCCAACTTTCGGTACGCGGAATGTATTGCGGACTTCCAAAGTGCCGACGGTCTGTTCCTTTGTATCCGGACGGAGCATACCTTCCATAGCCTGCTGGATTTCTTCAACACACTTATAGATGATATTATATTTACGGATATCAACCTGTTCCTGTTCTGCAAGCATTTTCGCCTTAGGAGTAGGACGGACGTTGAATCCGATGATGATTGCATTTGAGTCAGCTGCTGCAAGTGTAACGTCACTTTCATTAATCGCGCCGGCACTTGAATGAATTACAGAAAGCCTGATTTCACGGGTCGAAAGCTTCTCAAGGGAAGCCCTGAGTGCTTCTGCTGATCCCTGAAGGTCAGCTTTAATAATAACTTTAAGTTCCTTAACTTCACTCTCTTCAATATCTGTAAAGAGTGTTTCAAGAGTCGTCTTCTTTACTGCCTTTGCAGCTTCAAAACGCTTAAGTTCCTGACGCTTTGCAGAAATTGCACGGGCATCCTTCTCTGTCTCAGTAACCTGGAAAGGATCACCTGCATTAGGCATTGATTCAATACCAAGAACTTCAACAGGCATACTAGGAGTTGCTTCCTGAATACGCTGCCCCTTGTCATTAAACATGGCGCGTACACGGCCGGAATAGATACCTGCAACAAAAGGATCTCCCTGATGGAGGGTACCTTTCTGCACAACTACAGTAGAAACTACACCACGTCCCTGATCAACACGGGATTCAAGAATCTTACCTTCTGCACGGCAATCCCATACTGTTTCAAGTTCAAGCATTTCAGCCTGAAGCAGGATTGCATCAAGCAGGTCATCGATACCTTCGCCTTTCAGCGCACTGATATGAACATACTGTGTTTCCCCACCCCAGTCTTCCGGAGTAAGTCCTAATTCTGTAAGCTGTGTCTTTACACGGTCAGGATTTGCCTCAGGCTTATCAATCTTGTTTACTGCAACAATAATAGGAACCTTTGCGTCCTTTGCATGGTTGATTGCTTCAAGAGTCTGCGGCATTACACCGTCATCAGCTGCAACAACGAGAACAACAATATCCGTAATTTGTGCACCACGGGCACGCATCATAGTAAATGCTTCATGTCCAGGAGTATCAAGGAACGTAATCATTCCCTTTGGTGTAGTTACGGAATAAGCACCGATAGACTGTGTAATACCACCAGCTTCTCCAGCTACGACATTAGAATGACGGATAGAGTCAAGAGTCTTTGTCTTACCGTGGTCAACATGCCCCATAACCGTAACAATCGGCGGCCGTGAAAGCTGGACATCAGCATTTGCAGAGTCACTTTCAATAACCGTTTCATCATAAAGGCTTACAATATGAACTTCACAATTGTACTCAGCAGCAAGAAGTGTAGCCGTATCTGAATCAATTGACTGGGTAATCGTAACCATCATACCCATTCCCATAAGCTTTCCGATAACCTCGGAAGCCTTAAGATTCATCTTTCTTGCAAGATCGGAAACAGAAATTGTTTCCATAATATCAATTCTTGCAGGCACAGAACTTACAGGCGTATCTGTCTTCTTCTTTGTTTCAAAGAACTTGTCTTCGTCAAAGCTCTCTTCTTTATCTTTCCGTGTATAAACAGGCTTCTTACCTTTAAAAGTCTTCTTGGCAGGAGTCTTATTGGATGCAAGCGGATCAGGTGCAGCAAAACCACCGCCAGCAGGACGGTTCATGCCACCCTGGAACCCCGGTCTTCCGCCCTGGAAACCTGGCCTTCCGCCATTCTGGAATCCGCCACCATTAGGTCTTCCACCCTGATAGCCCGGTCTTCCGCCCTGAAAACCGGTACCGGTTCTTCCCTGATATCCTCCAGTACGCTGTACTCCGCTCTGAGGACCTCTTCCACCATTATTCTGGAAATTACCATTACGGTTCCCACCCTGATAGTTTCCACCTGAACGGCCGTCCCTTTCACGGTTCTGATATCCCTGACGGGCTTGAGCACCGGTAAAGCCACCTTCCCGGCGCTGATAGCCACCATTTCCACGCTGACCGTACTGACGGCCCTGCGCATGATCAGAAAGGTTTCCGGCCTTTACATTGGGACGGACAGAATTCAATTCAAATGTAGTTTTTCTTGGAGCTGCCTGAGCTGCTGCCGGTCTTTCTTCTGTTACTGGTGCTGCAACCGGTCTTTCTTCAGCTGGCTTTTTCTCCTTTGGAGCAGATGAAGCCTCAACCGGATGTTTTACAACAGGATGTACCCCAGCATTATCACGCGCTGCAGGTGTTCCTGGCTTTGCATCTGGCGATGCCGGTTTTCTCTTTATAACGACAACTTTCTTCTTGTCCTGTTTCGGTGCAGTACCAGAAGCACCAGCTCCTGTTCCTGCTGTGGTTGTTTTCTTGTGCAACACTACTCCGGTTTTCTTTTCGCTTTCATCTGCCATAAATTGCTATTATTCCTCGTCCTCTTCAAATTCAAACTCTACACCACAATTTGGACATTGTGTCATGTCAAGTGTAATTTTTGTACCACATTCAGGGCAGAAGTATTCATCTTCTTCTGCACCCGCTTCTTCAACTGTATCAGCAGGAACTTCCTGAGCAGGTTCATCCACAAATTCAACATTTTCGTTGATGAGTTTATTCACCTCTTCAATCTGTTCAGCCGTAACGCCTTGGATTTCATGAATTGAACCGTTTTCATATGCGTCAACAAACTGCTGCACGTCGTCAATTCCCGCCTCTTTAAGCACTGCTGCGACATCGCCTGAAATTCCAGGGATTTCTGACAGCGTATTGATTTCTTCAGCTTCATCCTTAAACAGATTGAGGGCATTCTGCCTTGATGCAACTTCAGAAAGATCCATTTCAGCTGCCTGTTCTTCAGTCTTTACATCAATATTCCAGTCACAAAGCTTGTTTGCAAGGCGTACGTTAAGTCCGCTCTTACCGATGGCAAGAGAAAACTGAGACTCTGGAACTACAGCCAGGGCCTCTTTCTTTTCCTCGTCAAGGATGATGACCTTTGTAACTTCTGCAGGAGAAAGTGCATTACTGATGAAAACAACAGGATCTGAATCATATTTCAGAACGTCAATCTTTTCACCTTCAAGTTCCTTTATGACATTCTGGATACGGCTTCCTTTAAGTCCTACACAAGCTCCTACAGGATCAACATCTTCACGTGATGATGAAACCGCAATCTTGGTACGGTTACCTGCTTCACGGACAACTTTATAAATATTCACAGTATTGTCTGCAACTTCCGGAACTTCAAGTTCAAAAATCTTGCGTACAAAATCAGGATGCACCCTTGAAAGAACAAGCTGGACACCTGAAGAATTAGACCTTACATCAGTAATGATGGCCTTAATCCTGTCATCCTTTTCATAATGTTCCCTAGGGGACTGGTTCTTTGCAGGGAGGATTCCCTCGATTTTTCCAAGGTCAACGATAATATTGTTATTATGTTCATGACGGAAATATCCTATGATGATTTCACCAATCTTATCTTTGTATTCAGCCTGAAGGTTATTCTTAAAACTTTCACTTAACCCCTGACGGGCAGCCTGCTTACCTGTAGAAACTGCTGAACGGTCAAATTTCTTAGGATCCTCAGGAATATCGATTTCATCACCGATTTCACAGTCAGGACTAAGTTTCCTTGCATCTTCAAGTTCAATTTCAGTTACAGGATCATAAACACCGTCAACAATCTGCTTGCGCGAATAAATCGTCACACCTGACATATCATCTTCAAATACGACGAATGCATTGTCTGCCGTACCATATGTACGTTTGTATGCAGCTTTGAGAGTGTTTTCAATTGTTACACGGATGGACTCTTCAGAGATTCCCTTTTCCTGTGTAAGCTGGCGTATAGCCTCGGCCATTTCCGATGACATAATAGCCCTCCAGTTTTATGATTGTTAGAGCCTGCATAAAAGATGCCGGCTTTTTCGTAAGATGAAGTCCATCACCAGTCAACTGACGTATTACCGGTGAACGGCACATTCAAGTTACCGGCCTGGTACGGAGATACAGAACCTGCCGTACGGTACAGCCATTACATATATATGAATTTTGCCTTTGCAATGTCAGCAAATTTTACTGTTTCAGACTTTTCACCTGCCTTTAAAGTAACAGATTCTTCATCTGCCGCTTCAATTACTCCACCAGTCCAGTCATTGACATTCCTGTCCCACACACGGACTTCACGCCCCTTGAAAAGTGCAAATTCAGCGGCATTCTTTATATTGCGGTCCATTCCAGGAGAAGTAACTTCCATTTCAGTATCTTCAGTCCCAAGGATTGTTTCAAGATGCGGCATAAGTACATGATGTATTTTTGAACAGTCTTCAACACCTATATCCTTTGAAGGATCCTTTGAAGCTATTACGGCACTGATACTTATGACTCCTTTTCTGGGGATGACTTTCAAATCGACAAGCAGATATCCAAGCCCAGAAACGAGGGGCTCACAGTCAGAATAATGAGGAAGTGTGTTTAATGAAATATAATCCAAATGTTTCCGCCTATAAAATAAAAAAGACCCGTTCACACGAGTCCACTTTAAAGAGTGATTAAAATGTACTCAACAAATATATCAGACATTTCAATGTATTGTCAAGATTGTTTCTTTTACGGAATCACCAAAAATTGCAATTTCAGCTTTTAACCAGATAAGAGTCCGCTATTTTCTTCATATGATCTGGGAGAGGTATTTCAAACACCAACGGTTTCCCGTCAACAGGCACTGTCAGCCTGACAGACGCCAGCATGAGCCGCTTTATACCGGCACTCTTTTTCAAAAGCCTGTTCAACTTGAAATCCCCATGTTTATCGTCCCCAGCTATAGGGAAACCGTTTTCTGAAAGATGAATGCGTATCTGATGCATCCTGCCTGTTCCAAGAGTCAGATGAAGGAGTGAAAGCCTGACTTTTTCCTGTCCCACCCCTGTCCCGGAATCTCCAGACAACGGAACTTTTACATCTGCGGATGAGACCACGTCATAGTAAGTCAAGGCTGTCTTTTTTACACCGCGGTCCATGATTGAAGCTGAAAAAACACCTTTCTGCCGGTCAGGACAACCGCTGCAGATTGCATTGTATTCCTTTATGACTTCCTTACGGGAAATGAGGTCTGTCCATTTTGCAGCAGACTTAGGCGATTTTGCCACAACCATAAGGCCGGCAGTTTCCATATCAAGCCGGTGGACAAGATATACGGGGTAACCAAGCTGCTCCGGAAGTATTTTATCAAGTGGATTCTTTATTTTTTCACCCCCCTGGACAGCAAGCCCCTGCTTTTTATTTATGATTAATATTTCTTGATTTTCGTAAATAACAGGAATGATTAAGTCGGAATTCATCGATAAAAATATAAAGAAAGAGGAACAAAATGACAATACAATTACACAAAGACATGAAAATGTTTATTGCCGCCGCAGTCTTTACTATTACGGCAGCACTGCTTCCTGCTGAATTCTTTTCTTCAGAAAGATACGGCTGGATCATGGACCTGCCTGAAGGATTCAAGATTGCAGACATTACGCCAGATGAACAGTCGGTTTTCATGGAACATACATTCATGCCGGTAAGGCTTGCAGTTAAACTATACCCTTCAACAAGATATACCCGGTCAGACCTTGCGCTGGAAGACGTGCTCAACACACTGAATGCCGACGGAGAAATAGAAGGTTTTGACTGGAACGGAGCACCGGCTTCAATTTCATCCTTTTCATTCACCCTTAACAGGAACATGGCTAAACAAAACGGATGGGGGCTCTCCACCACACTTCAGGAAAACGACATGCACATGATAATACTCTGTTATACCGACGAGGACAAAGCTAATGACTGCGCCCAGTTCCTGCTTTCCGTAATAGACTCCCTTTCACCAGATGAATCAGCATTACGGAAAAGCGGCCCGGTAAGCTGTTATGGATTTCCAGTAACAGAACCTGCAACATCAGAAATCAAGATAGACGGAAAGAAAATATTCACCCGTTTTGACAAAGACGCAAGCCAGGCTTCAAGGTTTGCCATCGACAGGGAATTTGCAGTCCTTTCACTTTACGCCGGACACGAAAAATGGAAGGAAGCCTGGCAGAGATATTACAGACTCATTTTCAGAGATTCATACGGCAGGTTTGATGAATGCGCAAAAGATATTTACGGAGCAATCTACCCTAAGGCTGCTGCAGCAGGAAAAGACGGACTGCAGCTCAGACTTACGGAACTGATACTCGAATGGGTACAGGGCTTTGATTATACACGACAGAAAAATAAAGCAGATTTTGAAGACCTTATTTCCGCAGCAGAAAACAAAGGATCAGACTGTGATTCCCGATCCCTTCTTGCATGTGTACTGCTTGAACATTTCGGAATAAAAACAGAACTTTTCGTTTCAAGGGAATACAGTCATGCCGTATTTGGTGCAGCAGTAAAGGCACCTGGAGCTGCAATAAAGGTTGACGGTCAGGATTACCTTCTGGGAGAGACGACTTCCCATGTAAAAATCGGATTGATGGCACAAGACATGTCCGACACGGAAAAATGGATTCCGGTTGACCTGCCGTAAAAAAAGCTGTGTCAGTAAAATATTGCTGAAGATTCCTGTTTTTTTATAAACAACGGATTCCAGCAACGGAAAAAAAAAGGACTGCGCCTTCCAGAATCATCTCCCATGAAGGCCAGTCCATCTTCATTCCAGCTGTCCGGAACAGGATTTATTCCTTTACAAGAAGTTCATATGCTTCCACAGCAGTCTTTGCATTAAGGAGGGAATCACGGAGTTCCGTTTTCTTAAGCCTTGAACTGAGGAATGAAAGAGTCTGGAGATAATATGAATGCTGGTTGTATGCAGCTGCAATCATAATGAGGAGCTGTACAGGTACATCATCAATAGTCTGGAAATCAATTACAGGAGTACGGCAGATGCCTACAGACATTACAAGGTCAGTTACGGAAGAAAGGCGCACATGAGGAATTGCTATTCCACGGCCGATGGCAGTAGACATAAGTTCTTCACGTTTGAGGATTTCCGATTCAAGTTCCTGTGCAAACTTTACCTGAGGTGCAGTACTGAGGTTTGCAGCCAGTTCCACAAGTGCATCATGCTTTGTTGACTGCGAAATAAATACAATGCGGTCAGGCGAAAGGATGTTCTTTACCTGAATCACCATATTTGGAGAAGAAGAACGGGAATTTGAAGAAAGGCGTTCATTAACCCATTTTTCAATTTCTGATTTCTTAAAACGCCATACGGTTCCGATTTTCCCCGAAGGGATTTCACCTTTCTGTGCCCAATCATAAACTGTGCGTTCTGACACCCTGAGGTATTTTGCAACTTCTTCTATGGTAAGAATATCGTCTTCCACAACAAACTCCTGATTTTTCTAAAAATACCGGCGGACAACTACAAAAACTTCAGTTTTTATGGACTACCTGATATCGAATATGATTTATTGTTAAGGACAAAACATGACACTGGCTGTCCTTTCTTTTGAATATTTTGCAAATAATGCATTATTTTGTCAAGTATCGCATCTCATGCTTAAAAAACTGGTTTGCTTGACAGCTTTACACCATCATTATATCATTATTTCCATGAAAATAAAGAAGAATATTCCTTTTTTTGTTATTTTATGCACATCTTTGCTGCTTTTATACATACTTTTCAGTTACAGGCCATTGGGTACTGAACTTCAGATGACTCCTGAATGGACGATTGACATTACAAAATCCCCGGGAACCCGGCAGGAAGGAGAATCACTGCTACCATTCCATCTGGGACATTACATGGGATATTTCACCCATTCCGGAAAAATTACGACATGTACGACTTTTCCATATAAGGTAACCATGTCCAGAGATTTCTATTCATTGTACAAGAGCAATGCCACTGACAACAGGATTTTCGATTCAACCGGTAAAGAAATATGTACATTAAAAGGCAGCGGATTCCCCTACATACAGGATGACAGGATGTTCCTTTTCATGCCGGGCGGTTCAGGATTCAAATTCTATGATGAAGCCGGAAATGTAAAATCAGTTTATGAACACACTGCGCCGGTAACAGCATTCAATTCTTCAAAGGCCGCATCCATCGCAGGCTTTGCAGACGGCACCTTAAGGACATTTGACAGGTTTGGAAACCTTACCATGAGCCTGACGCCAGGCGGAAGCGACTACCCGGTAATCATGGGGGCTGCAATTTCAAAGTCCGGACAGCAGTTTGCATGTATAACAGGACAGGAAAAGCAGAGGTTCGTGCTTTACAAGACAGAAGGAAGCCATGCAAAAATCGTATTCCATGAATTTTTCAATGAGGACCTGATCAGGCAGACCTTCGTCTACTTCAACAGCCTCGAGAACATGGTTTACTATAATTATTGCGGTGGAATCGGAATAGTAGACTGCACAAGCTACACATCTACTCATATTCCCCTTGAAGGAAAAGTAATCGACATACAGGAATCACCTGTATCAAACAGCATTTTCATATTGAGCAGGAACAAGAACAACTATACAGTCACCATACTTGAATCATTTAATTCAAAGGTAGGATCATTCTCGTTCAAGGCCGAGGCGGCTTTCATCCTTGCTGACGGAAACACGCTGTATATTGGACGAGACAACAAAATTTCAAGGATTACACTGTCCAGGGAGTAGGAAGATGAAAAAAAACAAGGCTATTTTTTCCATATCATTGATTGTACTGGCAGGAATTGCAGTTTCATTTGACTGGCCGGTGAAAGATGTAGAACCTCAGAAACTGTTTTCAAAATTCGGACAGTTGCGTGGTGAAACCATCAGCAATTCCGTAATTTTCATGCAGGAAAAAGAAATTGAATCAACAGATATCGGGCGTGTTTCCCTTGTAATAACGGAACACAACAGCGACGGAAACTGGTTTGAATCAACCTTGGGCAATGCAGTAATAATCGCCCATGAAGACAACCTGATGACGATATATGGAAACCTTGAAGAAAATCCATTTCCTGAAACTTCCGAAGACTCTATTTTCGTCCAGACAGGGACGAAGATAGGATATACCGGAAAATCAGCATGGACCCAGAATGACGATTCCACACTGGAGTTCCAGATTAGTGACAGCAAGAACAATGCATTCATCAACCCGCTGATCCTCATGCCAAGGATTTCAGCCAAAAACACGCTTTCACTGGCAGAAATCACACTGGAAAATAAAAACGGGCGCAAATATGACCTTAATGCCCAGAAAAGCATACCGGCAGGAACATACAGCCTTTACAAAAAACGCTCCCAGACAGAAATGCCGTACAAGACTTCCGTTTATGTAAACGGTTCTGAAACAGAATCAGTTGTATATGAAATGCTGGAGCAGAAAGACGGAAGGCTATGCGCCCTTGGCCGCGATTATTACGCGTTCGAAAAAATCTATCCGGATAATGACAGGCTTTTCATAGGGCATGTGATGCTCCCCCACGGAAATGACACGCTTACCGTTCTTATTTCCGACATTCTGGGAAATGAAAAATCAGTAACATACAATATTGTCGCCTACTAAAAAGGCTATGCCCGTAAAAAAGGCTGCCAAAAAATCTGCATTTTACAAAAAAAAGCGGGTCCCAGCGACGGGAAAAAAGCCGGCTCCTTCAGGAGCCTTGTATCCCCCAGAGGCAACGTGCACAGCACAGCTGCTTCGAGACTCACTCAAAACTCACCTCGTGAGTTTTGCCGGCTGATGCCGTCGCTCCCTATCTGCGTCCCACTTTTTTTCAACAATTATGCAGTTAATTTCACCATTAATTCTACATAGCCTTCATCAGCATAGTGTACAGTTTCATACCAGAACATCGACACCTCGGGCTTCGTCTCTTACCAGCAGCAACACTATAGACGGGCATAGCAATTAAAAAAGATGCCATTCACATTTTTTTGTGAAGGACATCTTCTTCTTAATGATAGCAGAATATTTTCAGTCTTGTAATTTCAAGTGAAAAAAACGCATGGCACCTGAAAAAATATTTTCAGACCTGTCCAGAAGCAGTTTCAGTTCCAACGGCACGGTTTATCACACCGCCTCCGGCAATCACTCCATCAATATATACTACAACTGATTGTCCTGGGGCTACCGCACGCTGAGGCTGCCTGAAAGTCACCTTATAAGGATTCCCGGTATATTTATCTTTCTCATTTTCTGCAGGAACATATGGCTCTATCACAGCTTCAACAGGACGGGATGCAAGACGGATTTTCACCATTCCTTCGAAAGATGAAGGCGGTTCAATACCGGCAGGCCATACCCAGTCATCGGCTATAAGAGCTCCGGCATCAAGATTCTCATTATCAGAGAGGATGACAAGATTCTTAGCAGGATCAATTGAATGTACATAAAGCGGCCGGTTTGAAGAAACTCCAAGCCCCCGGCGCTGCCCTACCGTATAATGTTCAATTCCACGATGCTTTCCAAGGACATGGCCGTCAAGGTCAATGATATCCCCCGGAACTGACGGCTTGTCTGAGAATAATATGTCAAAATATTCTTCAGGAATGAAATCCTGACTTTCTTCTTTCGAAGCTGCAAGCAGATTCCTTTCCTTTGCCATCCTGAACACATCTTTTTTTGACGTAAAAGCCAGCGGAAACCTGACTTTGTCAAGTGTTGCAGAAGGAATCCTGTAAAGGAAGTAAGCCTGATCCTTTGTAAGATCCATGGCACATGCAATCTGGGCCGGCCGTTCTTCAGTGCCCCACAAACCTTGTTCAGGGCGTACTATCTTAGCATAATGTCCGGTACAGAAATAGTCATATTCAATGCCCAGGTTTTCAACACCTTTTAAAAGTGCACCAAATTTTATAAAACAGTTGCATCTGATACATGGATTAGGTGTACGCCCGGCACGGTACTCGGCCTTGAAATAATCAAGAACCTGCTTCTGGTATTCATCTTTTACATCAATTACATGATATTCAATATTACGCGATTCACAGAATGCGCGGCATTCTTCAATATCCTGAGTTTCATCCGGTCCATAGCATGAACCATGGATTTTCTTTCCATCAGGCAAAGGCGGAAGGTCACCTTTCCACAAAGCCATAGTAACACCAATCACATGGCATCCCTTTTCCTGAAGCAGACAGGCTGTAAGCGTTGAATCTACGCCACCTGAAAGCCCTACTATGACCGTATCTCCTGCTTTCGGCAGATTTTCATCAAAATAATTCATACAAGATAAAAGATATACTAATTCATGTGTAAAGTGCAAGGCTATGTACATAAAAAACAGTGTTGCAAAATCCTGCTTTTCTCCACTGCCACAAAGCACAGCATTTCCAGTTTTGCGGTTCATAGACAAAAACGGCAGCGCTTCAGGAAAAACATTTTTTGAGGATGTACTATTGTTTCTGGAAAAGAAACATGTTATCATTTTACCAAATGAATTCATTAAAGCATAATATGATTCTGTCAGCTTCAGGATGGCGCAAGGTATTTGCGGTTTCCGGAGATGAACATGACGAAACCTCAGAAATTGGTGAAGAGAACTCTGTTCTTGCAGCTTTTGCCGCAGATGTATTTGTCGACTATCTGCGTAAAAAGACAATGAAGAAAATGCCGACGGTCGTTGTAGGAATGGACACAAGACCGACAGGTCCAGGAATTACGGACTCAATCATCCTTGCAATCCTGTCAAAAAAAGCAGTAGTCAGATATGTCGGGGTTACAGCGGCACCTGAAATAATGTCTTACACAAAATTCTATGACGGATTCATTTATGTATCTGCCAGCCACAATCCAATAGGCCATAATGGAATTAAATTCGGGCTCAATGACGGTGGAGTGCTGGAAGGAAGCGAAAACGCCATTCTTATAAAGGCTTTTGAACATAAATGTGCAGAATGTACAGATGTTTCAAAAGCAAAAGAGAATCTTGAACGTTACCGGACAGAAGACCTGGACTGGATTTATTCAGAATCAGTTTCATCAAAGAAGGAAGCCCTTGCATCATACAGGAGCTTTTCGCTGAATGTAATATCAGCTTTAAGCAACATTCCGGTTCAGGAAAAATTCATAAAAGCACTGGATGAATCCATAAAATCAAATCCAATTGGAATCGTATGTGACATGAACGGTTCAGCCCGGACGATGTCAATCGATAAAGATTTTTTTGCCGAACATGGAATCAATTTCTATTCATTCAACAATATGCCGGGCTTTATCCAGCATGAAATAATTCCTGAACCTGAAAATCTTGTTTATTGTGCCGGATATATGGAAAAATTACAGGCAGAAGGAAAAAAAGACGCAATCCTTGGATATATGCCTGACTGTGACGGAGACCGCGGAAATCTTGTTTACTGGGACCACCGGCAGGAAAAAGCACTTGTACTCAAGGCACAGGAAGTTTTTTCACTTTCCGTACTTTCAGAACTTGCATACTCTACCTGGCTCCACAGCGACAGTTCACCAATGAAGCTTGGCGTTGCTGTAAACTGCCCTACATCAATGAGGATTGATGAAATTGCAGCAAAATTCGGTGCGAAAGTATTCAGAGCCGAAGTAGGTGAAGCTAATGTTGTAAATCTTGCACGAAAAGAACGTAAAAACGGATACACAGTACGCATTCTTGGAGAAGGTTCCAATGGAGGAACCATTACATATCCTGCCAGCGTGCGGGATCCGCTTAATACGGTATTTGCATTCATAAAGCTTCTGACCTTAAAAGATTCAATAGATTCAAAAGGAGAAGTCAAGAAAGGGCTTTTCCACATATGGTGTGAAAAATCTGGAAATGAAAGTGCATACAAAGAAAACTTTACTTTATCCGATATAATTGCAACACTCCCTGTTTATACGACTACAGGTGTCAGCGAAAAGCGTGCAATAACAAAAGTTAATGTAAAAGATCATGCGCAGCTTAAAAAGAATTTCCAGAATGCATTGGAAGCCTCCTGGAAAAATGGTGCAGACGGACTTATAGCTAAATACGGTTTTACAGGTTATAAAGCTGTAATCACAAATGGAACTGAAGAAAAAAAAGATGTGACTGATTTCAGCCTGAGCGGAAAAGGCGGCTTGAAAATCCTTTTCTACGAGAATTACAGTGAAACACCATCTGCATTCATCTGGATGCGTGGCTCAGGTACGGAACCTGTATTCAGGATACTTTGTGATGTAAAAGGGAATGACAAAGAAAAAGAAGCAGCCCTCCTGGAATGGGAAACAAAACTGCTTTCAATTTCAGACGTAATAATATAGGAGCATTTTATGGAAAAGACAGAAATCTTGGAACGGGCAAAAGCATACATTGCCGCAGAAAAAGATGAACGCTTCCGTAAGGAAGTTGAAGAACTGGTTGCAAAGGAAGACTTCACTGAACTTGAAGACCGTTTCTACCGTACTCTTGAATTCGGTACAGGTGGACTCCGTGGAATCATGGGTGGCGGTACAAACCGCATGAACACTCTGGAAATCAACCTTGCAACACAGGGCCTTGCTAACTATGTAATCAAGGCTTTTCCTGAAAAGGCAAAGGCTGGTACTTTGAGTGCCGTAGTTGCTTATGACAGCCGAAACAACTCTGATGTTTTTGCAGAAGCAACAGCCCTTATTTTCGCAGCCAACGGAATCAAGGCATACCTGTTCTCTGGACTCCGCCCTACTCCAGAACTTTCTTTTGCCATCCGCGAACTGAAAGCTGATACCGGTGTTGTAGTAACAGCTTCACACAATCCAAGAATGTACAACGGATACAAAGCTTATTGGAATGACGGTGCACAGGTTATTGAGCCTCATGATGTTGGTATCGTTGACGAAGTAAACAAAGTAACATCAGTAAAGACAATCACAAAAGAAGAAGCACTCAAGAGCGGTAAGCTTGTAATGATTGATTCGGAAATTGATGAAAAGTATTGGGCAATGTGTAAGGCTCAGCTTTTCCGCCCTGCATTGATTAAAGAATATGCATCAAACGTAAATGTCGTTTACACCCCTCTCCACGGAACAGGAGCAATGCATGTTGAAAAAGTCCTTGGAGACCTTGGACTTGCCGTTACCACAGTTCCTGAGCAGAGGAATCCTGATGGAAACTTCCCTACAGTAGAAAAACCAAACCCAGAAGAAAAACCTGCCCTTACACTGGCTGTAAAGCTTGGTACTGAAAAGAAAGCTGACTGTGTAATGGCAACTGACCCGGACTCTGACCGCTTCGGTACAGCTTTCCCAGATAAAGACGGAAACTTCGTACTCCTTTCAGGAAACCAGATGGGTGCACTCCTTATGGAATATGTTTTCCTTTCACGCAAGGAAATGGGAAAGCTTCCTGCAGGTTCATATTGCGTACGCTCAATCGTAACTTCTCCATTCGGTGATGACATCTGTAAGAAATACGGTGTTGAAATGGTTGAATGTCTTACAGGCTTCAAGTGGATTGCTGCTGTTGAAGCAGAAAGAGAGGCTAAAGGACAGGGAACATATGTATTCGGTCTCGAAGAATCATACGGCTACAAAGTTGAAACAGAAGTAATGGACAAGGATGGTGTTTCAGCAGCAGCTATGTGTGCTGAAATGACAATGTACTGGCGGTCACAGGGCAAGAGCCTTCTTGTGCACCTTGATGAAATGTACAAGGAATACGGATACTTTGAAGACCGCGCAATTTCAAAGAATTTCCCTGGTTCTGCTGGCGTTGAGACAATGGCTGGAATCATGTCAAAGCTCCGCACAGAAGGACTCAAGACCTTGGGTGGAAAGAAAGTTCTTAAAATCCGCGACATTCAGGAAAGTGTTTCTTTCGATCCTGCAGATCCATCAAAGAAAGAAGCTGTTAACTTCCCTAAGAGTAATGTCCTTCAGTTCTTCCTTGATGGCGGTACGATTGTAAGTGCCCGTCCATCCGGAACAGAGCCAAAAATCAAGTTCTACATCAACACAAAGACTGAAGTTGGTGGCGCAAAATGTGATATGTGTCTTGCAGCAACAAAAAAAGAAGCTGCAGCCCTTTGTGACGCAATCGCAGCTGACATCAATTCAATCCTCGATGCAGCTTCAAAATAAGTTCCTGAAAGATTACAGGAGGCTGTACCGCCTTATTGAAAGCGGTACAGTTTTTACTGCCATCGATACGGAAACCACCGGTTTGAATTACAGAACAGACAGAATTATAGAGATAGGAGCTGTCCGTTTTGATAAAAGCGGTGTGTTATCCACTTTCCAGTCATTAATAAAATCAGATATTACTGCAAAATCCTCTGAAATTACAGGCATCACATCATCTATGCTTGAAGACGCACCTTTGATTGAGGAGATGTTACCGCAAGTCAGAAAAATTACAGACGGAAGTATACTGTTAGGGCACAATCTGCACTTTGATTTGTATTTTCTGAATACGGAGGCAGAGAGATGCGGTCAGAAAATGTTTTTGAATAAAGCACTTGATACATTATGCCTCTCCCGCTGGGCTTATCCAGAGAACCAGCAATTCAAACTGCAGGCTTTGGCAAGACAATTTGACATAAAAGTAGAAGCCGCCCATAGGGCTTTTGACGATGCCCGCGTATGCATGGAACTTTTTAAAAGGATTTTAAAAGATACTATGGCTATACAGAAAAAAATCATGCCAGAAAAGAATTGACATGCTGCCATAAAATATTGAATCAATTCCAAGATTGCAGAATCAACACCTGCTGTTACTTAGCACATATGATCTTTGGAAAACCCCAATCGCGCTAACCGCGGGGAGCTTTTGCAGGATCAATAGGGGTTCCATTCCTGAATACCATCAGAATCAGCTGCGACTCCTTGGTAATAGGATCCAGGCCGGCCTTCCCTATGACATCACCTGTAACAACATAAGCACCTTTCTTTACTTTTACAGTGGACAACCCCGTATAGGCGTAAATCAATCCCGTCTTAGACTGAATGAACACGACTTCACCAAAGCCCCGGTATGCACCGCAATACATTACTGTTCCGGCCATTATATTTGTAACATTTTCCTTTGAAGCAGCCGTAAGAAGAACTCCGGAAACTTTTCCGCTGACATATGTGACCTTTGGATTCTTTACAGGCCACACAATTGATGACGAAAGCGCTGACCCGTCTTTATATTTTCGTGGATCAGCTCCTTTTATGTCAGGCAGATTTTCTTTTTTCGTATCTCCAGACGATGAATCGTCTTCCTTCTGGCTTTCTGTACTCCCCTGGTCAATCTGGGCCAGTTTGATTGAAGTATTAGATTTTTCAGATGGAACCTTTATCTTCTGCCCTACTTTCAGTACGGAATCTGAAGAAAGTCCGTTTAATGCAAAAAGCTCGGCAACTTTTATGTTATATTTTCTTGAAATTCCATAAAAAGTGTCACCTTTCTGAGCTATGTAATATTCAGTTTTTGCATCAGGAACAGCCAGAGGCACCTTCTTTACCGAACCTGAAAGTGAAACGGCATTTTCAATATCAGCATTTGGTATTGTAAGTTTCTGTCCTACCTTTATTACAGAATTTTCAGAAAGATTATTTGCCGTACGCAATTCACCAAGGGTGAGTTCATATTTCCGGCTTATGGAATATAATGTTTCGCCTTTTTTTACTTCATGAACAGTTTCAGCATGAACCTGAAATGAAATGACCAATGAGAATAAAAAAATAAATGAGATTTTTAAAATATCAATATGTTTTTTTTCAAAAAAGCTTATAGGCATACCCTTTCATTATCGGCATATATACCCTTTATCTTTAGTTCATCTCCAAAAACTCTACTAAGGAATGTCATATCTGGGAAAAGCCAGACAAATCCCATTACTGCAAGAACACGGCTGAAAAAGGAAACATTCCATTTTTTCAGAATCAGATATTTACAGCTGCCCCTACACAGTCACGAAACAGAGTATTCGCATCAATTCCGTTGATGACGGTACCTTCAGGATAAGAAAGGAATATATTACGCCGTCCGCTTTCAAGATGAGAAGATGTTGTACCATGCTTTATGGAATAATCAGCTTCCACCAGGGCGGAAAGATGGTCAGCAAGGCGCACAAGTTTACCGTCAACAGGACAATACTTATCTTCATTGAATTTTTCACAAAGATCTTCAAAAGAAACATGCTCCGTTTTCCGGTCAACGATGATCCGGTTTTCAAATTCATCGCTCGTAAAATACATCAGCTCATCAGAGTAAAATTTTTCCATAAGTGGAACAAGTTCCTTATTTACGATTTCATCCTCAATCTGTTTTACAATCTGAGGAAGTCCGTCAGTAGCCTGCTTTACAGGAGAAATGATGTCACGGGTTACAGCTTCAGGAAGGTCGTGGAATAAGGCGCTGAAAAAATTATTAAACATACGCCGCTCACAAGGCTTCATTCCAGAATCAAGTTCAAGAAGCAGCGCAAGTACGGCAACAAAATAGCAATGGCCAAGTACACTGGTATGTGGAATCCTTGGTGTCTGGTTCCAGCGACACTGAAAACGGAGCTGTTCTATTTTCAGAAGGAATTCATAAGGCCGCTGTTTTGTAACCATCAGCTGAAGACCACGCAGATCAAGATAACGTTGAATTTCTTCATTCAGCTCATTTTCAACACGCTGAAGCCTTATATATTCATTCACAGGTTTTATCATCTGCAATTCCCGGAATGTTGAATATTTATGAGCGGCTTTATATACATGAAAAGTCAGTTCATCCTCCGCAGGAATTATTACCGTTCCTGCTACCTGGCCAATATAATTTTCAAAAAGTGAAAATATTTCATCGTCCTGAAGCAATGGCTTATACTGGCTTATTACCCATTCATTCAGACGTATATATTCAGCTGGATATTCTGATTTTATCAGTGCCTGTACAGGAGCCTTTATGTCGCAAAGGGCAATTTTTTTTAAAAGGTCAAAAAAAGATGCATAAATCATCCACTTCCAGTTTATATAACGTCCATTGTTTTCTTCGTATTTTCCAAGGATATATGCAATGACCATTTTTTCGGCAGCCTTATCCATTTCAATTAAATCAAAGGGCCGGATTAAATCGTTCCACCGTTCGATAGAGAAAGCTTCAAAAAGTTTCAGGACAAGTCTGCCGATTCTCATCATGAGGCTCCTTTTACATATGGCTTTCCATCAGCAGCAGGAGCATAGTTCTTACCACTGAAAATAACAAGTGCCATAAGTGTAATTGCATATGGAATTATGTTGAATACTTCCGACGGAAGAATATTTCCGATTGTAGGAATGATATGTCTTGCCAGTACGGCCAGTGCTGATGCAAAACCAAAAAGCAAGGTTGATCCAACTATTCCAAGCGGTTTCCAGCGTCCGAATGCAACAGCAGCAAGGGCAATGAACCCGGTTCCGTTAATCGTATTGCTTGTAAACTGTATGGATTCAGTAAGTACCATGCAGCCACCTGCAAGACCTGCAAGGAATCCTGAAAGCAGTACGGAAAAATAACGGATTCCGATTACATTTATACCTACAGAAGCACAGGCATCAGGGTGTTCGCCGCAAGCCCGGAGACGCAGTCCGAAACGTGTTTTATACAGCATGAACCAAGATGCGACGATTACTGCAAGAGCCAACCACAATGTCGGATAGAAACCTGTTGCATCTGGAATCATGCCTATCTGGAATGCAGCAGTCCTGTCAGCATGGAAAATAATCTGGCTGCAAAATAAAGTGATTCCACTGGAAAGCAGGTTTATCCCCGTACCGGAAATGGTCTGGTCTGCATTAAGAGAAATTGATGCATATGCGTGAATAATGGTGAATACGGTTGCAGTGACAGCTCCTGCAAGAAGTGCTACCCATAAATCCCACCGTCCGAATCCGGCAGTTTCCATAAGTACATGTACAGTAGCTGCAGTAAATGCACCTATTCCCATAAGTCCTTCAAGGGCAATATTGACTACACCGCTCCTTTCACAAATCATACCGCCAGCTGCAGTAATAAGTATAGGAGCAAAAATCATAAATATGGAAGGTAAAGTTGAAAGCATTATCTGTCACCTCCTGCATTAAGTTCATTTAACTCTTTTTCTTTTGCCACCTTTATCCGGTAAGCAAAGAACATTTTCAAACCGGTCTTCATGGCTATAAATACTACAACCATTCCCTGAATGATGAATATGATTTCCTTTGGAATGTTGTTTGCCTGCATCAAAGACTGCGAGCCCTGCAACAGTCCGAAGAGCAATCCTGCAAGGGCAGTACCAACTGCCGTATTATTACCAACCAGAGCTACAGCCATACCGGTAAAACCATAATTATCCATTGAAGATATTACGCGTCCATATTTAAAAGAACCCAAAGCAACGATACTTCCGCTCAATCCTGCAAAAGCTCCGGAAATTGCCATGGAAGCTACAATACAAGCCACAATCGGGATTCCGGAACATCTTGCAGCATTCTTATTAAACCCAGTTGCCCTTAAACCAAAACCAAGTTTTGTTTTTTCCATAAGGAGCCAGTAAACGAATATAGCTATTATCGTAAGATAAAGGCCGGCATTAAGGTTCGATTTATTGAATAGTCGCGAAAGGAATTCAGTTTTTAACAAGGCCGTAGCAGGAAAATTTGAAGTCTTATATGTATTTGTTCCAGGAATTGCCATTGTTACAATTCTGGAAAGATATAAAGCTATATAATTAAGCATGATTGTAGAAACGACTTCGGAAACCTCAAAACGCGCCTTAAAGAAACCGACTATTCCACCCCACAATGCACCTGCGAGAATTGCTGCCATAATTGCAACTGCTACATGAAGGACAGGAACTGGTGGAAAATACAATGCAACTACCTGGGCAACCGTCATTCCAATTATATACTGCCCTTCGCCACCAACATTAAAAAGTCCGGCACGGTAAGCAAAAGCCATGGAAAATCCACACAAGACAAAAGGCATGGAATAGTTAAGCCATTCACCCACATAACGGATGTTCCATTTGCCATTATTCATATTATAGCCCGTCATTGACTGTAACATTGCTTTATACATTCCCAGAGGATTACGGCCTACCATGGCAACAAGGACGGTTGCAACAATGAATCCGAGTATGATTACAAGGACTGAAATAGCACCGTCAGACCTTAAGAAAAGGGAATACAAACCATTTTCACGTATTTTCTTTCCGCTCATTTCATTCTCCAGTTAATTTGATTTTGCAGAACCGGCCATCATTATACCGATTTCCCTCTCTGTAACTTCACCGGAATTATGGATACCCACAATTCTTCCCTTTGAAATGGTAGCGATACGGTCACAAAGATTCATTATTTCATCAAGTTCAAAGGAAACAAGCAGGATTGCCTTTCCTTTATCGCGTTCTTCAATAATCCTGCGGCGTATATACTCAATGGCACCAACATCGAGCCCACGGGTCGGCTGTGCAAAAATCATGAATCCGCCGCCAAGGTCAATTTCACGTCCAATGATTACCTTCTGCTGGTTTCCACCGGACATGCTTCCTGCAAGAGTATACGCCCCTTGCCCTGCCCTTATGTCAAAAGCTGATATGAGTTCCTCGCCTTTTTCATACATGGCAGGAATATTCAGGAAAATTTTCTTTACAGAATATGAATCTGTATAATAATTTTTTAGTGCAACATTTTCGCCGACTGTATATTCGCTTACAAGACCATGGCGGTGACGGTCTTCAGGGACATGTCCGATACCGGCTTCAATCCTCTTTCTGATTGAATAATTGGTAATATCGGTTCCATTCATGTAAATTTTTCCATTCTCCACAGGAAGAAGGCCGGTAATTCCGTAAATCAGTTCTGACTGGCCGTTTCCATCAACGCCAGCCAATCCCAGGATTTCACCACTGTGGATTTCCAAGGAAAGGTCATTTACAGCTGTAAGGCCTCTAGTATTTTTAACAGATATATGTTCAACCTTAAGGACAGCTTCACCTGGCTCGGCAGGTTTCTTTTCAATTTCAAATTTTACGGTACGTCCGACCATAAGTTCTGCAAGTTTTTCCTCAGATACATCGCTTACATTTACAGTATCAATAAGCTTACCATGCCGCAATACAGAGCAACGGTCTGCAACGGCTTTAATTTCTTTTAATTTATGGGTAATAAGGAGGATTGTTTTTCCCTGGGATTTCAGAAGACGTATGATTTCGATAAGTTCATCGATTTCCTGTGGTGTCAGGACGGCTGTAGGCTCATCAAAAATGATTATGTCGGCATTTCTGTAAAGGACTTTCAGGATTTCTACACGCTGCTGCATTCCGACTGTAATATCTTCAATCTTATCAGATGGATTTACTTTCAGACCGTATTTTTCTGAAAGTTCACTTACCTTTTTATTTGCAACCGCCATATCAAGAAGCCCAAACCTGTTCAAAGGCTCGCAGCCAAGGACAATGTTTTCAGCAACGGTATAATTCTGAACAAGCTTGAAATGCTGATGCACCATTCCAATTCCGAGTTCCGTAGCAATATTAGGATTCTTTATTTTTACTTCCTTACCACGGATTTTTATCCTGCCTGAATCAGGATCATATGAGCCAAAAAGAACTGACATCAATGTAGACTTTCCGGCACCATTCTCACCAAGCAAGGCAAGAACTTCGTTATCCCGTACATTCAAGGTAATATTATCATTTGCAATAATACCTGGGAAAGATTTTGTAATTCCTTCCATTTCAATTGCGTATCCAGCATTATCCGATTCTGCCATTCCTACTCCTGCCATATTTGTACTACTTCATCTTATTTTTCTGATTCAACATATTTTCAGAAAATTGAAAGTACCAACTTTCAAAAAATATGTCAAAATAAACAAAAGGCTGCCATCACACTAAAGCAACGGCAGCCCGTAAAATCAAATATTAGTTGTCCTTAGCACCAAGACCTGCTGGAACAAGTCCCTTATCAAGAGCATCTTTGTATGTCTGTGCAATTTTGATTTTGCCAGAAATAATATCAGCTTCGATTTTTTGAATTTCCTTCTTTACAGAATCCTTGAGTTCAGGATTCTTAGCAGAGAAAGCAACACCTTTATCCTTAAGGGCCAGGTTTTCAACACCAGCTGCAAAGTTGCCGTCTGCAACATATGTGATTGAAAGTTTAGCAGCTGTTTCAACATTCTTAATCATTGAAGTGAGTACAGCAGATTTTCCTTCTGCATAGATTCCATCTTCATACTGATCAGAGTCAACACCGATTGCCCAAACATTCTTTCCTGCAAGACGCATTTCCTTTGCCTGTGCGATTGTACCGTTTCCAGTTCCACCGGCAGCAGAGAAGATTGCATAAACACCATTGTCATACCAGTTTTTAGCCTGAGTCTTTGCAAGTTCAGGTTTTCCCCAGTCATTTGCATAATAATCTACGATTTCTGCATTTGGAAGGACTGACTTGATTCCCTGGATATAACCAACTTCGAATTTTGTAATTGTTGCACCAGGAATACCACCGATGAAGCCGAATTTTGGATTTGCGATTCCGTCTGCCTTTGCCTGGAGTGCAGCAGCAACACCTACAAGGTAAGAACCTTCTTCTTCATGGAACACGAATTCCCTTACATTAGGCTTTGAAATCCAGTCTACGTCGATGATTACAAATTTCTGTTCAGGATATTCGTCAGAAACTTCTGAAATTGCATCTGCAAAAGTAAATCCAGTTGCAATGATAAGGTCTGGAGCATTATCTGCCAGCTGTTTTAATGTAGGAACGTACTGATCCTGTGTCTGACATGTTACTACATCATAAAGCTTTCCACGTTTTGACTGATTCTTCCATGTATCACCATAATATTCAAGAATACCACGCCATGCAGCTGCATTGAAAGACTTGTCATCAATACCTGTAGCATCAGTTACAAGATGGATTACAGGACGCTTATCAGAAGATTTTGCAGCAGATGAATCCTGACCACCCATTGCAAAAATAGATGCTGACGCAGCCATCATTACTGCAACAGCAAGAAGAACGATTTTTTTCATAATTATCCTCCAAGATATTTTACGGAACCTTCACATTCAAAATGTGGAGATTCGCAGATATTATATAACCACAGAAGATAAATTAC
Organism: Treponema sp.; assembly: GCA_045616425.1. GTDB lineage: Bacteria > Spirochaetota > Spirochaetia > Treponematales > Treponemataceae > Treponema_D. Next base: position 43,578 of record JAZLGS010000060.1, read on the forward strand.
AATGATTGTTAAATCAAAAATCAGTTTGATTTTCCTGATTTATGGTCAGACTCCATCTTGTCATTCCAGGTGACAGCCTTTCTCTTGAATTCATCGGCTTCTTCGGTCTGTCCTAATGCCATGGCAATACGGCGCAAGGCCAGAAGATAATTTATACCGGCCTTCATGTCATCTATACGGCGTGTTGAAAGTTCATACTTATCCCTGTATGCAGTTGCCGACTTATCAAGCAGTTTCTGGAGCAACCGTATATACGTTACGGTCGTTTCGTAAGCACTGGAATTCGGATCAAAATAATCTTTTGCGGCATTCTTCATATCCAGTAGATTTTTTGCAACAGTAGCGTAACGGCCTTCAAGTTCAACAAAAGACCACTTCCATTTACTGTTATCACCAAAAGCATCTACTATCATCTGTATTGCAAGCCCCAGTTTCCTTACCAGATAATAGCGTTTTTCAACAGGGGTATTTTTTATAGCTTCCATCTTGTCAGTCATGTCAGAAGCCGGAATATTGATTACATTGGTGACAACTTCTTCAAGATAGATTATAGCCTTATAAAGGATTTTTCGGGCATCATTGAGGGCATCATTATTTTTTACTTCAAGTATTTTCAGGGAAGAAGAATTTATTGCGTTGTAAAGAGTTGCAATAAAAATCATCTCTTCACACAGAATGAGTTTCTTATACTCAACACCAATAGATTCATCCTTCATAACAGTAAGCATACTCTTTTCTTTTTCAAGGGCTTCGTCTATTACCTTCTGGTATTTAGCGGCTTCCTTTTTAAAAAGTTCACGATTCGCATCTGTTATTTTTGACATTGAATTCCCCCATCACTGAATTTCCTCAGCATTGAACGGGCATGATCCAGAGATTCCTCACTATTTGAATCACCAGACAACATGCGGGCAATTTCCTGAACCCTGGCCTCACCAGATACAGTTCCTGCATTTGTCTTCATCAGTCCGCCAACAATATTCTTCTGTATTTTTATCTGATTATCGGCATAAACTGCAATGCTCGCTAGATGTGTTATGCATAAAATCTGACGATTTTTTGCCAGTTCCCTCATGTGGCTTCCTACGGCGACTGCAACTTCACCGCCAATCCCCGTATCGATTTCATCAAACACAAGTGTTGCAACAGGATCCACGGATGCAAAAATTGTTTTCAACGCAAGCATTACCCTTGACAATTCACCGCCTGAAGCAATTTTTGCCAATGGCATCATAGGCGCTCCCGGATTCGCACATATAAGGAATTCGATATCATCCATTCCATATGGACCGCAACGCTGTTCTACATCATTTCCTTCCTTATTTTGAAGGGAAACAGAAAAACGGGTACTCTTCATGCCCAGAGATGAAAGTATCATTTCTACCGATTTCGCCATATTTTCAGCGGAACCGGCACGTTTTCTTGATATTTCCTTAGCAGTTTTGTATACATTAAGTTCAAGCTCTGCAACCTGCTTTTCAAGGACAGCTTTATTTTCTTCCGAAGACGACAAGTTTTCCAGTTCTTTTTTTGATTCTTCAAGATAAGAAAAAACCTCAGAAAGGGGGGCATCAGGAGATGAAGCATATTTTTTCTTTAGCTTGTAAATCAGGTCAAGACGCTGCTGGACTTCTTCAAGCCTTGAAGGGTCAAAAACAAGTCCCGCCTCATATGACCTGAATTCATCGCTTATATCTGAAAGCTCATAAAAAAGGTTCTGAATGCGGGAATCAAGTCCTTCGATTGATTTATCAAGCGATGATGCCCTTTCAGAAGCAGCACGGAACCTTTTGAACAGGGAAAGCATAGAAGACTCTTCACTTCCTGTAAGCATCGTATTTATCATCTGGACTTCTGAATAAAGTTTTTCAAATGAAGAAAGGCGGGCCTCTTCTGCTTCAAGTCCAACATCCTCATCATTTTTCAAGCTGGCTTCTTCTATTTCATTAATAGAAAAAGAAAGATACTCCATTCTGCGGTTCTTTTCGGCATTTGAAGAGTTGATGGAGGCAAGGTTCTTTCTTTTATCAACCAATTCAGAATACATTTTTGTAAACCCAGCTACTTCATCAGAAATTCCTGCATACATATCAAGGAATTTCCTGTGTTCAGAAACTTTCATAAGGGATTGATGTTCATGCTGACCATGAATATCAACAAGAAATGAAGAAAAAGCAGCAAGATCCACTCTGGTTACAGGTACGCCAGATATCCATGCACCGGTTTTTCCACCTGCACGGACCAGACGCCGCAGGATTACCCTGTCATTTTCACATTCAATTCCATGCATGGAAAGCCATTCCCAAGCAGAAGCAGGCTCAAAATCCGGATCTTCGCCGGAAAAAATCCTGTCTGACGGCTTTTTTTCCGGAAGAAGGAATGTCCCGGTAACACAGGCTTCTGTTGCTCCGGACCGGATCTGTTCAGCAGACGCTTTTCCTCCAAGCAGGAATGAAAGTGCACCGATAAGGATAGATTTACCTGCGCCTGTTTCACCAGAAAGCACCGTAAATCCACGGTTAAATTCTATTACAGTTTCATCAATAAGTGCAAAATCTTTTATCGTAAGGTCTTCAAGCATGAGGTCCTCCAGACCAGTTCAGTTTAAAACGGAGTGCATTGAAAAATTTGTCCGGCGAACTGCCCACGATAATGGCATCATCCGGAGATTTCCTTATCTTAATAATATCGCCTTCACAAAGATTCTGGAATTTCTGGCCATCAGCAGTGATTATCACGTCATGATTCCTTGAAGGTGCTATTGCAATTTCAAATTCAGCACGGGAACTTACAACAAGCGGCCTTGCAGAAAGTGAAAACGGATTCAAAGGAGTCAGGACCATTGCATCCAGTTCTGGTGAAATAATCGGGCCGCCGGCAGACGCTGAATAGGCAGTTGAACCGGTCGGGGTTGCAACGATTATTCCATCAGCCTTGAACCTTCCCAATGGTGCTTTCATACAGTCAATGTCCAATGAAATAGACCTGGCAACAGTCTGTGCACTTACAACAATATCATTTAATGCTGAAAAACAGAGTATCCTTTCGTCTTCCCTGAAAATTTCAGCACACAGCATTGACCGGCGTTCAAACTTTACTTTTTCTTCCAGAAGCATGGTCAGTGGATATTCCCATTCATCTTTCTGGATACCTGCAATAAAACCAAATTCACCGAGATTTACCGGAAATACAGGTATTCCCAACGGCGCACAGCCACGGCAGGCATAAAGCACGGTTCCATCACCGCCAAGTGTCACAAGGAAATCATACCCTTTAAAAGGGTAATTTTCAGAAAAACCGTTAAATTCAAAAAAAGAAGTCTGGACTCCACGTTTTTCAAGAAAATCAGCAACAGATTTTCCCAACAGGCCTGATTCTTCCTTGAATGTATTAATTATTATAAGGCACTTTTTCATTTTTGACCTTTCAAAATCCAGCAGAAATTACGGCAGTGTAACCAGAACCTTTGCTATTTTTTCAACCTGTGAACGGGTAAGTCGCGGATATAGCGGAAACAGTACGGTCCTTAATGCAAGCATCTTTGCATTTTTCAAGGTCATTGCGGCTTCTTCAGATATATTCATTATTACTGAATCTTGAAATGCAAGCCTGACTTCTATTTCCTTACGCTGTGTATATTGCTTTACATCTTTAAAACCGCCATTCAAAACCAGCGGAAATGACCAGATTGTAGAAGCAGAATCTGAATCACGGGTCAGGACTTTATTCTTACCGGACAATACGGAACGTGCATAAAGGCTGTATATTTCCTTACGCACTGCTTCATTCCTTCCATATTCCTTAAACTGTATAAAACCAAGGGCACTGTTTATATCCGGCAGACTTTCCACAGACGGGATTGACTCAGCGATACTTTTCAGGACCGGCCATTCCCGCCTGCCCGGTGACATAAGTATTGCACCACCACCGGCTGTGATGACATCATGCTCTTCAAGACCGCATATTGAGAAAATACCAAAGGTACCTGCCATTTTTCCTGTAGGAACGGCAGCCTTGCCATCTTCCTGAACAGCAGCCGGCTGGTTTTCCGATTCTACAGGAAGAGGAACAGATGCTCCTGCGCTTTGGGAAACATCTTCTATTATAGGAATCCCCAATGACAAGATTCCATCAAAATCTGGAAGGATGCCGGCGGTTTCATGCAGCAGGAGAACTGCACCACCTTTTTTCATACCCTCAGCGGCAATTTCTGCCGTCACAAGTGATGTAACAGAATCAACATCAAGGATAAGCGGTTCACACCCGGCTTCTTTTACCGCATAAGCCTGCCATGACGGTGCAAGGGCAGAAATCATTATCTTTGTATTTTCTTTTACATCTAAAGCTTTAAAAGCATATTTCAGTGCTAAAGAAGGACTTCGTAATGCAACGGCCCCTGCACATGAAAAAAACTCTTTAACAGTCTGAATTAAGCGTCCGTTTAATTCACCCGGTCCGATTTTTTCATCAACCATACAGGTCAACACGGCATCCATTTCTTTTCTACGAATTGTGGAACTAAATGTCTGAATCATTTTTTACCTGTTTTAAACGCCTGAAGTAGATCCACAGGCTGCTTTACGGAATCTTGCGAATAATTTTCCAGAAGATTCCTTTTTTATAATTATATGGCAAGAAACTGCCAGAATTTCATTTTTAAATATGGAAACCAGTCTTTTTGAAAAAAGTTATCCAGAACCAGGCGATACTGCAATCCTGACTTTATCAGACACCTCACCCCTATTCTCAAATGTTACCATACCTCAAAGCTATATATACCAAGACTACACCCGTAAGAAATATTGTCAAAGGATCCTGTCCTAAAAAAGCAAAGTCTGGCGACAGAAAAAGCAGAAATATCTGCACCGGAAAACGAATCCAGCCATCACTACAGCAGGTTACGTGCAAAACACAACTTCCGGAATGCATACTCAAACACCGTCAATTCCTATCTGCGTACAGCCCTTCACATTCATGCGGTTAATTTTACCATCTATCCTGGACTGCACCTTATTAATCAGCAGTCTTATATTCGGACATAGCATATATTAAAAGGAACTTTCAAAAACACTAATGTCTTCAAAAGTTCCTTTCATCCGATGAACAGTTTTCAAAATCTTATTACGGGAATAAGTCAGAAATACATAATCCGGCTGATTCCAAGAACTGAAGTTTCAAGAACTTCATATATAACTGTTTTATGCCTATTTTATATCAATAATCTTCTGCATTTCCTTTGCATTGAAAAGACGGCGGATGTCAAGCATGATAAGGTACTGTGAATCCTGACGGATAACACCCTGAATATATTCAGTTCCAATACCACTAAGCATCTGTGGAGGAGCCTTTATTTCACTTGCATCTACTGTGACAACTCTTGCAATACGGTCAATTATGATACCGATTTTATTGTCATCAATGTTCAGGATTATGAATCCACCTTCATATTCACCGTCATTATCTGACACAACCTTGCTAAGACGGAATCTTTTATGAAGGGAAATGATAGGTATGATTTCACGGCGGAGATTGAAAATACCTTCTACATAAAATGGAGCATTAGGGATAGGACGGACATCCTGAATCTTTACAATCTCCTTAACATCCATAATATCAACACCATACAACTCTTCTCCCAGCTGGAATGTTACGAGCTGATAGTGCATTTCTTCGTTTGCCATAATGCCTCCAGATTAAAACTACGATACAATATTGTATATGATATCCTCTATTCAGTAATTTTGCAACATTTAAAATAACCTATGTCAAGCATCTCTGAAAACTTCAGCTGCTTTTTAATACATCAGGAGAACATACGTCAGTCGACCATAAACAATGACATGGCATATACACTGGCTATACCATTGGCCTTCAGGACAGAGGCACATCTGTTTACGGTGGCTCCTGTCGTAATGACATCATCCATGAGCACTACTTCCTGTGGTAACGACAAAAGCCCCTTCTTCGTCAGCAATTCCTTTATTTCCCGTTCAGACTTAAAGGCATAAGCTTCTTCTTTCTGATCCAACCGCATCTGTCTGGAAAGCTTTTTCTGCTGGACAGATGATTTCCTGTAAAGAAGCGGCAGGAATTTCATCCCATATTTTTTTTCAAGGATTGATGATAGTTCAGCCACCTGATCCCAGCCTTTATCCCTTACCTTCCCAGGCCTTGGAGGAACAGGAACAAAAAAAAGATGCTCAAAACCAAGTTTCCTGACAGAATGATACATCGCATCTGCAAAAAAATATGAAAGACGCCTTTTTTCAAGCATTTTCCAGCTGAATACCAGTTCCTTTTTCCAAAGACGGTACATATGCAACGGATATACAGCATCAAGGGATTCTGCCACGCATTTTTCACGGCATTGAAGACATTCACCGTGTTCAGATATAAGGATTTTTCCACATTTACTGCAGCGGACTTCAGGCAGAAAAGATACGGAATATATAAAAGCATTCCTGCAGCGTCGGCACAAAGGAACAGCAAATGTACACATTCCGCAACACAGACACTCTTCTGAACTGAACAAGGGCTCAATGCTCCTCCACAAGGAATTTAATACCCTTCTGATGTTTTTCCAGATTTTCTCCATGCAGATAACATATGAAAAACTGACAGAAAAACACCTGAATCACAAAAAAATGGAAATGGCGCATTATTTACCGCTAAGTTCCTTTTTCCATCGGGTAATTGCCTGAAGTGCAGCCATAGGCGTCATATTGTCAGTATCGCAGGAAAGTATTTCATCCAGAATGATTTCTTCATCGCTGAACAGGCCTGGAGCTATAAACGAAGGTTTTGATTCCTGAACAGGAACAGCTGCAACCTGCTTCGGGACAGGAATGTCATTTCCAAGAGGATTTTCTGCAGCCATAGACTGGATATGCATGATTATTTCATTTGCCCGTCCGATTACTGAATCAGGAACTCCTGCAAGTTTTGCTACATGTATGCCATAGGAATTTTCCGCAGCGCCATCCTTTATTTTCCTGAGGAAAACTACTGCGCCACCAGTTTCGCATACATCCATACACATAAAACGGATTTTTTGATGTGAAAGCCGTGTAAGTTCATGATAATGGGTTGCAAACAAAGTACGGCAACAGATTTTGTCAAGCAGATATTCACTGACAGCCCAAGCAATTGAAAGTCCGTCTTCTGTTGAAGTTCCCCGTCCGACCTCATCCATAATCACAAGGGATTTCCTTGTAGCAGACCGGAGTATGCGGGCAGTTTCAGTCATCTCTACAAGAAAGGTAGACTCTCCACGGGCAAGATTATCACTAGCCCCTACACGACAGAATATTTTATCAACAATTCCTATATGGGCATATTTTGCCGGAACATACGAACCGGTCTGTGCCAGAAGCGTAATCAACGCATTCTGCCTGAGGTATGTAGATTTTCCCGCCATATTCGGACCGGTTATAAGAAGGAAGGAACTGCCGGAATTTTCTGAATCATTCGAGTCCAGTTCCATATCATTCGGAACGAATTCACCAGAAGGAAGATGTTTTTCAACGACAGGATGACGGCCTGAATCAATCCTGATATATGTATCATCAGAAATTTCAGGGCGAACCCATCTGTTGATTACAGCAGCATGAGCAAGGGACGCCGAAACATCAAAATAAGCAATTTCCCGGGCCTGCTCCATAAGGAATGGCACATATTCATTCAATCTGGAGCGAATCTCCATAAAAAGACTGCGTTCTGTTTCAATAATGCTCCCAGAAGCCTGGTTCAATTCTTTTTCAAGTTCCTGCAGCCTTTCTGTAGTATAACGCTCTGCATTTAAAAGTGCCCGCCTTATGATAAAATGCGGTGGAACAGCAGAAAGTTTTCCTTTTGTCACTTCAAGGAAATATCCCGCTGCAGAATTATGCTTTACCTTAAGATTCTGGATTCCCGTATTACGCCGCTCTTCTTCAAGATATTCATCAAGAATTCTGGAGAAATTATTCAGGACATCTTTATAATGATCCAGTTCAGATGACCACCCCTGCTTTATGAGCCTTCCTTCCGTAAACAATGTAGACGGATCATCACAAATCGACTGGTTGATAAGATTGATGATAAACGAGGCAGCATCGGAATCCGGCAATGAAAAACCTGAATTCCGCAGTTCGTTCTGAACGGAAAGCCATGAAGAGAGGCTTACCTTTAATGCAACAAGATCTTTTGCATGGGCACGTTCCATAGCAATACGTCCGGCAAGTCGCTCAATATCAAGGACAGGAGCAAGATATTCCCTTACACGTTTGCGAAGTACTTCATTATCTGTAAAGGCAGTTATATGCCGCTGGCGTTCATTTATTGCATTAATATCCGTAAGTGGCGAAAGAAGCCAGGACCGGATTGTCCTGTTCCCCATTGCCGTAAGCGTATGATTCACACAGTCAAGCAATGTAAACTGGCTGGAACCATCCCGCATGTTCTGGATTACTTCAAGATTACGTCTGGAAGAATCATCCAATATGACAAACTGACTGTCATGATAAACTGTGATTTTTGAAACATGTGGAATGCCTGCATTCGTAGTCTTTTCAAGATAATCAAGGAGGAATCCTGCAGGCGGAATCTCAGCTGAAGATTCTGTTAATGAGAATGAATCAAGATTTACGGTTTTAAACTGGGACAACAGCTTTTTGTATGAATTTTCCGCATTAAAATGCCAGTCCGGATAATAAGACACAGATATACCATGACTTTCCTGTAAAGCCTGCTGTATAACTTCATTTTCTTTCAGAGAAAGCGGAAGCACCAGTTCCCTTGGATTAGCCCGGCCTAATTCTTTAGCAAAATTATCAGCCATCTCCGAAGCAGGCCACGAAGTCGCATAAAAATCAGCAGTAGTAACATCAATATACGCAAATCCTGCTTTTTTTCTGGATATGGAAAGGGAAGCCAGAAAATTATTTGAACCACGCTCAAGATATTCATCTTCAACGGCTGTCCCCGGAGTAATTATCTCCACTACCTTCCGTTCCGTAAGTCCACCGGCAGGAGCAATTTCACCGACCTGCTCACATATAGCAATTTTTTTTCCAAGCCTTAGAAGTCTGGCGATATATACTCTTGATGCATGATAAGGAACGCCACACATAGGACTTTCACCACGATGGGTCAACGTAAGGTTCAGAAGCCGTGACACTTCCACAGCATCAGAATTGAACATTTCATAAAAATCACCCACCCGGAAGAAAACTACTTCGTCCGGATGTTGATTCTTTACGTTTACATACTGTTCCATCAATGGAGTCAGCTGAGATTTTCCTGCCATTAGAAAAATCCTTACATTTCAAGTGCTGCAATAACTTTATCCGTAATGTCTACAGCAGGACTGTACCAGAGTATTGAATTATTCTGCTGGAGGTTCAGCACCATGCTGAGTCCCTCATTTTCAGCAACCTTTTTTATTGTCTTTGACAGGTTTTTATAGAATTCATCAGAATCACGGAGAGATTTTTTTATATTTTCAAGTTCCAGTTTTTTTGCAGCAGTGTAATCCTTTAAGCTGGCAGTTTTCTTCTGAATGGATTCATTTACCTTCTTCAGCTGTGCTTCATTGGCATCATTTTCATAATCTGTCTTTTTCTGCTGAAGCCCTCTGAGTTCTTCCGTACGGCGGTTGATTTCTGCCTGAAACTCTTCCTTTTTCTGGTCATAAGTCCTTATTGCCGAAGAATTCCTAAAGTACTGTTCATAAATCTTTGATGTATCAACAACACCAAAATTAGTAATATGCTGCTGGGCAAAAGCCATTGAGAAAATCACAGAAATAAAAGCCGAAACAACAATTTTCTTAAAATTCATGATACAACCCCATAAAAAGTCAATGAACAAAATCTCAATTTTGCGAGTGACTTTTTAACGTTCGCATGAGCGAACAGTTTTATATAGGAAAATCTGCAACGCAGATTTTTAAAGATAAAAGTGCGCGGTATTTTAGCGGAACTTTTTTCTTACACTCCCCTTTATTATTTATTTATAACGTTGAATGACAATACAAACTGCCATGTATCTTTCCACTTTACCTCACCGTCATCAATCCTGAATGTATTGGCAAGCATAAGTCTCATAGGAAACTGAGGAATAAGGAAGCGGATGTCAGGACCACAACTGAAATACCAGTCTTCAGGCTTGATATTAAAGAAATCTTCAGGAGTCTTCTTGACAGCTGCAGCATCAAAGAAACCGTCTATGGCAACAATGCCAGGTACAACAGGGAATCTTAATTCAAGCCTGTTACTAATCATAGAACGTCCCTTTACAGTGTTATAAATCTTTGTCCATCCACGTCCGTTGAACATACCGTCAATATAAAGTTTGTTTGATTCACTGACTCCGGAACCGGCAGCAGGAATCTGGAACGAAAATCCGGTATAAGCTGCAAGGATAAGTTTGAGATTCCATTTTTCCGTAACAGGAATATTAATAAGTGGAACATAACCTTCAAGCTTTGTATCAGTCCTAAGATAGAAGTCCGTTTCAACCGGTGTAAGTCCATACCATGAAAGCTGCTGGCTGAAGAACCATCCTTTTGACGGATCATAATTTATGTCACGGCCATCCATTGAAAATTTAGTCCAAATGGAATTTGAAAAGCCCCAGTTATTTGCATATTCAGAAATCTGTGTACTTACAGGCTGATAAAGCGCATCATCATAAATATAGTTCAGGATTGAGTTAGTAAGACCACCGCTTAATGTAAGAATGGCAAAATTCGGCATCCACCTGTGTCCAAGGGCAGAATTCAAACTGAAACTATATGCATCATAGTCCATGTAATAATCATTACTGTTTGTAGTTCCGTCAGGGTTCCAGTGCACCCTGAGTGCAGAACTGTTTGAATGTGAAAATGAAATGGATTCACTCCACTCAATAGGCAGGTCAAAAATCCAGTTCTGCTGATAACCAAGACTTACAGACTGTTCCAACGCAGACAACGTTGTACTTGCAGACAAAGTGCGTCCAGTTCCAAAAAGGTTGGAATTCTGCCACTTTACAAAAACAGCAAAAGGAAGGTCTTTAGGATCTTTTACACCTGAAAATGTCACGCCAAATTCAATGGAATTGGTCATCTGCTCTTCAACAGTAAGGACAATATCTACAAGATTCTGCTCGGAGCCAGGTTCAACAGACGGAACAACAGCAGAGAAATACTGCAGGTTGTAAAGGTTCCTGAGTCCGTTTGTAATTTTAGCCTTCGAGAAAACATCGCCACTTTCTATCGGAAGTTCGCGGGTAATTACATATTCCTTTGTTTTTGTATTTCCTTTTACAATGACTTTTTCTACATGGCTTCTGTCGCGTTCCGTAATATTGAGTACGTAAGAAACCTTCATGTCCATGGTGTCACGGTTTTCAGCAGGAGAAAAACCATTCTCCGTATAACCATTTTCATAATAAAGGTCCGTAATCCCCATGACCGATTCATTGAATTTAGTTACATTGAAAACATCACCCTGCTTAAGCTTCATCAGAGAAAGAAGTCTTTCCGTTGAAAAGACCTTATTTCCATTAAACGAAATCTGGTCAAAAGTATACTGGTTGCCTTCATAAAGATAATAAGTAACAACCATGTCATCACGGTCTTTCTTCTCGTTTTTGGAAACATCCCTTGTGATGTCAATTATATTGAAATCAAGATAACCGCGGTCATAATAGAACTTTGCAATTGCCTGACGGTCATTTTCAAGGACAGATTCCTGAAAAGCACCCTTACGGATAAGGGATGCAGTCTTCATCTTACACTGGCTTTTCAACTTTTTAGATGAAACTACAGTATTTCCGACAAAATTTATCTCGGTAATTGCCGTTGAATTTCCTTCCCTGATTATATAAGTAACGTCTATTCCATCAGGAGTTTCAGCAGTTTCATAACTTACCTTTACATCTTTATAACCTTTATCGAGGTACACATCCCTTACTGCACGCTCATCAACCAGCACTTTTGCTTCCATATATATGTCACCGGTTTTTATCGTAAGGGCTTCCCGGAGCGGTGCATTGCGCACTTTCCGGTTTCCTTTGAAACGGATGGCATTGATTACAGGTTTTTCAACGACTTTGAAAGTAACGATGACCCCATCACCTCTGTCGTGGGCAGCACCAGGTTCAATGTCATCAAAAAGCTCAAGGGCATAAAGACGGTCAAGAAGGTCATAAATACAGCTTCCTACAGTACGGCCTATATAACTTGCAGTAATGCCCGAAAGTTCAGAAACCTTAACATGTTTTAAGCCTGTAAATGAAACCTTTGAGATATTCTTTTCAAGATACCAGTCTTCATTCTCTGAATCCTGTGCATAAACATTGCTGAATAATGCAGATAAAAATAAACAAGTAAAGAATAGAATAGAAAAACGGCGGCTGCAGCGCATAACGACTCCCATTCACCTGCCTGAGCAGGTAAAAACATTTTTAAAAATTAAATTTCCATGACAAAGTTAATGATGAAAGGTTACTCCAGTTATTGTTCATGATTTTTTCAAAATCAGGAGTAACGGCCCACCTTATCCTTGCAAAAGGAGCTTCAATTTCAACACCAAGCTCAGGCTGAATTGAAAATCCCTGATATGTATTGGAATCATTTATCCTGTCCTGGTCATAGTCAAGCCTGACCATTGCATCACAGAATATAGAATCATTAAGATACTTACCAATATAAACAGTCGTATTGTCCAGAAAGTTACCCACGGTATAACCAGTTTTTCTATCTTCATTTCTAGTCATACCATATTTTACCGTATTCTGGACAACCATCGTGCGTACAGAGAATATATCAAAATTAAGCAAATCACGCAATGCGTTTTCAATCTTCCTGATAAGCACTACCTGAAGTGCATAATCTCCGGTTGCCAGCATTAATGAAGATGCACTCGTATTTTCACCAGCTGTGGCATAACCTAATATTTCCATTATTTCCTTTTCAGACCGCAACGGTGAAGAAGAAATTTTTGGCGACAATTCAGAGAAAAACTGTTTTTCTGCAGAAAGTGAAATGGTTATGTTTTCATTATTCAGATCCCTGACCCTTGTTTCAGCAGATATAGAAACAAGAGGATTGAACGTACCGCTCACATCCCTTTCTGAAAATTCCAACTGCCCGCTTTTTATGTAGAAACTTGAATTAAGGTAAACTATTTCTCCACTCCTTATTGGCACAGTTCCATCAAGGGTAAGTTTTTCATCTGATGAGGAATATGAAGCATATACTTCAGAACCTGGCACCACAAGGGCACGCAGGAATGTACTGTATGAAATCTGGACACGGGTCAAAGCCTTTACCCGTAATGCCACATCAACAGATGCCTCCTTTTTCCCAGGACTTTCATCATTCGGGACTCCGGCAATGTTTACAATTTCATTAAGCCTTGAAGCCCCGAATTCTGCATTTGCATCTTTTGCAATGATTACTCCTGAAACAGAAACAGAATGGTCTTCGTAAATTATGTTCAGATCCGTTCTTGCATTTCCTTTTACATGAATCTGCGGCATATCAATATTTACAGGTGCAAATTCTTCTCCGACAGTCTGCACTGCAACTTCAATAGTTTCGAGGGAAAGTTTGTTCAGCTGTACGGTAACAGTCACATCAACCGGTGAATGATGCAGGTAACAGCGTGTCGGTTCAGTATAGAACAGACTTCCGTTCAGAGTCATCATTATCACATCCGCGACGGCATGCTTCTTGAAAAACTGAGGCATATAAAACTCAGCAGGAATTATGAAAAGCTGGCCGTGAAACTGCGGGTTTTCAGTCATTCCGGAAACTGCAAAACCTCCGGTGACAAGTCCTTTCTGTATTTTTATGAAATCATATTCAACAAATTTCAGTATTCTGGCTATATCCATACGGACACCATCCACCGCCAGATCCAGACTTTTACCGGTGACAGTTCCCTTTATGCTCATGTTCAACGGAATATCATTATTTAACACAAGGCTCACATCCTTTTTTTTCTGGCTGACGTTTGAAATGACGCCAGAAAGCCCGATATTGCTGCTGGAATTAAGCATGAGTTCATCGGCTATCTTTACGGCATTCAGCGTAATCCCCTGCCCGTCAAAAAGCCCTCCTTTTACATCTGCCATTACAGCAACATTAAAGGATTCAGGCAGCTTTCCATACTGGACAGAAGAAATGGCTTCAACAGATGACGAAACCTTTATTTCTGTTTCTTTATTAAGGAAAACGGTTTTCACTGCAAAATCCAGCTTTCCGATCCACTTTTCAAGGGAAAACTCTGCCGACAGGTCATTGATTTCAGTTGAATTAAAATTTAAAGATGCCCGCTGGATATTTATGATTTTATCATCCAGAAGTACGTCGGCAGAAACTTCAAGAGGATTTCCCTGAACTGTAAAACCGGCTCTGGAAATTGAAAGGGCGGCAAACGGATTGGCCAGGTTTCCTGAAACATTTAGTTCTGCATTAAGGGTGTCGCTGATAACTGAACCCGGAACGAAGCGGCTTGAACGCATGGACCTGACATTGAATCCAAGCGTCACAAAATATTCGTTCAGTATGGAATTTAAAGACGGAGCTTTTTCACCAGGATTGGAAACCTGCCCTGAAAGCAGCACTTCTTCAAAACCCATCGGATTTGACACATTAAAATCAAATACGGCATCCTTAAAATTTCCGGAATCTACGGTCCAAACTATATTTCCAGTTCCATTAAGGGACGAAACTATATCCGTATACCAGATGGAATTGAAGTATATACCGTCATTGTCCATAAATCCCGCAAAACTGACGACAGGATTCAACCGTGTGGAATTCATGCTGCGTATTTCAAAACGAGAAAAGTCAACTTGCATGCTTTTGTCAGCAGCATATTCAAAAAGGGAATCCGCAGAAAGCGAAACCATGACTTTATTGAAATTGAACGGAAAATCTTCAAGCCTTACAGTACCGGAAACTTTCTGGTTTTCAAAATCCGGTGCCATTGAAAATTCAAGGCCGTAATCACCACTTATTGAAACCCAGCCATTATTTATAAGCCCGGTAAAATCATACGGAATGTCATTAAGGTCAAGGTGGCCATTGAGTATGCGGCCTTCAATTCCAGGAAGCTTTTCAGCCTGTGCCGTCATTATTACATTCTGCCCTCCATAGATGAGTTCCAGATGGGTTACCTGCAGTGAATCCCTGTTACCATCTGCCGCAAAAATGAGCATCTGGTCTTCCTGCTTTGTATTGGCAACGATGCCATACGGAAGGTTGAAAGAAAACTGTTTTTTTTCAAGGGATCCGTAAGCATCACAGCTGAACACTGTAGAGGCAAAAGATGAAGCCGGACCGGTAATGAACGGTTTCTTCTGTTCATCTGCAAAGAAGGCAGCCGTATACATAAGTGTATCAATATGGAATGTATCAAATGAAACTGCTGTCTGCAGTGACTTTGAAGGAATTACATAGCTGCCGTAAACGGACAGCACACCAGCATCTGACGTCCCCTCCCCGGCATGGGAATAGTCCGAGAGTTCAAATTCAAAATCATAAGAATCCCCTGATGGAATGACAGTAAGCTGTACGGCTGAAAAAAAACGGTCATCAAACATTATCTGTGGAGAAACACACATAAAGCCGGAAGATAATGGATCAATATAGATTTCAGTAGAAATTACCCCGCCATTTGGCATTATGACGGATTCAACTGAAAGTTCGCCGGAAGGAATAAGTTTTTCAAGATTGACGTTACCATTGAAACCGGCATTGTATTTTGAACTTGAAACAGTAAGGTTCTTTACATCCAGATTCTTTCTGTCTCCGGAAATGGAATATAAAACATTCATGTCACAGGCATAATTTCCTGAAGGAATTACTGATGCCGGAACAAAAACATTCCCGTGGGAACTATAAGACAATCCGTTTTTCCTGTAGTCGTAAACACAGGAAGCGTTTATAGAAAGCGTAAGGTCAAAAAGCGTCTTTTCAAGCTTATTCCTGCGGGCAGTCTTTACCAGTCTTGAAAAAGAGAACTCCCTTGCATCAAACAATGCCCTGATTTCACCTGAATCAACGGATGTTGAAAATTCCATGTAGATATTGTTGCGGGAATCCGGAAGCATCTTTACTGCAACATTCCTGTCTTTGTAATCAACAAGCCAGCCCACAGTCTTTATGCTGTAATTACCGTCCGTCAGGTTGGAAAGCCTTATTACGGCAGTCGAATCATTTATTTTCTGCGGAATATCTGCATCAAACAGAAAATCAGAAGAAAAGTTCCTGCCTTTTGAAGAAACCTTTACATTTCCGTGGATTACAGCATCAATGGGGCTGTCCGGATTTCCTGCAAGGAGGACATCATTTATGTTACCAGAAATTTCAAGCCCCTGCTTCAGATACGATGCATGAAGCCTGTAAATACGGACATTCACGGGAAGTTTCAGGGTCATGCCATCAAAATTAAGTTTTTCAAGGGCAGTTTCAATTTTGTTTTCCCGGTTAGTTCCGGAAGCTTCCTGAACTTTTTTCTTCTTTCCGTAGTTCATAAGAAATGTGTGGAGCCATGAATCATTGACACCATCTTCGTAGACAGCTTCAACATCATGTATGACGAGTTCCTGAAGGCCGTCTGACACACCTTCCCTCAGGAGCTTTATCAGATCATACCGAAGTGAAGCCCGGCCGATGGTAACCACATCCCGGCGGCTTTGGGAATCAGTGACCTTTATGTCATAAATATTCACACCGGAAATTATTGAAGGCGAGAATGAACCGTAGGAAATACGGGCTCCGGTCTTTGTAAAAACCTCCAGACACAGCTTTTCCAGCCTGTTCTTTACTTCATCACCAATCCTCTGGTACAAAGGATTAAGGAATGCAAAGACAGTTGCAACAAGAGAAATGAATACAGCTATGCATATACCGATTTTTACAACCCGGATTTTCATCGCACTACAAAAAAAAGGGAAACACCCCCTTAATTATATCAATTTTTTCATTTTTATTATAGGATTTTCAGTATGGTAATAGACAATTTTGTAGTATTCGAAGGTATTGATGGAGCCGGAACTTCCACACAGATAAAGATGCTTAAGGAAAGGCCTGAAAGCAGTCAGATTGTATTTTCTGCAGAACCTACAGCAACTGCCACAGGGAAATTCCTCAGGGAAATCCTTGGCGGAAAGATAAAGGTTGCACCGCAGACTGCCGCATATCTTTTTGCCGCAGACAGGGCGGAACACATATGGGGAGAAGGCGGCATTACGGAATCCGTTGAAAGTGGAAAAGCCGTGGTGAGTGACAGATATTTCTTTTCCAGCCTTGCATATCAGGGAGTAACATGCGGGGAAGAACTGCCGGAAAAAATCAACAGCTTTTTCCCCCTTCCAAAACTACTCTTCTTTTTTGAAATTGAACCGGAAAAATCACTGGCCAGAATCCAGGAGCGGGACACAATTGAAATATACGAAAACAAGGCTTTCCTTGATGACACGGCAGCAAGGTATAGGCAGATAATTGCAAAATATAAAGATGCAGCAGAAAACCAGCCAGCAGCAGAACGGATGCAGGTTGTGGAAATTGATGCAACAAAAACAAAAGAAGAAATTTCGGAAATAATATGGAGTTACATGAAGGAACTGCCGATATTCAAAAAGTGAAACTGAACGCAATCATTTTTAAAGTATCCTTCCTCGCATTATTACTGGCATTCGCCGTGCCACAGGAGGCCGGTGCCTACATGGTAAAATATAAGGAAGATTTCTATAAACTCTATCATGTACACTACCAGCAATATCCTGATGACTGCATGGAGAATATATACTGGCTTGAACAGGCTGTAAGGGCAGATTTTGCAAATCCCCTTTATGCAAAAGCAAAAATCAAGACTGAAAAGGAATGGGAAAAATACCGTTACCTTTTCCAGATGCACCTGAACCTCAAACTGATTGAACAGCACATGAGGCTTGGAAGGGTTTATGACAAAAGGGCGATTTATTTTTACGATGCCCCTTGGAAAGACGAATATAAGAATAATCTTGAAAAGGCAAAAAGCTGTTACGAAGCCGGTCTTTTTTACTGGAAGGAAGTCCTGCTCTGGGCTGAAAAAGCAAATGAAGGAAAATTCAAGTTTCTTTTCATTACCAGCCTCCAGAACTGGGAAGACGAACGGGAACGGATTGTTACGGCTGAACTGGACTATGACAAGATACTGAACAGGGAACTTACACGGGTAAAGGCAGAATTGGAACAGCTTATTGCATTAGATTCAAAAAGCTATTAAACTTTTTTCATGCCAATAAACAAAACTGACTTATATTCAATAAACTACGAACCTCTTCCCCATGGGGCATCAGGTACGGAAATTTCTTTTTTTCCGGGAACACCGGATTTACTTTCATTATTTGAATCAAAAACAGAAAGCCGCAGGCTCTTTGTTACAGATACGAACATAGCATCCCTTGAATGCATGGAACAGTTTATAAAACAGTTCGGCATTCAGGATACAAGAGTTTCCGGAACAGGAAAATGCGGAAACAATGTACTCATCATCATCAATTACGGTGAAGAAAACAAGACAATTGAAACAGTCCTTTCAATAGTAAAGGCGGCCCTTGACGCGGCTTTTACAAGGAAAGATATTTTTACAGGAATCGGTGGCGGCGTAATCTGTGACATGACGGCCTTTGCTGCTTCAATCTACAAGCGCGGTGCACGGGCAGAATTTGTTCCTACGACCCTCCTTGCAATGGTGGATGCAGCAGTAGGTGGAAAGACAGGATGTGATTTTGACGATTACAAGAACATGATCGGTTCATTCTTCCCTGTTGAAAACCTCTATGTTTTCCCGGCTTTTGTAAACTACCAGAGTCATGACCAGTTCCGTTCAGGACTTGCCGAAGCTGTAAAAACAGCACTTCTTTTCAACCGGCAGCTTTTTGAAGACATCTCAAAGAACCGTGATAAAATTTCTGCCAGAAATCCGGAATTTATTTACAAGATGATAAGGCTTTGTGTTGAAGCAAAGGCAAAAATCGTAGAAGAAGACCTCATGGAAAAAAACAAGCGCATGCTGCTCAATCTTGGACATACATTCGGACATGCCCTTGAAACCTGTGCCGGACTTGGCAAAATAAACCACGGGGATGCAGTTGCATGGGGAATGGCCAGGGCGCTTGAACTGAGCCGCAATCTGGGACTTTGCAGTGAAACTTATGTAACTGAAGTCTGCAACTTGTTTTCATTCTTCGGATGGGAAACAAGCCCGGAATCAAAAGTGTTTAAAGGTCCTGCAAAACTTCTTGAAGCAATGCGCCGGGACAAGAAGAATTCCTCAAATGAAATCAGGGTAATCCTTCAGAAAGGTATTGAGGATTCAGTTATAACAGAAGTAGCTGATGCAGAAATCCTGAAAGTGCTGGAATAATCCTTATGGCTGGAAATACTGAACATTATTTTGACTGGGCGGCCACCACTCCACCTGATTCAGACATACTTCATGAAGCATTATGTGAAGCAGAACAGAACTGGGGAAATCCGTCCAGCATCCATAATCTTGGTGCTGAAGCAAAGGCATGCCTTACTAAAAGCAGGCAGACAGTGGCAAAGAAACTGGGAGTCAGCGAAAAGACCATATACTTTACTTCCGGTGGAACAGAAAGTGACCATATCCCGCTGCTTTCAATACTCAACCGGCCGGAAAAAGGCACTGTACTGATAAGTGCCATTGAACACCCTGCAATACGGGAAATGGCCGAAGAAATGAAGCACTGCGGAATCTCCGTCAAGCAGATAATGCCGGATGAAAACGGAATCATTACACCAGAAGCAGTAGTTGAATCCCTTACTGACGACACTCAGTTTGTAGCTGTTATGGCAGTCAATAATGAAACCGGTGCAATCCAGCCCGTATATGACATTGCGGATGCCTTGACAGAAGCCTGCAAAGGAAAAAGGCGTCCAAAATTTCATGTTGACTGCGTACAGGCACTGGGAAAGATTCCCCTTGATATTTCACACAAAGGAATTGACAGTGCTGCTTTCAGTGCACATAAAATATGCGGTCCCCGGGGAACCGGAGTCCTTTACCTTGCCAATCCCCAGGAGCCGTTCCTTAAAGGAGGCGGGCAGGAATCAAACATAAGGAGCGGTACGGAAAACCTTTTCGGAGCAGTTGCTTTTTCCAAGTGCATAGAACGCTACCATATTACAAACGGCTCGGATTCATACCGCCGTTTTGAAGAACAGAACGCATATACAGACGACTTCATCAATAAACTGATGAGTCTGGCATGTTGTACACTGATTCCACATTCCAGATCAAGTGAAATAATGAAGGGTAAATTTTCTCCATGGGTACTGCAGGCTGCATTTGCCGGTATTCCAGGACAGGTAATGGTAAGGGCTTTAAGCTCAAAAGGTTTTTCTATTTCTACCGGAAGTGCATGTTCTGCAAAAAAACAGTCCCGCCCCATTCTGGAAGCCATGGGAATAAATCAGGATGAACGGGAAACTGCCGTAAGGTTCAGTTTTGGACCACATACGACAAAAACGGCTATGGATGAACTTTTCAAAGAAATAACCACAATTTGTGGAATGTTTTCCAAAAGACGGTAAAAAACCGTAAAATATGCCACTATTTTTTAATAATCGTTGTAAAATCGTAAGAAAACGGTTGCAATAATTTTCCTTTTCTGATAGTGTGGATTTATAAATCCAACCACATAATCAGGGAAGGACATTTTACCTATTTAAGCGAGAGATTATAACAAAATCAAAAGCCACAAGATGGAGGTTCAATATGGGAATCCGCGGAGAACTTTATACAACACAGGTAATGCTTGACAACAGGTCTTATTTTTTTAATGTTAAGGAAAACCGTACTGGAGATGTATTTCTTCAGATTGTAGAAAGCAAGAGTAAAGATGGTGCAGACTTTGACAGGCATCAGGTTGCTATTTTTGAAGAAGACATGAAACAGTTCCTCCAGGGACTTGATGACTCGCTTAATTTCATCCAGAAAGAAAAGAAAAACCGTGCAAAGCTGGCCGCAGAAAAGAAAGCCATGAAAGAAGCAAAATACGGTCATGGTGGAGCCGGCGCAGAAGGTGGAAAGAAAATTTACAGGAAGAAAGGTGCACAGCAGGATGATGGTCCACGTCCTATCGATCCGAATGCACCAAAGAAGACCGGAAGAATCCATGTAGTTTCAAAAAGAACAAAGCAGGAAGACTAACAGATATACATCAAAAAAATAAAGGGCATTTCACACTGTGATGCCCCTTATTTTTTGGAGGCCACTGAAAAAATACCGGAAATTGTCATTCCGAATTCATTTCGGAATCCGTAAGTCTTTGTAATACAATGAGTTTCAAAGATGCTGAAACAAGTTCAGCATGACGGAATCAGATTTTTTCAGTGGATTCAAATTTTGCGCCGTTGATTCTAAACGGCTATATAAATTACAGTCTACAGATATTCAATCAATACTTAAAAGACAGCCGCTGGATTGGTGAAGGACCGATTTCGCGGCATATTTTTTTATGGGCAGGAGTCGGATAGCCTTTATGCTTTGCATATCCATACTCAGGATATAAAGCATCATATTCATCCATAAGCCTGTCTCTGCCCGTCTTTGCAATTATGCTTGCGGCCATTACTTCTGGATATTTTGCATCAGCTTTTACTACTGCTTCACATGGTACGGAAACAGGCGGAACAGTAGTACCGTCGGCGATGGCAGAAATATTCTGGATATTCCACTCTGAAATGTCATATCCATTCTGTTTTACCCAGTCAGGAAATTTCCTGAGCACTTCATTCAAAGCTGCCTCCATAGCCTTCATACTGGCCTGAAGTATGTTTATCCTGTCAATTGTTTCATGGTCAATCATTGCAATGGCCCAGCATGCCTTTTCCTTTATTACGGCTTCTGCAGCAAGACGCTTCTTTTCAGAAAGCTTTTTTGAATCATTGAGTATTTCAAGCGGAAAATCAGGAGGAAGTATGACAGCACCGGCAGAAACAGGACCAGCAAGCGGCCCCCTGCCAGCTTCATCAAGACCTACAATAATCAATTTATGCCCCCATTATATTTATTTCCAGATTCTTCAATAACTTTTACATTCATATCTTTCCATAAAAGTTCTGAATATGACATTCTGGTTCTTGAAGTTTTTGAAAGATCCACATTAAAAGTATTATCCTTCAGCAGTATCAGATTCGACATGAACTCGGCAATGCGTGGCATTCTTGCAGAAATGCTGCAGTCTGATTCCTCCAATGAAAAAACGCCATTTTTCAGAGAAAATACAACGCCAATGGATGAAAAACACATTGCCCGTGTTTTCTTTATTGAAACTTTTGAATCAATTGCAGAAATTACGGAAGAATACCCCTGGGCTACTGCACTCAATCCACAATTACGGAATGAAGCTGAAGATGAACTCATATTGAAAAGCATTCCGTCAGCTTCAAAATTGCCTATGATTTCACAATCTTCAAACGCAGCTGAAGAATGTTCCAGAATCATCATATTGTTTTTAGGGCGGTCAGAAATTTTCCTGGAAGAATCAGCAGCATTCAATTTTTCAAATATGATTTTCTTTGCAAAAAGGCTTCCGTTCCGCAGGCTTATTACAGTTTCGTAAGGAAGCTGGATTCTTGAATATTCCGAGCCACAGAATTCCATATCCGATGAAACCGAAATCTCACCGGCAGGAAGCATGACCGCACCATTTACATAGATACGGGAAAATTTTGACTGTCCGGAAATTTCACGTATTCTGGAAAGGTCCCTGTACGGGAAATAAGGCGAACCGTCAGGATTTTCTACATCAGAAGAAGAATCCACAAAATAATTTACTTTATCAACTATAAAACAGAATGAAGTATCTTTACTGCGGTTTCCCCAACGGTCAACAGCACATGCAGTAACTTTATACGCGTGAATTCTCTCGCTTTCATTATCTATGTTTATGCATGGAATCTGAAGCAATTTCATTTCAGGGGAATGATATTCCAGTTTTTTTATATCAGGAAGATCTGCAAAAGTACCATTCTGCGATATTTCTATTTCCAACGGTTCTGAAACAGAATAATAAATGGAAACATCTGCATCCGTGTCAAACCTGATGGAAACAGCTTTGCGGGAATATTCAGTCTGCAAATTTGAAACTATCTGCGGAGCTGCAGGACTCCTGCGGTTCATCTCATATGAAGAAAACACTTTCCCTTGATATATACCGTCACAATAAACGTCAAATGCAATATTTCCTTTAATCCTGTCGCCTGCAAAGACATCAAGAAGTATTTCCTTATACAGACCTTTTCCTATATAAAGATCAGAATGTTCACCGCTACCGGATAGTCGGTAATTCTGGTTTCCAAGAAGTTCAAAAGAAACAGTACCATCCGGAAGTGTCTTTGAAATAAGTTCGGGAGCAGGAGGCAAGGTCACGGTGGAAATCTGGTTATCACGGCTGTATTCAGCACTCTGCCAGGAAACCGTATGGCTCATATGCCTGTCCAGTTCCACCGGAACGGAAGCCCCCTGCCACCATCCGCCATCAATGGAATATATGGACTTATGATCTGTAAATACAATCTTATTCCAATCAACGATTTTAAATGGAACATCCCGTCTGGAAAGTTCACCGGAAAGACATGGCTGCATGTGGACGATATAACGCCACTTATATCCCCCATCAGAAAAACACACTGGCACATATCTGTCTGCAATTGATTTTTCAGAAACGGAAACATCCCTTCCCTGCTGGGGTACAGGAGAATCACCTATTGAATATTCAAATGATTCAGGGATTGAAATTACATCACCGGAAAAATATTCATAAATAGGCTGCTGTTCCATTGTAGCTATGAAACTTTCTTTGGCAGCCTTTCCATCATCAAGGAATTCGCCCTGAAAAGGAAACACTGAATAATTTACGGAAAATTCAGTCCTTTCATTTTCAGTGGAAACGACAAGAATCCTGAGTTCAACATTGCCGGTCACATCAAGTACTACAGGACCGTCATATGCAAAACCGGATGTTGCAGGATCTGCCCCGGAAAAGGAATAGAAAACCTCTTCAGATTCAGTTGTTTCTATTACAAGAGCCTGCCTGTTTGCCCACACACCGGAAACCGGATTCATTATCCGGACTTCAGCAGTAAGGACTGTACAACAGACAGGAAATATAAGCGCAAAAAAAAGTGATTTTATAATTCCATTCCTTTTCGTCATTACAGAACCCGCAGTTATTTCTTGAGGATTGGCCCCAGCACATCCCTGAGTTCAGGATCCTGTTTATAGTAATTCTCTTCCAGGTCTTCTTCAGAAAGGCCGATAAGTTCGTGACTCATGTAATGAATCCAGCGGTCCTCTTCCGGAGAATTAATTACGAACTTACGGCAATAGTAATCAGGTTGAACAGGCTGCTGGAATTCGTGGAAAGTAAAATACTTATAATCATGAACAACAACTTTTATGTCATCCCGGGGAATTCCACGTTCAAGGAGGATTTCTACAAGAGAATTGACTGTATTACCTGTGTCAAAAATATCATCTACAAGCATTATCTTGTCCCCTGGGCGGAGACGTTCAGGAGGATATGTCCATCCGTCCACCATAAGCTTTGTACGCTGCCGGATATCAGAATATGAACGTGCAACTACTGCTGCATAAAGGACCGGATGGTGGTCTTTCCGTACGATTTTGAAATATTCACTGATGACGTTTGCCATATATGCTCCGCCACGGAGGGAAACATAAAGCACATCAGGAACAAAACCTTCCTTGTAAATTTTATGAGCCAGCTTAAGGGCATCATTCCTTACTACATCGTAAGGTAAAAATTCTTTTATCATATTAATTCCTCATAATGATGAAAATACATTATTCTCGTCAGGCCTCACACCTTGCATTATATTATACAAAAAGTGTTTTTACAATAATTCAGAATCCTGCACATCAATAGTACTTTCCAAAGTTGCATCTAGAAAGTATTTTTCAGAGATGACTTATACACTTCTGAAATTATTTCAATTCCTTTCATTACTTCTTCTTCCGGACCTGCATAATTCATCCTGATGCATTTTGAATAATGCGGATGATTTTCTACTGCCGGCAGTGAAGCGTCAGGTGCATTTCCAAAGAAGAAATATTCACCAGGAACGATTATTACACCACGCTCCTTGAGTATTGCGTACAATTCTTTTGTCGTAATTTTCAACGAAGGCAGATACAGCCAAAGGAATATGGCACCTTCACTTTTATGGACATAGTATTCCGTGCCTGAAAAGCATCTGTTTATGCACTCAATTGTCTTGCGGCTTTTTTCATAATAAAAAGGCCGTACATATTTCCGGGCGGCTTCAACAAGAGTACCGCTCTTTATCAGTTCCCCTGCCAGAGCCTGTCCACAGCTGCCTGAAGCAAGGGCCGCTATGGCATTCATATTTGAAAGGGCCGTAACAATGCGGCTGTCGGCAATTATGATTCCGGTACGCAGGGAAGGAAGTCCGATTTTTGAAAGGCTCATGGACAGAATCACATTTTCGTCCCAATAAGGTTCGGCATTTTCGGTAAAGATGATGTCAGGCCACGGGAGCCCGTAAGCATTGTCAATAATCAGAGGAATGTCATACTGCCTTGCAATTCCGGACAGTCTTGAAATTTCTTCATCAGTAAGGACATTGCCTGTAGGATTTGTCGGACGGGAAACACAAAGCGCCCCTGCGTCGTCATGGGAAGCCAGATATTTTTCGAGGCAAGGAAAATCAATGTGGTATTTGAAAGTATGGTCGGAATCAAAAGTAAAACCGGCGGGAATTCCTACAAACGAATCTTTTTCAATGCCCTGGTCAGCATAGCCGATGTACTCAGGAACAAGAGGCATTACAATGGATTTCTTTTTTTTATTTCCGTTCTGATCTGTAAAAGTACCGCTGAAAAGATTGAAGAGATAAAAACATGCGGACTGGCTTCCGTTTGTGACGGCAATATTTTCAGGCCCGATTTTCCAACCATATTTTGCAGAAAGATATGAAGCCACGTCATTGATGAATTCCATGCGGCCCTGGGGACTGTCATAACAGCCGATGAGACGTTCATAATCATCACCTGTTTCCATGATTTGTGTCATACGCTTACGGTAGATGGCTTCTATCTCTGGAATACGGGCAGGATTTCCGCCGCCAAGCCTGTAAGAAGGAATTCCCGGAGGCAGAGGTTTTCCAAGATCATCCATAAGCTGCAGGATACCGGATTCTCCGGTTATTTTTTTACCAAAATCAGAAAAAATCATTTTATCCATATTTCTTATCCAAATTTTTTTTGATATCAATTCCATTATATTACGATGGAATCAGTGCATCTCAAAAATCAATTCATCCGGGACACTTTTTTAGCTCAAAAAGGGTTCCGTTATTTTTCCACTATTTCTGCAAGTTCCGCTTTCTTTTCAGCGGTCTTGCGTTTTCTTGCAAATTTTACGGAAACTTTATCCTTAATCAAATCCACAGTAACCTGATCAGATTCAGGAACCGGATTCTGCAGGAGGAGCATGGAAAGCGGGTCCTCAATTTCATTCTGAATAAGACGGCGCATAGGACGGGCACCCATTTCAGGTTCATATCCGTTTTCCACCATGTACTCGCGGACAGAAGGTTTCAATGAAAGTTTCATTCCTTTTTCAGAAAGACGTCCGTTCAACTCAGCAATCTGCATGTCAAGGATTGCACTGATCTGCTCCTTGGTAAGTGCACCAAAAACCACCACATCATCAATACGGTTCAGAAGTTCCGGCCTCATGAATTCCTTTATGGCTTTCATGGCATTGGACTTAATTTCATCATAAGGCAGGATTTTTTCCTGCACGGTAGAAAATCCCACACGGCCTTCAGATGTAATTTCCCTGGCACCTGCATTACTTGTCATTATGATAATCGTATTGCGGAAATTGACTGTATGCCCCAGGGAATCTGTAAGTTCACCTTCTTCCAGTATCTGGAGCAGCAGGTTGAATACATCAGGATGGGCCTTTTCAATTTCGTCAAAAAGGATCACCGAATATGGATGCTGCCGGATTTTTTCCGTAAGTACGCCTCCATTTTCATAGCCCACATATCCCGGAGGTGCACCAACAAGACGGCTGGCATTATATTTTTCCATATAATCAGACATATCAATGCGTATCATGGAATCCTGGGAACCAAAAAGGAATTGTGCCAGTGTCTTCGCCAGCTGGGTCTTTCCGACTCCTGTAGGTCCAAGGAAAATAAACGAACCAAGAGGACGCCTTGTAGAAGAAATTCCGGCCCTGGAACGGCGTACAGAAGAAGAAATAATCCTGATGGCATCATCCTGTCCCACCACATTCTTATGGAGTTCATTTTCCATAGAAACAAGGCGGGCTGATTCATTTTCATCAATCTGTTCGGCTGGAATTCCCGTCATGTCGGCAATCAGCGTACATATATCTTTTACGGACACATGCTTCTTGGCATCTTCCATGCCCTTTTTCCAATGGGAACTGAATTCTTCAAGTTTCTGCTTGAGTACAAGGACTTTATCCCGTACTTCCGCTGCCCTTTCGTAATTCTGGTTCTGGACAAGAAGCTTCTTTTCTTCTGCCAGCTTCTCTATATCCTTTTCAATTTCAATAAGTTCTGCAGGCCGTTCGGATTCCTGAATCTTCTTTCTTGCACCGGCTTCATCAAGTACATCAATTGCCTTGTCAGGAAAGAAACGCTCAGTAAGGTAACGGCGGGAGAATTTTACTATGGCAGGAATCACATCGTCATCATAAACTACATTGTGGAATTCCTCATACTTTTTCTTTATGCCCTCAAGAATTGAAACCGTAGCTTCATCAGATGGTTCTTCAACGGAAACAGTCTGGAACCGGCGGATGAGGGCAGCATCTTTTTCCATATGCTTCCGGAATTCCTTTATCGTGGTAGCACCGATGATCTGTATTTCCCCCCGGCTTAAGGCAGGTTTCAGGATGTTTGAGGCATCAAGGTTGCCTTCAGGACTTCCGGCACCGATTATAGTATGGATTTCATCAATGAAGAGCAGCACGTCTTTCCTTTCTTTCAGCTCATTAAGTATGCGCTTCATGCGTTCCTCAAACTCACCGCGGTATTTCGTTCCAGCAATAAGTGAAGTAAGGTCCAGGGCCAGAAGCCTTTTCTTTAAAAGATTATACGGAACGTTTCCCTGAATGATGTGCTGGGCAAGGCCTTCCACCACGGCAGATTTTCCGACTCCCGGATCCCCAATGAAAAGCGGATTGTTCTTTGTACGGCGGGAAAGGATCTGCACAGCCCTCTGGATTTCCACATCCCTTGAAATGACAGGATCAAGACTGTTCTTTCCAGCAAGTTCCGTCAGGTCAGTACTATATTCATCTATGAGGCTTTTCTTCTTTGAGTGGTCAGGATTACGCTGCTGGCCCGGATGGTTCGCAAAAAAGTCAGGCTTTCCATCAGTTCCAAACTGCTGCAATACGGCATTATCCTTTTCAGAATCCACAGATGAGGGAACTATTGTCCTTGCCTCAGCGCAGGTATTGCGCAATGTTTCAAAAGGGATGCCCGCTTTTTCAAAATACCTGTAGGAAATGCTTCCCTGCTCCCTTATTGCAGAAATCAGTATATGTTCAGTGCCGATATAATCATCGCGGAGGGAACGGGATTCCATTTCAGCAGATTCAAAAAGCGTATGGAGTCTGCGGCTTGGAGGAAGATCTGAAAGGTCTGAAGCAACAGGATTCTTTACGGAAATGCTTTGTTCAAGAGCCAGCTGGTATGTCAGCACATTTATCCGAAGCAGACGGAGGATTTCATAACCTACGCCCCCGGCACTTTTCAGCAATGCAAGCAGCACATGCTCGGGAAGAAGCTGGCTGGAACCACTTTTCCTGCCCTCTTCCTGGGCAAGTGTAACTATAAGATGTTTTGCCCTTGGTGAAAAACTCTTCATATGTCTATCTCCAATTTATCAAAATTTTTCTGGATTAATACGGCCCGTATGCGGTTCTCTTTCAGGACAGCATCAGAGATGACATCATCTTCAAAATTGAAACTGCCCGACCTTATAAGGAATTCCACATGTCCCGGCTGGATACGGTACAAAAGGGAATTAAAATCACGTTCTTCCATATTCCTTACAAATCCTGCATCATAAGCCCATTTTAAATCAGAAACCAGTTCTATTGATTCCCTTAAATTAAGCAGTATGCAGAATTTTGATTTTGCCAATGCCCTGTAAATTCTGTCACGCATTATGGTAGATTTTGCCGCCAAAATATTTTCCCTGCTTTTTCTTTCCAGTTCACAAATATATTTTCCAAGTGAAGTGATTGCGGCCAGCTGGTCTACCTCATTTCCATTCATTGCAGATGAACTGGAAATCTGATAGAAGTTTCCAAGGGAAGTTCCCGTTTCATTTCCGGCACCAAAACAGTCGCTGATGGAGAAACCACGGGCATTTACATAGGCAGCCAGTTCCTTTATTTTTCCCAAAAAAGCAATCGACGGTATATGCACCCGGATAGAAGATTTCATTCCACTGCCTGCATCATTCACAGATGAAGTCAGAAAGCCGAATTCATAGGAAGCGGCAAACTGTACGCTTTCCTGAAGCTGCTGGTCAATTTTGGATGAATGCACGAATGCAGAATTGCAGGCCAGTCCGGTAGAAAAACTTGAAATGCGGACATGGTCAACACTGTTTACAAGACATGCAGAAATTCCGTCCAGCCTGTTTATAAGGCCGCTTCCCCGTTTTTTTCCTGCAGCAGCAGGTTCAATAAGCCCCCGCTCGCACAGTATCTTCTCGCCTATTTTTTCCAGCGAAGAAATTTCTATGGAAAGATAGGCTTCGGCATCTTCAAAATGATTGAATGAGTCAAATATTATATTCTGTATGCGCTCCGAATCATCCTGATGGCATCTTCCCGGAAAAGGGAAATTGGCAAGATTACGGGCAAGCCGGACCCTGGATGAAACGACAACATCATCATCTTCACCGGGAGCATTATACCATGCATCACCGGAAAATCCTGAATCAGATTTTTTCAATTGAATCTCCCGGAAAATCAATGAATCAGGCAGAACTCATTCCGCCTTTTCATCTTCATCTTCCTCTGTATAAGTAGAAACAGCCCTGTTTTCAATGGCATGGAGATAATCCCTGTAAAATGCCGCCTTTTCATAATCTTCTTTTTCAATGGCAGCATCAAGTTTCAGTTTTACATCTGCACGGTCTGTAAGCACTGACCTGAAAGTTGCAAGACGTCTCGGCATGCTTCCGGTGTATTTTCCGGAAACACCACGCTTTTTCAGGAATGCATATATTTCATCTTTAAATATGGCATAACACTCAGGGCAGCCCAGATGTCCATCAAAACGGAATTTTGAAAGACGCTGGCCACATACAGGACATGCTTTATCTTCTGCAGCCTTACCTGCAAGTTTTCCGGCAAGCTCAGAGAAAATAGAACCAAGTGCCTTTTCCACAGATGAACCATCCATGGAAATTCCCCTCTCTGCAGCACAACTGGCGCAGATATTTATTTTCCTTATGCCATCCCGGCCTGTCTGTTCAACAAAAATGATGGCCTCATTCTTCTGGCAGATATCACAAATCATAAGAATCACCTCGTATTCCGCAAAGTCTCAAGAGGTCTGTTCTTTCCGGCTTTGACAGCTGGAAATATGGAAACTGCAACCGAAAGGAGCAGCGTTGAAAATACTATCAGAAACAGATCCCAGAATGCAATCTCCACAGGAATTTCCTGCAGATAATATTCAGAAGCAAAAATATGTATTTCCGTAAAAGAAGTTATATCACCTTTCAGCAAAAAAAACAGAAATTCTCCAGAATAATTCAATAATTTTTCAATAATCTTTACAATTCCGTTTACATTCACCGAAAGAAAAAGCCCCACCGGAAGCCCGATCAGGATTCCGGAAAGTCCGCACATGAATCCGGTAACAAGGAATGAAAGTGCAATTCCATTTTTTCCGGCACCAAGGCTCTTCAGAATGGCAATTTCCCTGCGGCGTTCCATTACCAGCATTATAAGGGCTGAAGAAATATTTACTGCAGCAACAAGTACGATAAGCAGCATGATGAACACGAGGAGCATCTTTGTTGATGAAAAATTCTCATACTGGCTCCGGTTAACTTCGTCCCATCGGCGTACAAGGAAATTTTTCCCTGCAGCTTTTTTTACCCGGTTCTGGATTGCCACAAGACTTGCATCAAAAGGATCCGCAGTCTCAATCATTATTGAAGAAAGAGGAACAGCTTTTGAGAGAAAATCCGCGCCAGATTCAATGGAAATGAAAACCCACATGGAATCAAGTTCCTGATAACCGCAGCTTATTACGGCACAGACTTCAAACACTGCCATCTTTGGAATTACAGGTTTTCCGTTTTTCTTTCCGTCTGACTTTTCTGCAGCATCAGCAGCACCGGTCATTGTCAGAAGCCTTATCTTGTCTCCAGCACTTATACCAAGTTTATCGGCAATACCTTTTCCAATCATTGCAGCCCGGCCGCCTGACGCATTAATAAAATTTTCTATTGCCCCGGATTCAGCATGAAAAAGTTCAGAATAGGAATCAAGTTCAGAAAAAATTGAAGGCTCAATAGCACGTATCAGGCCACCGGTCCTTTTTTTTCCAAAAGAAACAAGACCTTCACCTTGAATCATGGGGTAAACATACAGGACTCCCTGAACTTCCCTTACACGGGCACAGGCATCCAGAAGATTTTCATACTTCATTCCATAACAGGCAGCTTCAATATGGGATGAAGAAAGTGAAATCATACGCCGGGTAATTCCCTTTATCATACCGTTGGAAACCGTAAGCACCATTACCAGAGGCACAATACTTATACCGATGCAGAGGATTGCACCTGTAAGGCTCTTTCTGGCAATGCTGGTTCTGTCTGTACGAGGGAAAAAAATTCTGGATGCAAAAAGAAGTGAAGCTTTAAGATTCATTCCCGAGCCCATCCTGCAATACAAGCTTTCCATCTTTCATCCTGTAGCAAACTTCCGCCTTGGAAGCCAGATTCATGTCATGGGTGACAAGAAGCAGGGATTTTCCGTAGGATCCAGCCATAGAAAAAAGCAAGTCGCCTATCATTTCTGCATTTGCTGGATCAAGATTACCTGTAGGTTCATCCGCAAGGATAAGACGCGGTTCATTTACCAGTGACCGTGCTACAGCAATCCTCTGCCTTTCGCCACCGGAAAGCTGTGATGGCAGATGATTTTTTCTGGACGAAAGACCTACATCATCTATAAGCTTTTCGGCCCTTTCCATAGCTTCTTTTTTTGAAACACCAGCCATAAACGCCGGAAGGAAAATATTTTCCAATGCTGTAAAATCTTTTAACAGATAATGGAACTGGAAAATCAGACCTGTAAATTCCGAACGGAATTCAGTAAGTTCATCTTCTGACAGATCTGTAAGTATATACTTTCCAGCCCGGACAAAACCGGCTGTGGCCGTATCTATTCCACCGGCAATATTCAGCAGAGTGCTTTTTCCATTTCCACTTTCACCAATTATGGAAACACGCTGGCCTTCTTTCATAAAAAGGTCCAGTCCTTTTAGCACAGAAAGTTTTTCACCTTCCGTAACATATGTCTTTTCAAGGTTTCTGATTTCAAGAATTAAATTTTCATCATTCATCATGGAGTACCTCAGAAACAGGTTTATTTAAAATTTCGCGGCTTGCAACCCAGGAAGAAATAAAGGCGGCAAGTATTCCGAACACAGTTATAAAGAAAACTTCACCGGGAAAAATTCTGGCCGGGATTTCTGCATAAACTGCATACATAGGATTTTCAATTACATTTTCTGCATATTCCGGAGCCAGCAGCATGACTGTAAAGAGCTGGACATTATACAGCACAGAAGAAATCAAGAGGAAGATTTTTTTTATGTTTACGCTTAACAGCAGCCCCAGAAGAAAACCGGGAATGCTTCCTTCAAGTCCGGTAATAAGTCCCCTCATAAGGAATATTCTTTTTATTGAATCCTGATTTCCTCCAAGTGCATTCATAATCGAAATTTCGATCCGTCTTTCGTAAACGATTCGCCTCATGGAATTAAAGATATTCACCGCAACTACAACAAAAATCAGGATGATCATGAAAAAAAGCATGTTTTTCTCAATACGGAGTGCACCAAAAAAACTTCTGTTATAATCCCGCCAGGAAACTGCATTCATTCCAGAAAATAAATCAGAAAGTTTTTTCATCATCCGCTGTTCAGAATCAGTTTTTTTCAGCTTGATTCCGTAAACAGGTTCCATTGAACTGCCAGAAAACTTTTCGCCGTCATCAATATTTATAAAGCAATATGCAGCATTTATATCTGAATATCCGCAGTAAAATATGCCGGTAACCTTCAGTTTCTCTGAAGCCGAAAAAATACCGGTGCTGCTGCTTCCATCAATTGACAGCAGATTTATTTCCTGTCCAAGTCTTGCACCAATGCTTCTAGCCAGTGAAGAACCAAGCACGATTGAACCAGATTCATGCAGGTCAAAGCTTCCCTGCAGCATTTTCATCTGTTTCTTAAAACCAGAATCAGTTTCCATTATGCCGCAAGGAACTCCCCGGACAAGGGCTGCTGACTGCCTGCCTTTTCCAGAAGAAATGATTGATTCAGTTTCATAAAATGGAGTAAACGACCTGATTTCCTGAAATCCAGATAAAGTTTTTTCGAATTCGTTCCTGTCTTTTACATTCTCAACACGGATATGGTAGGAACTGATTTCCATAATGGCATCAATGAATTCCATCTGGAATCCGTTCATTACGCTCATGACAGTTATCAAAGTCATGACACCGAAACATATGCCAAGTTTTGAAAGGAAACCGGTAAATGCATCAACACCTTTCCGGTCAACGAATGCAAAACGTCTGGATACAAAAAAAATCCATGCCAGTTCTTTTTTCAGATTCACCTGCGGCTTCCTCCAGTCCTGAAAAAAGGCGATGATACTACACTGGAAACCTTTATTCCGTTTTCATAAACATCGCGGACTGTAATATTATTATCAAAAAAGGCAGTCTGAACATAAGTATCACCAGCGGAATACACAGTCCTCATACGGAGCTTCCCACCATCATAAAAAAACGAATCAGGCGGCTGGCCGTCTTTTTTATATTTGAATACGGTCTTATTTTCAACAATCTGTACCATTTTTAAGCCGTCATTTTCAAACACGAGTACAGTTTCTTCCGTTTTACGTCCAAAGTCATCATATGAATACTCAGTTTCAGACTGTCTTATGGTTTCACCAGACTGCCTTTCTTCTTTCATAAAATGACTCAGGAGTCCGGAAGCTGAATATTCATAAACCGTCTCAGAATCATTTGAATAATCTTTTTCCTTCTGAACCGAAAGTATTTTTGACTTTCCCCTGTATGAATACAATACTTCCTTTGCCAGCACCAGATTCAGTGAATCAGCACTATTTTCAAAAATTTCAGTCTTCAGAATGCGGTTCAACCCGTCAAAAGTCCTGCGGCGCATTTTTTTTCCATCATAATCAACAAAACTGAAGCCGGAATCGGAATGCCTTCCAACAGAGAAAAAATCACCTCCGGCTTTCGAAAAACGTAAATTACCGGAAGAATTTTTATAGTCACCGTCTGCCGTAGAAATTTCAGTTTCAGATGGAAACAGTCCATCTTCAAGCGCATCCTGAGGATAAACTGCAGGACAAGCCAATGCGAGAACGGAAAAAAAGAATATAAGACCAGCAGTTCTTCCGGTTTTCAATTTCAAGTCCTTTTACAGTCCAAGGAATGAATCTATGTAATTTTCGCTGTCGAATGCAGCAATATTTTCATAATGTTCACCAGTACATATATAGGCCACAGGAATCCCAAGTTCCTTTCCGATGGAAACAGCAACGCCTCCTTTTGCGCTTGAATCATATTTTGTAAGTACCAGTGCATCAAGTCCGATTGCATCGTTAAAAACTTCTGCCTGACGCAATGCATTCTGCCCAGTAGTAGCATCAATAACCAGTATTTTCTTGTAGCATCCTTCAGAAGCTTTTTTCTGGCATATCCTGTCGATTTTTTCCAGTTCCCTTACAAGATTTTCCTTATTATGAAGGCGGCCGGCAGTATCCGCTATTACAAGACCGCCACCGTGGGCAGCCACAGAATCAGCCGCATCAAAAACAACTGCTGACGGGTCAGAGCCACTCTGATGGTTTACCACCCGGATTCCCGTCCTTTCTCCATGCATGCAAAGCTGCTCAATCGCAGCCGCCCGGAAAGTATCTGCCGCAGCCATTACAACATTTTCAACACCGGCATTTTTCTGCATCAATGCCATTTTTGCAACGCTTGTAGTTTTACCGACTCCGTTGACACCAAGAATCATCCATATGTTAGTCTTTCCATTTTCCGGAACTATTTCCACTGATTTTACATAGGGCAGAAGCATTTCCTTTAATTCAGCCATAATCATTACACTGTCGGAAAGTTTCTGCTCACGGCATTTCTCCTGCAGTGTATCAATGAGCTCCATTGAAGTCCTGGCACCGATATCACCTTCTATAAGAGCGTCAGTAAGTTCATCAAAAAAATCATCATCTGTCTTTTTATGGAATGAAAACAGATTCTTTATCCGCTGTGCAAAAGATATTTTAGCCATTTTTACCTCACAATTTCATCTGAACCAACAGCACCGTCTTCCTGCTCCACTTGTTCCGGTAATGCAGGCTGGATTTCTGTCTTCAATTCATATTTCTTCCGTTTTGTCTTTAAGGATGCTTTTTTAGCATAAGCCGGAAGTACTTTATCAACAGTCCTTAAATACCTGTAAAGTTCTATTCCAAACCACACTCCGCAACTGATGGAAATTCCCATGGCAATGAAAGACATATTCTGATACTTTATGGCCTCCTGCCGTTCTACATTTCCATACAAAGTTGCATATCCGTGCAGCAGGGAAATATAATTTCCATATGAATAAAACAGGAATGGAAGTGACAGCATAAGAGCACTATATGAAACATACATTTCACGGCGCCTTTTATCAATATTACGGCTTACATCTGTCAGCCGTACATCTACCTCTATTTCATTTCCATCTGTCAAAAGCTTTGACGGGATGTAAAAGAAAACCGATTCATCAGTAAAATGTCCGTCCAGCATGAATCCCAATCTGTCATAATCAATATCAGAATCATTTTTTTCCGGCTTTCCGTCAGTTTTTACAATTTTCACATTTTCCAGACTGTCCTCTGCATCTGAAGCAACCATTTCATTTTCCACAGATTCTTCTGTTTCAGAAAAAGCTGCACTATGAGCGGACCGTCTTTCATTTATAAGGCGGCGAAGCTCTATTCTTTCTTTCCATTTTTCAAAAAAAGTCTTTTTAACAAAAAGCTTTCCTTCAAAATGTCCAAGCACCGCATTACCGTTCACCTTTACAGGAATATCATTCCATCCCGGTTCCGAAGCAAATCCGGCAGATATTCCATCATGAAAAATCTCTCCATTAGAAAATTTCTTTAATGCGAATCTCAATGAACCTGTATCAGATTCCTGAAGCTTTATTTCTACATTAAATTTCCGGCTTTCATTAAAGCCATATATGAAAGTTTCCCGGTCAAAACCTTCAGCCTCCAGGGAAACCGTATGTACTCCTGTATTTACAATCATGGTTTCAGGAACAGGATCATACACTACAGAATCAACCGTAAGTATACATTTATCCGCCATACCTTCAGGTTCAATATGGAATGAAAGCTCAACAGGAAGGCCATTTGCAATCCGCGGAATAAGGGAAAAGGCAATGTTTTTTGCAATTGAAACCGGATCCGTCGCAGGCCCTACTTCAGTCACTGAATATATTGACTTTCCCCCGGGAAACATGAACAGTTCTGCTGTTACCGCCGCATATTGGCCATAAACCACAATGGAACCCGTTATAAGTCCGTTTATTTTCTCGGTTCTCATTCTGTCTCCAAATTTCTTTGAAGACAATTCATAACCATCAAGTTCCGTCCCACGCTCAAATAAAACCGAGGTATCATCTTTATAAACAGAAATATTTTCAAAAATCCTTTCCGTCACAGAGGGTTTCTTTTTCCGTCCACTCTTTGTTTTTTCCTCTGGGAACCTTACCAGCTTCTGCTTCTCAAGATTTTCGTCAATTTTTTTTTGAATTCCGGAAACAGTCTTTTCATGCGCCTGTAATTCACGCTGAAATTCGCCGGCTCCCAGATTCTTAAGGACAAGGGAATCCCGGCACTTTATTTCCTTTGAAAGTTCTAAAAACAATGACAGTCTTTCAGTCAGAAGCGAATCCAACGAACGTTCATCTTTTTCCAGTTCCGGTATAAGCCTCACTCCATCTGTTGAAATCTGTTCCATAATAAGCTGCGGAATCATGGCAGCAGTTGCAAGTTCACTTTCAGAAACCTTCGCATTTTTCGGAAAAGTAAACTTTTCAGCTGCAAGAACCCAGTCATTTTCAGGAACCTCTTCAGCAATACAGACAGAAAAGGCTGCCAAAGCAAAAAGGAACAGAAATATTTTTTTCATTAAACTGCTTTCCGGAACAGGCAATATCTACACCCTACAGTTCTTCATCAGAACCATCATCTGCAGAATCCAACGGAAGCCCTTTCCATTTTGCATTAAGGTATGCTTCCATAAACTGATCAATATCGCCATCCATTACAGCCTGGATATTGCCACTTTCATGTTTTGTCCGGTGGTCTTTTACCATTGTATAAGGCTGGAACACATACGACCGGATCTGGTTTCCCCATGAAATATCTTTTTTTTCAGCTGCGAACTTAGAGTTTTCCTTTTCCTTCTGTTCCCGGTAGTATTCATAAAGCCTTGCACGGAGCATGTTCATACATGCCTGGCGGTTAAAAATCTGGCTTCGTTCA
Organism: Treponema sp.; assembly: GCA_045616425.1. Classification (GTDB taxonomy): domain Bacteria; phylum Spirochaetota; class Spirochaetia; order Treponematales; family Treponemataceae; genus Treponema_D. Next base: position 81,503 of record JAZLGS010000060.1, read on the forward strand.
CTCTGACATGCAACCACGATTCCAGTAGGAAGATGGGTAAAACGGACAGCAGAATCAGTCTTATTTACATGCTGGCCGCCTTTTCCGCCTGCACGGTAGGTATCAACACGCAAGTCTTCCGGACGGATTTCAACTTCAATAGTATCATCCAGAACCGGGAATACAAAAACTGACGAAAACGAAGTATGACGGCGGGCATTTGCATCAAACGGACTGATGCGCACAAGACGGTGGATTCCGGCCTCACCTTTAAGGTATCCATATGCATATTCACCGTCAATCTGAAGTGTAACGGACTTTATTCCGCCCTCTGCTTCAAGAATATCAACAGTTTCAATTTTAAATCCCCGACGCTCCGCCCACCGTGTATACATCCTGCTGAGCATGTAAGCCCAGTCTTCTGCTTCGGTACCGCCTGCACCAGAATGAATGGTCAGGAAGGCACTTGAATCATCAACTTCGTCTGAAAGCAGGTTAAGGATACTCTGTTTTTCGTACATCTTTCCTGCAGATTCAAGCATTTCCCGGATTTCTACTTCAACAGACTCATCCCCAGATTCTTCCCCCAGTTCATACATCGCTTCAATGTCTTCAACCTGAGTCTTTAAATCTTTCCATGGTTCAACCCGGTTTCTGAGCATCTTTATCTTACCCATGATTTTTTCAGCTTTTTTCGGGTCATCCCAGAATCCTGGAGCCGCTGTCACAGCTTCCTGTTCTTCTATCTTTTTATAAATTGAATCCGGGTCAAAGACGCCCCCATACATTCATTATATTTTCTTTCAATTCCTGAATAGGCATCTTTAATTCTTCAAGCATGGCAATTCCCCAAATTTTAATAGATTTCCATTAAAAGAATAAAATAATACACATATCTTGTCAAATCATGGGGTAAAATATAAACTGACAATATGAAGAAAAAACTGCTGCTTTTTTATTTTTTCCTTATATTTTCCTCCCTGACATATACTGTACATTCACAAAGCAGGCCTGTAGCAACCCACATCAAAGCACAGCTTTCTGAAAATCAAAAGATAATAATACAATGGGCATTTCCACATCACACTGAACCTAAAATAACAGCCGTAAATCTTTACCGGGATACGAAACCTGTTTCTTCGTGGAAACAGCTTTCAGAATTAAAACCGATTGCCACCCTCTCGCCGGAAACAACGGTATTTACAGATACACCGGAAACAGCAAAGGAATATTACTATGCTGTAACAGGAAAGACGGAAAATGAAGAATACTCGATTCTGATTCCTGCATTGAATTATACCATAGATGGTGTACAGGTAAGGCCAACGGAAATCAACATAAAGCAAAAGAAAATTGAATCAGAGCAGTCGAAAAGAATGCATGCAAAAGATGAAATAAGGGAAATTCCGTTGCCAAACCTTGATTTTCTGTCTTCTGAAAAGGAAACTCCTTTAAAATTCAGCGACAAAGCAATAAAGACTGCAGAAGAAATTTCACGGAAATACACAGCAAACGATGTAAAACAAATACGGGAACTTTACTTTTTTGAAGAAGACATGATTTCCCAACCATCCGGCGATGAATACACATTATTCACAACGCTGCGTGCCACTCTTGTTCAAAGGAAATATCAGGATGCAATAAATGAATTGAAGGGATTCCTCAGCATAAGACGTAACGAAAACGTGACGTACAGGGCAAACTTCTATCTTGGAGAAGCTTATTATGCCGTGCAGGATTATCAGAATGCCCTATACTGCTTTCTTGCAGCCCAGGAAAAATATCCTGAACTGTCAAAAAAATGGATTGAATCCAGCCTCGATCTTATGCAGCTGGACTTATAATACACCGGTCCAGCCGTAAAGAGGATTAAAGTTTCCTGATCAGGTTGATCAGCACCGGAGTTCTTAGTGTTTCTATATCAGCACCCTTGAGTGCACTTTTCTTTGATTCTCCGTTTCCATTGTCCGTTGCCTTCTGATTATCTGATAGCGGAACTGTATCACCGGCAACAGCCTGAGTCTCCTGATTCTCTTCCGGATTTGGAACAGAAACAAGCACAAGATCATCCAAAGGATTTACCCTGTCATAAAACCCAGTATCTGAAAGCACTCCCTCAGAAATTTCTTCACCAATTACAGTTAATGTAACAGTTCCAAGGACATCTTTTTCAGAATAACGCAATCCAGTTCCTGCATCAGAAGTCTTCAATACTCCCTTCCGAATTACCGCAAACTTAGAACCGGCAACTATTCCCTCTGTACGTCCAATATCGACAAGGATATCTTTTCCAGAACGGGAAAGGATTTTTGCCTTTACAGGCAATATTTCCAATATTGCAGCACGCAAAGACAGCAAGGCCGCAGAGTAACAGTTATTTCCAGTCTTATAGATTATAAGACGTTTTATTTCGGTACCTGTACGGGTATTGTAGATTATGGCTTCAAAACGAACATCCCGTTCACTTTCATCACCATTTAACAAGATAAAATAATCATAAGAAGATTTATGAGCATCTGCATAAGCAGCTCCATAAGTCTCTGATGGTTTTACAAATGTATTTACAGCAGTACCAAGAATTCCACGGAACAAACCGGAAAGTGCAAAGGAAGCAACTCTTGAAAGTTCAGCGTGCATCAAAGGTTCCTGGGCTGAAGCATAGTATATTCCTATATTCCATCTTGTTTTATCAAGATAAAACGGATTTACATCCCACTTTGATGCAATTGTATTCTGAAGGATTGATTCATAAGCTTCAATCGTATCTGAAAGCCTTACAAATGCATTCTTTCTATCATCCTCTGCAACAGTCTTGCCAGAGGCTTCAATATTTTTTATACCTGATTCAAGCAGGTTATTTTCCTGAATAAATTTCAACTGCTCAAGATACAATTCATTGAAACCGTCATTACGCAACATTTTAGAAAAAGCCTTTCTTGCCTTGTAGTTAGAAGGTTCCAGACGTAATGCATTCTGATATTCATAACGTATTTCCTGAGAAGCATATTTCTTTTCATATTCAGCTGCTTTATTAATATGATACAAAGCCCACTCAGCCCTGCGCTCATCTTCAAGAGGGATTTTTGAAACTATGAGATTTTCAAAAGCACTGCGCATTATCTCATCTTCCGGTATACATTCTAACCCGGAATCCCAAGTTGCAAGTGCATCTTCAACCAATCCCAATTTTTCATATGCAAGTCCTTTTACATACCAGGGAATACTGTTTTCACGGTTTTTCGAAATCTGATAATCTGCAATATCAATCACATCTTCGTATCTGTTCTGCGCAAAAAGAATCAAAGAAAGAAGCTGGTATCCATCATCAAAATCATTATTTACCTGAATTGCAGCAAGACAACGTTTTTCAGCTTCTTCATAATTTCCACGGTGATAGGCAAGATATGCAGCTATATAATAAACGTCTTCATCATCAGGATGATATTGCATTGCCTGATCAATATATTTCTGAGCCGCTTCATTCTTCCTTACAGCTGCACTGATTAAAGCAAGGCTTAACAAGGCTTTCACATTACCGTTATCACGACGCAATGCATCATTATAAAGGCGTTCTGCCCCATTTACCCGTCCTTTAAAAAGATCCAGTTCTGCAAGTCCAAAACGGGCATCTATATCATTCGGATACTTTTTCAGGACATCAGCAAAAACCTTTTCAGCTTCTTCTAATTTTCCCAAAGAAATGTAAGTCATTCCTTTTAAATCCATAATATCAGGGCGGCCACCTGAATATTTCAATGCATTATCAATATATGTCAATGCGAATTCATATTCATCCATTTCATATACACATTGTGCCAGATGGAACCATGCTTCAGTAAATACAGGATTCTTCTGTAGAGATTCCTGAAATTTTTCGGAAGCAAGCCACCAGTTCTTGTCTCTCTGGTGTGCAACTCCCTGTTCAAAAAGTTGTGCAGCAGACGCTGCCGGTTGAGCCATGGAATTTATATTAAAGATAACATAGAATGTAAAAATCAATGCGATGAACTTAAATTTTCTCATTTTTATCATCTCCTGAATCCTTCATACTTTTTTTTATGATTTTTATTACATTAATCCTGTGCCCTTCCATATCTTGAACTATAAAATCATACTCATTCCATGAAAGCTTCTCATATTTTACAGGAATCTTACCAAAAAGGTCAAAAACAAATCCACCTAAAGTATCAAATTCTTCCGTTGGAAATTCCGAATTTAAAGTATCATTAAGATCATCAAGATTTGTACGGGCATCACAAAGCCAGACATTATCTCCCAACTGAAGTATATCTTCCCTCTCATTATCAAACTCATCTTGTATATCGCCAACTATTTCTTCAATAATGTCTTCCATACAGACAATTCCTGAAATTCCGCCATATTCGTCTACAGCCATCGCAATATGCAGGTGCCTTCGTTTAAATTCACGCAAAAGTCCGTCAATTCGTTTTGATTCAGGAACAAAATAAGCTTTTCTGATTACATGTTCCAGATTGATTTTCTCTTTCTTAGAAAGGCACCGTATCAAATCTTTTACGTACAATACACCTACAACATTATCGATAGAATCACTATATATTGGAAAACGAGAATGACCGCTTTCCGCAATTTTCTCCATAAGTTCATCCTGAGGGGTGTTAATAGAAATAAAATCAACGTCTATACGTGGTATCATAACTTCTTTTACCGAAGTATTTGATAAATCCTCAATTCCCCGTATCATGTCACGTTTTTCTTCATTTAGTATCTGATCTTGAACAGAATCTTCCGGCTGTTCTTTTTTACGTATAAAATTGAAAAAACTCATTACTGGACCCTAAAATAAATGAAAGTAACGTATCAAACGTTACATTAACTTTTCATCTGCAATTCTTTCCAGCAGATTTTCCTGAATGACAAGCATCTCACACTCAGGCTTCTTGCCTGGCTCTATATGTTCTTCACCATGATCCATTCCATTAAGATGTAATACCCCATGAACAAGTAGACGCTTTAATTCATCGTTATCATTAATATCAAAATATTTAGCATTCTCGCCAATCATTTCAACACTTATAGCAATATCCCCAGCCTCTTTCCAGACCGAACCATCTTCATCCTCATATTCTTCACCATTTTCAAATGACAGGACATCAGTTGGCATATCAATATTTCTGTAATTTTTATTTAACTCACGTATAAAAACATTATCGCAGAAAAGAATTGAAATTTCCTCACCATCAAACGAAAGCATATTCATTATTTTCAAAACAAATGCTTCTATATTCCCAATCCAGACAGGTTCAGGCATTCCATCCTGAACTGAAACCAAAACTCTGTTAGCCATTTGTTTTTCCTTTTTTTGATTTTATATCGACATTATTTTTTTCATCGGATTCATCAGCTTCCTTTTTCTCAAGTTTTTTTTCGCCAGCTTTTGAATTATCAATATCATCAGGATCTTTCTGATTCTGGTACTTAATACGATTATGATAATACCCAGAAAGAAGATCAACAAAAGTATTTTTTACAACCGTCAATTCCTTAAATGTCAAATCACTATTATCAAGCTGATGTTCTTCAAGTTTTTTTGAAATAAGCATCTGAATGAATTTTTCAAGCCGCGCCGGAGTTGGATTGTCAAGCGTACGGCAAGCAGCTTCTGCTACGTCAGCAAGCATTACGACTGCACTTTCCTTCGATGAAGGAGGATTTCCAGAATATGAAAAGTCTGCTTTAGAAACATCAGGATTTGACTCAACAGCTTTATTATAAAAATATGCGATTACATCATTTCCATGATGCTCAGCAATTATATCAATAACCTGCGGTGGAAGCCTGAGGCTATGTGCAAGTTCAACACCTTTCTTTACATGACTGCGGATTATTGAAACAGAAAGAGACGGATTCATATCACCATGCTTATTATCATCGGGATCTTTCAGATTTTCCACAAAATACTCACTTTTATCCATCTTGCCAATATCGTGATAATATCCGCCAACACGAGCAAGCATAAAATTTGCACCAATATTCTTACAAGCAATTTCAGCAAGGCGTGAGACCATCATCGAATGATTATAAGTTCCGGAGGCAGTTATTAAAAGTTTTCCCATTATAGGATTATTTGTATCACTTAAATCCATAAGCCGGAAAATAGATGCAGTATTTAAAAGTTGTTCTAAAGGTGTAATAAGACCAAGTGTAAGAATTCCAGAAATAAAACCATTAAAGAAAATTCCTAAAATCAGGAACAGGCCGTCTGTAAAAGCTCCATTAAATATTATTTTCAAAATAAAAATAAAAACAATATTTAAAACAGCAATCATAAGTGAAACAAAAACCATATGAATGCGGTTCTCAATTTTTCTGACTATTCTGGCAGAAGCAAGACATGTTGCAAATGAATATAACGTTACGACAAGGCTATAATCAGAGGCATTTAAAATACCCAAAACTGATACGATGGTATACATTATTGCTGATTTTTCACCAAACAAAATTGCTATAAGAAAAACTGCAAGCGATGAAGGAATACAAATACACAAAAGGTATGGAGATGAACTTAAGACAGGTAATCGGGAACCAAATAAAGTTGCAGAATACGTAGCAATGAAAAACAAAACCTCTGTAACAATTTCCTTGAAACGTACTTTTTTTGCAACCAACCCTTGTGAAAAAAGAAAAATCCATAAAATTACCAGACAGGCAAAATAAATTAAAGTGTTTATATAAGCCCTATAATCTATATACTCCCTGGTATTTGCCATTTTTTCAAGTTTACGGTAACCATCTTCTGTAATCGGAAAACCTTTTCTAGTCACTTTCTCGCCTTCTTGTACAACAACAGGATAATCCATTGTAGCAGGCAAATTCCGTTCTGCAATAATAGTACGTTCTGCAATCTGTCCGATTTCATAATCATTTAAAACCAATGCCGCAACAGTTACATTTTTGCTTACTCCTAGAAAAGAAAGGAAAGCCATAGCCGAATAGGCTAGAACAGTCAGAATAATTTGCGGATAGCAACTTTTTAATAATTTTACAATATTAAACGATTCTGATTTTTCTGTATTCTTATCATCTAAAATTCTGTTCATTTTCATACGCCTTAACGATTTTCCTAACCAAAGGATTTCTAATCACATCAGAACCATCAAGTTTCATCATACCGATTTCCGTTATCCCAGACAGGAGTGAAACAGCATGAGTAAGGCCAGACGGAACTCTTTTTGGTAAATCAATCTGAGTAAGATCTCCTGTAATAAACACCTTTGACAAAGTCCCCATTCGTGTCAAGAACATTTTCATTTGTTCACATGTACAATTCTGAGCTTCATCCAGAATTATCACGCTATTATTCAATGTACGCCCCCTCATATATGCAAGTGGTGCCGATTCTATCATTCCAGTCTCCAAAAGACGCTTCACAGTTTCTTTTGAAGCAACTGATTCCATTGCATCATATAAAGGTCGCAAATATGGACTTATCTTCTGTTCTAAATCACCAGGGAGATAGCCGAGACTTTCGCCAGCCTCAACAACAGGTCTAGTCAATATAATTGAAGATTTCTGTTTGGATAAAACAAGCCGTAACGCTTCTGCTACTGCTAAAAAAGTTTTCCCACAACCTGCCGGTCCAGTACAAAACACCATGTCATATTTCCGAAGACATTGTATATAATAAGCCTGATTCTGAGTCTTTGGATAAATTCGCTTCTCAGCACCAGGAATAATTATTGCAGATCCAGAAATATCCGCATGAAGTTTTACATTTAATACGGAACAAACAGCCGCTTCAAAATCAGCACATCCATCCTTAAACTCATCTAGAATTCTGTCAATTATAAAACTAAATTTTTGCCTTATAGTTTCATCAGAAGTTTCAATATAGATTTCATTTCCACGAGTATACAATGGAACATTCAATTCTTGTTCTATCAATTTAAGATTTGAATCATTTGCCCCACAAATCTTTGATAATAAATCAAGATTTTCAATTACAACTTTATATTCCACACCCATATATATAAATCAATTTTTATTGTAAACAGCAATTTGTATTTGGTCAAGTTTCCAGCGGGAAGAAAAAGGAATGCAGATGGAAGGATGTATTTAAAGAGAAAAAAGCCCGGCAGCCACCTACTTTCCCGCCCGGAGGGCAGTATCATCGGCGCAGGAGGGCTTGACTTCCGTGTTCGGGATGGGAACGGGTATTGCACCTCCGCCATGGCCACCGGGCAG